>JABHBK010000042.1 GCA_018673915.1 Nitrospina sp. | reverse complement strand
TACAATTCTTGGGCTGGCATCTTTGATGGGCTCTTTGGAGTGATTGTAAATTCCTACGTGGATGTGGTCACCGCCCCAAATTTTAAAATAAAATTCATCAGCGGGAGTGCTATTGTAATATTCTCCAGCTTTATCAACAGCCGTTTTTTCAGTAGTAGTACTCATGAATGCCTCCTCATAAATTGCTTTCAGGGATAGCATTCAGATGCAATCATTCCTCCTGTATTAGAAACAATAACAAACGCCCAAATAAACTATTTGGATTTATATAATAAGGGTTGACCCTTTTGGAATTTCATTGTAGGGCTACAATATACACTAAAATAGCGGGATGGGCAAGGCATCACTTTTTTAAAAAAATAAATTAACATGCATTGTGCAAAATAAATCAGCCTACCCGTTTTATTTTTAGATGCTTAGGTGATATGGTTAAAAGATCTTAGGTGATATGGTTAAAAGATGATGAAAAATTTATTTTTCTAAAAATTTCACTTATAGATTTAAAAAAACTTCATTATCAACCCTGTTTCCAACCAGAGTTCCTCCTCCCCCATGGAATCTAAAATAAAAATCCAACCGGTTCTGTTTTTTAAAAAAACCAATCCTACAGTATTTGTTATATCGGCTATCATCATGTTGGGTTTTACTTTGATCGCAATCTGGTTTGCCGAATCATCCAAAAAGATTTTTGATATGGTTCAGTCCACCATTGTGAAGGATTTTAGTTGGGTGTTCACAATTTCCACCACCCTGTTCCTTCTTTTTATATTGTTTCTTCTCTTCAGTCGATTTGGCCGCATTCGTTTAGGGCAACCCGATGACAAACCTGAATTTGGCTATACAACCTGGTTTGCCATGATGTTCAGCGCAGGAATGGGGATCGGACTAGTATTTTGGAGCATCGCCGAGCCGATCAAGCATTTCACCAATCCTCCCATCGCCGATTCACCGCTATCTCCTGCCAATCTAGCTATAGGAATCACATATTTTCACTGGGGACTGCACGCCTGGGCCGTTTTCATGGTCGTCGGGCTTTCCCTCGCCTACTTTTCTTTTAGAAAAGGCCTGCCTTTAACCATTCGATCCTGTTTCTATCCTTTACTGGGAAATAAAATTTATGGGCCATGGGGACATGCTATCGATATATTCGCCGTTGTAGGAACGATGTTTGGCGTAGCCACCTCTCTGGGGTTGGGAGCCATGCAAGTTAATTCCGGCCTAAACTTTCTGGGTGACTGCCCCGAAACCAAAATGACACAGATTGTTTTGATTGGCCTCATCACCGCATGCGCCACTGGGTCAGTGGTGCTAGGACTTGAGAAAGGCATCAGTCGACTCAGTTATTTCAATATTTGCTTAAGCATAATTCTGGTTGCCTTTATATTTATCCTCGGTCCAACAAAGTTTATCTTGCAAACTTTTGGAAATGGAATGAAAGATTATGTCAGCAATGTTTTTTATTTCAGTTATTGGAGCGAATGGGTCGCAAAACCGAACTGGCAGGCCAGCTGGACTATTTTCTACTGGGGCTGGTGGATAGCCTGGGCACCGTTTGTGGGAATGTTCATCGCACGTATTTCCAGAGGACGGACCCTCCGCGAATTTATTATAGGAGGATTCTTCGCTCCAGTGCTTGCTACATTTATTTGGTTGAGCGTTTTCGGCGGCACCGCTCTCTATTTGGAAATATTTGAAGGTGCCCCTATTGCCAAAGCCGTTTCTGCAAACGTCAGCACCGCCCTGTTTGAAACTTTGGCCTACCTCCCCATGGAAAAATTTACCGCGGCCTTGTCCACATTAGTCATCGTAACTTTTTTTGTGACTTCGTCAGATTCAGGTAGTTTGGTGATCGACATATTGACTGCTGGAGGCGAACAGGACCCACCTAGAAACCAGAGAGTTTTCTGGGCAGTGACCGAAGGTGTGATTGCATCAGTATTGCTATTGGCCGGTGGTTTACAAGCCTTACAAACTGCCGCCATAGCTTCTGGACTCCCCTTCGCGCTAATAATGATAGGGATGTGCTTTGCCTTGTTTAAGGAATTGCGCAATGAACTTTAACAGCATGTTTACCTTTAAACCCTGTTTTCTATCTAAAAAGACTTGTGTTAACTGGGGATTGGGTAAAGGTTACAATCTGGACTAAATTTGCACAATGATGCAATTACATTGCGGGGAATTATTCATCATCTACCCACATCGCCGCCATAGGGGGTTTCACCTTCGTCATCCGTGCCGAGGTGAAGCCAAAGTTCTTCCAGCAATTCCCGTTGTTCATCAGAACCCGTAAATTCTGTAGCATACTCGTTGGGGGGACCTAAACCGCTTGCCCGCAAGTTTTTGCGCATTTGGGAATACTGGTGATTGATGGTGGATGTTTTTTGTGAGCCTGGAAATTTATGGGCAAACGCATTGCCTTTATATTTCCATTTCATAACAAGAAATTTTGTTTGCCATTCTTCAAAAGTCCCTGCATCACAAATACTCTCCCCACATTTCCTGGAAAGTTTGATAAGTATATGGATGTCTTTTTTGCTCATGCATTCACCGACAAATGAAGAGGAAAGGAGTTATAGAGGCATGACAGATCATTAATACTAGTTCCCACTGCCACCAGCGGCTCGCTGGTTAGACCGATTTAACAGTAAGTTTGGGGTGCAACTGCTGGCGCAGTTGGGTTTGGATGTATTGCAGGGTTCCACTGGTCGAAGTCGGGCAACTGCCGCAGGCTCCCTGGTAATGGATGCTGACCTCGTCACCGTCTATACCTTTGAGTTCCACTCCGCCACCATCCTGCGCAAGGTTAGTGCGAATCGAACGGTTGAGCACCATTTCGATTCCCTGAAGCTTCTTCTCGTTATCGAGGTTGGCGAAGTTGACCACATCGACCTCGCTCAATTGAATCTTACCTTCGGCCTGATAGAAGGTCACCGTCTCTTCAATGGTTTTCCAAATTCTGTCTTTGAGGGGTACCCAACTGGTCTTATCGTCTTTCGTCACGGTAACAAAGTTATCCATGACAAACACGTTGATCACACCGGGTCGCTCGAACAAGGCGGTCCCCATTTTGTCCCCTTCCGCTTCTTTTTTGTTGGCAAAAGAAATATTGCCGTCATCAAGAATCACTCCGTTGATGACAAACTGCAAAGCATTAGGATTCGGAGTTTCTTTCGTGCGCACCACTTTCAAAGCTTTTTTAAGGTTGGGTTTTGCTTTGGGCTTGGGTTTTTTAGCCGGTGCTTTTTTATCATTCATTTTTGCCTGAATGGCCAGGACTTCACTGATCTTCACAACAAAGAAACTCCTATGCTTTAATGGATAAGCATCATATTAAACTATTCAATTACGGGTGCCAAATATTATCTGGGTTATTCAGCGCTGGAAGGAATCTCCGTAGTCTGGATAGTGATTACCCTTCTTCCCTTTAGGGACTGCATGGCCTCGTAGGCGACAAATACAGCCAGTCCGATAAGCACCACCGACGCCGTACCCAGAAACACATTGGGCTCTGGAGCGGTAAAAAACTGGTAGGCCTGCCAACCCAGCGCGGCGATGGTAGTCACCACCATGAACACGGCGGGGTAAAGCACATAATGTGTGGGCCGCTTGACCGCCATCAACCAGGTAGCCACTACAAACAGGGCCACCGCAGCTATCAGCTGGTTGGTCGCGCCAAAAATGGGCCAGATTTTCTGCCAGCCATCGGTGGCTCCAATCAGGTAGGCGACAAACACCACGACTACCGTCACCCCATATTTATTACGAAATACCGGCATCTGATTGCCCAAAGCCTCCTGCACCAGAAAACGTGTAATACGCACGGCTGTATCGAGAGTGGTCAGTACAAAAGTGTTCAAAGCCAACACCGCGATCATCGAGGCAAAAGTAAAACTCAAAACCGGCAACATCTGGTGCACCACGTTACCGTATCCGTTGCCAAAAGCCAGAATCCATCCGCCGGATTGCAGAGTCTCGCGGAATCCCAACTGGGCCATATCGACTCCTCCACCTTCCGGAGCGACCCAATAAAGTCCGCCACCCACCATGAGGACGGTAACGACCGCGACCACCCCCTCGGTGAGCATGCCGCCGTAAGCAATGGGCTTGCCCTGAGTTTCATTAGCCAATTGCTTTGAAGTGGTTCCCCCCGCAACGAGAGAGTGGAATCCGGAAACCGCGCCACAAGCCACCAACACGAACAACATCGGCCAGACCGGCCCCTGTACTTCAGACATTGTGCCCCGCCAAACCGGTGTGTTCAATCCAGGTGCAACCCATAACAGTGCAATGATTCCCAGTGACATGGAGCCAAACAAAATATAAGTCGACAAATAATCGCGCGGTTGCAAAAGCGTTTGCACCGGCAAGATCGAGGCCACCCCCGCATAGATCATCAATATAACGAACCAGAATAAAAGCGGGGAGAGTCCCATCACTCCTTCATCCGGCAAGGGGAGTGGGATTTTGAATCCAATAAATATATTTACAATGATCGCCAGCACCGCAAGGGCGGAGGCTATTTTAAGATCGCAATTCTTTTTGTAAATGCACCAGCCGAGGATCATTGAAACGGGAATGATGGCGAAAGTGGGGAACACCATTTCGGGTTGTGCGATGAGAGTTTTGGCGGCCACCACACCAAAGACGGCGATCACCAACAACATGGCCAGAATAAGGAAAATGGCGAACACGGCTTTGGCCCGGAATCCCATGGTGGTCTCCGCAATATCGGCAATGGAACTGCCACGATTGCGCACTGAGACCATCAGGGTCAGGTAATCGTGAACCGCACCGATGAAGACACTGCCCAGCATGATCCATACCAGCGTAACCGCCCAGCCAAAATGGTGCATGGCAATGATCGGGCCAATAACTGGACCCGCTCCAGCGATGGACGCAAAGTTATGACCAAACAAGACTAAGGGTTTGCTGGGTACATAGTCCACCCCATCGTTTTGTTTTATGGCGGGGGTTTCCCGATTGGCTTCAGGCCGAATCAATTCCCGATCCAGCCTTGTGGCATAGGAACGGTAACCCACGAAATAAAAAAACAGGCAGGCAAAAACCAATATGACAATGGTCAACATAAGCAAACCTTCAAATAGGGTACACCAATAATTATATCAAAAATAACAAGGGTACGGAGCAGGAACGTTTAGGAGTTTATCAGGATTAAAACAGTGGATCGAGTTGGATGGTTTGTTCCCGGTCTGGTCCGGTGGAGATCATCATAAACGGGGTTTCAAGAAGTTTGGTCAATTCGTCGATATAGCGTCTGGCATTGTCGGGTAGCTGATCTAATTTCTGAACCCCAACTGTACTTTCCGACCAGCCCTCATATTCTGTATAGACCGGCTCGCAATTTTGCACAATTTCCGGGTCAGCAGGCATATCCGGAAATATTTTTCCTTTATATTTATAACCGGTACAAGCCTTGATGGTTTTGAATCCATCCAGCACATCGATTTTGGTGAGGATCAGCGCATCAATCCCATTGAGGTGAATCCCATATCTGGCAACCACGGCATCGAACCATCCGCACCGCCGGGGCCTGCCAGTGGTCGCGCCAAACTCATGTCCGACTTTACCCAGACGCTCGCCATCGCCATCCGACAACTCGGTCGGGAAGGGACCTTCGCCGACTCGCGTAGTATAAGCCTTAATCACGCCCAGTACCCGGTCCACTTTAGTAGGTGGAATACCGAGGCCGGTGCAAGCACCGCCGGAAGTTGAATTGGAAGAAGTCACAAACGGGTAGGTGCCATGATCCACATCCAACATGGTTCCCTGCGCCCCTTCGCATAAGATATCTTTTCCCTGAGCAATCTGGTCGCGCATGAGAATGTGGGTATCGGCAATATATTTCAAAATGGTTTCGCGATAACTCATCAACTCATCAAACAGAAAATTGAATTCAGGCAACTCACTCCCGTAAAGGCTTTTTAAAATCTTTTGTTTCTCCTGATAGTTGGCCTGCAACCGTTCTTTCAGGTAGGTTTCATCCCGGAGATCACAGGTACGAATTCCCGCTCTGGCAATTTTATCAGCGTAGGAGGGGCCGATTCCTCTACCCGTGGTTCCAATTTTTTGAAATCCACCTCCGCTCTCCCGACCTTTATCGCTGGTGCCATGATAAGGCATGATGATATTGGCCCGGTCACTGATAACCAGCCTTCCTTCCAGATCAATTCCGGTTTCCTCCAACTGGCGCATTTCATCCACCAAAGCCTGAGGATCCAGCACCACCCCATTACCTATCACGCACAATTTGTTTTCATGAAAAATTCCGGATGGAATGAGATGCAGGACAAATTGTTTCTCATTGAAACAAATAGTATGGCCGGCATTATGGCCGCCCTGATAGCGTGCCACGACATCCACATTTTCGGCGAGCAGGTCAATAATCTTGCCCTTCCCCTCATCGCCCCACTGCATACCTACGACAACCGCAACCGGCATAAACCTCTCCAGATAAGCAAAAAAAACAGTTAGAATTCCGCCCAGCGGGGTATTATCCCCACCCCTCCCCTCCTTGTCAACTGGTCAGCGACCGGAGGCAAGATGCAATATCTTTATTTGGCAAGAAAAGAGTTGTCTCGGCCCAATAAACTCTTGCCCGGTTTACCCATTCGAGGCATGAAGTTAATGAGGCAGTATCACAGCCTCTCACGCTAGTGAGTGAATTTTTTGAGGAAGGATTTTATTGTTCCCAGAGGGATCATGGGTCCTATATCTATGCCGGGACAGAATCCGCCAACCAGCTTCCACATGGGTTTGGAGTCCATATTTTCTCTCCAGAACGGATAAGACTGGCATTGTTTGGGTTTGGCAGAATGGATACCGCATCCCTGATCGGTCAAAAAGGTACAGGGTTCGCCTTCTTCACCCACTTCGAGAACCCAATAGTCCTCATCACGGGTGAGGTAGGTTTTTTTAAATTCCGCCGGGGAGGTTTTCATAAAGTCAGCGGCTTTGCGAATATCTTCACGATCAAAATGTACGATTCCCGGCTTAACGCAACACTTGAAACAATCGGCCTGACATTCGAACCGAATCGGTTCCTTTTCCCACCATTTAGTCATGCGAAGAACCTCCCACTAGAGGGAGTGGATTAAAAGATGACAAGGTCGTCACGGTGGATAACTTCTTCGTAAAAGGATTCCTCCATCAGTTTACGCACAGCAGAGGTTTTCATACCTTTAATACGCTCAAGATCACGGGAATTATAGTTTACCAACCCACGGCCAATTTCTTTGCCCGATTCATCTATGAGGGTGAGAGCGTTGCCAAACTCAAAATTGCCTTTCACCTTTACCAGTCCTGCAGGCAGGAGGCTTTTTCCTCTTTCCACCAAGGCTTTCCGGGCTCCCTCATCTATAGTCAGTGTTCCGGTTGATTTCAGAGTATGAGCGATCCAGTGCTTACGATCGCGAATCTTGCCTTTCCCAGACCAGAACAATGTACCCACATCTTTACCGGCAAAAATATTTTCGACTACCTTCTCGTCCAGCCCGTTGACGACCAATGCGGGAATGCCAAAACTCATGGTTTTTTTTGCGGCCCGAACTTTGGTGAGCATCCCCCCAACCGTCAAACGATTATTGCTTTTTCCTGCAATTTTCTCGATGTCTTCATTAACCCGGGAGACATGTGAAATCAGTTGCGCTTTTTCAGCGCTGGATTTATTTTTTAAAGAAGGGTCTCTGTCATACAAGCCATCCACATCAGAAAGAATAATCAATAATTGTGCATCCACCAGACAGGACACGGTGGCAGAAAGGGAATCGTTATCGCCAATCTTTATCTCCTCAACAGTTACCGAATCATTTTCATTGATAATAGGAATGACGCCCTTCTCCAAAAGCGCCTCAATGGTATGTTTGGCATTCAGGTAGCGCCTTCGGTTTCCCAGGTCATCGTGGCTCAAAAGAATCTGGGCAACCATCAGCCCCTTTTTCTCGAAAGCCTTTTCATAGGTATGCATCAGGAAACTCTGACCAATGGCGGCACAGGCCTGCTTTTCCGGAATAGTTAAATCGGTCCGGCCAAATTCCAGGCGTTCCCGTCCTGCCATGATGGCGCCCGACGAAACAAGCACCACCTCGTAGCCTTTGTCTCGGATGGCCTTTATTTTCCGCGCATAGTGGCGCACCCAGTCCTTGCTCAATCCACATTCCAACGGAGACCGGCCTTTATCTCGATTGGAAATGACACTGCTTCCAATTTTGATCACCACACGTTTGATATTCTTTAAAATGTCTGCGCGAACTGTCATGTTCCCATATATGTCTGATAAGTTTTTTTAAATAAAATTTTCTGCAAAGGAAAATGTAACCTAAATTTCCAGCGAGGTCATCCCCTATTGTTGGAGTTTGTCAGAGTTTCGGTGATAAAGCGGTTCAAAGTATCAAAATAGTCGCGCCCGCCGATAGTATATGTATCATTATGCCCGGCCCCTTCGATGGGATAAAACTTTTTCGGCTCACCTGCATGGTCAAATAATTTACGCCCAAGATCGTAGGGGACGATTTCATCGCGCGTGCCATGCAGGATCAGCTTGGGGAGCTTCAGGTTAGGAACGTTTCCGATAGCATCCAACTTGGATCGGATCCCCCAGCCAAGAGGAATCAACGGAAACACCTTTCTCGACATATCCGATGCAGAAGTAAATACCGACTCCAGAATCAGGCCGCGCGCGGGGTGATTCAAAGCCGTTTCCACCGCACAAATGCCCCCTAATGAACGACCAAACAAAAACAAAGTGTCTACAGAAACTGAGTTCAGTCCTATTACAGTCTTGTAGGCGGCCTTTGAGTCTTTGTAGATTCCCTGTTCATCCGGTTCGCCTTCACTGCGCCCGTAGCCCCGGTAATCAAAAATAAAAATATTCAAATTGAGCGGTGCCAATCGCTGAATATTATCCAGCCTATGACTGATATTTCCGGCGTTACCATGAAACCATAGCACGGTTGCGACTGCCTTCGGGGCTGGAATGAACCAACCATGCAGTTTCACCCCATCTTCAGAAGTAAAATAAATGTCCTGTGCCGGAACACCAACAGAGGCGGGATCCCAATAACCTTCCGGATAGCGGGAGGGGTGGAAAATTATTTTATTTTCAAACAGGAGCAGAAATACAATATAGACCACTATCGCGGCAACCAGAAAGCCGGCAGACTGAATCCATGTCACCTTTTTAGTCCAAGAAAAATTTGTTGGCAAAGACAGGAAGAATAATATGACATAATCTGTTTTTTTATGATTAGCAGTTTTGCGTTCTAGAGACTTTTATTTTGAGCCCTTCTACCGAATCGACCGAAACATTTTCCCCTTCTGCGATCTCACCTTCACACTCGGCTTCCCACAACTCACCGTGGATCAGAACACGTCCATGCGGATTCAGGGATTCTTTGACCAATCCGGTTTCTCCAAGCATTCCTTCTATCCCTCCCTGCTTTTTCAAGTTCCGCGTCCGGGTAGCAAAGACAATAATCCCTATAGACAAAACAACAGTCATGCCAAGCGTAGGATAGAGGATGGCGCGGGAAATCTGCAAGGCAGGGTCGTCACTATCTATCAGCATGGTGGACCCAAGAAAAATCGAGATCACTCCGGACACCGACAACAGGCCATAGCTCATGATATTAATTTCAGCAATAAACAGAATCACTCCAAAAAGAATCAGTAAAAGTCCGGCATAATTGATAGGCAAAGTCTGCATGGCATAGAGCGCGAGAATAAGACTGATCGCGCCTATCACACCAGGCAGAATCAATCCGGGACTGGATAACTCAAAATAAAGACCGACTAGCCCAAGCATCATGAGTATGTATGCGACGTTGGGATTCGAAATAATATCCAGAAATCTTTGCCGAGGGTTCATCTCGTGATAAACGATTGGGAGATCTCCCGTCTTGAGCGTGACAGAGCCCGATGCAACTTGTATCTCCCTACCATCAACGGCAAGAGCCAGTGCCTTCACATCGCCAGCAATAAAATCAATTACATTAAGCCGCTTGGCCTCTTCCGCTGATATGGAAACGCTTTTGACCACTGCCAATTCCGCCCAGCGGGCGTTGCGTTTTCTGAGTTCTGCCAAGGAACGAATGTAGGCGGCAGCATCGTTGACCACTTTTTGCTCCATGGTCTTCGCCTGTTCCCCACCCATCATATTTACCGGATGGGCAGCACCAATATTAGTACCGGGTGCCATAGCAGCAATATGAGAAGCAATGGTAATAAACGTTCCTGCTGAAGCTGCCCTCGATCCACTCGGCGCAACGAATGAGGCCACGGGAACCTGGGATCCCTGAATTTTCTTGATGATCTGTCGCATGGAGGTGTCCAAGCCACCGGGCGTATCCATATGCAAGACGATCAATGCTTCCTGATCGGCGTTAGCCTGGCTGATTTCATGGGAAACATATTCGGCAACTGCGGGGTTGATCGCCCCTGAAATTTTAACAACAATCACAAGGTCTTTAGAATGGGCGGGAGAAACAATCAGAAACCAAATCAGTAGCAGGAAACCAATTTGTTTTTTCATCAGGCTAACCAAAGTGTCGGAAGTTTTCCGTCTAAGCTTAATATTATTGTTTCACAGGGAAATAAATAAAGCAAACCCCACAACCAAGCTGGGACTGATTTTAAGTTACCGCTGATCCGTTTAATGATAGAATGTCCCTCTAGAGAGGGTAGCGACTGGCAATAACCCATTTAGCCGAGCACGCGGTTGCTCTTGGACCTGATATTTAACCTTAGCGCCCCGAAGGGGTAATAGTTATTTCACTTTGGCACCACGCCAAGTGGTTTCAATTTCAGAAAGGTTTTATGGATTACAAGACCATATTTATTGTTGATCCAATAAGGAGTGAGCGTATTCAATTGGCGAAATTTCTCAGTGAAGAGGTTTTCACCGTCATGACATTCATCTCTCCCAACGATTGTTTCAAAAAACCCGAATTGATAAATTGCGACTTGATCGTGTTTGTTCCGCGGAAGGAAAAAAACGAGATCAAACACCTGATGAATTTAAAGAAAAAATTCCGGAAAATTCCCTTGATCTTTATTCTCAACGATGATTTTCCAGATATCAATTTGGCTGAAATAACTGCAAATGGGTTCCCCAATGTGTACAAGGCCTCCAATAACGAAAAGGTGCGCGAAATATTGCTGGGCCTTCTTGCTGAGGAGGGGCTACCCCCCCGCTCTGAAGTACCTCACCCCGTTCCAATTTCAAAGGAAGTACAGGATGCCCTTATAGAGGCGGCGAATGAATAACACACCTAAAATTACTCACCCTGTTCCAACAGGTGCCTTTAATATTGGCGGGCAGAATCCGCTAGCATTGATCGCAGGCCCCTGCGTAATTGAGTCTGAAAAGATTACCCGGGACATTGCTGAAAAACTCAAACGCATTACAGAAGATATGGGAGTGCCTTTCATTTTTAAAGCTTCGTACGACAAAGCCAACCGGTCTTCCATTCAATCGTTTCGTGGCCCAGGAATGACAGAGGGATTAAAAATACTGCAAAAGATCAAGACTGATTTAAGTCTTCCCATTTTGTCTGATGTTCACAAGGAAGAAGAAGTCGAGCCTGCGGCAGAAGTGCTTGATGTTTTGCAGATCCCCGCTTTTCTTTGCCGTCAAACGGACCTTCTGGTGAAAGCAGCCAGCACTGGCAAACCAATCAATGTTAAAAAAGGGCAGTTCATGGCGCCCTGGGACATGAAAAATGTCGTAAACAAACTTGAAGAAAGCGGAAGTAAAAATATTCTTCTTACAGAACGAGGTGCAACATTTGGTTACAATAATCTCGTAGTAGATATGCGTTCCCTTGTTTTGATGCGGGAGTATGGCTATCCGGTCATTTTTGATTCCACTCACAGCCTGCAACAACCAGGTGGTCAGGGCACCAAGAGTGGCGGGCAGAGAGAGATGATCCCCGACCTGGCTCGTGGTGCCGTAGCAGTAGGGTGTGATGCCCTGTTTATGGAAATCCATCCTGATCCTGATCAAGCATTATCGGATGGGCCTAATATGTTGAAACTCGATTTACTGCCTGAACTTCTGGAACAGTTAATCACTCTGGATCAAATAGTACGAGGCCCCTTGGCAGGGAAGGCAACTAGCAAAGACTAATTTGAGCCGAAACAACTTTTTGCTCGCCAAATAAAGCAATAGCAGACCGGCCCCACGCTTAGTGGAAGAAACCATGAAAAAGATTTCCATCATTATCCTTGCCGGAATTTTTCTTTTCCCCCTTACCTCAAAAGCCGATGGCACTTGGGTTGAGCTTGCTTCCACTCCCTTAAAAAGAACTGAGTCTTCTTCCGCCCTTGTCGATAATAAAATTTATTTGTTCGGAGGATTCACCCCAAAAGGAATTTCCAAAAATGTAGACGTATGGAATCCTAAATCTGGGGTATGGAGTCGAATCATTCCCCTTCCTCGAGGTCTGCACCATACAACGGCTTCTGTTGTGAACGGCAAACTGTATGTCATAGGCGGATTTGATTCCGGTACATGGAGACCCGTAAATGTTAACTATGAGTATGATCCAGAAATCCATCGCTGGACACCCAAAGCTCCCATGCCCACGGAGCGTGGAGCGCATTCAGCCGGAGTGATTGAAGGGAAAATTCATTTGGTTGGAGGCGCGCACCGAAAACTACTGACTTTGGTCAATACGCCTGCGCATGAAGTCTATGACCCAAAAACAGATACCTGGGAAACTCTTTCTCCCATGCCCACTGCACGCGACCACCTTACTGTCTCCGTGACAGGCAAAAAACTATTTGCCATTGGAGGAAGAGTAGATGTCGACTACAACAATAATCTGGATGCTAATGAATCCTATGATATTAAAACAGGTAAGTGGAATCGCCACCCCCCTCTTCCTACAGCCCGAAGCGGTATCACATCACAGGTTCTAAATGGTTTGATCCATGTATTCGGTGGAGAATCTGGACAAGGAACCTTTGTTGAAAATGAAGCATATGATCCCTCTACAAATAAATGGAAAACCTTTAAACCCATGCCATCAGGTCGACACGGATTAGCATCGGTTTTATGGAAAGATGAAATCCATATTTTGACAGGTGGACCCAGGCCAGGTGGAAGTGGAAGTGACACGCATTATGTCTTTAAACTGAATTGATTTGAGCTATTGCGGAAAGAAAGAGGGGGGGAGGGCGGCTCCCTTGGTAGGGAGCCGGAGAGAAAAACTTGTTAGCCATCGATTTGGCACGCCACGGATTGGGCCACTTGGAGGTAAACCCAATCCGTTGGAGGTGGCAGTGCCAGTTCGAATCTTCAATAATATATAAAGCAATCTCTATGCCATTTTGTTTTCCCAACAGCAGAAACCCCATAAGTCATTCCAAATAAACACTCTACCAATTCTCCACCAATAGCTCTTTGAGTCAAATTTCCTCTCGGTTTGTGCAGTTTATCCCTACTTTCCGTCAATTTTTGCCCACATGTCATGAAAACCCCCTACCACTAAGTCGCGCTTTGTCCATTATAATTCCCATTTAAAAAAAACTGTGGCAAAGTACGCAGGAGAGATGAATGTTCCATATGGAAAAATGGTTTCCAGCGGATTCCATGACAATAATGATTGTTGACGATACTAAAGAAAATATTAATGTTTTACGAAAAACTCTCACACTAGTTGGGGCCAAAATTTCAGTGGCCCTCAACGGAAAAATGGCCCTCGATTTAATCCCAAAACTAAAACCCGATTTGATATTGCTGGATGTCATGATGCCCGAAATGGATGGGTATGAAGTGTGCAAGCGCTTAAAAGAAGACGAGGAGTCAAAAAACATACCTGTTATCTTTATTACCGCCAAGGGAGATATCGAGGATGTGGTAAAGGGGTTTGAGGCTGGAGCCGTTGACTTCATCATGAAGCCTTTCAGGCAGGAAGAAGTCCTGGCAAGAGTCAGAACCCACCTAACTTTATCTGCCGCACTCAAAAAATTAATCCAGGATAGCGAAACAGACCCGCTGACCGGCCTGTTTAACCGGCGAACCTTTTTGAAACGGATTGATAATGAAGCCGCACGTTTCAAACGAAGTCAGAAGCCTTTTTCAATACTTTTTGGTGATATTGATTTTTTTAAAAAAATAAATGACACCTTTGGTCATGCTGCGGGTGACGCTGTTTTGGTAAGTATCAGTAAACTCCTGGATACAGAAAAGCGAGAAATAGACCAGATTTCAAGATGGGGAGGGGAGGAGTTTCTAATTTTACTTCCTGAAACAGATATAAAGGGGGCGGTCCAGCTTGGCAATAAAATCCGGGAAAAAATTTCCGCGCAATCCATCATGCATGAGGGAAAAGAAATTCACGTAACCATGAGTTTCGGGGTCAGCAAATATAATGGCGAAGCTCCTATCGATAAAACTATCGATCTCGCCGACAAAAGACTTTATCTGGCAAAAGAATCTGGCAGAAATAAAGTCGTCGCAGAAGATGCGTGAAGCTATTTTAAAATTATCCTAACAAGTCAGATAAAAATTTTGTTATGGTCTGTGTCGCAAATTGAGTTTGGGTACGAAGCGACAAAGCACTTTTGAGAGAACCAGGGTGCGTCAACACATACCATCCCGCCTTGAGAGTTGAAACTTCTCCATCACTCCCCAAAAACGAAGAGCTGTCCAAGAGTTCCTGGTCAATACTATCAGATATCACCCGCACAGATAACCAAGGCAGGCTCTTATCTTCAGCCACTCTGGCAATCGCCGAAGTTTCCATTTCCACTGCTTGAACGCTATAATTCCTTCCAAGTTCACGCTTGATTGCGGGGTCATGAATCACATTACTAACGGTAAGCAATCCGCCGACAACCTTCTTGACTCCATCAGGAGAGACAACACTTCGAGCACGATCCAACCAATTGGGATCAGGGAAATATTTCCTGTCCTCTTCCGCATTCGCCTCCCTAATAGAATCAGCAATCATCAGGTCGCCGACATTCAGTTCCGGTTGGACAGCACCCGCATAGCCGGTACTGATCAAGGCCTTAGGCTGAAAACGATCGATGACTTGAAGAGCAGAATCCTCTGCTCTTTGCTTGCCCACGCCGGACCGGATCAGGACAATATTCTGCTGCCCCCACCTTCCGGGCCAGGCATCGGTTTTACCCAGACGTACACGATCTGAAATATTCATTGCCCCTTTGATGCCAGCAATTTCTTCTTTTATCGCTCCAAATATGGCAATGCAATCATTCATGGCTCAGAAGTATACCACCCTCTTTCAGCCCGGCTGTTTAAAATACCCTTCGCATATTGGTAAATGACATTATAATAAGCTTAATTTTATTTGGTTTCCCATGTCTTGGAAAAAAGGAGCGCAGCCATGGAAAAATCGATAGCAGATTCGGGAATGATGGAATCCATGGCAAGATGGTTCGCCACGGGTGAGTCTCTTCTGGCAATGATTTTTGCCATAGCGGTATTGATTGTGACACTGCGCATCATTTACCGACCCCGCCGAGATGCCCTATCTATAAAGTTACTTGGCAGTCTCATGGTTATTTCATTGTCCTTCGGTGCCAATCACCCGATTATTTATGGACTGAGCATTTTCATCATTGCGGCTCTCATCACCGAATTGCACTTTATTGAAAAACTCGGAGCACTTCTTTGGCGCAGGAAGGAGCACCACCAATATTTAATCCAAAAAGCAACCGCCGATGAAGTTGAAAATAAACGCAAGAGTGAGTTAAAAATCAAAGAAGAGGAGATGAAAGGCGAAACTCAGTCTCTTTACGGACAACACGAACCTTGGGACGTTTATAATAAACCCCAAGACCCTAATCGCCTTTTATTGGAAGAAGCTCATAAGTTTCATGTGGCTGTTCATCGAGCCCTGCAATCTGGAAAAGGGCCTTTCGGCCCCCATGAACTGAAAGAAGAAATTACCATCTCTGACAGGTTTACCCAGTTGACTATGGACGCTCTGTTAATCAGCCCATACCATCATTACGTTATAGAAATTCGATATTTTCGGTTGCGAGACGATTTAAAACAAGCTTTACCTGAAGTGGAACAAATGGCCCTGGCCTATCGAAATTATTTAATCGAGCGCCATAACCGAAATAATGTAACTCCGGTGCTCATCGTTCCGCGTCAACTTAATGTGCCCAATGTGTTTTTGGGTACGCTAATACTTCGATACGATCTAGAGGCCGATCAATTTCACAATGAGGACAGGGCAATAAAAATTCTTGAAGCCTGGCAGAAAGCCGAGTAGCTTAAAAACACCTTTATCCCAATACCCTCTCTTTACTGCCCCACTTGACCTGCAACCATATTAGCATTTGCTTACCAAACCGCTGGGTGCTATGGTTCTTCACTTCCTACAATTCAAGAGATATCTTTAGCCCATGGCAAAACTGAAACTGAATATTCCCGTCAAAAGAGGAGACCGGCTTGAGCTGGATGTTGAAACTCTTGCCTCCAGTGGAGACGGACTGTGTCGACACGAGGGCTACACCCTGTTCACGCCTGGGGGAGTTCCCGGAGACAAGGTCTTGGGAAAAGTCATCAAAATCACTCCGCGATTTGGCGTAGTAGATGTACTTAAAAGAATTGAATTGTCAAAAGACCGTATCGACCCGCCCTGCCCAGTCTTTTTCAAATGCGGCGGCTGTAAATTTCAAGACCTGAATTATGAAAAACAATTGCAGTTCAAGGTGCAAGTTGTCAAAGACAGTCTGCAACGCATTGCCGGTCTTGATACTCCCGAAAATATCAAAACCATCCCAGCGGACTCTGGATACGAATATCGTAATAAAGGTAGTTTTGCCATACAGGGGAAAGGTGGAAAACCTGCAATCGGGTTTTACGCCGAAGGCTCCCATAATATTGCAGACTCAACCACCTGTGACATTCTCCTGCCAGCAATTAATGATACCAAGGAATGGATTCGTCAGCTTTTGATTAAGCATGACATCTCCATCTATAACGAAAGTAATTACCGAGGGCTTCTGCGTGGACTGATCATTCGCCATTCCACATCCACCGGGGAAACTCTGGTAGGGCTGGTCACATATAAAGGAAGGTTTCCAAGAGGTTTCCTAACCGACTTGACTCAGGAGAAGGTATTAAAGCAGTTAGGCATTGTCGGAATGATTCAAAATACCAACCTGAAAAACACCAATGTGATCCTTGGTAACGAAAACCGAGTGTTATGGGGCAAAAACCATTTTACCGAAAAACTGGGAGAGCTGACCTTTCACCTTTCCCTTGGCTCCTTTTTTCAAATCCATTCCAAACAGGCTGAAAAACTTTACAGCCTGATCAGTCAATGGACCGAGAAAGCTGAAGACCAAACCATAATCGATGCATATAGCGGGTCGGGAGGCATTGCCCTATGGTTGGCAAAACAAGGTAGAAATGTTATCGGAATCGAAAAGTATGAACCCGCAATGGAAGATGCAAAGTTGAGCGCTGAAAATAACGGGCTTTCTAATTGCCAGTTTCTTACTGGAACGGTGGAAGAACATGCCATTACTTTAGATAAACCCATTCACACTTTCATCGTGGATCCCCCGCGTAAAGGTTGCTCAGAAGCGGTTATTCAAACTTTGTTAAAGTCCAAGCCCAAACAAATAGTTTATATTTCATGCAATCCATCGACACTCGCCCGTGATCTCGAACGCCTCGAGGGATACAAAATTGAGGAAATCCGCGTGATAGATATGTTCCCTCAAACCCAGCATATAGAAACCGCCATCCTCGCCACTCGACTTTAATTAGAAGCGCTGTATAAAAAGTTGGCGCTTCTTAACGCTCAATGTTGTCTTAGAGGGTAATTGATGGTATACCTGCAAGATGGATATAAGTAAAAAAACCCAACTTTTAAAAGAGACTGACCTGCTCAGTTTTTTTGATGAGTCTACCTTGGCCCAATTGGTAGAACATTGCCGAGAAATTTCTCTTTCTCCTAAAGAAGTTCTTTTCAATGAGGATGACTTAGAAAATGCCATGTATCTCATCCTTGAGGGAGAACTCGAAGTCTTCAAGGGCCCCAAACAAATAGCGATTTTAGGTCCCGGCCAATACCTCGGTGAAATGTCGCTGATTGAGTCCAAAGCACGATCCGCTTCGGCCAGAGCACAAGAGAATGCCTTGCTCATGGAAATAAATGAAGAACATTTCCACACTTATCTGGCATCTGAGCCTCAGGCACTCCTTTCCATCATGCGTACCTTATCGAGCCGCGTTCGCAGCGACCTCGAAACAATGATGAAGGATCTGCGCAAATTGAGTATTTTTACACACGATATCCGCAATTTTCTCAGCACACTGGGACTGGCTGAATTAACCATTGAAGATTCGATCGAAATGTTTCAAGGAACCGATCCCAAGCATGCAAAGCGAGATGGGCTGGAAGACATGGAGCAATGTCAGCATGTTGTCGAAACAGTTCGGACAAATCTTATGGAGCTTCTCGATTCCAGTTTGAATCATATAAAAAAGATAAAGACCGAATATGTGAAGTCAAAACATCCCATTTTGCCGGTCATAAAAGAAACCGTAGCGGGGCTCACCACACACCAACAATTACAAAATAAAACCATCAATATTCTTCCCGAAGGGGATTCCCTGGATGCAGTTTTTAATCCATTGGATATCCAACGTGTCCTGCAAAACCTGATCATCAATGCTGGGTACGTCACAGAAGAAGATGGCAAGGTAGATGTCCGGGTCATCCGCGACAATGGGTTCCTACAGGTCAGCATTACGGATAAAGGTTCTGGAATTCCGGAGGATGTTCAAGGATATCTTTTCAAAGATACGCTAACCACCAAGAAGGATGGAAACGGATTAGGCCTGCTTTCCTGCAAAGGCATTATTGAAGAAAACCACCAGGGAAAGCTATGGTTTGAAACTGAATCAGGAAAAGGAACTACCTTCCATTTCACCCTACCCGCATAACTCTTAGTCAGCCTTGCCTTGGAGGCTAGAATTTTGCGTGTTTAGGAGTTCGGGGAAAGGGGATTACATCGCGGATATTTTCCATCCCGGTGACGAACTGAACCAGTCTTTCGAATCCTAACCCGAACCCTGAGTGAGGCGCCGACCCAAATTTTCTAAGATCGAGATACCACCAGTATTCTTTTGGGTCAAGGTCTTTATCCTTCATACGCTGTAGTAGCACTTCATAATTTTCTTCACGCTGGCTACCACCTATAATTTCCCCAAGGTTGGGAAGCAGAACATCCATAGCCCGCACTGTCTCGCCACCTTCATTGAGTTTCATATAAAAGGATTTGATCTTCTCGGGATAGTTGAATACGACGACCGGCTTTTTAAAAACTTTTTCACTAAGGTAACGCTCATGCTCCGCCTGAAGGGCAAAACCCCATTCTACAGGATAGACGAAAGTCTCCGTTGATTTTTGCAGTTGGTGAATGGCATCACTATATGTCAACCTTTCAAATCGGCTATCAATAATATTTTTAAGAGTCTCGAGTTTGGTGGTGTCAATGCGCTTGTTAAAAAATTCCATATCCTCAGCACAGTGCTCCATCACTTCCGACAATAAATATTTAATGAATTCCTCAGCAAGATCCATATTGTCATCCAGATCATAAAAGGCCATTTCCGGTTCCACCATCCAAAATTCTGCAAGGTGCCGGCTGGTGTTGGAATTTTCTGCTCGAAATGTAGGACCAAATGTATAAATATCTGAAAGGGCCATTGCAAAGATTTCACCTTCCAATTGTCCGCTGACCGTGAGAAAGGTTTTTTCTCCGAAGAAGTCCGAGGCATAATCAATTTCCCCATCCACTCGCGGTGGATTGGATGGATCCAACGTGGTCACCTGGAACATTTCCCCCGCGCCTTCGCAATCACTAGTGGTCACAATAGGCGTGTTCAGGTAGACAAAACCACGGTCCTGAAAAAACCGGTGGATGGAAAAAGCCAGTTGGTTTCGAACCCGCATAACTGCGCCAAAAGTATTAGTGCGCGGGCGAAGGTGGGCGATCTCGCGTAAAAACTCGAAGGAGTGCCGCTTCTTCTGCAAAGGGTAGTCAACAGGCGCAGAACCGTAAACCTCAATTTCGCTAGCCTGAACTTCATTAGATTGACCTTTACCTTGAGACACTACCAGTTTGCCATGCACCGAGATACAACTACCTGTGGTCATTTGTTTTTCCATGGCGGAATAGCCCGGAAGTGAATGATCTGCCACAACTTGAATATTGCTAAGGCAGGAACCGTCATTTATTTCCAGGAAGGAAAAACCTCCCTTGGAGTCCCGCCGGGTTCTCACCCACCCCTTGACCAGCACTTCGCCTTCCTTGCCATGAAGGAGGTCCTTAATTTTTGTTCGTTTCATAAGTAGGGTATATCCTAATTTGAGTGGCCTTTAAAGAGGCTCTTCTCATTGACAATAAAGGAGTTTTCAGATATTTTAGAGGGCAGTTAGTAATGATTTTCCCCAGTATTCAAATGGAATTAACTGAGGAAAACCCACACCCCATACTTCGTGTTTATTTTAGGAAACTTACTAAGCGCAACCGCCCAGGTTCTAAGCATTGTTTTAAAACTTTATATGTGGATCATAATTATCCGCGCCTTGTTGTCCTGGGTGAACCCAGACCCTTATAATCCCATCGTTCAGTTTTTATACAGTATCACAGAACCGGTTTTGCTTCGAGTGCGACAATTAGTTCCCATGTCTGGCATAGGAATAGATTTTTCACCGATCATTGTCTTGCTGGCAATAGTTTTCATAGAAGAATTTGTAGTTCACTCGCTCGCAACCATGGCGATGCAACTACAGTGACCCGTTATGCGCTTAACTTATCTTGACATTTTAGAGCAATGCTTCCACGACAAGTTTCGTGGTTATAACAAGCAGGAAGTTGACACATTCCTTCACCTTGTGGCCGATGACTTCAAAGCCATGGCTGAAGAGCTCAAGGATAAGGAACGGGCTATAGATCTCAAAAATGAAGAAACTCGAGAGCTCAAGCAAGACCTGGAAAAACTACAGGACGCAGAAACCAGTGTCCCGCCAGAGTTGGAAGAAGAGCTGCAGAACCTGCGAAATGAGCTGGAACAAAAAAATATTTTGATTGAGGAAATGAAAAAAGCAGATGCAGACCAGTCAAATGGAAGCAATTCATTTTCTCAACTGACCCCTGAAATGTTGAAAGAAAAGGCCAAAAAAATCATCAACACCGCAAAGCAATATGCAGAACAACACAAGGCCGATGCCGCAAAAGAGTTGGACTCTTTACAAATAGATATCCAAAAACTAAAAAAACAAAAGCAACAGTTGATGGATAATATCCGAAGCACTGCTATGGAACATTTAAATAAATTTAAAGCGGGGACCGGCAATGCCGGAAACTCAGATCAAGGTTAATCCCTGCGAAAATGGAATCCGGTTTTCAGCCGTCATTCAACCCAGATCATCCAAAAACGAAATTTCAGGGATTTACAACAATTCCTTGAAAATTCGACTGACCTCACCACCGGTTGATGGAGCCGCAAACAAAATCTGTGTCAAGTTCCTGGCCAAGTGCCTGGGGGTGAGTCCCTCCAAAGTTCGCATTGTTTCAGGGCTCAGTAGTAAAAATAAAATTATTGAAATTAACGGCATAGATGAATCGGTTTTTCGAGACAAGCTAACCGCTAAAATCCCCAGTCTTTTCAAAGAAAGCGCATCATGATCAAAACCATAGAATACGTAGACGGAGTAGTAAGAATGATCGATCAAACCCGTCTTCCAACAGAAAAAGTTTTTGTAGATTGTAAAACCATTGAAGAGGTTGGGCAGGCTATTAAAACTATGATTATCCGGGGAGCACCGGCAATTGGTGTAGCGGCGGCCATGGGAGTCAGCCTGGGTGCCGATACCATATCCGCTTCCAGCTTCGACGATTTCTTTAAAGAAATGGAACAGCAATGCGAGCACCTTGGCAAATCCCGGCCTACAGCAGTGAACCTTGCCTGGGCTATCAACAGAATGAAACAGGTAGCCACAGATTCAAAAAACCTTCCTATTCCAGAGTTGAAAACCCGGTTGAAGGAAGAAGCTCTTACTATCCTGACAGAAGATATCAGTATCAATCAGTCTATGGGGCAACACGGGCAGTCCCTGGTTGAAAATGGAAATGTCATTTTGACTCATTGTAACGCCGGGGCTTTGGCAACAGCAGGATTTGGAACAGCGCTGGGAGTGGTTCGGGCTTCGGTCAATGCCGGAAAAAACATCCGTGTACTGGCTAACGAAACACGGCCTTTTCTGCAAGGGGCACGGCTGACTGCCTGGGAACTCAAGGAAGACAACATTCCCGTAAAGCTGATCACTGATAGCATGTGCGGTTTCTTTATGAAAAATCAGGACGTTGATCTGGTCGTTGTCGGAGCGGACCGCATCGCTGGAAATGGTGATGTCGCTAACAAAATTGGCACCTATATGGTTGCCGTACTTGCCAAGGAAAATAATATTCCGTTTTATGTCGCGGCCCCCGTCTCGACACTCGATCTTTCCCTCGCATCCGGTGATGAAATCCCTATTGAAGAACGTTCAGCTGAGGAAGTGGTGAACATCAACAATAAAAGAATTGCCCCCGATGGCATTGAGGTGGCTCATCCCGCATTTGATATCACCCCCAACAAACTGGTAACAGCAATAATCACCGAAGAAGGAATCGCAAGACCTCCATTCACCGAATCGCTTAAAGCCATGGCTCAAAAAAAATGAGGGCCATGATCCTCGCAGCTGGTTTTGGCACGCGCCTTAAACCTCTGACCCTTAGTCTTCCCAAACCCATGTTCCCGGTATTAAACCGGCCTCTTCTGGAACACACGCTGAACTTGTTAAGTTCCCAGGGCATTCAGGACATCATCGTCAATGTGCACCATCTGCCCGAAAAAATTATCGACTATTTCGGTAACGGTTCTGATTTCGGAGTGCGTCTGCAGTTTTCCCAGGAAGAAGAAATTCTAGGAACCGCCGGAGGACTCAAAAAAACCCAGTCCTTCCTTGAAGAAGAAACATTTTTGGTGATCAACAGCGACGTGCTCGCGGATATTGACCTGAAAAATGTTCTCAGTTTTCACAAAGAAAAAAAATCCTGCCTGACATTGGTGGTTCGCAAAGATTCCCAACCGGAAAAATATAAACCTATAGAGTTAGCCAATGATGGTCGCATCACTCGATTTGTGGATGCATCCATTAAAAACCCGCCCACAACAACTCAGCGCGTTATGTTCACGGGAATCCAGATCATGGAACCAGAGATATTTTCCCGCATCCCTTCAGAAAAATTTTTTGGCACAGCAGAAGATGTGTTTCCGAAGATGATCGAAGAAGGGCTTCCAGTATTTGGAACCTTGCATGAAAAATACTGGATCGACATGGGAACACGAGAAACGTATATTCAGGCGCAGGCTGACGCACTCAATGGAAAATTAGCGTTGAAAACTTCGCCGTCGAGAAATCCCGAAGGCCCTCTGGTGATTCCACCGGTTCTTATTGGCAAAGATTGCGAAATCTCTCAAGACGCACAAATAGGGCCCCATGCTGTGCTGGGGGATGGATGCCGAATCCGTTCCGGCACCGTAGTGGAAAATTCTATCCTTTGGGATGGAGCAACCATCGGCTCCGATGCCACCGTGCAGAATTCTATTATTGGGAAAGAAGTCGTTGTAGAAAATGGAGCAAAAGTGATGGATAACTCACTATCATCTACAAGCTGAGAAAACTACTAACCCCTCTAGCCCCCCGGATAAGGGGGGACTGAGGGGGGTTACTTACAGAGTTTTGTGATTGCTCAAGGTCATGGTCGATACAGAGATCGCACCTTCTTCGCAATTTATGATTCGGCGTACTTCGGGCAGGTCGGCCTCGCCCACTCTTGTATACTCATCGGTGTAGCTTTCCACATCTTTCAAGCCTTTGGTTTCGGGATTGAAATAAAACACCGAGTATTTATGGGTCAGGAATTTTCCGTCCTGGTTTTTCCGGCTCTCTTCAATATTGATGGAAAAAGAAAAGCGCGGAGTTTGTCGGTTGATCTG
Source organism: Nitrospina sp. (assembly GCA_018673915.1). Taxonomy (GTDB): domain Bacteria; phylum Nitrospinota; class Nitrospinia; order Nitrospinales; family VA-1; genus LS-NOB. The sequence goes on along the minus strand of JABHBK010000042.1, from coordinate 86,998 downwards.
CTGAATTCTGCCATCTTTGATACGGTAAAAGGAACTCATGCCATCTCCGCCCATGATGAGCTTTCTTCCTAGCGGGTGCGTGCCTTCATCACCGAATCTCAGTTTGTATTTACCATCGGACTCATCAAATGAACGTGGGCCCCGGTGCATGGCAATAGAAGCCAGATTTTCTGTGAGAAAACCTTTGGCTTTTTCATCGCTGATATCGGTTTCGATTTCTTTGGGTCCTTTAACCGTTACAGACCCCTTATGTTCAACACCGTTTATATTTGCCGTTGCATCCGCAGTAAAACCACCGAATCCAGCTGGCCATCGGGCAGTGTTTGAAAAAACTTCCTGCATTGCTGTCCGTGCCTGGGCATCGTCTTCTAATTCAGTTTCAACATCTTTGTCCTTGGTATAGGTTGCCATCCAAAATCTCCGAACATTAAAGAGCCCAGTTCTTAAACCGGACGCTGTTTATAATTTTAACTTGAATAGGGGGAAGTATACCTTATTTTACCGCAACGCTGATATCAGGAATGCCCTTTTTTTGCAAAAGGCCCATGACATGGATGACATCTCCATAGGGGAGGGTTTTATCGGCTCGAATGATAGCACTTTGTTTTTTGCCCTTGAATTCCATTTTGGCGAGAGTCGTTTCCAATCCCAATAGCGTGAGTGGCTTGCCCCCCATAAGGATTTTTTTGTCTTTCGACATTTCAATCTCGAGGCTCTTAACCGTTTCATCGATAACTGAAGACTTGGAGGTGGGAAGATTTATATCCATCCGTCGACTGAAATCTACAAAGACCGTGGACACCATGAAGAAAATAATAAGCAGGAACACCACATCAATCATGGGTGTCATATCCAAGGCGAAATTATCTTCCTCTTCTCTCCTGAATTGCATCGTTAAATCAGGTTCCTTCCAAACGAAAAAAGCAAACAGTCAATGATCAACCACCAACGGTTGAAGTTTTTTTAGATTTTTCCCGGGACGATCCTGGAGTTGCAGGTTTGGCTTTTCTGAGGCCGTCGTAAGAAAGCTCTTCTACAAGCTGAAATGAAATTTCCTCCATTTCAAAAACATAGCGATCAATTTTTCCCCGGAAATAATGATAAAAAGCCAACGCGGGGATTCCGACCACCATTCCCGCAGCAGTAGTGATCAGTGCTTCTGAAATACCGCTGGCGACAAGGCCTGGATTTCCGGTACCGCTGAGAGAAATCACATTGAAGGCTTTAATCATTCCAAAGACAGTTCCCAAGAGGCCCATCATAGGCGTGATGTTTGCCACCGCACCCAGCACCCGAAGATTCGAGTTCATCAAGGATGCCTCATGCTGACCTGCACCTTCAATCGCTCTCTCAATTTCATCGAGCTTACCTCCTGCCCGTAATAATCCGACCTTCAAAATCCGCGAGAGCGCATTGTCGTAGGAACTAAGCAACCTAAGAGTTTTTTGAATATCTTTCCAATCCCATTGGTCCCGGACATTCTGGAGAAAATCAGAGTTGATGATATTTTTTCTTCTCAGATTATAAGACCGTTCCAGCGCGATTCCGAGCATCAGTACAGAGGCAAAAAGAATGGGGTACATCATGAACCCACCTTTTTCGAAGACGGAAAGAAGTTCCCAGGTTTCGGCGGAGTCAGCGGCAAAAACAGGATCAACCAGCCCGGGGTACCATCCGACCAACAGGGTTAACAGTCCTATCTTGATTGCCCGTTTCATAATAACCATTTTTTGGTGAGATCCCTCATCTTAAAGATGAGAATATTGTTGAAGTTATAGCACGAAGTTTTCTTTAGAAGCAAGGAGCTTTAAAGCTCCGTGAAATGATTAAGCTCTTTAAACATAAGGATTTTTAGTATATATTCGAGAGCAACTTTCAATTTTTAAGTGTCTAAATGTTTACCCTCTCTTCATTCTCCAAATTTGCTCCTTTTTGTATTCTGGTGTTTACGCTGGGGCTATTCTCAGCTTGTTACACCACTAAAGAAAAAACCTATAGTCCTGGTCAACTACTCCAACAAGGCAAAAGTCTGGCTAAAAAAAAGGAGACGGTGGAAGCAAAAGCCAAAATTCAGCTTTTATTAGAGGATTACCCGGATAGCAAAGAACGAACAGCGGCAACCATGTTGCTGGCAGACATTCATTTTTCCGGCGAGGAATATGAAGAGGCTAAATTTCATTACCAGAAATTTATCGAACTCTACCCAGCCCATCAATTTGTGGACAGGGCACATTTCTACAAAGCCATGTCCAGTTTTAAACTGACCGACCTGGCATCTCGAGACTTAACTCCCGTAAACTTATCGTTGGAAGGGTTTGAGCGTTTCACAAAAGATTTCCCAAAAAGTTCATATACTAAGAAAGCAAAAGAAAAAATTTCCCAGTGTCTCGATATTCTTGCCCAGAACATATTTGAAATCGGTAAATTCTATTACCGCACGGGCTCTTATCAAGCAGCGATTCTCCGACTTAAGCGTTTGAAAGTGGAATATCCCAACCATTCTTATATTCTCGAAGCCGAATTCCTGTTAGGTGAATCCTATTATCATGAACAGAATTTTCCAGAAGCCTCTACATATTTTAAATCCGTAATTAAAAATTCTCCCCGAAGCGAGTTCGCGAAAGAGGCACGACTACGCTTGAGAGCCATGCGTTAAAACTTAAAAATTATGCCAAAGCCGCCCGAACGCAAACCCACTACCAGTAAAGGTTCTTCACCTTCAAAGGGAAAAGGGGGCGGCCATGATCCACTCACCCAATATATGGAGGAGATCAGCCGGATCAAGATTCTCACGCGAGAGGAAGAAATCAATTTAGCGAAAGCCATTAAAGCTGGCGACCCAAAAGCTATTCAGGAAATGGTTCGCAGAAATCTAAAATATGTTGTGACCGTAGCCAACAAATACCGGGGATTGGGTATTTCCTTGCAAGATTTAATCGAAGAAGGAAATATAGGGCTGATCCAGGCTGCCAAGCGTTTTGACGTTTCCAGAAATGTGAAATTTATCACCTATGCGGTATGGTGGATCAAGCAGGCCATCATGCATTCCCTTGCCGAACAATCGGGAACCGTGAAGCTTCCCGTTAAACAAGCTGGCAAAGTAAATAAAATCAATAAAAGAAGCCAGCAGATGACGCAGGACCTGGAGCGTGAACCGACTCAGTCCGAAATTGCCAAAAGCCTGGGATTTGGCGATGAGGAAATCAACTCCATCATGCGTGCGTACCGAACTCACTTATCGCTTGATTCACCTTTAAAAGATGATGAAAACACCCCCTACCTCGATCTTCTGGAAAATCAGGACTTCATTCCATACGATGACCAACTTATGCAGGAATTACTCAACAATAAGGTAGACCAATTATTAGAAGATCTTTCAGAGAGAGAAGCCAAAATCTTAAAAATGCGTTTTGGTTTTTTCGGAGAAGTCAAAACGCTGGAGGAAATAGGAAAAGAGATCGGCCTCTCCCGGGAGCGAGTGCGGCAAATTGAAAAAAGAGCCAAGTTAAAACTGAAGACCAAACTACAGAACGAATCCTGGGTAGACGAAACCGAATGATAGACCTCAAACTCACCCATCATGCTGACTGAAATTTCTGTCCTGTGCCTGATATCTTATCTTGTCGGATCAATACCTTTCGGCGTTATTTTGGCAAAAGTCCAGCATGTAGACATCCGCAAACAGGGTAGCGGAAATATTGGTGCCACCAACGTAGCACGAGTATTGGGTAAAAAATCCGGACTTCTTACCCTGCTGGGGGATGTGGTAAAAGGGCTACTAGTTGTTTTAGGGGCCAGCCAATTTTATGACAAGCCGCTTCTGATCGCCCTGGCAGGACTCATGGTATTTCTCGGTCACCTCTTTTCCATTTTCTTAAAATTTCAAGGTGGAAAGGGAGTAGCAACCAGTCTGGGCCTATTTTCTTATATTATGCCCTGGGCCACCCTTTGTGCAGTTGGGGTGTTTGCTTCCTGTCTGTGGATTTCAGGTTATGTCTCCATAGGATCGATCATGGCGGCGATCTCCCTTCCCCTGTTTGCGATTTATTTCAAACTGCCTCTTCCCTATATATATCTTGCTGTTATTGTCGGCCTATTCACCTTACAGAGGCACCATGGCAACATTCTTCGCCTGATCGAAGGAGCCGAAACAAAGTTCCTGAAAAAATAGAATTTGACAATCAGGTTTGAAGAAATATAATTGGGCTCGGGTATCTCACCCCAGTACATTTAAATCAGCGGGAGTAACTCAGTGGTAGAGTGCAACCTTGCCAAGGTTGAAGTCGAGGGTTCGAACCCCTTCTCCCGCTCCATTTTTTCATTCATGGTAACCAGCAGGGCGCCGTCGCCAAGTGGTAAGGCAGAGGTCTGCAAAATCTCTATCGGCGGTTCGAGTCCGCCCGGCGCCTCCATTTTTTTAATTTCCCCCTCCAACTAGAAAAACGCAGCCCGCAGTTTCCAAACGCCATAAAAATTATATTGTCGTAAACGACTGTTATTCCTTTTACAATAAAAGGATATCCCTAAAAAGTTTTCGGCATTTAAAAAATGGCCTTCCTGGTTGAAGCTGATTTTATACATAACCCGCCCGACAAAGGCATGTTTTGCCATTGTCCTTCCATATTGGAAACCCAATCAGGAACCCTTATGGTTGCTTGGTATGTCTATCCAGAAAAGGAACATACCGGTGCTACTCTTGCCCTTGCAAAAAAATATCCAAACCAAAATAATTGGAGTATCAGCGAGACTATTCTGGATACAGGAAAATATTCTGCCGGCAACCCGGTACTCTTTCAAGACCCGGGCGGACGCATCCATCTTCTTTATGTCATCTTGAAGGGGCACTATTGGAACGATGCTTTTTTGCAGGGAGTCTGGTCCGATGATAAAGGTATTACATGGTCCCAACCTGCTCAGCTTTGGCAATTGCCAGGGATGATGATCCGACACCCACCGGTTTTATTGGATTCGGGTACCTATTTATTACCCGCTTATGACGAAGGAGCTCGGCAATCCATCCTGCTTTCCAGCAATCCACCCTATTCCGAATGGCAAGCAGATTATCGGTTTGAAGTCCCGGATGTTATTCAGTCTACAATCGTTAAAGAAGATAGTGGAAGATTGACCCTGTTTTTCAGACCATCCACTGATCCCAGAAAAATCCGCATCAGTCATTCAACGGACCAGGGGGAAACATGGACTCATCCTGAAATGACCTCTCTACCTAACCCTCTATCAGGAATTTCAGCCTTTTCAGCTAACAATAATCTGGTGGTGGTCTACAACCATACTGAAGAGCACCAACGATGGCCATTGAGCGCATCGTGGAGCCAGGATGGTGGAAAAAACTGGGAGAATGCCCAACATCTGGATGAAGTAACACTAGAAGTTTCCTATCCTAGCTTTATTGTTGGAATAAAAGATAGGGTACATGGTGTCTATACTTACAATCGCCGTAATATTAAGTATGTCATGTATGGAAAGGATTCATTTAAATAAAATTATGCAACAGATATCCGAATTTAAAAACCTGCATTTGGGGAAAAAACTTTTCATCCTCTCCTCAGGTCCATCTCTGGCAGAATTGGACCTATCTTTATTGAAAAACAAAATCGCAATGGGATTGAACCGGTCTACCCTGATTTATCCAACCCCTTATTACCAATGTGTATTCGATTACCGCCTCTTTGATCTCTACCAGGAGGATTATAAAAAGGTTCGTCAGTTATTTACGCTTGAAGGACGACCTCTAGGGTTACCTTTAAAATTGCTGGGGGGAGAAGGCTTCAGTTTCGACCTGGAGAAAGGAATATACTCAGGTTATACGATTTCTTATTTCGCCTTGCAAGCAGCGGTATATATGGGTTTTAAAAAAATATTTTTCCTGGGTCTGGACTTAAAACATGAAGGACCCAAAACCCATTTCTTTGGTCAGGACCCACAAACCGTAAACCATGAGCAAACCGAGTTTCCTAAAATGCAGAAAATGCTGAGTTTTGGTGCAAATACCCTGGCCTCCAGCGACGTCGAAGTATACAACTGCAGTCCCATTTCAACCCTTGAAGGTTTTCCCAAAATCAGCTACCAAGATGCTCTCGCCTGCTAACCCTCCCCCTTCTCCCCCCCCCATTGGACCTTTCCCTCAACCATTTGACTTTAAAAGCTTTATTTCTTATCTAGCTACTCCCATAGCTTCTCTAATAAAGACAAACAGACAAGTGTAAAAATTTACAGTAAATTTAATAAACATAGATATTACTTGTGACGTTGCCTCGGCAGAGTTTGCAGCCTATACTAAAGAGAAATTTGCAAAATCCAATGACCAATTCAATACAGGTTAAAAAATAGAAAAAAAGTCCTTGGGGAGGAACTTAAAATGGAAAATTCTGGGAACAGTACTGGCGGGAATTGGGATATCAAAAAGAAGTTAATCGTTTTAATGATTTTAACCGGGTTGATTCCGTTAATCCTGTCTTTCGTCGCCACCTCCAAAGTCGTTCATGAAAATATCCTGGAGCTCAATAAGAGCCGACTGACTTCCCTCAGGGAAAGTAAAAAACTACAGATCGAAAATTATTTCAAACAAATTGGCAATCAGGTTATCACTTTTTCCACAAACACCATGACGGTCGATGCCCTTGGAAGATTCAGCACCGCATTTTCCCAGGTAGAGGACCAAATGCAAAGTAAGCATGGGGATACCCAGAATTCAAAATTGATGGATCGCTACAAGTACCAGATGGAAAACACCCCAGGCGTTTCATCAGACGCTGCAACCCGCTGGTTCCCCAAACAAAAGTCGACTCAAATATTACAATCTCTCTATATCTCTGAAAACACCCATCCTATCGGAGAAAAAGAAAAGCTGGATACAGCCGGGGACTACAGCTCCTACACTCAGGTTCATGAACAATTTCATCCAATGTTTCGCCAGTACCTGGAAAAATTCGGCTACTACGACATTTTCCTGGTTGATGCTGATACGGGATTTATCGTTTACTCTGTTTTTAAGGAAATCGACTACGCAACAAATTTAAAAACGGGACCCTACAGTAATTCGGGAATTGGACGTGCGTTCAATGCCGCCATTGCCGGCAATGCTCCTGATTTCGTAGCGATAGATGATTTTTCTCCCTATGAACCTTCCTACAATGCCGCTGCGTCTTTCATCGCCTCACCTGTTTACGATGTAGGAGAAATGATAGGAGTCCTCATTTTTCAGGCACCGGTAGATCGCATTGACGCGATCATGACCAGTAACAAGCAATGGAAAAAAGTCGGGCTGGGAGATTCAGGGGAAGTCTATATGGTGGGTCCCGATTTTAAACTCAGAAACAATTCCCGGTTTTTTGTAGAAACCCCAAAGGAGTATTTCAGCACCATCGAAAAGCTCGGAGTCGACCCCAAATCCATCGAAAAACAAAAAGCTTTGGGAACCACCATTGGTATTGCTGAAGTCCGATCACTTGGGTCGAAAGCAGCCCTTCAGGGGCAATCCGGGTTTCAAATCTTCCCGGATTACCGCAGTGTTCCAGTTCTCAGCTCCTACGGTCCTGTAGATATACTGGGGTTGAAATGGGGAATCCTGGCAGAATTAGATGAAGCAGAAGCCTTCATCACTCAAGACCTTATTAAAGATATGAGTCTATATATCAGTATCGGTCTGGGAGTGGTGATTTTAATTATCGCCATATATATAGCAGGTTTAACTTCCAGGAGGATTAAAGGGGTAGTAACCGTAGTGGAAAAAATTGCAAATGGCGATTTGAAGCAACAACCTCTTAACAACTCCAGTTCTGATGAAATAGGAGATCTAACAAGATCATCCAATCAAATGCTCGCCACTTTACAACTGTTGCAGGAACAAACTCAGGAAATAGCCGCGGGACAACTCGATACCCAAGAGGTGTTGGAAAATATTAAACAAGGACAAAACCTGGACCAGGCCACAGGCTTTATAAGAAATAAATATCAAGTTACTAAAGGGGATTTGGCAGATGCATTGGATAACCTCAACTCTCAAATGAGAAAGCTGGCAGTGCAGGCAAATCTTATCGCGAATGACGATCTGAACAACCAAATTCTAGATACGAGTCTCACCGGTGATTTGGGTGAAGCATTCACCAAAATGACAGAAAAAATGAAGTGGGTAGCGGGGCAAGCAGGCTATATAGCCACCAATGATCTCTACAACTCCAACCTGAAAGATGACACGAACGGTACTCTGGGTGATTCGATGTCAACCATGGTGAAAAATTTGCGGGTTGCCACAACCGAAATGGCCAGGTCAGAATCGTTAATGAAGCAAATGCCTACCAACGTTTTGTATGCCGACACCGATTTAACAATGCAATTTATGAATCCGGAATCAGCCAAAACCCTGAAGACCCTTGAGCAATATCTTCCAACCAAGGTCGACGACATGATCGGCCAAAGCATCGATATTTTTCACAAAAACCCGGCACACCAACGCAAGATTCTTTCCGACCCTAAAAACCTTCCGCATACAGCACAAATTCAAGTAGGGCCAGAAATCCTCGATCTTTTAGTGAGCCCTCTGTTTGATGAGAGCCAGAACTATCTGGGACCCATGCTGACCTGGGAAATCATCACGCAAAAACTGGAAATGGAAAAAAAGGAGCGGGAACAAACAGATGAAATGCGTTCAGTCATGATGCAAATCACTGAGGTGGTGCAGACCCTTGGGGCCTCATCCGAAGAACTGGCTGCGGTCAGTACTGAAATGGGCAATAATTCGCAAGCTACTGCCGACCAGGCTAACGAGGTTTCTTCCTTGGCAGATATAATCAGTCAAAACGTCCAGACCGTTGCCACGGGCACAGAAGAAATGAGTGCCAGCATCAAGGAAATTTCCGGCAATTCCAGTGAAGCCCGAAGGTCACCGCCGATGCCGTTGAGGGTGCCAAAAAGGCCAACCAAATCGTCAGTAAACTGGGAGACAGCAGCCAGGAAATTGGTGATGTCATTAAAGTGATCACCTCCATTGCCGAACAAACCAACCTGCTCGCCTTAAATGCGACCATCGAAGCGGCTCGTGCTGGAGAAGCAGGTAAAGGTTTTGCTGTAGTCGCCAACGAAGTCAAGGAACTGGCAAACCAGACCGCCAAGGCCACCGAAGACATTAGCACCAAGATCCAGGCCATTCAAACCGATACCGGAGAAGCGGTGGATTCCATTGCGGACATTACCCAGGTTGTCAGTCGAATCAATGATATCGCCACCAGCATCGCCAGTATGGTGGAAGAACAAACAGCAACCACGAATGAGATGAGTCGAAATGTCCAAGAAGCGGCAACGGGAAGCATCCAGATCGCCGAAAACACGGCTGAGGTGGCGAAAGCGGCAGGGAGCACAAAACAGGGTGCCGATGACACTGGCATGGCCTCCAAGGAACTCTCTAAAATGTCTATGGTTATGCAAAACCTGGTCAGAGAATATGAAAAAAAGTCAGGAAACAAAACTACTCACAAAGAACCTCTCTTTGATCGCATAGGAGGAAAAGGGGCAGTGGATGCAGCCGTGGGAGTTTTTTATGACAAGGTTATGAACGACAGTAGTTTAAAACCCTTCTTCGATGGGGTCGATATGAATCGTCAAAAAGGTAAGATGAAAGTATTCTTAACTTATGCTTTTGGCGGTGCTCAAAACTATTCAGGAAAAAGTATGAGAGAAGCCCATCAACGCCTTGTGGCGAAGGGGCTAAAAGAATCCCATTTCAACAAAGTCATGGAACAACTTGGAAGTACATTGCGAGAATTAAATGTTCCGAATGAGATGATCCAGGAAGCCGCCGCTATCGCGCTATCAACAAAGAACGATGTGCTCAACCATTAAAAATTAAAGCTGCTGCCATCCTGATAAATCTTTGGGTGGGGACGGAAAACCTTGGCTCGAAACAAGGGTAACTTTTTACGATGCTCAAGGAATTTATTTCGCAATGAGCCCCACGCCCAGAGGTGGGTTTCAGGCGGACACAAGCTTGAAGCAGGCGGAGGTGGAAAAGTCTGTCGTCTGAAAATGCTCCTCCAGCCCATCAGGCTTCTCTCCAGAACCCATGAACAGGTACCCGCCTGGCTTTAACACCTTGATCACTTTTTCGAGGATTGTTTTTTTAGTATCTTTGTCAAAATAAATCAAAACATTTCTCATGAAGATAATGTCCAGAGGTGGCAGGCCCACCCAATCTTCATAGAGATTCAGGTAGCAAAAATCAATGCGCTCCCTGATTTCCGAATTGATCTGCCATTTGGACTGGGCTCTCTGAAAAAACCGGGGAAGATAATGCGCCGGAAGCCCTCGTGATATTTCGAACTGGCTGTACAACCCGGACCGGCATTTTTCCAACATCTCTTCAGAAATATCACTGGCCACAATCCGGATATCCCAGTCCTTTACCCATGAAAAAGAGTCAGCTAAAAGCATGGCCAGCGAATAAGGCTCCTGACCGCTGGAAGAGGCCGCTGACCAAATTTGAATCTTTTTATTGGCCTGTGTTTTTTTTAAAAGCTCCGGAATAATCGCTGTCTTTAAAGTCTCAAAGGGGTGCTTGTCACGAAAAAATGAGGTCTCATTGGTGGTCAAAGCCTCTATGACTTTTTTACCCAAATCACTTTCAGAGTTCTTGTTCAGCGCAACAACTAGCACGTGTATATCGTCAAACCCTTCACTGTAAACCAAGGGTTGCAGTCGCCCTTCGACCAAATATTCCTTTCCAGGAGCAAGAGAAATACCAGAATTTTCTAATAGAAATTTTTGAACTATTTGAAAGTCGTCAGCACTGATAGACAAACTTATACCTCTCGGGAAGGAAATGAGAAAGTGATAAAAGCTTTGTAATCAAGTTTACTGGCCTAGTCCATATCTATAGCCACCAGCCTGTTTCGTCCCAGTGCTTTTGCCTGATGCATACACTCTTGAGCTTCGGCAATGCATTTATCCCATTCCATATCTGGCAAACAATGATTGACTCCCATACTGAGAGTTAAAGAAATTTGATTCTGGTTGAAATTCAAACTTTCTTTCTCTATGCGGGAACGAATTTTTTCCGCCAGTGCTTTGGCTTCCTCCAACGTTGTTTCAGGAAGAAGAATCAAAAACTCTTCACTGCTCCATCGGCCTACCAACTCCTGGTTTGCAACACTCTCTTTCAGGATAGATCCAGTACGAATGATTATTTGATCTCCCATTTTCATCCCGAATTTACTATTTATCTCGCCGATATGATCGATATCAGCCAGAATCACCGAGAATGCTTTTCCCATAATTTGGCTCTTGGACTGCTCCTGAACCAGCTTATCTTCCAGACCTGGTCGACTAAGGAGGCCGGTTAACAAATCCATACGAGCTGAGTTCATCAAGATCTCCTGAGTGTCCCTCAATTCAGAAATCAGGTTATCTTTATCTCTCAAAGTCTTTCTCAATCTCAAATGCGTCTCCACACGGGCCAGCACTTCTTCCAGACGAAAGGGTTTGGTAATATAGTCGAGACCACCCACCCTAAAGCCTTTTATCACATCTTTTGTCTCCGTTTTGGCAGTAATAAAGAGGACCGGAATATCCCGGGTCGATGCATCGGCTTTAAGCCTTTTGCAGACTTCGTACCCATCCATCTCTGGCATCATGATATCCAGCAATATCAAATCGGGTCCCAATTTTAGGACCAGATCTAAAGCCTTGGCTCCGCTATTTGCTATGGAAATTTGGTAGTTCTTGGACTTAAGTGTTTGGAAAAGAATATCAATATTATCGGGAACATCATCGACTAGAAGGACTTTCATCCCCGAAAGGTCATCATTATCAGTTTTCATTATTTAACATCTCAAAAGGTTCAAATGAATCCTGCGCTCATAATTCCGCATTCCTAATATTAGACCATCATATATTAACATAAATTTTGACTCGCCTTATCACAAGTTCCCATTCGCCGCTTTTCCTTACCCTTTCCCCTAAATAGCTTCGACCTGCGCAATTTTTCTTTCTTAAAAATTCAAAGCTAAAGCTCTTTTGCATAAATGCCGACATTTATTGAAACAAGCTTTTGTGACTTTGCATTTGTTGAAAGGAAGGTTGATTCATGGTTAGCAAATATGACTCGAGCACCAAACGGGAATCTGTATACCAGCCCATTGCACGCTGGCTCAGAAAGCTTTTTCGCTTAAAATCCAGAGAGATTTTTATCGACTCCAATGTCGATCGCAGAGACTTTTATAGACTTGAAGTTGACCCACAGCAACCTCTGGATCTTTGCCTTACCATGCAGGATGAACATGTATATTGCACAACCATTCTAGATATGAGTGCCAGCGGCTTCGGTTGTCATATCAAAGGACTCAAGCAGATTCATGGGGGGCAACCCGTTACCGCCATATTTGCCTTACCCTTGGAAGAGCCTGTTATCATCAAATCAGAAGTTTATCTGGTCTCTGTCAAAAAGGGGAATGAGGTAAACGGTGACATCTTCAGGTTTCGGTATTTTGAAGGAATTAAGGATGAGGATAGAGATTTGATTCATCGGTACATCGTGCAACAACAGTTTGCGGCCCTGGAAAAAAACAACCCAGATACCTCAATAGAAGAATATGAAGAGATTTATCCAGAAGCCTTATCCGGGAATTAACGCCTCCACAAAATTTTCTGGATTAAACTCCTGTAAATCTTCAGGCTTCTCCCCAACGCCTATAAATCGAATGGGGAGTTTCAAATCACCCGATATATTAAAGAGAACTCCACCCTTTGCCGTTCCATCCAGTTTGGTCATTACCAGCCCATCGACTTCTAGCGCTTCGTTAAAGAGTCGCGCCTGAGAAATACTGTTTTGCCCGATGGTAGCATCAAGAACCAGCAAAGTTTCATGGGGCGCTCCTGGCAGGACTTTTCCAATCACCCGCTTGATTTTTTTCAATTCTTCCATCAGGTTCGTATTGGTCTGTAACCGACCTGCCGTATCTATGATAATAAGATCCATCTCACGAGCCACCCCGGCCTGCACCGCATCGTAAGCAACCGCCGAAGGATCAGCCCCGCTCTTCTGACTGATACAGGGAATATCTGACCTTTCCGCCCAGGCCTGTAACTGATCAATGGCCGCCGCACGAAAGGTATCCCCTGCCGCCAGCAATACTTTTTTACCTTCCTGTTTCCAATGCCGGGCCAACTTTCCTATTGTGGTGGTTTTACCCGAACCATTCACTCCCACAACCAGAACCACAAAAGGCTGGTGCTCTGAAAATGCCAGAGGTTTCTGGTTCTGTGACAGGACTTGGACCATGCGTTGCTTCAACTGGCCCAACACCTCCGCGTTTTCACGTATCCGATTTTGAGAAACTTCACGTTTTAAATCCTCCAGAATAAAGGAAGTGGTCTGCATACCCACATCGGCAATAAGGAGATTTTCTTCCAGTTCTTCCAGCAACTCTGGCCCAACTTTTGCCTTGCCATGAACAATGTTTTCAAAACCTCCTGCCAGATTCGAACGAGTTTTTGCCAATCCAGATTTCAGCCGGGCAAAAAATCCTGCTTTAGGTTCATTTTCTGCCATAGGTTCGTTGTCCATTCAAATCTCCTGCTGAGTGGGGTAATACCAATGCGCCATTATATTGTAAAATGGAGCGGTATCTTTGCAAGCCAGCCCTTTCTTGTCAAGATGAATCCCTAAAATCAGGCCTCTGTGGCAATGACTTACAGTCTCTTATAAACTCTAATAAACCAATCAGGTAGTTTCCCAGTAAACCCTTTATTGTTAAAGTTTTAATTGATTTCAACCGTTATGAGCTTTAGACTCTTTCTTCAAGGTGAACCCTTTTCCGGTTCCGGGAAAAGAGCCTAAATAGGAAGCCGTCAACACCAATGATCCTATAACAAAAACACCGCACTCCTAGCAGAGGAAATCTATGAAAGTTGCCGTTTGTAACTCCGTTGGAATCGACGCTGATGGTTATGCCATGATCCACTCTCCCAGCAGATGGACTAACAGCACCAAAGACCACAGCATTTTCACATATTATCCCTGGCAGCTGGCTTATTGTTCTTCGATCCTGAAGCGGGACACCGACCATGAAGTCAAATTTTTTGATGGATGCCTGGAAAAATGGGATCACAATACCTTTGTCGAAAAAGTCTCTGAATTTGGCCCTGATTATCTGATTATGGACTGTGCCACGCGTACCATCGATGCTGACAGCCGGTTCGCTAAAGAAATTAAAAAACGGTTCGGAACAAAGCTCATTTTCTGCGGACCTCACCCTACCACCTTCCCCGAAGAGGTGAGTGAGTATGCCGATCATGTCGTCCTGCGCGAATATGAAATGGTGGTTCTTGACATCTTACAGGGCAAAGCCCTTGCAGATATTATGGGACTCTGGCCCAACAACAATATCAGGCCTCCGCTTGATGTGAACAATTTACCACTTCCTGAAGATGACGATGTATCCCGTCTGCATTACGGAATGCCCGGAGAACCTTCCAGCGAATATTTGGAAATTCAAGCTTATGCGTCACGAGGTTGCCCTTTATCCTGCACTTTTTGTGTATGCGGAAATATTTCTTATCAGCGACCCAATTGGCGCCCGAGAAACCCGGAAAATGTGATCTACGAATTACAGACCCTGCGCTCTAAATATCCGCAGCTGGAAGGAATCTTTTTTGATGAAGAGGTTCATAACGGAAGCAAAAAATATATTTTGGAACTGACCAAAGCCATCCGGGAAAACGGACTTGATGACCTGAAGTATGATGTCATGTGTGGTCAATGGCCTATGGACGAAGAAGTTCTCGACAACATGAAAAGTGCCGGCTATTACATGGTCCGGTTAGGAATTGAGACCGCCGGGGAACATGCGGCCAAGGGAATGGAACTGCAGAGAAAATTCAATGTTCCGCGCCTCAAACAACTCATGAAACATGGCACCAGTATCGGCCTGAAGTTCTATGGGACGTTTACCTTTGGAGGAGAGGGCTCTACCGACGATTGCGATAAAAGAACTCTCGACCTCATTCGCGAGCTTATTGATCGTGAAATGTTGTGGCGTTTCCAGCTTTCCATCAGCACCCCTCAACCGGGAACCCCGTTCTTCAATCGTATGAAATCCCAGGGTTACCTCCAAGATATGGACTGGAAACATTTTGACGGGGGGAACCATGTCGTGGTCAATCGCCCTGAATATCCAGCTGAAAAAATTATGGCTAATTTCAGAGAAGCGGAGAAACTCTATGAATTGGGTTTCAACCAACGCTACAATGCCACTGCCAAGGAAAATTTTAAAAATCTACAGATCAACTCCAATGGCGAGATTCTTCTTTTTCGCAGCTCACGGATGAAGCAGATCAACGATGTCGTGGATTCCATTCATGGTCAGTTCAATAAGGAAGTAACGGTTCTGGCACAATCTGGAGTAGAAAAGGAGTTGAGGAAAAACCCTCATGTTAATGAAGTACTTCTTTATGGGGACTCACATTTTAACCAGAAAACGTTTCCCGAAAGTTTAATGGGTACGCTGAAAAAGAAATCGTTTTCACTCGGTGTGATTCCTTTTAATAATATTTCAGGAAACGGCTACTCCGAAGTCAAGGCCATTGCAAAGCGTTCCGGAATCAAAAAACTGGTCGCCGTAAATGTCGAAGGCAAAGTATTTGATCTGGAAAACCCAGGTGACTTTGGTCGTGCTCATATTCCCAGCTAATCTATAAGGTAGGCACCCTAGTGAATATTCTAGTTATCCGTTCCGCCACCCGGATTCTCAACCAAACCCTGCTTTCCCTGAAAGAAGAATTTCCAGGATGCAGGATTACCATCCTGGCCCCGGAATCAACCCGCGAAGCTGTGGAACAAGATCCGCTCATTGATGAGGTTCTTACTATTATAGATCAGCGCAGAATGAGTGTTTCCAGCTACGGTAAGAAAAATATCGCTCGCTTACGGGAAAGAAGTTTTGATCTTGCGGTCGCTCTTTATAATATCGACCACGGATTGGGATACTCCAATATCGATCTGTTAGCTTGTGCCATAAATTCCAAAGAAGTCAGAGGTTATAATTCCAAAGGCACCTTCGTTAAACTAGACTCTGCGAAGGCAATTAAGAAATCCTTCATGGAAAAAACCACCTTTTTCTGGCTGGGAATTAATTATGCCACCACGGCCCTGCTTTTTTTGATCATCACTCTGGCCTTGGTCGGAGAGTGGGGATTCCGCAAACTGTTCGGAAAAAAAGCCTCTTCTATTTCTCACAAAACCTATCAGCCTTCCCACAATCCAATACGGGAACCGGATAAGGCCCAAGTCTGATGAATTCCATGAACATTATTGTCGCCAACTCTGTAGGAATTGACCAGGATGGTTACCATATGGTCCATGTTCCCTCGCGTTGGTCTCTGGGTGTTAAAAATTTCACCAATTGCGGATATTACCCCTGGGAACTGGCGTACACCTCATCTCTTTTAAAACGAGAAACCAAACACCATGTAAAGTTCATGGATGGGGTTCTTAATGGATGGGATTTTGAAACTTATTTCACACATGCCAGTGCGGAAAAACCCGACTGGCTCATCATGGAAAGTTCTACTCGGACACTTCGTGAAGACCTGCGCCTGGCTGCCGCACTCAAAGAAACTTTTGGGACCAAGCTTATCTTTACCGGGCAACACCCCATGGCACATCCGGAAGAGGTCCTCAAAGTTGCAGACTATGTATGCATCGGCGAATATGAGTTCACCGTTCTCGACTTGATTCGGGGAAAGGACCCCAAAAAACTCACTGGCGTTCATCCGAATGATCGAGGACAACTGATCGGTATCAATGCCCTCCCTTTTCCTGAAGACGAAGATGTCAGGCGCATTGATTATCATGAACCTAACTGTCGATACAAACAAATACAGATGTACGCTTCAAGAGGTTGCCCGCGGCGTTGTAATTTCTGCGCAGCAGCCACCCTCTATTACGACGAACTGAACTGGCGACCCAGAAACGTTGCCAGCGTTGTCGAAGAGATCCGCACCCTGCATGAAAAATATCCGGGTATGGAGGGAGTGTTCTTTGACGAAGAAGTCCACAATATAAAAAAAAGTTTCAATATTTCGCTCGCCAAGGCCATTCGCTCAGCCGGGCTGGATCACCTCAAATACGAAGCCATGTGCGAGTATGCCTCTCTGGATGAGGAAGCTCTGGAGGAAATGCGTGCGGCAGGTTATTACAAAATCCGTTTCGGGATCGAAACCGGCAGTGACAAGGTTGCTGAGAAAATGACTTTGGGGAAAAAGCACGATCTGGATAAACTGCGCTCCATGGTTAAATTTGGCAAAAGCCTCGGCATGCTGTTTTATGGAACCATCAGCATTGGAGGCCTCGGCTCCAACCAGGAGGAGGACCAGAAAACTGTGGATTTAGTTTATGAAATGGCCTCTAAAGGCTGGCTGGATGAAATCCAGGTTTCTATCAACACTCCACAACCGGGAACAGATTTCTATAATACCTGTATGGAGGAATCGCTACTATCCAATTCTACCAACTGGGAAGGGTTCGATGGCAACGGCCAGGTTGTAGTCCACTACCCGCATTATCCTGCTGAGGAAATCCAGACTAACTTTAACAAAGCCCTGTCCGCATTTGACTTCGGGAAAGAGGAAGCACAAACTCGCGTTTTCTCAAAAAATGCGGAATCTTCCTTTAACTTGATTCCTGATGGAGCGCGAGTTCTGTTACTCCGATGCGTCAGGAACTGGATGATCCGCCTGACCCTTGAAAATTTGAACAAAAAAGCCAGCGTAGATTTACTGGGGCAGAATGTTTCGACAAAAGACCTAAAGGATTTGGATGGACTGGACCAAATCTATTCCTATGGCAGCGGATTCTTTTCAGTGGAATCGATCCCTTTAGAGTTGATTGAAAAACTCAGAAATAAACAATACGATTTTGTTCTGATCCCCGTTGCAAACAACCATCTGCAAGGTTACCAGAATGTTTTAGAGGTCGCCGAAACGATACTCCCTAAAGAAATTTTGTATGTCTATCCCGAAGGCCACCTGCAACCCGCCCAGCCTGTAACAATTTAGCCACTAAATGTGGGTCAAAGTTTGGCCGCATATGATACTGGTTTATCCTTCATGCCCTGCCAGGGTAAAATAAAGACTTTGCAAGTTACCAGCGGAGGTTCTCCGATCAAGACGACTTGGGTTCTGCCTGAGGAAGGTTTGGTTTGGGATTGATCATATTTTTCTTGCTTAGGATATCAATGAGATTCTTATCCCTGCAAGAAACAGCAATATCAATCAACCCATCGCCATTAAAGTCTCCCGTCGCCATGCCTTGAGGATGCTCATCGACCCTGTGGTAAATTGGAGGATAGGTAAAAGTTCCATCCCCCCTCCCGAGGGAAACAGAAATCACATCATCCGTAGAATTGGATACGGCAATATCCTGAAATCCATCTCCGGTAAAATCGGAGGCCACAACAAATTTCGGAAAATTCCCCGACGCAAATTCCGGCAATGAATCGAAGGTTTTGTCTCCTTTGTTCACAACGGTATTCAAAGAATGCAAAGAGTTGCTGGACGTCACAAAATCCATCAGGCCGTCATTATTCGCATCAAGACTGACAATGCTTAGAGGCTGTTTCCCGGCTTTAAAAACCTTGGAACTCTCAAATTCCCCATCGCCCTTGCCCCATAAAAGCTGGACTCCTTTATTCCCGTTGCCTGCCAAAGCCATCGCAACATCTGTCATGCCATCCTGATTATAGTCTCCGACTAAAATGCCTGTAGGTTGCCCCTTAACATCCATCGAAACAGGTTCAGAAAAATGACCATTCCCTTTTCCCAACAACATAATTACATTAGAAAAACGCATGGTAACAACCAAGTCCATTATTTTGTCGCCATTAATATCTCCGGTTGCCATATTGATCGGAATTTTCCCCGGCTTAATAAGCTGGCTTGTTTTCTTGAAACTTCCCAGTCGGGTGTTCAAAAATATTTCGATGGACTGGTCGGCATAATTTAGTACCCCGATATCCTTGTAACCATCATCGTCAAAATCTGCTGAAACCAGACAAATGGGATCCCGTCCTGTCTTATAAACAAGCTGGTCATTAAATGTTCCATCTCCAATTCCCTTGTAAAACGAAAAGGAATGTTCGCCGCTATTAGCCACGGCCAAATCCAGAACATGATTGCGATTAAAATCATCGGCAATGAGGAAGGAAGGTTCTTTCCCCGTCTCCATGGAATAGCTCAGGGCAAAAATACGCGGCATCTTTTTTCTGGCCTTGGGCGGAGGACACCCCAGCAGAACAAAAACCATCAGGAACGCGAATATTGAATAATGTCTTTTCATGGATATCCTATGAGAAAGCAGGAAGAATATCACAGGAACCCTCAGGTGACAATATCTGCGCCTCGTTCACATTATTGGGCTTTTATAGGAAGGTGAGCATCCTGACGCAACACAAAATGCCCCAGGATTCTAAGAGCAAAATTAAAAGCAAGAGGAAGACTAGCCGTTTCCATTATAATTTTTTTATACGGGTCATGTCCGGAAACACTACTGAACATGGCTTGCATAAAGTCAGTTCGTTCTGCCGCCACCGCAATCATGTGATCCATGAATTTAAATTTTGTCGCAAGGTTGGTTAAAACCCGGACAGCCCGGCCGTAAGGAAGGTCTTCGGTTAGTTCATGGCAATCCTGATAAAAGTTTTCAGCAAAAGATTCTTTTGAAATGCCATGCCTTATGATTGAACGGGCAGCGTACATCCCAGTACTAATTGCGGAATTAATGCCTTTCCCCTTAAAAGGGCGCATGAGTCCTGCCGCGTCACCGATCATCACATAACGGTTACCAAACAAATTCCGGGCTGGAGCAATGGGAAACTTGCCTTTAAAATAATTCAGAGGTTTTTCGCGCCGTTGATGAGGAGGAAGGAATCGTTGCACCGGCTCCGATCGCAGAAACTCCATCATAATATGCGAGGAAACATTCCGACCGGCGATGTTAATCGAAAGATGATCTCCCTTTGGAGTAACCGCTCCAAACTCCAGACCCGGGTGGGAAAGCAGGAAAGCATGGATTGTGGATTCCATGCCTTGAATAAACTCATCTCCAGGATAAAGACGCGTGATCACCGTATTCAGGAAATCCGGTTGCTGATAAGGGGTTCCCTGCTCAAAGACTCTGCAAGTGCCATCATCCAGACCAAATGCTCCCACGACAGCCGCAGCCTTAAAGTTTTCGCCCTCACTGTAGACCAAAATCCCTTCAGCGTTTACTTCGACCCCTGTCACGCGGCTTTGAACAACCAGAGCCCCTGCCTTTTGCGCCTCCTCGAGCATGAAGGCATCAAACTTGGAGCGTTTCACGGAAACCGACCGACCCGATTCTTCTCCAACCAAACCCAGGCTCAGCAAATCTGAATGCAGGCAATAGCCTTCAATTTCATTGAGCACCAGATTATCCGGTAAAACCAAGTCTAATTCATTTTTCAGGATATCCTCGAAAGGCGGGGAGAGAACGCCAATACACTGATTGTAATGGCGGTGCTCAGAGAATCTTTTATGCTCAAGTACAACCACATCTATCTTCTTACCCAACTGCTGAGCTTCCCTTAGCAGACCCATAGCACAAGCCGATCCCCCAGGGCCTCCCCCTACCACACAAACCGTATCTCCATCGTTTATAACCATTGGGTCTCCATTGCGGATTTAATTGGCTTCCAAACTCTTTTTCCTGAAAAACTCCAGCATCCCTTTAAATATATAAGAGTGAAAATTTGACAACACCATCCAATAAAGATTTCCCCAAAATGGTTTAGGAATAAAATGTGCTTTTAGTGTCAAATGGGTTCCTCCTTTTTCATCCGGACTGAGCTGAAACTCAAGCCAGGATAAGCCTGGAGTAATCATCTCTGCTCTCAAGAGCAGTTCCCGGTTGGGTTCCAATTTTTCAACTCGCCAGAAATCTACCGAATCTCCAACGCGAAGATGAGTCAAGTCTCGCCGACCCCGTTGCAACCCCACTCCTCCCAGGAGCCGGTCAATCAGACCACGAATCTCCCAAAGAATGTTTGCATGATTCCAGCCATGCTTGCCTCCAATTTGACATACAATCGGAAATACATGTTCAGGAGTAGCTGGAATATCTATTCCATGTTCTTCAATGATAAACTCGGAAGACTCAAACTGGCATAGAGGCAATAAATCACTCATACCTTCAGGAGGAACATCGCTCCAATGCGAGAACACTCTCGAACTCTTCTCCTTCTCTAGAGCCCATTTCACAGCTGTTACAAAGTCTAACGGTTCAAAGGGAAGGATTGTTGAGACTTCGTTATCCGCACAAATCACATCCGTTTTAAGACTGCTTAGCAAAAGCGAAGTAATATTTACCGGAATTGAAATAAAACAATGAAGCCAGTAAGCATAGAGTCGGCACATCCAGTCAACGGGAATGGGTACCCATGAAACATCAACGAAACGGATGCGGCGATTCAAGATTTTTGCAAAGCTTAAAATCATTTCCTTATAAGTCAGCACATCCTTGCCACCAATTTGAAAAACACGCGCACTCAGACCCGGGGTTTCCATGACACCGACCAGGTATTTGATTACATCCCGGATCGCTACAGGCTGGCACACGGAATTGAATTCCGGTAAAAAAGGAATAAAGCGGTGGTTCAAGATCAGTGACTTCATCAATTCATAAGACGCGCTTCCGGCACCAACAATGATGGCCGCGCGAACCCGAATAGCTGGAACATTGCCCTGTGACAATATATTCCCAACTTCTCTTCTGCTCCTCAAATGCGGCGACATGCGGTCGATTTTTTCTCCCAGGCCACCCAGGTAAATGATCCGTTTTACTCCATGTTGTTCCGCCGATTCCCTGAAGTTTTTCGCAGCCTTCTGGTCGTTTTCGATAAACTCTTCCTTTTTCAATCTCATGCTATGAATCAGGTAATAGGCGTAGTCAACATCTTTCAAAGCAGGAAGAAGTTCCTCCATGTTCAGACAATCTGCGTAAACATGCTCAATACGAGGATGAGTCAAAAGCGCCGGGCAACTTATATTCCTATACATGCACCGAACGATATAGCCTCTTGAAACCAGTTCAGGTATCAACCTGTGTGCTACATAGCCGGTCGCCCCGGTAACAAGAACCCGAGTTCCTTCCGGCCAGGGACAGGTGGGAAGATCATCACAATAGTGATAGTTGACCTTTTCAGGATCCATACCTGAAATATATTCCAAAACTCAGGTTTCGCAACCCGGCGGGGTACCTCCGCTCACAAATTGAAATATCTTTAAATTGCTTTCAACCGGCTATTCGGCCCAATTAAGCTATTGCTAGTTGTTCCCACGGCTAATGGAGAAAAAGGGGTTGTGGCGTTTTTCTTCGCCTACAGTGGTAGCAGGACCGTGCCCAGGTAGTAGGCGCGTGTGGTCTGGCAGAGTCAATAACCTTTGGGTAATGGAATTGTACAACTCAGACCAGGAGGAATTGGCCCGGCCCATGGAGCCCGCAAAAATGGCATCCCCGGAAAAAACCGAGTCATGGATTTTATAAGAAACTCCACCCGAGGTATGACCCGGTGTGAAAAGAACTTCTATATTTAAGTTTCCCAGAGATATCGTTTCCCCATCCTTCAATAGTCTTAAATCTCGGCTCCCCGAGGGACGAGGCTCCTTTTTATCGATCCAGGCAGGACAATTATAGGTTTTGTCCAGAAGCTCCAATCCTCCGGCGTGATCAAAGTGGGCATGGGTTAAAAGAATTTTTTCTGGTTTAATATTCAGCTCTTTGGCTTTCTTTATAATTGCTTCCGGATTCCCCCCCGTATCAATGACAGCAGAGGTTTTGGTGGCTTTGCAAATTAGCAGGTAACATTTAACGGGATAGGTCCCAACAAATAAATCCAGACAGATGATTTCGAAGGGACCGGGGTCCGGCTCTATGGCTTTGGGGGCCCAAGTTCCTTTCGCCACCGCAATCAATGAAGGAACATGCAGATCAAGAACCTCCGCAAGTTTTTTTAAAACACTATCATCCGGCACAAACTCATAACGCTCCATCCGGGAAATATCACTCACACTCATCCCTGATGCTTGAGCCAGGTCAGACTGTGTCCAGCCTTTGCCATCCCTGGATTTTTCCAGCACATCCCCTAACTCATCTTCTAAAGAACCTGACATAAAATCCCCCTTTTGGAGAATTATACTAAATTATCTACTCAGCTAAACGGATTTCCTTCACCCCTCCTTCTGCTCAACCGGCGCCAGATTCTGCAATTGAGATTTCCGGTCTTGGGAAAATGGCCCGGCAGAAGAAAAGACATAAACCATCCCTACCATCACGCCTCCCCCCACCATGTTTCCGGCCGTTACAAAAACCTGGTTATGAACGAAACCTGCCAGTGATACTTCTGGTCCATGTGGAAGCAATAGTGCCAACCCCATCAAGGACTGATTAGCAATACTATGCTCGTATCCACTACCGATAAAAGCAAATAAACACCAGAATATCATTATTAGTTTAGCCGTCTCATCCCCGTTTCGATTGGCAACCCAAACTGCCAGGCATACCAGCCAGTTACACAAAAGCCCTCTGAAAAAAGCCTCTTTAGCACCGAGGGCCATTTTCATTCCTGCTACTTTAACAATCAAAGCCTGAGCCTCCGCAGACAAGCTTCCCCCCTGCACGACTAACCACGCAAAAAAAACAGAACCCAGAAGGTTGCCAATAAAACACAATGCGAATAATTTTAAAATCGCTGAGATACCTACCCTGTTTTTCAGTTTTCCCACGGCAAAAACCATATTGTTGCCGGTAAACAATTCCGAGCCAGAAAAAATAACCAGGCTCAAAGCCACTCCAAAACTGGCTCCCATGATCAACTTCATGAATGGGGCAAATTGTGTTCCAGCAAGAGGAGCGCCGACTGAGAAAATCAAAACAATTCCGAATCCCAGATAAGCGCCCGCCAAAGCAGACAAGGCTATATATCCCAGAGGAAAATCATTCATGGCCTTGATTTTTTTTTCTGCAGCACAGGCCAGTTTTTCGATGTCGTTATCAAACATTTCCAATCTCCTTTTTATCAGCCAATTCCTAATGAGAAGTTTTTATTTCTTTCAATGTATTATCTTCTACTTGTCCTTCCGATTTTTTGA
The DNA here is from genome assembly GCA_018673915.1 of Nitrospina sp. Taxonomy (GTDB): domain Bacteria; phylum Nitrospinota; class Nitrospinia; order Nitrospinales; family VA-1; genus LS-NOB. The sequence goes on along the minus strand of JABHBK010000042.1, from coordinate 62,827 downwards.
GCAAAGGCATTTCGCGCCTTCTTGAATATTTTTTGCCTTTAATGGGGTGCATTTTTTCTCGCGTATGATAAGGAACCACAAACTCCAAAACTTGCGCCAACTGATCACAAGGAACATCTTCCATAACCTTGACAGCCAATTTGGAGTCGATACCCGTTCTGCCTCCCATATAAATATCCACCGCTTCAATCACTTCAGTACCACGGCGCATTTTTTTTCCCAGCAACCCAATATCCGCCACCAGGTGATTACCACACGCCGCCGGGCAACCCGACCAATGCATATTTATCGGTGCAGTATCAGGGAGCTTACCCTCCAATTGTGCAGCAACTTTTAAGGCCATCGACTTGGTTTCAATCGCTGCCAGATTACAATAATCACTTCCCACACAACTGACCAATCCCTTAAGCACACTGGATGGATTGTAAGTAAACTCTTTCACCAATCCCTCTTCCAGCATATCGCCCAATTTCTGGTCAGAAACATTGGGGATAACCAGAGAGTTGGAATGGGAAAATCGTATCTCTCCATTTCCATATTTTTCCGCCAAGCCTGCCAGCCCCTGCAATTTATCCGCATGAATTCGTCCGACAGGAATCTTCAAGCCGACATAGTTCATCAGTGCCTGCTTCTGACGGTAGGACCCTATATGTTCCGATTTTTCATTTCTTCTCAAATCCGCACCCGCGGGAGTCAACGGCCTTCCCACTCTTTCTTCCAACGCAGAACGAAATTTTTCTTCCCCCCATTCTTCTATCAGAAAAGCTAAGCGGTTTTTACTTCTTACATCCCGACTCCCATGATCGCGATACAAAAGGATCAACGCCGAGCACACCTCGACGACTTCCTCCGGGCAAAGGAAAACATTCAAGGGAGTTGCAATGCGATAGCCTCCAGACCCCAATTTTCCTCCCACCAGAACATTGAAACCATAAGCCATGTTGCCGCCTTTTTCCTCAACTGCCGGCACCAATGCCAGGTCCTGGGTTTCCGCATGAACACAGTCATCCGGGCAACCGCTCAGCGTTATGTTGAACTTCCTTGGCAAATTGGAAAATTCCGGGTTACCAATTATATGTTCATTCAAAGCCTTGACTAATGAGTAGGCATCCACCTTCTCCTTCGGATTCAATCCGGCCACCGGACATCCCATGATATTTCGGACATTGTCCATTCCAGTTTGAGATGATGTCAGCCCCACCTCTTCAAGCAATTGAAAAACCTGTGGAATACTTTCAATTTTTAAATGCCGCAATTGCACCTGCTGGCGAGTAGTGATATCGATCAATCCATTGCCATAAGTTTCAGCAATGAGTGAAAGAGCCTTGACCTGATGAGAAAAAGAAAATCCGTTAGGAATTCTCACCCGCAACATAAAATATCCCGGTGTTGGATTGCGCAGAAACAAACCATACCATTTGAGACGCTGGATGTCCTCTTCACTGATTGACTCCCAACCTTCTTTGGCAAAACGATGAATATCGTCTTTGATCTTTAAGCCATCTCTTTCAGTTTTGATTAGTTCAATTTTATTCATGATTTCTCAATATTAAAAAGGGGTACAATTTTTCGAAACAATGAACTATTGAATTACAAGTAACGTGCCAGACCGCTAATAATTGCTTAAAGCTTCTATTTATGGTGAGTTATGCGTGTATAGGGTTGGTTTGAGGAATAAGAAATGCTCCATAACCCATCAAAGCAGTTTTTTATTGCCCAATAAAGCGCCACTTTCAAACCTAGAGAGTGCTCCCTTTTAAGGCAATTGCAAAATAGGCGTATAGGGTCTCAGTTTTCGGGTCCACCAGGAGCCATCGCGGCTACGAGTTTCAGAGTCCGAAAATCGGTAATCGTAGACCAGCGCTTGTAGGTATTTAGGGGGACGATCGGGGAAGGGATTGTTCTCCAGCAGTGCAATCACCGGTGGTGAACCTTGCAACAAACGGATCATGAACCGAATCAACCAAGGATTTTTCTCGTAATTACTGAGAGCGGCAAACCACATTTGCCAATCCAATCGAGGTTGGTGCGGGGCGACAAATTCCGGCTTTTTCGCTACGAGGCCAGGTTTCCATTTAAATTCATAGGGAAACCAGTTTTCTCGATCATCACTTCCCTGAATAATAATTTCCGGCCTCGAAGTCGTCATCACCGCGAACAAGCCATAAGAGTTAAATATATGCAGAGGACGTATCGTGTTCGCGATAGCAACATATAAAAATGGGTAATTGCCGGAAGTGACGAGTATTGGAACGGCATAAAGCATGATGCTTATCCCTAGTGCCCCGGCTCCCATGCCGGCAGAGAGCCTGTTTTCCCAGACAGAAACCCGCGTTGTTTCTTCTGTCCTGGAAGTTTTCCTTTTACCGGGAATCCATCTTGCAAGCGCGGCGTCATCCAACAACAGTAGGCATAAAGCAATCGTCAGTAAGTTAAAGAAACAATAGTTGCCGGTCAGGAAAATCAAACACTCATGAAATATCAGCACGGCACAACCCATGTATCGAATGCGTTTGGGACCAAAGATCAAGAACACCGCCCCAAGTTGGATGATAAAAACACAGACCACTGAAAACTCCTGGAACCCGTGCGGCAATTGGTGCGCGTGCCAACCTATCCAGGTTGGAAGAGGCTGAGTTTCATAATGGTAATAGAGTGCAGTGAAGTCATTCCAAGTGGGGTCCTGGCTTAAAATTTTGACCAATCCAGAAGAAAAAACAACACGGAACAACAAAAATCGAAACAGAAAAAGGATTAGCGGTGAAGGGGGAGACTCCTGGGATGTGGCCCTTTGTCTGCTCCAAGGAACCAGGAAAAGAGCGAGAAATCCTGTTTCAAGAAGGAGGGTGTCCCATTGGAATCCTAAAAAGGGTTGAGCCACATGAAAAAGGGAAAGATAAAATCCCCACAACATCAAAAGACTCAAAGCCACCATTCGGTTGAACAGTACCAACAGGGCAGCACCTGCGCCCAGCAGGCAAATCGTCTGCAAAAACCCATCTCCCGCATGGAACCAAAACAAGGTGGGCTGCTTCCAAAACCGGTCTGGCCCCCAATACGCTTGCGCATCTTTTAAGAATATCTCGACCGGGAGAATACCTTTCTGCCCCACCAATCCCTCGATCTGAGTCCAAAGGGACAAAAAGGCCAGCAGATAAACCAGGCCAAGGAGAAAGAGAAACACACGCCGGGTCAGGAACCAAGTGGGTGTTTCTAATGATCCACCCCAAACCCATTGAGTGAGTACGCTGAAGAGTTTTCTATTTTGTGCAACCTGTCGGTAACCCCATTCTGAAGTTGGGGCGAATCCGGGTATTTTCTCATAAGCCCTGAGAAACCATTTCCCACTTGAAGCATAAGCCAGAGCCTTGAAAGCAGCTTTGGCACCCGAATAAAAACTCCCATCAGAGTCAACGAAATAGACAGAGGATTCAAAGTCCTCGAGAGAAATTTGCGGATAATTTTTGCCCACTTCCTGAGAAGTATGGTAATCCACCTGCGCTTTCGTTAGAGGACTCCAGCGGGTTATCCATAAACGGCAAAACCCACAATCACCGTCATAGATCAAAACGGGTTTCTTGTCTTTTTGAGACAGATTGTCCATAAATTGATTCCAGAGAAAAATTCTATATTTAGGGTACCAGAAACTTTATTATAACCTTTGGCTCATTTTCACCACTAAAACGGCCCATTTGCCCGGATGGCCAGAGCATCTCTTCATTTCCCTAAAAGTATTTTCAAAAATGGGCGGTTCAGGCTTGCGTTCCGGGCTAACCTGCGATAGTTTCAGTGTTTTACCTATGGACGGAAAGGGTCGGTTCACCTTTCCATATTAGAATAACTTTGATCTTTCCAGGAAGGATTCAATGGCTGATTTTACACGAGAAGAAATTGAAGAGAAGTTGGCGGAATACGCAGAGTTGATAGCATCCCGGGAAGAAGAAGACGAGTTCATAGACGAACCTGACGAAGAGAGTGAAGTTCTTGAAATCGAGGACAACGAGGAAGCGTCAGAAGGTGAGGAATCTGAAGAAGAAACTTCTGAAGATAGCGATGAAGTCGTTGAAGTCGAAGAGGAAGAAGAACCAAGTCTTGAAAATTTTTTTGATGGGAAAGATCTTTCTGGACTGGACCTTTCAGAGCTCCATTTCCATGGCATAAGTCTGAGAGGTACAAATTTAACAAATACTAATTTGTCAGATTGCAATCTCGTGGAATCTAACCTGGACCAGGCCAACCTGGATCAGGCCAACCTCAGCAATGCGAACCTTGAGAACATCAGTTGTCTGGAAGGATTGATGACTCATGCCAATATGGAATCCACGAACCTTCAAGGTGCCAAGCTTCTGGGAACTGATTTTAGCGAATCCAACTTGGAAAGAGCAAACTTCAGGAAGTCCAAGTCCATGGAAACCAAACTGGTCAAATGCAATCTCAATGAAACCGATTTCAGCAATTCCGATTTTTCACGAGCTAACTTGCAGGACGCCAAAATTACTGAAAGCGACCTGAGCCGAGCACGGTTCAATGGTGCTGATTTTGAAAAAGCCGATCTCACGGATTCCCGCATGAGCATGGGGGTCTTTTTCGAATCTAATTTTAAATCTGCAAATCTCAACCGTGCCTTGATCAAGGGAGCTAAGCTCGCTGGAGGAAATTTCACAGATGCCCGTCTCCCTCGCGCGGATATCACAGGAGCCGACCTCACCGATGCCAAGTTTCACAACTCAGACTTGAGTCGATGCAAATTAAATGGTGCAATACTAAGAAGAACAGACCTCAAAGACAGCGATTTGTCTGAAGCCGATTTAAATCTCGCAGATCTGACCGGGGCCAACCTAATTGGCGCAAAATTAGCTGGCGCAAATTTGGACCGCATTAAACTAAACCAGGCAAAATTAAATGGTGCCCAATTGAGTGGTGCACGAATGACCAAGGCCAAATTATCCCAGGTCGATTTAACGCAGGCAGATTTAAGCGGAGCAAACCTAACTGGAGCAGAGCTAAACTCAGCCATTCTAGAAGGAGCTGATCTCAGCCGAGCAAACCTGACAGAAGCTATTTTGAAAGATGCCAACATGAAAAACACTTTCCTGGTAGGGGCAAATATTCAAAAAGCAGAGATGGAAGGTGTCAACTTGGAAGGCGCAGACATGGCAGGCGCAAAATTGAGAAGTGCAAAACTACAGAACGCCAACTTGAAACAAGTAGATTTACGGAGAACTGATTTAGAACACGCAAACTTCTCTAAAGCAAATTTGAGTTCAGCAAACTTTACTGGGGCTAAAATGAGTGAAGGCCTGTTCATCGATGCAGACTTGACAGGAACCAATATGGACTCTGCAGACACCACAGATACGCAGTTTCAGGGAGCTATTGGAATTAAAGCCTAATCCCTTAACAACCAATCAATTAAATATTTTTCCGGTATTCGTATAATAGTTAATCCCGCCTTATTGTTAATCCACATTCCCACAAACCCCATATTTTGTAAAAATTTTGTTATCCTTATTGAGCGTTTTGGCTTTGACTCTTAATATAAAATCGTTTACTTCTAATTAAACAATTTCATTAATAATTACAATGCAAATTTAAACCAATCTATGCTCAAACCTGCCCTTTTAGCCAGTTTAATTTTTCTAACCTCTCTTTCTTTAGCGCATGCCAATGCCTTAGAAAATTCCATGATTGAAGGGGTAAAATTTTTGGATGATGTCCCAGAAGTAGAATGGTATCGGGTGGAAGGAAAGAGCCTGATTATAGGTTGGAAAGGGATTCCAAAGTTATTCACTCGCTTTAACCGTAGAGCTGCAACCCGTGCGACCATTTCCACGGGAAGGGGAGTTCGGGTTTGGGCCGTCCGCCATAATCAGAAGAATTGGAAGGTGGGAGGCGGAGACCCCCATATTTGCTTTGTTATCGCCAAGAACGGGCGAGTAAAAACGGATACCTGCCCTCATTAAGAGATTAGCCCCTGCCTCATCTCGACCCACCTGATTTTTTAATTTTCTTTCTAAATTTTTAATACTTTGAGGTATATTTTGCATCTAAATTTGATATTAAAAAACAAAAGCAGGTCTAAAAAATGGGCGCTTCGGCAAATTCTTTCAAGCAAAATGATTGTTTTAAATTAAGAGCTCGACCTCTCACCCTTAAAGAAGTTCTTCGGTTAAGGGATGGAATGAGTATCTGCAAGGCCCCAGACTCAGCCTACCCCTACCTAAAACACAAGCTGGCCAATAACAACCAAATTTTAATGGCCTTAAACTAAACCCCTCCTCATTGAGTCCATAACCTTTAAGACTTCTTACTCATGGAAAAACTAGAAGCTGTTCAGAAAGTTTTGAGATTTAGCACTTCTACACGTGAATGGTGTGAAGGCGACTATTCTATCTACTTTGATGACTTTGACGAACAAAATGTTGGCGACTATAATTCTGGAGGATATGGAGATCTTGCCGATGAAATAATAGAACGCGGAATCGAAGAAGGTTTGCTTGAAGAAAATGAAATTGAGTAACAGCATTCTTTTGAATATGCCTTAATTTTTATTCATTTAGCTTCAAAAATTTTTATTTTGAAGTAACTCGTTCCATTACCGGACGCATGATAATATTGATTTTTTGCCCCTCTTTAAATTCTAATCTCAGTTGACATAAATTTTCATACTTCTTTCCCCCAGTTACTCTTAATTTTTTCAACCCATAAAATTCCCAAGTTTATATCACAGAAAACTTAACGCATTTGTAACAATTAAAAGGAGGAAAACACATGACCTTTTGTCTGAATTCCGTTACACTTGCTCCATGAACTCATCAGCCCAAAGCCAAAAAGCGTTAGTGATTGACAACTCTTCAATCATTACCAAGATCATTAAAAATTTCCTCATTAAATCTGGTTTTGACAAAAATAATATTTTTGTTGCCCACGACAGGAATCAAGCCATGATGATGTTCGAACTAGAAAAATTTGACATTGTCACCTCAGGGATACACCTGAAAGACTCAACAGGAATCGACCTACTTAAAGAAGTCCGCGAAAAAAATGATGATGATCAAAAGAAAACCCCTTTTTTGATTATCAGTTCTGAAGAAAAAGATATTTATCAGGAAAAACTCGATGAGTTCCAAGGCAGTGATTATTTAAGAAAACCTTTCACTCATGACCAATTCCAAAACATGATTGGCAGTATGCTTAACCATACTGATCAGGCTGCGGAGGTAGAATCTCCAGCACCGCCCGCTGCCCCAAGCACTCAATGGAAAGAGTCCCCTGTGGAAGTTCCTTTACCAATTGTTAGCGTATTTACAGAGAGCACAATTGAAGCCATGGAACAATATATGGCTGAGGCGATTCCTGATGACTCAAATGGTTCAGTTGAATTAGACGGGTATTTCAGCGCTTGGGTGGATCTTCTTGATTCTGACAATCGAATCCAGATAACGTTGCTTATTAATTTTCCCAAAAACGCTGCTTGCGGCATTTATGAGGGAATATTTGGGGAAGTCGATATAGAACAGGTAGGAGGTGTGGTTCAGGAATTGGTAAATATTATTGGTGGAATAGTTAAACCCAAGATTTTAGAGTTCGCAAAAGAAATTAAACAATTAGTCCATGAAGAAAGTGAGTTGCCAGCGAATGAAAACGAAATCACTTGGAACCTGGGACTTCCAGAATCCAAGATGGGGGAAAATCATTCTTTGGATATGAAGCTCAACGGAGCCCCCAAATTTCATGTCCCATTTAAAATAAAGGATGAGACCTTTCACTTGGTGGTTCTGATTCAAACATATTGATGCTTATAAGTTATCAAATAGAACTCTAGCTTTGCTTCACCTATAAACTCTCAAACAAAAATACCCCAACCAAAATATAATAAACGCCCCGTTTCATTCTGGTCCCGGGAATAATTCAGAGGTACGTCCCATCAACCTGTACGCTACTATTCCGGCCCATTCATGTAACGCCCATGAAAGTGAAGAAATGTTTCTTAATCCATCAAGTGATATTCGAAACTCTATTTTGCCTGTAGTGTTAAAATCCACCGGGTAAGGAATCACTGGCCATCCAATTTTTCTAAACACTCCCACAGCTCGGGGCATATGGCTAGCAGAGGTTACCAAGACCCAGCTTTCACCCTTTTGCGGTTTCGCGATATCAAATGAGAGGCGAGCATTTTCAATAGTATTGCGAGATTTGCTTTCAAATTGAACACGGTCTTCAGAAAGCCCCAATTGTTCAAATAAAATTCTAGCGGTATCAGCTAATACAAACTGTTGCTTATTCAATGCTCCAGCCCCTCCCGTAAAAACAAGTTTTGCCTTGGGATACCGACGCGATAAGCCAACAAATTGGGTTAAACGTTCTGCCGAACCATGTATTACAACCTGCCCACGCGCTTGAGAAATTTTTGCATTCTCGGCCCCTCCTAGAACTATGATTCCATCAATGGATTTTGGAAGGGGTTCGGGAATGGGAAAACGGTTTTCTAATGGTAGGACTACCATGTCAGCGAAAGGAATTGTTGTAAAAATCAAGAGAGAAAAAGATGCAATGGCAACCAATCTGCGGCCAAGGTTTTCACGACCTGAAAACAAAAAGATCGTGCCCAATATCAATAAAATCAACAACACGCTATCAAGGTTTATTAGCGTCCAAATAACTTTTGAAATAATCCAGGTAATAGTATCCATTATCGGGGGGGATCACCTCCAAATATGTAGTAATGGTGGCAAACAGCGACCTATAAAATAAACCACATGATATCAATAAGTTACACTACCACTCTTGTAAAAAAAACCAAACCTTTTTGTAAGGTTTTTTCATAGGTATCGACATAAATTTCAATATATACAGGGTTTTATATAGAATAGTTCACATAAGTTGGGTTCAAATTGGCAAGGCCTCCAAAATCTCAGCAAGGATGGCTCTCTGCCCTCAGAAATTTTCAGGAGATTGATAGTGAATACCCGCTCCAAAATTCTTCAGGATGTTCAGAACTATTACGGGAAAATTCTTAAGACCAAGAATGACCTTCAAACCAGTGCTTGTTGCGCAGCAGATTCCATGCCCGGTTACTTGCGCCCCTACTTGAAGAACATACATGAAGAAGTACAATCCAGGTTTTATGGTTGCGCTTCCACATTTCCTGCAAGCCTTAATGGGAAAACCGTGGTGGACCTCGGCTGTGGTTCTGGACGCGATTGCTACCTTCTAGCACAGGTTGTAGGCCCTAGTGGAATGGTCATTGGCATCGACATGACCGATGAGCAACTAGCCGTCGCACGAAAACATGTTGATTTCCACACCCAAAAATTCAACCTGGAAAAACCCAACGTTGATTTTCGCAAAGGCTGGATTGAAGATCTTACATCCGCAAACCTTGAAGATAATTCCGTAGATATTGTTATTTCTAACTGCGTGATCAACCTGTCTCCTGACAAAGAAAGTGTGTTTCGTGAAATCTTCCGGGTTCTTAAACCTGGTGGTGAATTGTATCTCTCAGATGTTTTTTCAGGGCGTCGGGTACCGGAGCCTTTGACCACTGATCCGGTTTTACTTGGCGAATGCCTGGGGGGTGCCCTGTACATTGAAGACTTCCGTCGAATACTGAAGAAAGTGGGATGTCTCGACTATCGAGTCGTTTCCAAAAACCCAATCACTCTCGACAGCGAAGACATTCAACGTAAGGCAGGTATGATCGATTTTTATTCCATGACGGTGCGTAGCTTCAAATGTGACTTTGAAGACATCTGCGAAAACTTCGGTCATGTTGCCTATTACAAAGGCAGTATTCCAGAGTTTCCACATGGGCTCACTCTCGATGACCATCATTATTTTCCAGCCGGAATTCCTATACCGGTTTGTGGCAATACCAGCAAGATGCTGAGCGAAACGCGGTTTAGCGAACATTTTAATGTCACTGGAGATTTCTCAACACACTACGGACCTTTTGACTGTAGTACTCCCCAAGCGCAGGAAGGCATCCCAGCAAATGGCAACGGTGCCTGTTGCTAGCCCCAACTAAGCATGGGGGTAATTTTTATTAAGCTCGCGTAAACGCTTTCGGGCCTTGGCACTATTTTCAGAGTCCTTTTTCAATTCCCAAATTTGTTGAGCTTTGCGCGCCGACAGAATCGCCTTGTGGCCGTTATTCAGACCGTCATAGGCCTTACTCATATTAAAATAGGCGTTGGCATCCTGCGGATTCTTTTTCACCGCTTTTTTATATTCCACCAAGCCCTTCTCGTAAATCTCTTTCATGGCACCCTTTGACTCAAGAATAAGCGCTTTAATAACCTCCCTATTTTCCCAACCTATTTCGTGTATGTTAAGAAATTTGATCGGAAGGATTCATGGCAAGCCAAACTATAGATATTCTATGCGGTAAGTGCGGAGCCTTCATGATTCGGTATCAGAAAAAAGGAGCCGGTCAGTTGATAAGGCTTTACCTAGATAAAGTTACCGAACCCGATTCTCTTTCGCGGTTAAAATCCGTTTCCACCAAGTCAGATCTTCCAACATTGGCCTGCGTGGACTGTGGCAACCGGATTGGACTAGCCATGGCTCCAAAGGGAGGGCGCTGGGCTTATCGTATGATAAAGGGCTCCTTCAGAAGAAAGCGCGGAGTTTAAACAGAAAACATTTCACCACACGCAAATCGTTCTATTAAAATCAAGCATCCAGAGTGATATTTTCTTTAGGGATACTGATGCAAGCCAGACAAGATCCCGCTTCTGGTTCTGAACCAGGCTCCCCCACTAAATCTACCTTGCCGCTCTTAATTGCGGTGAGGCAGGTACCGCAATTGCCGGCACGACAACCTGAATCGATAGGGATTCCATTTGACTCCGCAAAATCCAGCAAGGATGCGGATTTAGTATCCCACTCTAGAGTTTTTCCCGATTTCTCAAACTGTATACTAAGCTTAACATTACTTTCCGTGCCCGTATCGGCCTTACATTTTTTAACAGTAGCCGGACCAAAAGCCTCAAAATGAATATTCTTTTTAGGAACCCCCCAGCCAGCCAAATCCGTCCTTAAATCTTTAACCATAGGAGGGGGAGCGCAGATATAAAAATCAAAATTACTGGAAGGAAGGATGGGTTTAAAGTTTTCAACATTGACACGGCCTTTGACATGGTAATCGCCATTCAACACATCCGTTTCTGAGGGGGCGCTATAAAAAACCTTCAGGTGAACATTTTCATTTTCTCTTGCCACCATTTCCAGGTGCTCCTTCATCACATGCTCTGTCTTATTTCTAACACCCAGGAAAAACCAGACCTCACGTTGCGACCCCATTTCCGTGATAGCATTTAACATGCTAAGTACGGGAGTTATACCCACTCCTCCTGCTAGAAGAACCACTGGGGTTTTCTTAGTCATTGGCAAATAAAAGTGTCCACTAGGGGCTTTAACATCCACAATATCGTTTTCGTGCAAAGAATCATGAAAGTAGTTAGATATCAGCCCTGGGGGTGCAGAAGGATTGTCTCTCGGTGCTGGCACCCTCTTGATCGACACCCGGTAGCGATCTGGATGATAGGGGCTGTCTGACAGGGAATAACAACGAATGACCGGCTGAGACTGACCGGGTAAAGTAATCTGAAAAGTCAAGAATTGACCCGGTAAAAATCCTGGCAACTCCTTACCATCATGCGGGGCAAGATAAAACGACGTGATATCTTTCGTTTCCTGGACTTTGGAAACAACCTGAAATTTTCGAAAACCATTCCAGGCCAGTTTCACCTGTTTAGCTTCTAGTTCCCGCCTATCCATTATGCTTTTTATCTTTACTTGAAACAACTCCGCTTCGAGCTTAGCTTTCTCCTGACTAATAGAAAGAATCCGCGAGTTATTAGCCATAAGCACCAATACATAAGCCACCAGACCCAATAAAAATACCAACGCGACAAAACTGAAAATAATGTTCAGCAAAACCCCTCCTTAAAGATATAGCCTTCCGTCATTGGCTTTCTAAAGCGTTGATGAAGGATGTTCGGCCTTCACGGTTAGCATATCTTTTTTAAAACTCGGTTTAAAATGATACTTATGGCAATTCTGGCATTCCAGATTAATTTGAGTCTCTGAATGGCACTGCATACATGTCTTCTTCCTGATAGGATCAAAATTACTGACCCATTTACCTGCATCGAATTCCTTATAAGAAGCCATATAATCCACTTCCTTATTTACGATATGGCAAGTCGAACAAGAATTTTTTGCCCCCAGTATTTCTATATGATCATCATGCTTATAAGTTACATATGGACGACCATCTTCATTTTTATAACCCCAATCCACCACCAGACGGGTACCTCCACTTGATTCTTTAACCTCAGTAATCGCATGGCATTTGACGCATCCCCCCACTCCATCTTTAACAGAAAGAATTTGATCCCGCATGGCAACAGCTCTTGAGGCCTTGTCCTCATCGTCTTGTTGTTTTGAGACTGCCAAAGCAAACTCCACCCAACTTTTAGCTACGGGGTCGCCGTGTCCCGCCGTCTTGTAACGAACTTCCAACATATCGGCGTACCAGCCTCCAAACTTTGCTTCTGAAGGAGACTCATATTCCTGATTCAGGCCCCATGAACAAGCAGCCCGCTTAAGCACCTCAGGATTTAAACCCGCCAACAGCCTTTTCGACATTGAAGTTTCAGTCTGGCTATCAATGAGCTCTGTGAAAGGAACACTACTTTCTTCAGCCATGGCAAGAATTAGATCCTGAAGGGGCTGTTCATAGGCTTCTGGATCATCATCGGGAATATTCAAAAGAAAGGCACTCACTAAGGCCGGTTGTTCGGTGGAGATGCTAAGAAATTCCTCTTCCATTTTGGCATGTGCATTCGGAAAGTTGCACGCCTGCACCAATGACTTTTGGTCAATCAGGTTTTGCATCAGCTCCGGGAGCCTAAGGAGAATAAGTTCTTTTTTCTTAATCTGTGAGTCATGGCAAGAGGCGCAAATTACTTCATAAATATTAGGCCGGACTTCTCGATCCGACAACGTTATAGTATGGCAACCTATGCAAGATTTGGGAGATTTATCAGAAAATTTTGGGTTCTCAAAATGCTTATTCAAATGGGAACTATGATCAAATTTGATGGAGTTCCGGTTGAAATAAGGATACTTTCCAGAAAACTCAGGATGCCCATGCTCAAAACTTTCAAAATCCTTTTTATGGCAAGAATTACACTGTTCTGGTGTTAGGGATTTCGTGCTCACAGTTGAACCGCTATGCTCCAAATGACACATGACACATTGTGTATCAGCAACCTTTCTCTCGGGAGACATGTTAGCATTATGCGCCTTAAAACTGGGGCCTCCAAAACTATGGCAGTTCACACATTGAGAGGACAGATCAGAGTCGTTGAACACTGCTTTTATCCATCCTATCGGCCCTGTGCCATGAGCCGCATGACACGATGAACAACCCACCTTTTCAGTAAATTTTGCATGGGATTTAGACAAAGGCCCCGCGTTGGAAATACTAATCATGCTTCCAACACTCGGATCTAGCGCTAATGAAGAGCCGATCAAGGCCAGAACTACACCAACAGCAAGAACCACCAGCCTTCCCCGGATAGTCCGCAAAGTACTTCGAGGGGCGCATGGGGGTCTTTGAATGGAACACTCACCGCGCGATCCAGGGCCTTCTTCACAGGGGCCGCCAAATCTCTTATCCCTCCTGCACTCCCAGCGATCATTTTTCAGGAATGGGGTACATTCCTGAATTCCTCCACAGGTCCCATTCGTTTCTGGGCCATTATTACAGGGAGTTTGCCACAAAGAAGCCCGCCCACAACGATAGGGTAAATTGGGCCTTTCATATTGGCTCTGGTCATGACCAAACTTATTTTCATCCATCACACAAAGAACACCATAATAAGGATTAAATGCCAGATCACCATTGCCGTCACTGCCGCCGCCATAGGAATATGAACTAGAAGCCAGGTTTTAAGCAATGTTTGAAGTGCATAATGAAAATCTATCTTTCTTTTTTTTTCCGCAAGCGAATACACCTTGTCCAAAAACTCACGTTCCTTTTCACTTAAGAAACGTTCCAAAATCATGCATTGCTGACGCACCCAATGCTGACTCAGGTGACCGCCAAAAACATTATTCAGGAAAAATCTAGGCTTTTGAAAATACCAGTTCAAGGTCTCAAGGTAGTGCTCAGCCAGGGTACTGGTTCCAACCTCTTCGGTGCATTTCAAAATCAGGGACTCAACCTCTTCCCTTATTGCAGCAATCTCACCAGGAATCCGCTCATAAATAATTTCTACTCCACTGCATGTGAGCTGGCGCGGAATAACTTTTTCCATAAAGAGACCAATCACCCCGGAAATCGAAGTTATATAAAAAAGAATCGTCAAAACTTGACCATAAAACCCCTTGGATCCCATTGCGTCGGTATGGAGCCAAAACAGAAATAGCGCCAGAAACCCGCCAACAGTATGAAGCATAAACCAAATGGCAGAGGGAGCCAGAGGCATGAACGGCAGGCGCTTGCGAATACTGAAAAGAGCGAGAAAAGCTAGCACTCCAAATAATACCCAACCACTGGCAAGGGCTGAAATGCCAAGAGAACTATCAATCTGGATGGTCCATTGCCAAGTCACCAAAAGCAGAAGAGACGCTAAACCCACATAGCGCCAAACTTGGACTAGGCTAAAACCCTGTTGTATTTTCATCTAACTCTGTCTCTCTAAAATCCACCCTTCTCATTGCGTCATGTGGGCAGGCAAACACGCAAGCCGGCCCGCTAATCTGATCTGCACACAGATCACACTTCGTTGCTTTTAAGATAGGTTTCTGGTTTTGCGGATCAGTAATAAAATTTCCCACATCATCCCGGATGGAAACCATTCTGATATTGGAATAGGGACAGGAGTTGGCACAAGTTTCGCAACCAATACAAGTATCATCATTGATAATGACCATACCTCCGGACATGGATCGATGGATTGCCCCGGTGGGACAACCGATCATGCAAACAGGATCCGCACAATGCATACATGCGTTGGCCACCATCCAGTTTTCAAAAGTTTTGCCATGCCTGATAAATCTAGGATTGCCATCATGCGCCGCAGAACAGGCTCGAACACAGTCATCGCAACGCACACAACGGTCCATATTAATCAGCATCGCCTGGGTTCCATTTACAAAACGCTCTTCAACTGCCCACTCCAGCAAGGCACCATCAGTCAGTGTTCGATCAATATAATCCTGCATCCGCCTTGATTCTACGGAAGATTGTAAAGCTCCTTTTCTGAATCCTTCCCTTCCTGACGACCAATAAGCAAACAAATGCTTCTCAACAATCTTACTGGGAACCCGAAGCATTTCTGCATAACCGAGTGCGGTAATGGTCACCCTTAAACTGACATTGGAATCCCCCTGCCAAGCTCGGAAAATTTCATCCGCTCCATAAAAATCTCCGGTCCCCAGATAGGTCAGAGTCTGTTGACCGTTGCCTCGATCTATCGACACTCTTGCAAATCCAGTACGCACTAATAGTATCCCGTCGGAATAATCCCCCTGCTGGGCAATAATGGGCTCATCTTTTATGCCAAGGGTTTTTTCCTTCGTCTGAAGTTTGTTATAAGTCAGGTGCCAATCAAACTTGCCATAGGTTTCAAAGAGAGTTGCATCAGCCACTTCCTGGAGATCTTTATCATCCAGGTGAGAGAAGATGCTAGTCGCCCGGAGGTGGGCGTTGAGGGCATTTGCGCGATAGCGCTGATCGATAAGCCGTCGCCAGCCTTGATCGTATTTCCTGAACTCACGCAATCCTTGCCAGCGTATTTCAAGAAGTTCCGCATCAGTTTCTGCAAATATTGTAGAAGTTCTGGGAGTGCGCCCCAAGGCAGCCAGTTCACCAAACAACGCCCCCTTTCCGAGAGAAGCGGTTTTATTTTTGTCTAAAATAGCGGGGACATCCTGAAGAAATACTTGAGAGGATCCCAAAGCCTCCGTGGCCCGGACTAGCGAATGCTGGCCTTGGCTTTTAACATCACGTACTTCGGGAGTTTTGCGCTGAGTCCAAAGTTGTTTGAAGGCTTGCCAAAGGGTTTTCTTGCGGATGGTACGGCGGCCGAGCATTTCACCGGGAAGACCAGGAAACAACACAACCTTTAGCGAACCGTCCAGAACCAAAAAAGCGGAATTGCCATAGTCGCCCTCTCGGATGACAATGTCTCCGGCGGAATACTTTATGACTCGCGCATCATTTTTTAGAATACCTTTGAGAGAACAATGGGCGGGGAACTTACTCTCTTCTATCGCAGATATTTCCGGAAAGGTCAGCAGGCGATCCACATCCTGATCGGTCATAAACAAACCGAATGGCTGATCCCACCTCTGCGGACGCTCTTGAGTCGTTATAGCCACCACCACCTCCAAAAAGCACAACTAAAAGAGGCATGCTTATTAAGTTCTGGAGTATGGACCCCTACCTGCCAGAAACGATTCAGAGAAACCCAAGTCCAAGTTGCCAGCCACTTCCCTATTTGTAATCCGATTTAGCCGGAAGCTTACTTCCTACAGCACTGGTCAAATCTTTTCCTGCAATAGATTGAACAAATTTGATAGCATTCTCTCGAGTTGGCGCAGCCAATAATCCCGCTGCCTCAGAAACCCCGCCGAGCGCAGATTTGGCAATTTCAACCCGTTTGCTTTGCGCTTCTTTATATTTTGCCTCAGAAGACTTGGAAATGACCTCGGTGGCAGAAACCAAAGCCGCGGCCTGCCCGACCAAATAAATTTGTGCCAGTTCCTGAGGAGTCATTTCGGCATTCGTTTTGATATCCGGGGGATAATGCCTGTGCCGCACTGAACCCTGAGAGTATTTGACCAATTCAAAACCAGGATTGATTGGGTGTCCGGCGCCCAGCATTTTAGCCAAATCATCAGCCTTAAGCCCTGGATGCGCAAGACCATGACAGGTCATACAGTTTTCAGCCACCTCATATTTCATGGTAGGCCATATCAACCCTGCGGCAGTGGAGTCAGCAACCCGCTTTGATTTATGATCTGCCGCTTCCTGCTCTCGCTTAACATCTTTTCCACCATAGTTATCGTGTATAGCCAGCCAATCGGAGGAAGCTCCATGGCAACTTTCGCAGGATGTCCCTGACTTGGCCGCTGGTTTGGCCCCAGCGTCTTTTTTCTCCAGGGTATAATGACAGAGATAACAGGTCTCATTCCGTTTCATTCTTTTTTGCCCACCTACAGCCGCCAAAATTTTCTTAGGAGAAGGTTTGCCCGCTTCTTTCGGCTCCCGGTGAACCGTACGAAATGAAGTGAAATGTTTGGTTTTTTCCCAAATCTTATTTTCCGCTTCGTGACATTCTTCACAAAGCTTTGCACCTTTGACAAAAGGTTCCGCCATTGAAATAGAAGGAACTACCAAACACACTCCCAGCAGAACCAATACCATCAGAATAAAAGGTTTAAATATAGAGTAAGCACTCTTCATAACACCCTCACTTTTTTAAAGAGAACAGCCATACATATTCCCACAACCACTACAGCGGGGACCTGAAAAGTCTAGGCAGTTCTCAAATTAAAATTGATAGAGAATTTCTGTTCGCAAGCCATACCCGTTACCACGTTTTTCCTGAACGGTATAATGGCTGTCTACTTGGAGCTGAATTCTTTGGGCCAGCCTCTGGCGGAACTCAAAGCCAAAAGCGATATCGTCAAATCTGTCACCACTGAGATCTTTTCTGCCAGCCGTTTCCAACGTGAGACTGGTTCGGTGATGGTTCCAAAAAGCCTGATATCCCAATGCGAAACCCGCAACATCATTCGCAAAGCTAATCAATTCCGATCCGAAATTTCCGAGGCTCGGAGAGGCAAACAAAATACCCAATGCACCCAGGGGGCCACCAACAACAGGCTCACGTCCAACCTGGGTAAAGTTTCCATCCGCAACAAAAGTGTTTAAATATGCGACATCATCTGATTTTTGGGGCGTTAACGAAACTTCGGCAGAGTAGAGGACTCCCGTGCCAGCTTTTGCACTCGCAGTTTCAGCGCTAGATGCGTTAACCCTGAAGGCCGTGTTGTAATGCCCGATTCTTTGAATGGATGAAAGCCCTAAATGGTAGCTATCCCCACCATCAACACTGTCAGAGACATAAACCATATCCAAATTCCAGGAAAGATCCTGCATATCAGCGGAGTTGAACAACCCAAACATATTAGTCGTATTATCCCGGCCCGCATCGCTTCTTCCCAAATCGTTCCAACCCCACACAACGGAAGTCCTTAAACTCGGAATACCAGGAAGGTGAATATTGTTACGAACAATCCCTATGGAATCCACCTCATCATTGAGCATGATTCCTTCCTGAAATTGCAATAATTGTCGCCCTACAGAAAACCCGTAATCGATCGGCTTTATCCCTTCAGGATCCAGCCCCGGAAAAAGACTTCCCAAGTCGCCCTCAAAGAACATAGTCCGAATATTCAAATTGAACTCAGACTGCCCAGAACCTCGATTATCGTTAAACGCTACTCGCGAAAACTTTGAGGGTTCATTTCTATCCAGAGGTCGAATACCAACGATAAACTTTTCAGTCCCCGTCAGTTGCACATTCGCATAAAGATCTAAACGGTTTGCCCACTCTGACGCAGTACTATTGGAACCCGCATTTTCAAACATCTGAACAGCTGACCGCATGGTTCCAAAAACCCAAAGCTGCGGTTGCCAGACAGCTCCCCAAGGAGTCTCAAATCCTTCATACAGATCACCGACACCGAGAAAAAGATCTCCACCCTCATATATTAGCGCAGGGCGTGAACCCGTATCAGAAGGAGCAAGAAGCTGAATATGCTCCTCAGAAAATGCACTCACATCGGAAGTGTGCCCCAAAGGAAACAAATCGGCATAAGCTGGAACAGAAAAGCATAAAACAATACCTGCGAGCACCAACCCACGCAAAATATTACGAGATAAATCTATAACTGTGCCAAACATTTGCACCATCTCCCTTGCCCTCCAAGCAATCAGAAAGGTTAGCTCGGAATCATTTACCGGTATTAAAAATTACTTCTTTTTCTCTCAATACTTCATAGCCAGCGGCAACGCCATCAACCACCTCACGGGCACTCATAGCGTAGTCAAATCCACGTCCCTGAATATCTCCCACCAGGTTTGCAGGTGCCATGCCCGCTTTCAGTTCAATCTTAGCTTTGTAAGGCCCTTTGCCGGTCAACATATCCTCATCAACCCGATATTTCGCCCAACGGTGACCCAATGGTTCTATACCCCGGCGATGGTTGCGCTCTGTACCCGGTTCGCCCGACAACACCAACGACTGAATCGAAGGTCGAACGAAAGGAATCGTTATTACCGGATAAGGAATAGGAATAATTCGTTCCCGTTCTCCACCACGCAGATTTGAGACAACAAACCTTGATCGCAAATCAAACAACTGCCTATCTAAAGGCAATTCTCCATTATGAACAAAAGAGGATTCACGGTCACGCACATCTCCATTTGGATCCAAATCGCCAGACTCAAGAACCAGCTTTCCGTCACGATCAGTCACAGTAACATGGAGCCAAACGAGGCGTTCTCCTGTAAACCCAGTCGGAACATTATGCCCATCCGTCAGGTTGCTGACTTTCACCTTAAAGCGAATGCCTTCATTATCACTTTGCTCGGTCACGATTTCCCCCAGACCATAGCCATTACGCAATACTTCCAGCCGCAAATTTCTGCCAAACTCCAAATGCTCAAACTGTTTGTCCAAAATCTCTCGCGCATCGTAGCGATCGTCCACAGAAGACCATCGATCCGGGAATTTCATATCTTCAGTAACTTTGTCCTCAAACTCATCCGTTCCCCAACCCGCCTTATGCTCGAAGCCAAGCCATTCTCTCATGCTCGCCATTTCCTGAGCTTCCGCATTGTGCGGGAAAATACCGGGATGGATGACTGAGTAGTCTGGGCCTGCAAAAAAGTGGCTGGTAACTTTACGGTCTTTAGTTGGTTTTCCTCCTACCACGGCAGCGGGTCCGACTTCATATCCCGAATCCACGCCCTGCTCTTTTCCCATGTGGCAATCCTGACAGGTGGTGCCTCTTGCTGCAGCGGGAGAAGTGCGATATTCGCTAAACGCCTCTTCAAGTCGAAAACCATTGAACAAGGTCACATCGTGGCAGGTGCCGCAAAATATGGGTTGCGAAATGGAAGCAAATTTTTTGACTTCTTTATGAACTTTACGACCTGGCTTGCCCTCCTCGGTCACTACGCGGTATTGATCGGTATTGTCCAAGACGCGGGCCATTTCCTCATTGCCCATTGGTCCATATACGGGTTCCAGCAGACTCCCCTGAACCAGGGCCAGCCTTCCACTCCTCTTGTTATAATCTCTATCTATGCGATGGCAAACTACGCAAGTAATTCCTTCGCGGGATGTGGGGTGCCGGTCCAAATTGGACATAAAAGGAGACTCCCCAAGATTTGCGCCAATAGGACTGTGGCATCTCAGGCAAAAATCGCCATTTGAGCCACTGGACAATTCATTTATTTCGCTACTGAGTGAAAGATAAACTGGGCTTAACTGCGCATAGGAATGTGAAGAAACTGACCATTCCTTATATTGCTTGGGGTGACATGTGCCACAAGTTGCCGCTGAAGGAAATTTACTTTCAGCAAACAGGGCTTCATGATCTGCCGCTGCCTGCAGAGCAACATCTTTCTCTGCATCCGTCTTACCCGACTCAGATTTCTCCGCAGACTCTTCAGAACCACTCATCTCTTTTTTCATGGGATCAGCTTCTATTTTCATCATGCCAGTCTTCTTATCCGACATCGCGGGAGCTTTTTCTGACTTGGCGACATCAGTAGAACCGGGCACATTCTGGATACAGGAGTACAGAAAAAAAAGAGCCAAAATTGCCATTCCGAAAGACCACAAAGAGTAGCGCCCTCTTAAAAAAAAGCGACCTCTTTTTGAATTAGAATTTACAGGCAACGCATCAGTGGACTTATTACAAAATTTCATTTATCACACCTGCGGGGTATACATTTTCAGTTGTTGGAGATCAGCGGAACCCTGAATAAATTGCTATGCAGGTGCCCCCCGTTTAGAAACAACCCTATACTAACTGGAAATCAATCAAGGTCAAGCAAAAATTCCCTTTTAAAATCAAGAAAGTCCCTATAATTCCTACACAAAGCAATTTATTTTGAGAATTTGGGAACCTCGAAAGGGATAAATATTACATCTCCGAACTCCCAATTTTGACACAGCTTTTCTTGAATAATCCGATCCGCTATTCTTCTTAATAAACCATTCAGGTCAAAAGGCTCAGATTCTACGAACAAAGTAATGATGAGCCATCAATGTCAGAAATACCTGGGCAGCCATAACCCAAGCAAAGGGAATCAGACTGGTTGAAAGAATCCCAAGGATAGCGAACAGGGCAAGTAGAAAAAGAGGGAGGTCGAGCCCATTCCAGCGCCAAAATACCAGAAGGGGCTTAATTTTTTCATGGCAGGCTTTGCGTTGCTCCAAGGTCAAATCTGGTTTTGGGTCTATATTCTCCATTTTCACCTGGCGCAAAAAATTCCATTTTCCTCTAAAAAACAATTGTTGAGCTTGCAAGTAATAGAAATAAATCACCAACACCCATGAATTTTGGACCTTAAGCTTTTGGCAAGTGTCGTGAATTTCTCTTTCCATGCCATCGTAACCTTTCAAAATCAAGGTAGCCAGACTCTGCTTGCAATAATCATAAGAGATGGCTCTCAAGATAATTAGTCCGCCTATGATTTTAAGAACTTGACTGTATTCTGGAAATCCAAGAACAAGCCCATAGATCACTGCAAGATAAGCAAAATAACCGGCGATGCCATCAATCAGCCTTCCCCACTCACTCGCCATACCCTTGGCCCGCGCTAATTGACCGTCTACACAATCCAGCACTAGAGTGGCTTCCAGCAGAATCCCCCCAAGAACCAGAGACGCCGGACTGGCAAAACTAAACGCGTAACCAGAAGCAAAACCTACCAAGACAGAAAAATATGTAACCTGATTGGGAGTAATTAGGGTATTTTTCAAAAAACGCACCATCTGTTTCGCTAGCGGATCTTGAATACATCGATTGACGGGCTCCACCAGATCTTCAAGTGAATGCGCTGGTGTATCATCCATGCTCTATAACCATTTTTGTTGTTGATACCATTTAATCGTCTCGGCAAGCCCTCGACTCAGATCATATTGCGGCTCAAACCTTAACTCCTCAAAAAACTTATCCGGTGAAGCCGACCAGGAGCTTTGCTGGATATCAATCATTCTTTGGCGATCAAAAAGCGCGACTTTGGAACTGAAACTGGCCCACACCTCAAAGAAGAGAGCAGCAAAGCTTAGGACTCCTTCAGGAATTTTCAGGGTTTTCAATCGGACATTCATTATGCGCGCGCACTCGTTCGCAACCTGCTCCCAGACATAAACCTGACCATCGGTAACAAAGTATCTACACCCTTCCTGGTTGGCAGGTTTGGAAGCAACGAGCATGGCCTGAACCAGATCCGCAACATAAATAAGAGAGAGCTCTTTACCTGCCTTGCCAATTTGCAGCCCCCATCCTTTGTGAATCAATTTAACAAATGTAAAGAAGTTTTCTTCCCGAGGACCATATACCACAGGCGGACGTAAAATAGTGATGGGGAGCGAATCCGAAAACTCTTTGGCGATTTCTTCTCCCGCAAGCTTGGACTGACCATAAAAGGTCACTGGCCTACAGGGCGTAGTTTCATCCACCCTGCCACCTTTAAGGCTTGGCCCCGTTGCGGCAAGACTGCTCAAATGAACAATGCCCTTGATCCGACCCGCTCGTTTCTCAGATTGCTCGTACAAGTTAGAACAGGCAGTAGCGTTAACATCGAAATAGTCAGAGCGGGATTTTGCTTTGGTCAATCCCGCGCAATGGAAGATGTAATCTATATCCTCCAAAGCCGGGACTTTGAAATCTTGTCGTGCCAGATTCACTTTGTGAAGAGTAATTTGGGATTTGTCCAACCATTTCAGGTCAGAGGATTCTCTCACCAGCCCATGAACTTCACAACCACAGGCTAAAAGCTGGTCTATCAGATGGCTTCCGATAAAACCATTTGCACCGGTAACCAGTGCCGTAGCCCCTTTAAGGTGTGACAGATCGTTCATAAATACGGTGTCTTTTATAAATTTCCCCACCTATGCGGTGCATCGGCTCGACTATGCTTTTGTTATCCTCCAACAACCAGGACAACTCCAAGTATTTTATCTTTTTTTCCAGAAACAACCTGTAGATTTCATAATAAAACCAGGCATCAATACCCAGCCTGCGATATTTTTTCTTCACCCCAAGAGTCGGCACACGATAAGCATCAATTTTATTTTTCTTCCATAAGAATTTGGCCCATCCAAATGGAAAGAGCCTCCCATCCAATTCCCGGAGCACTTGATTGACATCTGGCAGAGCTAAAGAAAAACCTGCCGGTTCGCCCTCGACTTCAGCAATCAAACAAGACTCAGGTTGCACGATGGATTTCATTTCCCGAGCAGAAAACTCAAACTCTTTTTGTGTCATGGGTACGAAACCCCAATTCACACTCCATGCCGAGTTGTAAATATCCCAAAGAACGGAAATTTCCTTTTCAAACCGGTCCAGATCCAGATATCTGACATTGAAACGATTTCTTCGCTTAATCTTTCCTGCGGCTCGCTCCAGATAATCCGGAACCTTAATCAAGTCCAGCCGCATGGCCAAAAGGTCTTTGGCTTTTTGCAGACCCCAAGCTTCAAAATGTTTTTCATAATAATCAGGATTATAGGGAATTCCAAACATCGTGGGTGAGTCAAACCCTTTTATCAGCAAACCACATTCGTGATTGGTCGACAGGTTCATCGGTCCCATAAGACGGGAAAACCCTTTCTCCATGCACCACTGATGAGCCTTATCCAATAATAGAGCAGAGATGCTCGGGTCATCCACCGACTCAAACATGCCGAACATGCCCACAGAATCTGAGTGAAGGGCATGGTAGTTCCGGTCATGGATCAGAGCGATCCTCCCGACGGGCTCGCGGTCAGCATCCATCGCCAAAAAAAGATCGACTTCTGCATGTTCGAAAAAGGGATTGATTTTAGGGTCCAGGAATTTTTCACGTTCCCGGATGAGAGGAGGAACCCAGTTTGGATCGTTTTCATAAATTTTCCAGGGTAGGCGGACGAATTGCCCTCGGTCCTGACGGGTTTCAACCTTGATAAGACCCATTATTCCTTGGGAATGATACCCAATTTTATCCCAAGTTTTTTGAACGAGCCGAGGACTTTATCAAGGTCCTTTTGGTTGTGGACGGAGGTATAGCTGGTCCGAATCATAGCATTGAGGGGTGGCACAACTGGCGATACCGCAACTCCCGCAAAAACCCCCTCGTCAAACAAGAGCCTGTTTAAATAAAGCGTGAGGGCTTCTTCTCCAATTTTAATGGGAACAATAGGAATGGAATTGTTATTCACCTGAAAGCCCATATCAAAAAATCCTCTTTTGATATAAGTAGTATTTTCCCGCAACAGGTTGATGCGTTCCGGCTCATTAATCATGATATCCAGACCCGCAATGACACCAGCTACCGATGCGGGCGGTAAAGCCGCAGTAAAAATAAATGCTGAAGCTTTGTGTCGAATGAACTCGACGATCTTGGACTTTGCCGAAATAAAGCCGCCGATCGACCCCAGACTTTTGGAAAACGTTCCCATATAAATATCTATTTCGTCTTCCAGATTGTAATAGCTAGCAACACCTCTTCCATGTTCACCCATGACACCCAGGCCGTGAGCCTCATCAACCATAACGCTTGCACCATGGTCTTTCGCAAGCTTCACAATGGCAGGAAGGTTGGCAATATCACCACTCATACTGAATACGCTATCGGTGACAATAATCTTACCTTCAACATCTGAATACTTTTTCAAATAATATTCCAAATGGTCCATATCATTGTGGTGATACCGGACGGTCTTCCCCTGCGCTACTCCGCACCCCTCATAGATACTTGCATGGTTTTCCCGATCTGAAAAAGCTACGTCCCTTCTCCCTAATAGACAGGCAATAGTTCCCTGATTTGCCTGGAAACCTGTAGACATGACGATAGTATCTTCCCGGCTCAAGAAAGATGAAAGCTCTCTTTCTAAAGTTTTATGCAAATTGAAGGTACCATTAAGAAAACGGCTGCCTGTACACCCAATGCCAAATTTATCCAACGCCTCTCGAGCTGCTGAGATTACGCGGGCCTCTTGAGCCAGCCCCAGATAGTTATTGGTAGAAACAGAAATGGCTTCTTTCCCATCAATAACAACACGGCAACCATCAATCTCCTGGATTTCCTTGAAATACGGATAGATCCCCAATTCTTTAGCTTGATCGGGAGCAAAATAGCCAAAACATTTTGCCAGGATTCCTTTGTCTTTACTGTTGGGGGGGCGTAAATGGGTATTCTCAAAATCAAATTTCTCTTTTAGTAAAGAGATAATTTTGCCTCTCTTTAAATGAGAGGGTTCTCCGTCTTCATTTTCAAGCTCATTAAGCAGGGAAAAAGGTTTTGTCATAGTTTTCTCACCGGAAATATTTATTTAATTTGAGCCTTATTCTATGTTTCATCCTCTGGCATGGTTCCACAACCGGGTAAGCGCGGGAAGTAAACCCGAACAAACAGTTTGACCATATAGGGAACTTTCTCCCTGATCCTGAATCAGTCTTCGGTGCGCCTCTCCTAAAACGTGATAAGGCAAGTCAGGAAACAGGTGATGCGTTGCATGAAAGCGAAGTCCTACTGGAGCCCATAAAGGAGTCGTCCATCCATTCCCAGGAATATTGACCGAGTCCAGCATTTGGTTTGGGTAGCTCATCCCCTTCCCCTCGGGGTTTTGGTAGCGATGAGCCGCCAGTGTCCTTATGGAATTAACCATAAAAATCAAAGCACTAACACAATACCACAGGAATAGGGCTGCCGCAGGAATTATTTTTGCCACAAGGGCCCCGATAAAAATCCAAGCAAAACAAAATGTTAGAAACTCCTGAATTTTCCAACCTTTTTCATTCTTCCAAGAAGATTCCGGACGCTGATAATCCATATCAATGATCAGGGCCGACATCCTAGCCAACAAAAATTTTCTCAGTCTTTTATCGATCAGGGATAGAGGTGCTAAAACTGAAAAACGCACCAAAAACATAATAGGTACTAAAAATGAAAAAAGAACATGAATGACAATCAAACTCTTTCCCTTTAATGCGAAAGGAAAGTATTCTCCATCTTTTTGGGTCCCATAAAAATTTTGTTTATGATGGTCAAAATGAACTGATTGGTAAAGAAAGGTAGGTACCATTAAAGGAAAACCACAAAGCGTATTCCAAACCCAACCAAACACCTTGAATGTTCCTTTTTTAAAATGGGCAATTTCATGAGTGAATAATACTGCCCGGTACAAGGCCAAACAGGAGACGCCTAAAAGCAGAATTTGCTGGATTGAATAAGCCGGGACGCTCAGGGTCAACACAAAAGCTCCCCATCCCAGAAAAGCACTGAATAAAAAATCAGACCAGTAAATAAAAGGGTTGGGTTGAAAGAGGTCTTTCACCAACTCTCTCGCCCTGCTTACCAGAAATTCTTCCTGCCCCTGCGGAGATATTTCATTGGCCTGTTCCGTCAACACAGTATTCCTGTTCGCAATGATGGGTTGGGTTTGCTAATTTTTTTCAGCGCATGATACGCACAGAACATTTTCCGGCATGAGCATGATGCGACCTTGCGGAATCGGGTTGGAACATCGAGCGCATATCCCAAAATCAGGCAAATCCAACTTGCTCAGTGCCTTTTCAAGTTTGACAAGTTTGGATCGGGCCGAATTCAACGAAGCCTCGCTAATGCCTTGACTGCTAATCGCCTCCATTCGAGTGAGGCGGCCTATGGCATTATCCGGTGCAACCGGTTTGGAAGTTGAAGTAAAACTCACTATCAAGTGCTTTTGCACCTCAATCTCTTCAACAATTTTCATTTTCAGTTCCGCTCTACCTTCATCATCCATAAACAATCCTACCATTAATGAACGAATAGCGGGCTATTTTTGGTCCGGAAGAAACCCCGACATAGCGCATCTCTGTGCCAACAGAGGGGTGAAACGACCTATGTCCTGAGACAGGTCATCCATAAATTCATGAGCTAAATTCTGATCTTCAAAACACTCATATATATCGTCTAAAAACCCGCCCCGCAAAAGCGGATGCTCTAAAAATTCCCGGCCTGGCCCGGTTAAAATTTCCAACGGCCACTCGATCACCTCCACCCGCTCGAAATCCAGTTCCTCCAGCCATTGTTTTGCATGATTGGCAGAGGGACGCTCTTCTATATACTCGGCCAAAGCTTTTCGTTCCTTCTCCAAATTTCCTCGCTTCATCTCCTCATCCACACATACCCATAACGAGTCAAACGTACCTAGAGATGGAAAAGTCAGAACAATTTGCCCACCTGGCTTTAAGAATCGAACCAGGCTTTTTAGGGCTTCAAAACGATTCGGACGAAAAAACATGAAAGACAGGTTCCCCGTAATACGATCAAAACGTGGAAGCGTTTCCGGTAAAAAGCGCATATCCCCTACCTCAAACTGCAACCAAGGCATATGCCGGCCTTGAATTGATTTGGCTCGAAGCACCTGCGCCTGATGGATGTCCACCGCCAGAACACTTCCCTGGGCTCCAACTTGTTCGGCCATATGAAATGCGGGGATTCCCCCTCCGGCGGCAATATCAAGCACCACATCGCCCGGATTCAATTCCAGTTGATGCATCAAAAGCTGTGCAAACGGAGTGGACCATGGATCAGTTTCAGGCAAAGACCATGTTAATGCCATAATATTCCTTCCAATTTTCAACCAGGCTTGGAGCCAACGGAGCAAGGACTCGTCAAACCGGGACAACTTTATGCTAGCCAGATAAAACAATTGTCGGCCCAGAAATACTCATGCGATATCCCGGCTAACCCGGTTATTATTAAATTAATATCATTCTACAGAATAAAAAATCCAACATGGGCAATATTACCGATGACAGGCTTCCCGAAACATACGCCATTTGTCTTCTCGGCCATGGAAGCCGTGACCCGGAAGGCATTCAGGAATTCCTAACCCTATGGCAAAAATTGCACGAAAGAAAAATATGTCAAACCACGAAATATGGTTTTTTAGAATTTGCCCAGCCCACTGTCCTCGAAGCTCTATCCAATTGCCATGGAAATGGAATTAAAAATATTATTATATTGCCAAATATTTTATTGCATGGCGAACACACTCAAAAGGATATTCCTGATGCTGTCAGCAAAGTCTCACAAGATCACCCAGAAATTAATATTCTTTACGCCGAGCCCTTGGGAACACAACCTGAAGTCATGGAAGTCTGCAAGGATCGAATTGAGCAAGCAGAAAACATTTCCCAAAAGACCCTCCCTCGGTCTGCAACAATGCTCATGACCGTTGCCCATGGAAGCCATGATTCAAGCTCCAACTCCCAGGTAGAAAAATGCTTCCGTTTATTTGGGCAAAAACTAGGGTTTTGCAAAACGGTTACTCACTTTGCCGGGTCTTCACAATACTCCCTGGAAGATACGTTGGAAAAACTTAACCCGCAAAATTTTCAGCGCGTCATTCTATTGCCCTTTTTCTTATTTACAGGAGTGTGGGTCAAACGAATCCATGCCCTTGCTGACACTTTTCAGAGAAAACATCCTGACACAGAATTCCTAAAAGCCTCTTGCCTTAAGCATCATGAGTTGATCGTGGAAACGTTAATTCAGCAAGCTCGAAAAAGTATTACTTCAGGAAGAAGTTGAAATGCTATTTGTAGCCACCATAGTGAATTCCCGACAAACCTGCCATATTTTGATTCCAGGTGGTCAGGTCATTGATTTCAAATTCACTGATATGCCTATGACCACAAGCTCTCGCCATTACTTTTATTAATTCAACGGAAGCCTGAAAAAAGTTGTTGAGGCGCTTTGCAGATTCATCAATGATTAATCTTTGTCTAAGATGATCTTTTTGAGTGGCAATACCAACGGGACAGTTATTGGTATTGCAGGCTCGCATTCCAATACAACCAATGGCCTGTAGGGCAGAGTTTGAGAGGGCTATCGCGTCCGCACCTAGAGCCAGAGCCTTGGCAAAATCGGCCGGGATCCTTAATCCACCGGTGATGATTAATGTCACATCTTTCCGTTCCAGACTGTCAAGGTGCCTCCTTGCTCTCGCCAAAGCAGGAATAGTAGGCACGGAGATATTGTCTCGAAAGAGCAATGGGGCCGCTCCCGTTCCGCCGCCCCTCCCATCAAGAATAATATAATCAACTCCCGCCTCCAAAGCAGCATCGATATCCTTTTCTATATGTTGCGCAGATAGCTTGTAGCCGATGGGGATTCCTCCGGTCTCTTCTTTGACTTGAGCCGCAAAATCTTTAACAGGTGCCAACTCTGCCCAGTCCGGAAAACGAGGAGGAGAAATCGCAGGTTCTCCTTCATTCAAGCCACGGACTTCGGCAATTTTTCCTTTTACTTTTTCTCCCGGCAAATGTCCTCCCGTCCCGGTTTTCGCACCCTGCCCTCCTTTAAAATGAAAGGCCTGACATTGTTTTACCTTATTCATTGAGAAACCAAATCGACCGGAAGCAAGCTCATAGAAATACCGGCTGTTTGCCGCCTGCTCTTCAGGAAGCATTCCTCCTTCTCCACTGCAAATTCCAGTGCCGGCCATTTCGGCTCCCATCGCCAAGGCGATTTTGGCTTCCTCAGAAAGAGCACCAAAACTCATATCGGAAACAAATAAAGGAATATCCAGCTTGAGAGGTTTTTTTGCGCCGGGACCTACCACCACCCCTGTTTCGACGGGTTCTTCATCCAATAAAGGCATTTTTGCCAACTGTGCAGTTACGAATTGAATATCTTCCCACTTTGGGAGTTCCTGCCTGGGAACACCCATAGCAGCCATTCGACCATGGTGACCTAATTTAGATAAACCGTTTTTTGCCAACTCCTGAATAAAGCCGGTATGAGGTTCATCCTCTGTCCCATGAGTGTCCGCATACAACCCCAGGTATTGGTCTCGGTTATAAGACTGCGGGTTCTCTTTCTCCCAATTAGCAATCTCTGTTTCATCCACCAACACATGCCCCTCTTGAACCCATGCAGAGAACTTATGTAGCCTTTCTTTGTTGTCATATTCGCTGACTCCAGTCTCATATTTGAAATCCCAAAAATGGACTCCGCAAATGAGATTTTGCCCTTTTATAAATCCATCCGCCAATAATGCCCCGCGATGAAGACATCTCCCATAAAAAACTGAAACCTCCTCATCATAGCGAATAACAACCAAATCCACGTTCGCGACCAAAGCATAAGCAGGTTCACAGTCCTTTAAGCTTGACCAATCGGCAACTACCGCCTTCTTCATATGATATTCTCCATATTTAATTTCACTCAAGAATAACCTATCGCAATTACTTATTTAATTTCGAATCTGCCCCTTAATAAGCTCACTTTATTCCCAACTTTAGTAGACGAAATACCCACTACCTTACAGCTCAAACTATCTATTTTTAAATCTTTTACAAAATACCCTATCTTATCTAAGAGATTTGCAGGTTCCGCCGATTTAAATCACTCAGTGTTTAAAATTTTTAGCTAAAATTTCTTTGATTGATTTCATGACTAAATATTGAGAGTATTTAACAAGCTTTAGCGCATGTATTTATTGGGTCAGAAACTAACAGATTATTGCGAGGCAAAACATGAACGATGAATTGATAAAAAATCTTGGGCCTTTGGCTCCATTAGCCGGAACTTGGGAGGGTGATAAAGGGGACGACACAGCACCCGATGATGATCCCAGGAAAGTGGAGAATAATAAATATCGGGAACGGCTGGTGCTGGATCCTTTCGGACCGGTGAATAACCACGCCCAGACTCTTTACGGGCTAAGATATTCAACCACAGCCTGGCGGTTGGAAGCGGAAAATCCTTTCCATGAAGAGCTGGGATACTGGCTTTGGGATCCCTCAGAAAAACAGGTAATGCGATGTTTCATCGTTCCTCGTGGGGTAACGGTGATGGCGGGCGGCACCGTGGAACCGGAAGCCAGGGAATTTCACCTGGCCGCAGAGGCGGGGTCAGAAACTTACGGCATTTGCTCTAACAAATTCCTCGTTCAGGAATTTAAAACAGTCCGCTATGAACTAAAGGTCACCGTACACGATGCAAATAGTTTCAGTTATGAAGAGGATACTCAACTCCAAATCAAGGGTCAGAGTGAACTATTCCACCACATCGACAAAAATACTTTAAAACGCTTACCCTCCTGAGAAAAAATATTGGACCTTCAGGAACTTCTTTCAATACAACCATCAAAAGATTCTATTTCTTTCAAATCCAGCTAAGGGTTGAGCCCTTTTTCCTTCAAAACAAATTTGATCGTCTCACAAATTAGATCCGTACTGATGATAGAAGTATTGAACGCCAGATCGAATTCGGAAAAAGTGTTCGGGTCCACTTTAAAATACGCATTGATGAACTCGTTTCTTTCGATATCCATCTTTCTGACAAGTTGTTGAGCGGCAATTGAGGTAAGTTCCCTCACTTTCATAATGTTTTCAACCCTGCTCTCAAACGGAGCCGTCAGTTTTATTCTTAAACCTTCCATCCTTCCCTTTAAAATAAAATTAGCTCCCCGGCCTAGAAGGATAGCGTTTTCATTCCTCACAATGGCTTCCATCAATCTGGTAATCCGCAAAACATAATCTTTCTGCAAAACCGCCCCAGAATGAATCAGGTAATTGACCCAGTCATCTACCTGAGTTTGTTTTTTCTCATCCAGAGTCTCCAAAAAGTTTCTGCTAAGTTCCTCCCTTTCGGCAATATGGTTGAGCAAGTTCTTTCCGTAAACATTCCAGCTCAGAGTTTCTTCCAACCGGGGAATGATTTCCTCCTCATGGCATCCAAAGTCTCTGGTAACCGCTACAAAGTGATGGACTTCTGTTTGGTTTTGCTTGAGAAGTTTACGTTTATCGTTCCACTCTTCAATTTTCCTAGCAATAATTTGCTCGGCTATGGATTCTGGAATCACGTTATACATAAATCACCTGTGAGCAATGAGTTAATGACACTCCTAATAATTAGCATTTGTCCTGAGCCTCTACATTTGGTCCTCGCTCAGTAAAATGTAGTATTTATTCTCTATATATAAGACACCATCAAAAATATAATATTCCCTATAAATGTAAAGGCCTCGAAGGACAGGACTTGCAGCTAACCTTTATTGATTATCTTTGCTCAGGCTGGAATAAATGGCTTGGTAGCGGCTTTCCAACTTTCCCGCCTCAATATGGCGGCCCATTTTATGAAGCAGGTGGGCATAATGCTCGAGAATGTTCCCAACAAGTGAACTCTCCTTACCCAGAGTATCTTCTAGAATCTTCAAAGCCTGCTTCAATAAGGTTTCGGCCTCTTCATATCTGCCGCGCTCTCGATAGTTTCCTGCAAGATTATTAAGTCCTAAAGCCACATTAGGATGATTAAATCCGAGTTTTTTTTCTTCAACCGACAGAATCTGTTTGAGCATTTTTTCGGCTTCGACAAACTTGGATTGGATCCGGTATATTTCAGCCAACTGATAGAGAATGAAAACAAAACGAGGGTCATTAGGAGGGAATGCTTCTATCAATTCCAGAGCTTGCACAAAATGCTTTTCAGCCTCTGCGTAGCGGGAATCATGAAAGGCGGACAGAGCTTTTTTATTATGGTCTTGCCAAGTTTCCGGTGGGTTGAAATAGTTATAAAAGTAGAGCAATGAACCCACTATGGCCACAAAAAGAGCAATAAGTTTTGTTCTGGTCATGGTTACTGACTCTGGGTTAAATGTTATCTGGAAATGGTTCAGCCTCAGTTTATTCGTTGATCTCTTTCATTTTCAACCTTCCAATAAAGATTTAAATCCCTTTGAACGATGGCTAATACTCCTCCCTGAAGAAGAATCAAAGCCATTTCCCAAAAAATATAAAAGGGAATTGTCGGTGCCAGCACCTTTTTCAATCCACTGAGAATAAAAAGTGGCAGGATGACAACCGGAACCGAAAAAGGTTTTGCCAGTTTTTTTTTCAGAAAACCTGAGAACATTTGAAATTGAAAATACAAAAAGGCCGTTTCTATTCCCGCCACAGCTAAATTTAAAGATATATCTACTCCTTGATTTACCTCCTGAACATTCAAGGTTCTCTGAATTACTCCATAAAAGAAATAGGGAAGAACCGTGAAGACGAACAATCCCAATGCCAGCAACTCTGGATTGAGTTTTAATTTTTTATAGCTGGTAAAATCTCGATAATTCCCTAGAAACCAGAAATACAGATAGAGCCCAAAAGTCGCTTGATAAAAAATCAGGAATAATTTTACAGGCATGCCGGAGAATGGGGCTTTGGGCAGCCCTCTATATTGAGAAATTATTTTTGAAGAAAAAATTTCCCGAATTGATTTTATTTTCCCGCTTTTTTTGTCGACAAGATTGTCTTCGGGGACCAACTTACCCTTCGATAACAGACAGCGAATATCTCTCAGATGCAGAGGAACCTTTTTCCTGCGACCTTTCAGAGGGAAATATTGTTTTGCAGAAAATTCAATAACGGTGGCGAGTTTTTCCAGTTCTCTTTTCGCCTTCAATCCCAAATAAATCCCCAAAAAGATGATTGCGAAAATCAGATAAACAGACCAGATGGTGTTGGAAAAAGCCGCTGTATCATAAAGACCATGAAGCATGACCACAACAACCAGCCCATGGATCAGGTGCCGAGCCCGGTTAATACTGAACTTCGCCCGGCCCATAAAATATCCCAAAATAACACCAAAGAAAGCATGGCCTGGCACAGCCGTTATCATTCTTATAATTCCCACCGCCTGCCCTTGAGGTAAAACGTATAGGATGTTTTCCACGGTAGCGAATCCGCAGCCGATCATACCGCCATAGATAATACCGTCAAAGGGTTCGTTAAATGCTCGATCATCAAAAACAAATGCTTTCAAGAACAGGAATTTGCATAACTCTTCGGCGAGGGCCACTCCGAAAAATGCGTAGAATATAGTCTTGGGCCAAAAAAGAGGAGAATGTTCATTCTGTAAGGCCTGCATGCCTAATATTTGCTCGGCAACGCCTTCAAAGTAATAGGTCGGGAAAACCGCAAGACCGCCAAGAAAAAAACTCTTGATGACAAGCTTGCTGGGCTCCCTATCGAATTTGTTGGAATGGTAGATAAAAACGGCTATAGCAATGCCCGGCCCTACAGCAACATAAAGTAATCTTAGCGTTTCCATCCCTTCATTCATAAAGTCCCTTCAACGTAAGCCTGTAATATCTTTCCCTCTCAAATCTATAAGCTCTGCCTGAGGGGTTTTAGGCAACCCCGGCATTCTAAGTATGTCTCCCGTTAGAGGAATGAGGAATCCGGCTCCTGCAGCTATTAATACCTCACGGACGGTAACCGCAAAATTCTCTGGCCTGCCTCGAAGCTTCGGGTTATCCGACAAAGAAGCAGGAGTTTTGGCAATGCAAACAGGAAGGTTCTGATACCCGAGTTTTTCTATAGACCTGAGATCTCTTTCGGCTTTGGAGGTATATTTTATTTCATCGGCTCCATACATTTTGTTAGCAACCTTCCATATTTTTGTTTTCACATCTTCATTCCAGTCATAAAGCGGACAGAAAGGTTGAAGATTTTTTTCTGAATGGAGGATAACTTTTTCAGCCAGATCAATTCCGCCCTTTCCTCCTTCTTCAAAGACGTTGCTCACTGCAAATGGAACCTGAAGAATGTTCTCACAATGTTTTCGGACCACCGCAATTTCCTCTGGATAATCGCCATCAAAATGATTGAGGCAAACTATAGGAGGTTCGCAGAACTGTTTAATGTTTTCCACATGCCGGTCCAGGTTAGGCAGTCCCTTTTGAACAGCCTCCAGATTTAATTTATTGAGGTCAGCTTTATCAACCCCTCCATGGGATTTCAGTGCCCTGCAAGTCGCAACCAAAACAACTGCTGAGGTATCCAGTCCTGCCCCTTTACATTTGATATCGAAAAACTTTTCCGCGCCTAGATCGAAACCAAATCCTGCTTCCGTGATCGTCCAGTCAGAAAGGGCCAAAGCCATTTTGGTTGCAAGAACCGAGTTGCAACCATGAGCAATATTTGCGAAAGGGCCTCCATGAATCAAGGCCGGCACTCCCTCCGTGGTTTGAACCAGGTTGGGAAGCAAGGCATCTTTGAGCAAGGCCGCCATTGCCCCGGAAGCATTGAGGGATTTTGCAGTAACCGGTTCTTCCTTGTAAGTAAACGCCAGCAAAATATTCCCCAATCTAGATTTCAAATCTTCATAGGTCTCCGCCAGACACAATATAGCCATTATTTCAGAGGCAGCAGTAATATCGAATCCACTCTCCCGAGGAACCCCTTGCAAAACGCCTCCGAGCCCAATAACAATATTGCGCAAGGCACGATCGTTCATATCCATAACGCGTCGCCAGAGGATGCGCCTCGGATCAATGTCTGACAATCCTTCATGGTAGATTTTATTATCCAGCATTGCTGAAAGCAGGTTATGGGCCGAGGTCACGGCATGAAAGTCACCGGTAAAATGCAAATTGATATCTTCCCGAGGTAAGACCTGGCTCAATCCGCCACCCGTGGCACCCCCCTTCATACCCAGGCAAGGGCCTAATGAAGGTTCCCGGAGTGCAAGACAAACCGATTTATTGAGTCGGGCCATCGCCTGGCCCAGGCCAATGGTCGTGGTGGTTTTCCCTTCTCCGGCAGGAGTGGGAGTGATGGCCGATACTAAAATCAGTTTGCCTCTTGCAGGAAACTTTTTCAGGATCTCAAGGCGAACCTTGGCTTTATCAGATCCAAAAGGGATAATTTCACGTTCGGTTAGGCCCAGTTTTTTCGCGATTTTAAGGATCGTTTCCATAACTAACAAAGGGGTTTAGGCAGTAAGTTTCAGCCTGAGTTCCTGTTTTGTTTGTCTTAACGCTTCTTAATCTTAGATCATAATCTGTTCAAAAAATTCCATAAGGACACACCCAATGGCAAATCAGGCCTTTAAAGCCCTTTAATTCATAGCGCATTCCGATGGAAGGGAATATATTTAATATAGGGGATATCCCTATATATATAAGGGTATCTATTCTAAAACCTGATATTGAGAAGAGTCATGCTGATTGCACCCATAGACCATAATAGGGAACCGGAACCAGAAAAACACGTGAGCAAGATAAAATCTCCCTACTGGACACTTCCAACTAATGGAGGCTTGGGTGCACCCCAACTCACAGGAACACCTCATAACAGTGAAGGCATCATTTTAAGGGTAAGGGATACTCGTTTGATGGAACGCCGAAAGAATCTTCCTCCCCCAAAATCCCTAGAACGAGAAAGGCGCATAAAGGCTAATCGAAAAAGTGACTCCAGATGGAACGCTGTGAGCCATCACGTTCTCATCATTGCACTCGAACGAAAAGCTGGGGAACCTGAACCCTGGAAAACTGGAGATCGTGTTTCGGTGATTCCCAAACCCCAAACTGCTACGCCAACAGATACGGTACACCCGCCTGATACCAGCGAAAAGAGTAAACCTCCTTTGTTGATCAAGGATGAAGGAGACTATGTATTGCACCTGAGCACACATTATCCCACTGAGCGTTAGACGAACTTGGGGAATTTTACAGGTTTGAATTGGTTTTAAAATATCTCTTACGGAGAAATTGCTATGAAAGCCTTGGTTCTGGATATTCCCCGCGACGAATGGCAGACAACAACTGGAATGAATCTGGCGGATGTGCCAGAACCGGAACTGGATGAAGCCCGGTGCCCTGCCGATTCCAACCAATGCATAATCAAACCTCTTTACACCGGATTTTGCGGCTCCGATAAAAGTATCTGGTTTCGCCATGCGTTCAAGGAAATGCTTCTCGACTCGCGGGACCGGGAAGACCAGGCATACAGGATTTGCGGACATGAATTTTTAGGAGAAATTGTCGAAGCGGGTTCTTATTCCCAAAACCATTATGGATACAAGCCGGGTGATATCGTTTCTACAGAATCACACATCTTTTGCGGAGTTTGTCATCAATGCAAAATTGGCGATGCCCATGTTTGTTCAGACCACCTCATTATAGGAATATCCACCGATGGCTGTTTTGCGGAGCAGGTCAAACTGCCAGCAAAAGAATTATGGCGAACCGATCTGGATAAAATTCGTCCCGAGGTTGCCGCCATTCAGGAACCTTTGGGGAACGCAGTACATGCTTGCAGCCGGGTAGACCTTCGCGGGAAAACCGTGGCCGTGTTCGGATGCGGAACAATAGGACTCTTCACCATTCTGGTCGCCCGAGCAATGGGAGCTTCAATGATCATTGGTGTTGATCCCGGAAAATCTAATCTGAAAATGGCGGAAGAGCTTGGCGTAGACGCCACACTAAGAGTCTCTACGGATCCGACAAAAAAATCCGGGGCCGCCCCGGATAATGAAATTGCCGATAAAATTCGAAAGCAATGCTTTGGCGAAGGGGTTGATGTGGCTTTTGAAATGTCTGGAAGCAACCAGGCTTTGAACACAGCAATCGCTTCCACCCGCGCCGGAGGAGATATTATTTTGTTCGGCCTTTCCTCTGGCGACTACACCTTGACAGACTTTCAAAATATCATTCTATTCGGAAAATCCATGCACAGCGTTGTCGGCCGAAAGGTTTTTCAGACCTGGTACATTGCCAGCAACCTGCTGATGTCCAGGGGCCATGCTCTGCAAGATAAAATTTACGATGTCATCTTGAACCGAGGAAAGGACACAGTATTTCCGTTCAAGGATTTCGATAAAAAAAATTTTGAAAAAGCCATCACCTCACACCCAAAAATAGTGTTGAAATATGATTGACCAGAATCCTGACAGTTTCCATGCACATCTTCGATCTGAACTGGAAACGATTCATGAGGCGGGTCTATATAAAGAAGAACGGGTACTGCTGTCGCAACAGGGGGTACACCTTTCCACGACCCAGGGAGAAAAAGTTTTAAATTTTTGCGCCAACAATTATCTCGGATTGGCTAACCACCCTGAAATGCTAGATGCCGCACGACAGGCCCTGGAACAATATGGATACGGCATGGCTTCGGTGCGATTTATTTGCGGAACTCAGGAAATCCACAAGCAACTCGAGCAAAAGATTTCTCAATTCCTGCAAACCCAAGACACAATTCTTTATTCCTCATGTTTTGATGCCA
Source organism: Nitrospina sp. (assembly GCA_018673915.1). Classification (GTDB taxonomy): domain Bacteria; phylum Nitrospinota; class Nitrospinia; order Nitrospinales; family VA-1; genus LS-NOB. The sequence goes on along the minus strand of JABHBK010000042.1, from coordinate 24,463 downwards.
ACTGTGGACTGTTTGAAACTCTGCTGACGGAAAAGGATGCAATTATCAGTGACCGGCTGAATCATGCCAGCATCATTGACGGGGTGCGCCTTTGCAAGGCTAACCGGTTTCGTTACAATCATGCCGATATGGATTCTCTGGAAACCCAATTAAAAAGAGCGCAAAAATATCGACACCGAATCATCGCCACCGATGGAGTTTTCAGCATGGACGGCGATGTCGCCCCGCTGGAGGAAATTTGCGATCTTGCAGATCGTTATGACTCTAAAGTTATGGTCGATGACTCCCATGCCACAGGTTTTTTTGGCAATACCGGCCGTGGCAGTATTGAATATCGTAATGTTCTGGGACGCGTCGACATCATCACTTCAACTTTTGGCAAAGCTCTAGGGGGAGCCTCAGGTGGATTCACCACAGGACGCAAAGAAGTCGTTGGCCTTTTACGCCAGCGGTCAAGACCTTACTTGTTTTCCAACAGCTTGTCACCAGTCATTGCAGCCACTACTCTTAAAGCTTTAGAACTCATTTCAAGTTCGCTTGTTTTAATAAACAAGCTTCGAGGGAACGTAAAATACTTCCGCAGCGCAATTTCTGAAGCAGGTTTCGAAATCAGAACCGGCGACCACCCTATCATTCCCATCATGATCGGCGATGCTACGGCGGCAAAAAATATGGCAGAAGAGTTACTGGTAGAGGGTATCTACGTTGTTGGTTTCAGCTATCCGGTAGTCCCCAAAGGCACTGCCCGCATTCGCATACAGATTTCTGCCGCACACGAAATCGCTGAACTCGATCAGGCCGTCTCTGCTTTCAGGAAAATCATATCCAAAAAGGCGGGTATTTCTACCCACTGAGGTTCCCCACACCCGACAAAACTTCAATATGCTATTACCTCTAATTCATGTATGAAAATCAGGCCAACAGGGTATACAATGAATTATCTATATAAATTTCAGAAAGCAACCTTTAAGGACACAATCCTAATGTCCAAAAACAGGCTTAACTTATTGAAATGGATTTTCATTCCTTTCTTGCTTTTTTTATGGGCTAATCCGGCCTGGGCAGTCCTTTATAAATGGAAAGACGAAAAGGGCCAGCATTTCACCGATGACATCACCAAGGTCCCCCTTAAATTCAGACCCGCCTATACCAACAAGAAACCAAAAAAGAAAACTGAAAAGCCTAAAACCAGCTTAAACAAAAATCCCACTAAAAAAAGAACTACGCAGAATCAAAAAAAGGCCCAAGGCATGCAGCAATTTCCTGAAGGAGTGAATCCCGACATGGAGCAAATAGCCGAAGAATTGATGAGAGGACTAGGGGAAAGCATGGAACAAATGGCCGAAGAAATGGGCAAAACGATCGAAGATATAGGTCCCGCAGTAGGAAATTAGGTGAAGCCGCAGCCCCCCTCAGAAAGAAATACCTCCAAGCTGATAACGCTAGCTCTTAATTTAATTCGTTAAGAATCTTTTTTTCAATTCCAGTTTTGCGGCGTAGAGACAAGGAATCAGACATTACTTTTTTTTAACTAAGTCCACTTTCCCATCATTGTTGCGATCAATCTCGATTCGATCAATTTCCCCGGAGGAGTTAAAATATTCCCATCGATCGATTTTCCCATCAAAGTTAGTATCGTGTTCCACCTTTTCTAGTTGAGTGGAATTTAAAAAATACTGCCATTGGTCTGGCTTGCTGTCTTGATTGGTATCAAAAGCTACTGATTCTACGGACTCATTTTCCCCAAACTTTTCCCAGCGATCAATGTTTCCATCATGGGAAATGTCATATTCAACCTCATTAATTTTTCCTCCTCCAGAAAAGAACTGAAATACATCTATCTTTCCATCGCCATTTTGATCTATTTCTAATCGAATTATTTTATTGTCCGTATTATAAAACTCATGCCAATCAAACAACCCTGAAAACCGGGAATCCTTTTCTATTTTAGTGAGCAAGAAACCCTGAGAATAGAGTTGGATTTGATCAAAAATTCCATCAAAATTTCTATCAAATTCAACTCGCACAGGTTTTTTATTTGCCTCATATATGTCAACTTGATCCGCTTTGCCATCCCCATTTCTATCGTATTCAACTTTCTCAAGCTTATCGTCAGCCGTTTTATGATGCCACTGGTCCAGTTTTCCATCGAAGTCGCTATCAAGCTGAACCACCTCTCCTTCAGCAACAGTGCTCAGAGAAAAAAATATCCCAATAAAAATGATTGAATTAAATCTAGCCAATTTCATGGTTAATCCATTTTAAAAGAAATAGGAAGTTTAAGACTAATGGAGTTTAACTTGAAGGATTCCGGAATTTTAGGGTACGGGCTTGCATTTTTCACAGCATCGATAGCGGCCTGATTCAGCACTTCATAGGGTGAAGCGACAGCAATTGAATAGCCCAACAAATTCCCATCCTTCCCTAATTGAAACTCTATTACAGGCTTTCCCTCCCACCCTCGATTTTGGGCAATACGAGGATAGTACTTGGCTTTAGCAATTTTTTTCCAAACACCCGTTGAAAAACCTTTCCTTAAAGATTCTAAGTCTATGTCAGAAGAATCATCCCTAACTTCTGATTCTCTTGAATTAGCAGAAGGTTCTAACCTAGCCTCAAATTCTCTTTGCTTTGAGGCATCAGCCAAATCGGAAGATATTGAAGCAAATTGAGCGGGTTGAACCTGGTTGATAGAAGCAGCCCTAATTATCCTTTTCACCTCTTGAATTGGTTTTACAGAAACCGTATGCAAGCTACCCTTATTAGAAATAATACGGGCTCCAAAACTGGAGTTAGGAACCGTGGCGGCACTAAATCTGTCAGATAATTTCACAATCTTAACTCTTTGCAATGAGTTTCCAGTTGGACCAACTCTTTCAACCATGTGAACGGGTTGCACAGAGAGGGGCTGCATACTTGCAACCATTCCTGTTTGAAAAAATGCTGGCTTACTTGCGTGAGCCATAAAAGGCTCAACAGGCTTAGGATCATGGATTGTAAGGGAGACTCTTTGGTTTGAAGTATATGCCGCACTTTTAGCAATGGGTTGAATCTGCTTTATTTCTTGGATTACTGGTGTCAATGAAGGGATAGGTCTATCAAATTTTGAAGGAAGCTCCTTTACCGGTTTGAGGGGAGACGCCTTTTTCACCTTTGGTTTAGATGAAGGTTCATAAATAATTGTTTTGATTTGAATGGGTTCGAGTATTGGCTTAGGAATTTCGTTTTCAAATGTCCAATAAGCCAAAACGAATATTCCTATTCCATGCGCAATTATGGAAAGGACGAATGCATTTTGAAAAAATATACTTTTACTTTTTCGGATTTTCATTGATGATGCATTTATTAATTATTTATTAATTGCAAAAATTACGACAACAATTACTTTACCTAGACCCATAGTTTTATTTAAAAACCCCAACAACATTTGCCTTGGTAAGAGTATAGGTTGGAGACGTAATTATAATATATCAATGATTAAATAGTCTCTTCCATCCTACAACCACCCCGGTAATACTGAAAAAAAAGCCTCCTGCAAGCATTGACAAGATCAATACATCCCATAATGGCCGATGGTTTGCCAAGCCGGGAAAGTCCAAACTGTGCAACCCATTGAACAACCAACGATATAAACGCCGACTTCTATTCATAACCGACACAATCTGTCCAGAATCCATATCAATATGTATCCAAGTTTGCATCGGGTCACTCAATATAATTCTGAGTGTATTGGGGGGTAAGGAGCTTTCGCGCAGTTGCCCATAGATATCAAACTTTTCAGGCCTTTGAGTGGATTGGATATTCACGCCGGGCCAAGCCGCCTTTAACGCATTAATTAATTCCAGTTCTGTAAACTCGGTGGGGGAAAGAACTTCACGGCCTTTAGGTTCATATAGTTTTTTTCCATTTGTGCTACTTTTCATGACATATGTTTTCCCTCCGACAGAAAAAACTTCTACCTCATTTGATTGTTTAAGGGCTTCCAGGGCCTCCACAGAAATTCGTTCAACGGTTTGCTTCATTGGTTTTCCGCTAAAACTTTGTATCTGTCTTGTATTGGGATTTGGCTGTGAAAAAATTCGACCATGATCCATAGACAACCACCCACTAAAAATCCAGAAAAAAATAAATATTCCAGAGAACAATCCCAAAATATGGTGCATACGCAACCAACCTTTATAAGGGCTATGGGTTCGAGTCGTTTTTTGGGCTTCCCTAAATCGAACTACACCCAACCACAGTCCTGCCAAGGTTGTTACCACACCAAACAAAGAAATACACCAAACCGTTTGGTCCCATAATGCCCAATTACTACGTAGAACTGTTGGGTAGATCCAATGAACAACTGCACCGACATAATTCCAGGCTCGCTCACTACCCTCAGTTTTTTGTAGAACTTCTCCTGTACGAGAGGAAACGTATAAAACGGTGTCTTTTTTGTCTAGCATTGAAATGCGATAAAACGGACGATATGGATCATATCGATTAGGCACTATCCATTGGTCATAATTCAATGGGCCGTATATTCTTAACGCAGGTTCTCCTAAAAATTTTTCTGCAACTTCACCAGCTGTTTCCCCAGTCAGAAGATTTAGAGGTTTTCCATCATCGGCGCCTATTGTTATGACCGGCCCTATTTGAGGATGCAATACATAGACAGGTTGGCCTGCGACATCAATCAAGCGAAAACGATCAAAACCCGAATTTTTACCGACCGCCTCTTTCGGAGTAATTTTGATTTTTGAAAAATCGATCCCGGTTTTTTTTGAGAGTTGTTCGGCTTGAGAAAGGGAGGGGAAGGGATGATAAATGAGTACGGCGCCACTGAGGAACCATGCAGCAAAAAACAAACACAGGACAACTCCCATCCACCGATGAGCCAGTGTTATAATTCGCATAAATTTATCTCGGCTTAATTAAAAATCAAACTGTGCGCTAATTTCAAATGATCGAGGAGAACCCAGAATTAGCTGGTTGTTATAAAATTCATCGCCCCACAACGCATAAGCTTTATCAAAAAGATTTGTCAACCTTGCGGTATAGCGACCATTCCCACTTCGATAGGTGGCATGAATATCTACTGTTTGGTAGGCCAACATTTTCACAGTATTGAATCTATCATTAAAGCGATCATCCACGTATCTGAAGCTACCGCCGACATCAATTGGGAGCCCTGCCACTCTGGAATAATTGGTCCATGCATTGGCCACCCACTCAGGAACATTGGATGGGGTATTCCCGGAAACGTTCTCAAAAACACCAAATTCAGCATCTGTATAAGCAGTATTAGCCCCAACTCTCCATTTTGGTGTCACCAAGAACGAACCCTCCAGTTCAAAACCGGTAGATCTCTGGCTCCCGTCACCGCCCAAAACACTATCGTTTGAATCCTTGATTAAGGTGTTTTGTCTTTCAATATGGTATACGGCTACAGCCATTTCCGCCCTTCCATCCAAGAGCCTGGATTTTAATCCCATTTCCCATTGTTGTGAGGTAGAAAGATCAAAGTTTTGACTTGATGTCACAAGAAACACATCATCGCCCAGGGGATCGGTACCGGAACTCATTTGGATGTAGGCGTTCCAGGATGGAGCAATTTCATAGACAGCTCCCAGCCGCCAACTGAAAGGATTAAATGTTTTTTCAAAAGATTCTCCGGGGGTGGGGTCATTAAAGTTGAGCCGAAACAATTCGATATGGTCTTGGCGCAGACCCGCAACCAGCCTCAATTTTGGACTGACCTTCAAAGTATCCTCAAAAAAGGTTGCAACCGAAATTATCCGGGTAGGATTTAACCTAAAGCTTGCAGGACTATTGCCAAAGGTATCTTGGCTGGGTAGAGTCACGGAAAAGGGATCGACTGAAGTTACATTTGAGAGTGGCTGGGATTTTCTTTCAAAATCCACATAACTGGAATCAATTCCAACCAGATATTGGTTTTCCATCCCCGCAAAAGTATTTTTATACTTGGCACTCATGCGGTTACCGACAGTGATTTGCTCATGGGCTACAAAAAAACGATCACGATCAATCAAATTTGTTGTGGAGTTAAAGGTATATTGCTCCGAGTTGCGCCATTCCCGATCCGCATTTAAAAAGTAGGTGTAGTTGCGAAAAGAAAGTTTATTGCTATGCTTCCAACTTAAATCCAACGTTGTCAGCATTTGATATGAATCTGCCACTTCATCAGAAATGTTGTAATTCACAAACTGCGTTCGCTTGTCGATAGTTCGACCATCTGTAGTGGAAACTACTCCAGTGAGAGGCTGAGTGGCGAATGCTTCTGTTACAAGGGGGGTGCCCCAATAGTTTTGCAATTTGTCATCAAGAAAATCGACACCAAAGGTCACATCCAATTGATCATTCGGTTTCCACAATACCGAACCTATGAAGTTTCTTGATTTTGGGTCGGCATTATCCACATATCCATCTGAGCTGTATTCACTTCCATCTATTCGGAACCATAAATTTTTGCCCATTGGGCCTCCGGCTCCAACACCCGCTTTTACCGTGTCATACCGGCCATAGGAACTCAAAATCTCATAGGAGTTCGAGTTTCCCATTTCAGGTTTCTTGGTGACCATGTTAAGGGTCGCCCCGATTGCTCCCTGACCATGCAATACAGATGCGGGACCCTTCAGAACTTCGATCCGGTCCAGATTAAAACCATTCTGAGGTCGCCCGGTAATCAAAGCCGGACCCAACCAGATCCCATCCCGTTGGATCATGACTTGATTAGACGTAAAACCCCGCATGGAATAATTTGCAGGCTCTGCAGGAGGATTTCCCCAAACGAATCCGGGGGATCGCTCCAAAACCTTTCCCACCTCCTGATACCCGCCACGTTTTAATTCAGAATTATTGATAACGGTTATTGAGGCCGGGGTTTCAAATACCGGAAGATCCAGGCGACTACTTGTATCGGAAGAAAAATCAAAATTTAAGACACTCGGAGTTACAAGTAATTCGTTCAACTCCAAAACTGGAGGAAAAGTTTTTTCAGCACTTTCTCTATGGGCATCATTTTGAGCCCAACAGATGGAAAATATCTGGAGCAATAAAATCAAAGTAGAAATTAAACTAAAAAGAACTTTTATCATGACTTTTCCCATTATTTTGAATAAGGAAATCTATTTCAGCCTCAAAATTAGCTGAAAAATTGAGCAAAAAAAAACCTCGGGCCTCCAAATGGAGGTTCGAGGTTGATTGCACCCTGATTTACTTCATCAACATTGTTTGGGCATACATCGATTCACACGATAGATGGTACCCCTATTGTTTCAGGCAGGTCTTCTGACTCGCGTTCATCCTACTCTCTGCACCTTCCCAGCTCAACACCAGTGGCTCATTGCAGATTTCGTCACGCTCACAGCGGCGGGACCGTGGCTGATTTTCACAACCTTCCCTATTATTTCTTGAAAGAAATTCTAATATTCGCTTTCAAGAAACCTGAAATACTTTAGTCATTATTCCTAACTCAACGATTGAGTCAAGAAATTTTTATTTTTTTCGCCTTTAAGTTCTGACTTCTCCAACAAAATCAATGTTGGATCCTGGTATTAAATTTTCCCGTGGGCAATTCCTAACAAAGATCCATACTTTGTCTGATATCGCGTTATTCGAATTCCAATTATCTTTAGTAAAGCTGAAACCGTAATTTTCAAGGAAAATGATATTAAATCAGAGTGCTTGAATTGCATTTTTGGCTCCCCGATTCAATTTCAGTAAATTCGCTCAATTTTACTTAGCTGGCCTTAAAATTACAGCTTTAAAACCAAGAGAATATAGGAATAAGGCTTTAAATAAACATTGGGCGGGGAGTTGGATGAAATAATATTTAATTCTTGTAAATTGAGGTAAGTTCCACAATAATGGCGTTTGAAATTTATAAGCTTTGGGTTTTCCTTCATTAGAAGGAAATGAAAAGGGAAGGCTGTGAAAATCAGCCACGGTCCCGCCGCTGTGAGCGTGACGAAATCTGCATATTAAAGCCACTGGCATTTACGTGTTGGGAAGGTTGCAGAAAGTAGGATGAACGCGAGTCAGAAGACCTGCCTGGAACAGTGCATAGAACCTTTCATAAAAAAGGTTAATGCGAATAAGTTGATTAAGTAAATCAGGGTGCAATCAACCTCAGTCCTCAATGGGAGGAATGAGGTTTTTTCGTCTTTAATAGATACTTTAATTTTTCCAAAAATATAAATCACTATTTTGGCTAATTCATTTCAAAAATTAATGAGAGGTTCCGCCATGAAAAAAATTGTAAGCATTTTTTGTCTCTTTGCTATTTTTAGCCCTATAAATCTTTTTGCTTTTGACTGGAAGAATCATGACCTATCGCATCTGGTAGTAGTCACCAATCGTGATGCCAGTGAATTGACAATTGTAGACATGACAAAGGATGAAGTCATTGGCAAACAGAAAATAGCACTAAACAGTCAGGCACATATGACCGCATTTTCCCCAGATGGGAAAAAATTGGCTATTGCAGCAACGGCAAATAATCTGGTGTCCGTCATGGACTTAAACACCAACGAAACAAAAGATATTAATGTGGGATCGGGTCCTGAACATATGGATATCAGTAAAGACAATCGTTGGTTGTACGTTGGAAATATTGAAGGGGGAACAGTTTCAGCAATTGATTTGAATCAGAATCAGGAAGTGGCTCGACTGAAAGGTTTTCTCGAACCTCATGGTGCTACCATAATGGCTTCTGGCAATAAGGTATATATCCCCAACCGGGGTGCTCAGTTAGTGGGAGTGGTTGATGGGTCATTGTCTACCAGTGATATTATGGTGGGATCGCTTGCAGGCTTGGCATCTTTTGATAGAGATCAAGCTGGGGCGTCCAAGCACCGGGAGCGATCCATCCCAACAAATGGCGTAGCAAACGTTACCTTAACTCTTGATGAGAAATACGCTTATGTTGCCACCGGCGATGCAAACTCTGTAACGGTTTTGGATACGGCAACAGACAAAATAATCCGCACTATTCCAGTAGGGTTAGACCCTTGGAGAGCCTACGCATCCCCAAATGGAAAACATATGATTGTTCCCAATAACGGCGATCAAACGGTTTCAATTATTGATGCTCAATCGCACACACTTCTTGCCACTCTCCCCGCAGGAGCAGACATGACGGGGGTCAATTTTGGCAATGACAAAGGATACGTTATTAGTCGCGGGTCGAGTCAGGTTTTCATATACGATTTCTCCGCACTTAAAAAAACAGGTCAACTGGATATGGGTGAAGGGGCCCGGCTTGAAACCGCAAGCACTTCTCCTGCAGGAACCAAGGTTTATGTGGCTTCTTCCTCAGACAATTCTCTTTACGTTATTGATGTTGAATCTGACCGCGTAAAGCGGATCAAGGATGTCGGTAATTTTCCTTGGGGAGTCAGCATTTATAAGGGACAAAACTATTGCCACTAATCAGGGCCTGCTATATGAGTTGCCCTTTTATTGTAAGTTACTGCGCGATGGGATTTCCCCAGCGACGAATTGTTGATTCAGGAAAATGAAAATGGATGAAATTAATCATGAGGTCTCACCTTGCGAGGTGTTGCCTGATGACTATGCTATTTGTATCGCAGGTCATGGAAGCCGTGATAAGGAGGGGATTCAGGAGTTTCTCACCTTATCCGCAAAGTTCAAGGAGAGAGAACCTCAGAGAATTGTGGAATGCGGCTTTCTGGAGTTTGCCAAACCTACAATCGATGATGCAATTGTTAAATGCGTCCAGGATGGAATCAAAAATATTGTTGTGATTCCTGGAGTGTTGATGGCCGCGGGTCATGCTAAAAATGATATGCCCAGTGAGGTTTTATCAATTGCTCGAAGGTTTCCCGACCTGAATATTCAATATGGTCGTCCTCTGGATATCCACCCAAAGGTTTTAAGGGTTTGCTCGGACCGCATTGAGTCTGCTGAAAAATCCTCCTCCAGCGAAATCCAACGGTCCGACACATTACTCATGACCGTGGGACGCGGTAGCAGTGACCCTGATTCCAATTCTAATATTGTAAAAGTGTCTCGGATGTTATGGGAGGGAATGGGGTTTGGCTGGTCAGAAACAAGCTTCATTGGAGTCACTCAACCCCTGTTGCCTGAGGCTTTAGATAGAGTCATCAAAATGGGGTTTAAGAGAATTATTGTTTTTCCCTATTTCCTTTTTACCGGGATACTGGCAAAAAGAATCTACTCCATAACTGATGATTTTCAGCAAAAGTACCCAGACACGGAATTCTTAAAAGCTCCGTATCTAAATTATGATGATTTGATTGTAGATGTATTCATGGAGAGAGCCAGAGAAATACCTTTCGGCCTCCAGAATATGAATTGTCAGATGTGTAAATACCGGGAGCAAGTGGTAGGGTTCGAAGATCAAGTTGGAGAACCTCAAGCAGGCCATCATCATCATGTCCGAGGTATAGAAGGTCATCATGGTCTCGACCATGGACACGACCATCACCACACACATGATCATTCGGATCACGACAAATAAACGGTATTCAAAAAAAATGAGATGGCTTATTAATGTCCTCCTACCAACCACACCCTATTGAAAAAAAAAGCTACGAAATCATTGATGGATTAGTAGACTTTTCCAGCTACCCCGAAGCACACAGCGAAATATTCAAGCGCGTAATTCATACAACCGGAGATACCGGGTTCATCAAAGGATTCAATATCTCTGAGGGTGCCATTCAATCAGCCGTTCGTGCTATTTCCAATGAGGCTTTGATATGGACAGATGTGACAATGGTGCAGACAGGTTTGAAGAGAGCTCTTCTGAAAACGCTGAACCTGAAAACCTGTTGCATGATTCATGATCCGGAAACATTTAAGAAGGCTGAAGACGAAAATACGACAAGGGCCGTAGCAGGATTGAGGCGATTCGCCGAACAAAAGGTGGATTCCCCAAAAGTCCTGATTATCGGTGATGCCCCCACGGCCCTCCAGGAAGCTGTTGACCTTTCCGCGAACAACCAACTTGATGCTGAATTGATTATTGGAATCCCTGTGGGTTTTGTGGGGACAGAGTCCAGTAAAATTTCATTGAGTCGGCAAAACAAAATTCCCTTCATCACCAATGAGGGGACCCGAGGAGGATCGACAGTTGCCGCTTCAATTTTTAATGCCTTAATGATCTGGACCCTCAAGGCAAATGCTTGACCGGAGATTTATATGTCGGGTTCTTTTATTGATTTAACCATCCCAGCTTCAAATGGATTAGTCAGAGGAATTACTACCGGTAGCTGCGCGGCGGCGGCGGCCAAAGGAGCTCTCCATTTTTTAATTTTTCAATCGGAAGAAAAACAGATAGAGATAGATTTGCCTGAGGGAGAAAAGTTACGGGTCGCTATAAATTTTTGCCGCAAAACGGAACAGGGAGTAATCGCCCAAGTGACGAAAGATGCAGGCGATGACCCTGATGTAACCGATAAATGCAAAGTGGAAGTGGAAGTGAAGCCGAATAAAAACAAACAAGGCATTCATTTTTATGCAGGAGATGGCGTGGGAACAGTAACCGAAGAGGGACTCCAAATTCCCAAGGGAGAGCCTGCAATCAACCCCATCCCCAGAAAGATGATCCGACAAAACCTGGATAAACTTCTTAAGGATTCCCCTGAAGCTTGGGGGAATTCTGGGTTGGATGTGGTGGTCAGTGTATTGGATGGAAAGGAAATCGCTTTAAAAACCTTTAATCCAAGATTGGGAATTCAGGGCGGCATCTCCATCCTTGGGACAACAGGAATTGTTGAGCCTATGTCTCTGAGTGCATGGAAAGCATCGGTAGAAATTTATATTGATGTGGCGCTGGCTACACAATCAGAATCCATTGTATTCAGCCCAGGTCGTTGGGGACAAAAAATTTTCCACAAAGAAAAAGGAGTGCCTCTGAACCGCATATGTCTGGTTTCTAATTTTATCGGGTTCGCACTGGACCACTTAAAACAAAAACACCAATTGGAAAAAGATAAGGTAAAGGCAATTATCTTTGCTGGCCATCCGGGCAAACTGGCAAAAGTAATTGATGGGCATTGGAACACTCATTCCAGTGAATCCCCATCGGCACTTCCTACAATATTAAAAATCGCGGAAAATATTATTCCAAGCGCTAAAAATGAAGAATTGCAATCATCACGAACTGTGGAACATTTAATCCAAATCAGCAAAAAGAATCATTTTAGCGATCAATTATTTGAAGCTGTGGCCGAAAAAATTTCAAGCGCCGTTTCGGGATATCTGGATAATTCGTTGAAGGTGGAAGTTTTGTTAGCAGACTTTAAAGGCAATTTGATAGGGCAGACAACAACCAATGATTGAAACTTTTGGAACGTTTACAGGGATAGGTGTAGGGCCAGGGCCCCAGGAATTTCTTACCCTGAAAAGCTTCAACGCGCTGATGAAAGCTGACAAAGTCCTGGTCCCCCGCGCCAAGGGCTCCAGTAATTCCGTAGCTTTGACTTGTATAAAGGATATAGACATCCAACAGGATAAAATTGAATTTCTGGACTACCCCATGTCCAACGATGAAAGCTTACTCAGTTCAATATACCTTGAGATCGCCGCAAAAATTATTGCCGACCTGAAAAACAAGTTGAATCTGGTTTACATTACCATTGGTGATCCTTATATATATTCAACCTATTCTTATACCGTGAACGCCTTGAAGGAGTTGATGCCTGAAATTCCCATTTCAACCTACCCTGGAATAAGTTCTTTTCAGGCATTGTCCGCAGCCTTGAATTTCCCTTTGGGCCAGGGCAAGGAAAAAATACTAATCCTCCCCTGCCCCGAAACCCCTGACGAATTACGCGGACACATTGAGAAGAACGAAAATATTGTTCTCATGAAAATCGGAGACCGGTTTGATTGGGTTCGTAATCTTTTAAGTGATATGGATATCTTGGAACACTGCGCGCTTGGAAAACGAATTGGTTTAGATAATGAAATCCTTACCCGTGATCTAATCGAGCTGAATGAGGACGATAAACCCGGCTATTTATCAGTCGTCCTTATCCGAAAATTTCCGGCTCAAGGGAGGATTGGACATTGAAAGTTTACTTTATAGGAGCGGGCCCTGGTGATGTTGAGCTGATGACCATCAAAGGAAACCGCCAATTACACTCCTGCTCCTATGTCATGCATGCAGGGTCGTTGATCAATCCAGAAATCTTATCTGCCCTTCCAGAATCTGCTCGGATTTATGACACTTCAAAACTAAACCTTGAAGAGCAAGTTAGCATTTATAAAGAGGCCAAGAGCGCAGACCAGGATGTGGCCCGATTACAAAGTGGGGACCTATCTATTTATGGAGCTATCGCGGAACAAATGCGTGCTTTGGACGAACTAGGTATCCAATATGAAGTAACCCCGGGTGTCTCTTCAGTAGCGGCCAGTGCGGCAACTTTAAAGAGCGAATTAACACTTCCTGAAATTTCACAAACCGTAATTTTTTCCCGAATCAGTGGGAGAACCGAGGTTCCCCCCGATGAGGATCTTGAAAAACTGGCTTCTCATAAATGCACGTTATGCTTATTCCTATCCATTCATAAAATTAAGGAAGTCGTTAAAAAACTATCTGCTCATTACCCTCGCGAAACTCCGGTAATCGTGGTCTATAAAGCCAGTTGGAAGGATGAAAAAATTATAAGGGGCAATATGGAAACCATTGCAGACAAAGTGGAAAAAGAAGGAATCCGGCTGACAGCACTGATATTGGTAGGAGCAGTTTTCAACACCAAAGATTTTCAGGATTCCCGTTTATATTCAAAAGAATATTCTCACCTCTTTCGGAAAAAAAATGTCAGCACGAAATAACATCGCCATCGTTGTGATCCGTTCTGAAGGCCTGGAGTTTGCTCGCAAACTTCGCCAGTCTTTTCCTACTTGGGATTTGTGGGGCCCTGAATCTTCAGACATCAATGAGAATGAGAAGGCATACCATTCCCGATTCAAAGACTGGCTGAGCGACAATTTTTTAAAATACGAAGGCTTTGTCTGCATCATGGCCGCCGGCATTGTGGTGCGTTCGTTAAGCACAATGATTCCCGACAAACGTACTGGCCCTGGAGTCGTGGTTTGCGATGAGTTTGGTCGTCATGCCATATCGCTTCTTGGGGGACATGAAGGCGGTGCCAATACACTGGCGCATAGAGTAGCAAGCAAAACGGGTTGTGTTTCGATAATTACCACAGGAACAGAATCCATGAAGAACTATGTTTTAGGTGTGGGTTGTAAAAAAAACGCCGATTACGAGTCATTAAAAGGACTCGTTGTCGAAGTTTTAAATAACGCCAAAGTTCTTCCTGACAAGGTCAGGGTAATGACTACCATTGACTTAAAAGAAAAAGAGCCCTGCATTCTTAAATTGTCTGATGAATTTAATTGGCCCTTGGTAATTTTTTCGGCAAATGAAATCAATGCGACAAAATTTCAGATTTCGCATTCCAAATTTGTAGAGGACAGCATTGGCGTTCCGGGTGTTTGTGAACCAACAGCCCTGATGGCTTCTCACTTTGGGGAATTAGTAGTCCCAAAAACCACCGCGAATGGATGTGCGGTTGCACTCGCGCAGGAACTTAAAATCATGGATCGGAGACCCTAGCCAATGGGAAAACTTTATTTAGTATCTATCGGCCCGGGAGCCCTTGACTTGATAACACCCCGCGCCTGTGAGGCCTTGAAGAAATGCGAAATAATAATTGGTCATCAATTGTATCTGGATTTAATTCAAACCTTGATCGCAGATAAAATGCACATCGCCAGCCCATGGGGAAAAGAAATTGAGCGGGTTGACCTGGCAATCAACAAGACTGTTGAAGGAAATAATGTCAGCCTAATTTCCAGTGGAGATATAGGCATATATGGATTAGGCGGACTCGCCCTTGAAAGACTGGGGGATAACAATCTGGAAATCGAATATGAGATTATTCCTGGCATAACTTCCGCAAATGCTTGTGCATCCATATTAGGCGCTCCTTTGGCCCATGATTTTCTGACGTTGTCTCTTTCCGATTTATTGGTTCCCAAAGAAACAATTTTGGAAAGAGCCGGGTTTGCAGGAAAAGGAGGCTTCGTTTCTGTCCTATATAATGTCCAAAGCTCCAAAAGAAAAGAATTGGTCTATGAGGTCCTGGGAAAATTCAGACCCCATCGTTCGCCTCAAACTCCTTGCGGGATTGTTTCAAACGCTTTCCGGCCTGAAGAAAAAAATCAGATCGTAGCTTTTGAAGATTTGTTCTCGATGCAATTTGATATGTTGACAACGCTAGTCTTGGGAAATGATGCAACACGGGTAGTGCATAATAAAATGGTCACACAACGCGGCTATTCTTTTAATAATGAAAAATAAACTGCTATGGCTATTCTCCGGCACCTCGGATGGAAATCATATTGCCCAGGATTTATTATCACAAAACAACCGATTAAAAGTATTTGTGGCCACCCAATATGGAAGAAAAGTGGCACTAGGAACTTTACCCTCAGAAGTTATTGAAACAGGAAGAATGAACAAGAGTGCAATTTTTGAGCGGGCAGAATCAGAGGCTCCCTCACAGGTAATCGATGCAACTCATCCTTATGCCTTGGAAATCAGTGAAAACCTGATGAGTTTATGTCGTACCCAGAAGATCCCTTATATTCGATTCGAACGCCCCGAGGAATCTATAGCAGGAGATAATATTCACTTTGTAAATGATATTGAACAAGCCGCAGAAATGGCTAAAACTCTGGGCAAACAAATTCTATTGACCCTGGGCTCCAAAAATATCGAACCTTTTCTGCGTGATGACTTCTTGGACCGAATCTATATTAGAATGCTCCCAGACCCTCAATTGATTGAACATTTATTGTCCAAAGGGGTCGCGCCTGATAGAATCATTGCCATTCAGGGTCCATTCAGTATTTCTATGAATCGAGCAATGATGGATAATTTCTCCATTGATTGCCTGATCACAAAATCGTCGGGAAAGGAAGGCGGGGTGCCCCAAAAAATAGCTGCGGCAAAAGAGTTGGGAGTGCCCGTTATTATTATTAAACGGCCAAAAATGAATTATCCCATTTCGTTTAGCGATAAGAATGAAATAATAGAATATATAAATAATTCCTAGTGAGGACCTGTGATTCTTTGGTGGTGTGAGCCACTACGGGGTCAATTTTTTGAGTTTATCTTTTAATTAAAGAGTATCTATGGAACAAATCTGGTTTTTAGCAGGCGGGTTATTGCTAGGCTGTCTACATGCGTTGGAAGCGGATCATATTGTAACTGTATCCAATTTAGTATTGCATAAAAACTCGCTGAAAAAATCCATACGACTGGCCCTTCAATGGGCATTAGGACATAGCTTTACCCTTTTGGTGTTGTCCGCGCTGGTATTTTCTCTGAACTCAGCATTCATGGCTCTAATGAGTACTTCGGCCGAACAAATGGTAGGAGCCACCATGATCTTTATTGGTATGGTTGTTTTTTTTCAAGAGTTGAGACAAAGCGCCAGGCTGAAAAAGCTGGGCCATAGACATACGGAGTTTTCCGGGTCCGCTTTGTTTGGCATGGGAGTTTTGCATGGCATAGCGGGGTCGGCTTCTATTGTTTTACTGATCCCCGTTGCCCTTACCAAATCAATTATCTCTGTGTTTACCTATGTAGGCTTATTTTGTTGTGGAATGATCCTTACTATGGGGTTGTACGGTCTATTCTTGCAGAGCTTTGGTTTAAATAAACGCTTTTCTGGCTATTTACCCAAAGTCAGATTTGTCGTCGCTATCTTTTCTGTAACTATTGGAATCAAGTTGTTAGGAACTTAAATATGATTTATGCCGTAGGAATTGGCCCGGGCGACCCCGACATGTTGCCTCATAAAACTGTTTTGTTGTTAAAAGAAGCTGATGTTATTTCCGGGTTTGAAACGGTTTTGAATTTAGCTGAGAAACACTTTAACCCCAATGCGACCCGAGTATCGATGGGGTACAAAGACCAAAGTGAAAAACTTGAGCAAGTCGGCAAATACTCCAGAGAAGGAAAAGTTTGTGTGGTTTGCTTTATGGGGGACGTGAATTTTTCCGGATATGAATATCTGGAAAGAATCCACAATGATTGCCATGAACCTGACCCCATAATCATCCCTGGGATCAGCTCCGCCCAAATGGCAGCATCCAAAACTTTAACTGCGTTTGAGACAAGCGTATTTCTGACATTTCATAAGCGCGGCGATATTTCCAAGGATAAAGAATTTTTAGTCTCGGCCCTAAAACTTGGCAAGGCCGCAATCGTCATCCCCTTGCCATGGGATTTTATGCCGGCTGAAATCAGCCGCTATTTGATTGAGCAAGGGATTCCTCCCAAAACCGAAGTAAATGTATTTGAACATCTGACTTGGCCGGAAGAAAAGTCTTATAGCAGAACATTAGAAAATTGCACAGAAAAATTCTCCGATGTTTCTATCATGGTAATTTCTTCCATAAATAATTTGAAACAATCTTGAATATAAATAGTACCCATTGAGATTTTGAGACCACTATGACTGTTCCCTACTTCCCATTTTCTGCAATCGTTGGTCAGGAAAAATTAAAAGAAGCCCTTATCCTGAATGCCATCAATCCTTCCATTGGTGGAGTATTAATTTTCGGAGAAAAGGGAACTGCGAAATCCACCGCTGTTCGAGGGTTGAAGAATATACTGGGACTGAACACTTCAAACAAGGATGTCCCCTTGGTTGAACTCCCCCTATCAGCCACTGAAGAAATGATAGTTGGAACCATAAATATTCCCGACACCCTGAAAACTGAAAAAATTCAAATTGAATATGGTCTATTACACAAGGCAAACAACGGAATCATTTATATCGATGAAGTGAATTTGCTGGAAGACCATCTGGTGGATGTAATTCTCGATGCGGCGGCTATGGGAGTCAATCGAATCGAAAGAGAGGGTGTCAGCCATGAACACCCGGCTAACTTTATTCTTGTTGGAACTATGAATCCTGAAGAAGGGGAATTACGCCCCCAATTATTGGACAGATTTGGTATATCCGCAAAAATCACTACTGAAACAGATATAGCTATCAGAAAAGATATTGTTTGTCGAAGGTTGGAATGGGAAGAGGAAAAGCAAAGCTTTTCTGATAAATGGCAACCAAATGAAATTAGCATTGGTGAATCGATCGAGAAAGCCAAACAACTTCTACCCAAGGTTGTGCTGAGCGAAAAGTATTTGGAGTTGGCCATTAACATTGCGTTGCAAGCTAATGTAGAAGGGCATCGCGTGGATATAATCATATCCAAAACCGCTAAAACTCTCACTGCCTATTCGGGAAGACTTGAGGTAAATGAAGGAGATATATATCGCGCCGCTGAATATGCTCTGAATCACCGCACAGATTCTCTTCCCACTCCTCCTCCTGATGGGAACAGTCAGCCCGATAATCAGGGGGACAATCTAACCAATAATGAAGCAAAAGATAAGCCGTCTGGAAGTGAACCGCAATCTTTCCAAGCCGAACAATCGCCAGCAACTCAAAATTTCGAAACTCTGGATATTATTACCGACACCACGAATACGAATACCCACGGAAAAACCTTGGACAAATCACAAAAGGTCCGGCGCGGTAAAGTAATAGGCTCGATGGATTCTAATGCGCGAGCAGCTAATCAGTCAGAGATTGCTTTTTTCCCCTCCCTGGTCAAAGGAATTCGTCGAGGAAAAAAAAGGCTTTCGGAAATCGACCCCAATGATCTTCGCTTTAAACGTAGAATCTCAGGGAGAAAGGAACTCCATGTTCTTGTTGTGGATACTTCAGCATCCATGGGAACCCTGCAACGCCTTTCCTACGCAAAGGGTCTGATGCAAAGAATTTTAAAAAATGGTTACCAAAAGAAAAATTACGTGGCCGTTGTCGGAACTCAGGGGAACTGCGCACAGGTGGTTTTGAAACCCACTCGCAATTTTATGAAGATTGACCAAGTGATGGATTCCATCAAGGCAAAAGGGAAAACCCCCTTGCTACATGCAATCGATAGCGCCCTGAACCTGGTTGAGAGTTTCCACAAACAAAACAAATTCCTGACCAATTTGCTTGTAGTTATATCCGATGGAAGAATAAATGTTCCCTTCCGCAATTCCATGAATGAAGATTTAAATTGGCTGGGCAAGCGCATCAAAAAACTTAGCCTCAATAATTTTGTTGTGGATTCCAATCAAAAATTTAATCGTTCCTTTCTGCTACAAAAAATGGTCCGCATATTTGAGGGGCGGTATATGGTTATGGAAGACACCCTTCTTCAAGGAAAGATTTCTCTTTAATTAAATATGGCAATATACTTTTTTGTGTCTGTCTCATCGGACTTCCATCTCTTCTCTGAAAACATTGATGAAATTAAAGCTTTAGGGATCGAGGCCGAGGTCAACTACCTTTCGGATTTCCCCCAGGTCGAATCAAGACTAAACTCCAATGATGTTTTAGTATCAAGAAATTTTGGTGGGCTTTCTTTCCAGGGCGAAATGTTGATGCGTATCAATTCTATCGCCAAGAAGAATCGCATCCCTTTTCTCTGCCTCCCAGGGTTTAAGAACGATGATCCGTCTGTACTATCCTTATCCACTGGCCCTCTCGATGTTTGTAATCAACTTATTTCTTATTACGAATCATTTTCATCCCAAAATCTCAAAGAATCTTTAAAGTATTTGAGCGATCTTTACTTGGGAACATCGTTGGGATGGATTGAGCCAGAAGCTTATCCTGAATTCGGTACGCTTCCCAATTATCGAGATATCCTTGCTAACTTAAAATCGGAAAACTCAAAAAAGAAAGTCATAGCAATTCTTTTTTACCGTTCCCATTTTCTGGCTAATGATTTTGAACCCATTCAATCTGCCATCAATGCGATTGAAAAATCCGGGTCCATAGCCTTACCCATTTTTTGCAGTATGATGAAGCAACCCAATGATGATGATATTCACCCGATTAGACAGCTTCTAAAAGGTAACCATAAAGAAAATATCGCCGATGTGATCATCGATTGTTTGTCCTACGCCACAGTGGATGTTTCCACTACCGGAAATGTATCACGGGTCAATGAAGACGGGTTGTTCTCCCGATTAAATTGTCCGGTACTCCATGCCCTGTACAGTTCAGAGTCTCATACCAACTGGCTTGATAACCCAAAAGGAATGAACCCTCGCGATATGGCCATGAAAGTAGTTATGCCAGAGTTTGACGGAAAAATCATTGCCCACCCCATAGGGTTTGTCGAGGAGGTTCTAAAAAATGGAAAAACCGTTCCCTTATATAAAGGAGATCCTGAGCGCATCGACCGGCTAGTTTCTCTGGCTAATAACTACGCTGAACTGGCGTTTAAAAAAAATAAGGATAAAAAAGTCGCCATCATTCTCACTAATTATCCCACTCAAAATGCCCGGATCGGTAATGCAGTAGGATTAGACACCCCGGCATCCCTGATTCAGGTACTGAGGGAACTTAAGGACAGTGGATATGATATAGACGAAATTCCAGAATCCGGTGATGCGCTGATTCACTCTCTCATTGATCAGGTTACCTACGACACGGAGTTTTTAACTGAAACCCAAATTGAATTAGCTCCTGCTCAGGTGGAATCAAAGGACTATCAAATTTGGCATGAGTCTTTTCCCGAAAAGAATCAGGCCGAAATGGCAAAAGATTGGGGTCAACCACCTGGTAATGTTTATACCCATAAGGGGAAGTTTTATTTACCGGGTATATTTTTTAAAAATGTGTTTGTCGGCATACAACCCCCGCGAGGGTTTGGCGAGAACCCCGTTGCTATTTACCATAGCCCTGAAATTGTTCCCACTCATCACTACTTGGCTTTTTACCGATGGCTCAATGAAGGATTTAAAGCGGATGCTGTCATTCATATGGGGAAACATGGAAATCTGGAATGGTTGCCAGGAAAGTCTGTGGCCCTCGCAGAAACCTGCTACCCCGACCTGGCTATTTATGATCTTCCTTTCTTTTATTATTTCATTATCAATAACCCTGGCGAAGGCTCGCAAGCAAAACGGCGTACACATTCTGTTTTAGTCGACCACATGGTTCCCCCCATGACAAGGGCCGACCTGTATGACGACCTGGCTCGAATAGAACAATTGATTGAGGAGTGGACATATATTCAAAGCGTCGATCCCGATAAACTGGAAATTGTGCAAAATCAAATATGGGAGTTATGTGACTCCAACCACATCAATCATGATCTGGGTTTTGAAAAACCCCCTGAAAATTTCAAAGAATACAGAAAGGCCATCAACGGTTTTCTATGTGAAATTGGCAATACACAGATTCGGGAAGGCCTGCATATACTGGGGAAGGTTCCTGAAGGAGATCAACTCATCAACATGTTTGTCAGTTTGGCGCGAATTGACACCCCTCCCTATATGGGCACCCAATCCTGCTTTATGGAATTTTGTGGTATCCATGACACCTCTTATTTCATTAACCAGGCGGTGGAGTTGGATTGTAAAATTCCCGAAACTTTATTGAACTTTTACGGGAAATCGGTTGAGAGCCGTGGCGAATTATTGCAAATGTTCGACACCCTTTCTTTTGCAATTCTCGAGCATTGTCATCAACATAATATCCGAGATGACATTGACGAACGCATCAAATCATTATTTGGCGTTCATATTCCGAATTTATCCAGCACCATTAATTTCATATTAAAAGATATCTATCCAAAGTTGAAACAAGTGGGTGATGAACTGACTCACCTTCTCGATGGGCTGAATGGAAAATTCATAGAACCCGGGCCTTCGGGAGCCCCCACTCGAGGAATGGCTACCATTCTCCCGACAGGGCGAAATTTTTATTCTGTCGATATTCATTCTCTTCCCACGACCACATCTTGGATCATGGGAAAAAAATTGGCGGAGGGTCTATTAAATAGATATGAAATGGAATCAGGGAGTTTTCCTGAATCCGTTGCAATGATCCTTTGGGGCACTTCCAACATGAGGACCAAGGGAGATGATATCGCTCAAATTCTTTATCTGCTAGGAGTCAAACCTGTCTGGAAACCGGAAAATAAAAGAGTTATTGGTGTCGAAGCTATTCCACTGGAAGAGTTAAAGCGACCGAGAGTCGATGTATGTATTCGCATTAGTGGATTTTTCAGGGATGCTTTTCCAAACCTCGTGGAATTGATGGATAAAGCTATAAATTTAGTTGCCAACCTCGAAGAACCGGTCGATATGAATTTTGTCAGGAAGCATTATCTGGAATCCAAGTCCGAAAATATCTTTCGTATTTTTGGAGCTGCTCCAGGAAGATATGGGACAGGAATTTTAGAAGCTATCAATTCAAAAAACTGGGAAACCAAGCAGGATCTAGCAGACATCTTTGTCAACTGGAGCGGGTTTGCCTATACCCGTGATGACTATGGGATAGAAAAGAAAGAGGAATTCAAACAACAGCTTTCCCAAATGGATGTTGTATCCCAGAATCAAGACAATAGAGAACATGATATTTTTGATTCTGATGATTACCTCCAGTTTCATGGCGGCTTGATCAATGCCGTCAATCAAATCAAAACTGGACAGGGCAAAGGAAAAGTTAAGGAATATTTTGGCGACTCCTCGAACCCTGCCGCGGTAAAAATTAAAAGCTTGAAGGAAGAAGTCCGCCAGGTATATCGGGCTCGGGTCGTCAATCCAAAATGGATTAACGCCATGAAACAACATGGTTATAAAGGCGGGCTCGAAATGGCCGCCACACTCGATTATATGTTTGGGTACGATGCAACAACAGATGTCATTGACGACCACATGTATGAAGGAGTTTCGGAAAAATATCTAATGGACCCTGACACTCAGGAGTTTTTAAGAGAGAAAAACCCTTGGGCTATTCGAGCCATGGGGGAGCGATTACTGGAGGCAGCAAATCGAGGCCTTTGGGAAAAGCCGGATCAGGATAGATTGCTGGAAATTGAATCGCTGGTAGCCTCTGTAGAGGGGGACATTGAAAAAGATCTTTGATCAGAGCACGAAAATTTTCGCTTTATTTTCTTTTTCTCTGAACCAAACGCCCACTACCCAGAGAAATAACAAAAGGGAGATATTTCTCATTTGGGGGCCTTTATGACAGCTATGGCGGATACAAAGTGAGGTTCTTTTCCGTGAGACCCAAATATATGAAATAGGGATTCGTGATGGATCCATTTATAAGTTTGCTGAAGAATTTAATTATTCCTAGAGAAACAATGTTTAAGACAGTTTATTCATACCCATTAATAAACTCTATTCAAAGACACAAAGCCCACCTCTCGCTACCCCCCATATAGACAGGAACTTGTTGTAATTTAAAATCTAAGGGCATATACTTGAGCTTCCCAAAATCCCGAAAAGTTGGTGCTCAATAATGTCGCCGCAGGGCAAAAAAGGTAAAAGCCAAGAGCTTCTGGAGAAGGTTAAACAAAATCAAGACCTGAACCAGATAGTAAATGTGGATGAGAAAGAAATCAAGCTGGTCATCTTTACTCTTCATGAAGATTTTTTTGCCTTTTATAGCGCAAACATTAAAGAAATTCTGACTTTGGAAAAAATCAATTTCGTTCCGGGTTCGCCGGAATATATATTAGGAATAGCAAATGTCCGGGGCGATATTGAATCCGTGATGAATATCAACGGTTTTTTGGGTTTTCAGCCTCAACCCGAATCAAAAGAAAATCGCGTTATCATTGTTTCGGCACAAGGAATACGCACCGGGATTCTGGTGGGTTCGGTGGAGGATGTGCTTGATGTCCCAGAAAGTTCTATAGAATCTCCCCTTGCCACTCTTCACGACAATATAAAACCATTTGTAATTGGGGAAATTAAATATAAAAACCATAACGTAACCCTGTTGAACGTTGACCGAATATTCGAAAAAATAGCAATCTAATAGCATGAGCACTTTTTGCAATTATGGATAATCTCGTTGGTATTTCCGCTAATGAAGAAGATTGCGAATCTCCAGTAGATGAGCTTCACGCGCTGATATTTAGTGTCATGGGGGTATGGTTTGGGGCGGATATGGAACAGATTAAAGAGGTAGCGGATCCTGGCCGCAATGAAGACATTGAGGAAAACATCGTCCGCTTCCATGAGGAATTTCCTTTTCCTGGTCGCCAGATAACTTATCAGGCTCCCCGGATTTTATATTTGAAAAATGGGCGCAGAATTTTAGTCGATAATGTTGATGAAGTCCGGGTCTTGCCTATAGACTGCATCCGACCTCTGCCCAATTTTCTTGAAAAGTGTCGACAATCCAATGCTATATGGGGCGTTGCGCTTGTTGAAGGTGAAATTGACCAGACCCCACTATTTATACCAGATTTAGGATTCAGTTCTCATAAGTCATAATTGTGTTTGGAATCTGTATCGTTTCTGGTGCTGGCGGTCGATACCCCAGGCTCGTATGTGGCCTTTTGGTATTATAATGAACAC
>JABHBK010000043.1 GCA_018673915.1 Nitrospina sp. | reverse complement strand
GTCATGGGCTATACCCTGAGCGAAGCCGTTGGGGTGCACCACAGAAATTTCTGTGAAAGCGACTACGCCAATAGCAATGAGTACCGGCAGTTCTGGGAAAAACTCAATCGCGGTGAATTCGATTCAGGCGAATACAAACGTCTCGGAAAAGGTGGAAAAGAAATTTATATCCAGGCTTCCTACAATCCTATTTTTGACCCCGAAGGAAAACCCTATAAGGTCGTTAAGTTCGCCACTGAAATTACAGATAAAATTCACAAAGTGAATAAAATTCTAGATGTGGTCAATGCCGCCAGTCAAGGCGACCTGACTCCTGAAATTGATGTAACCGGGTCCGATGACCTGGGTCAAATTGGTGAAAGGTTGAAAAGTTTCTTCACCAGTCTAAAAAATGACATCAGCGAAATCAGCAAAAATGCTGAATCAGTAAGCGCCGCCGCCGAGGAGCTCACCGCAACCAGCACAACCATGTCTGCCAACGCTGAAGAGACTTCCGCGCAAGCGGGTGTGGTCGCCGCCGCTAGTGAACAGGTCGGTGCCAATGTCCAGACCGTTGCCACCGGAGCCGAAGAGATGAGTGCCAGCATTGGAGAAATATCAAACAATGCCACCCAGGCAGCCAAGGTTTCAAACGAAGCCGTAGAGGTTGCCAGAAAAACCAATGATACCATCAGCACCCTCGGTGTTAGTTCTAAAGAAATTGGTGAAGTGGTAAAAGTGATTACCTCCATCGCGGAACAAACCAACCTTTTGGCCTTGAACGCAACCATCGAAGCCGCCCGAGCGGGTGAAGCCGGTAAGGGGTTTGCAGTAGTCGCCAATGAGGTGAAAGAACTGGCCAATCAGACAGCGAAAGCCACTGAGGAAATCAGTGCTAAAGTCCAGACCATTCAAACGGACTCAAGTAACGCAGTGGATGCCATAGGCGAGATCAGCACCATCATTAACACGATCAATGATATTTCAAGCACCATCGCCAGTGCTGTAGAGGAACAAAGCGCAACCACGAATGAAATGACGCGTAATGTTTCGGAAGCGGCCAAAGGGGTGGGTGAAATTTCGCAAAATATTGCTGGGGTCTCAACAGCCTCTGAGGAAACAACGCAAGGCTCCAGCCAGACCAAAGACGCCGCGAACGAGCTTTCTAAACTCGCGGTCGATCTTCAGAGCCTTGTGTCTAAATTTAAAATCTGAATCTTGAACCTTAAAAGAATTACGACCCCTCGCCTCAAGGCGGGGGGATTTTTTTGAATAAAATTTTTTACATAAGTTGCCAGCTTTAAGATTACTTCTTCCAAATAGTGAAATTTTCTTAGAAGTTTTGTCACAATAAGGTTAAAAAGGTCCTAATCTACAAGCTAATCTAAAAATGACCCTCTTTTTCCACCCGCTCTCTCAATTTGCAGACAACTCATCCCCCCAGCTTGTTATTTTAGACAAGATATCCCTCAAAATATTAAGTTTGGGAAATTAATTAAGGCAATGTAAATATTATCATCCACCCCCTCTGTCTATTTTGTATATAAATTGATACATAACTCATTTCCCACATTTCCCAATAACCCATAAATCATTACAAAACAATAGCCATTTCTCCTACACACCCTACGGCACAACCCTTGCTATAAATAATAGAGATTATGTAAAAAATCCTATTTGTTTCAGCACCTAACTTTGCATAAGAATTCCTAAAATATCCCCTTGAGACATCTTATATGTTCTCGGTGGCAAAAATAATATTGGTGAACTCAAGAAATACTTTTCCCAAAATAAATTTTTAAATTTCCTAAAATCCGTTAAATCGATAAGAAAGAGGAGCTTATGCAAAACTTCAATTGGACAATTCGCAAAAAACTGATCGCTATATTTCTGGGCTTGGGTTTGATCCCATTGCTTGGATATGCATGGTTTTCCATCCATAAAACCGACGAAGTGTTATTGCAAAACAATAAGAACCGCCTGATCTCGCTTCGAGAAAGTAAAAAAACTGAAATCGAAAATTATTTTAAACAAATTGGCAGCCAAGTCATCACCTACTCTTCCAATCGAATGATTGTCGATGCGATGAAAAGCTTTGATGAAGCTTTTTTTGCTGAAGAGGTCCTGTCCCTGACAACCGATTCAAATGGCCTGAACGAACGTTATAAGTATCAGCAGGAAAATACTCCAGGAGCCACCAGCGATGCAATATCCAAATGGTTACCGACCAAAGAAGTTTCTAAAATTTTTCAGACTCTTTATATATCGGGCAACTCTAACCCCATCGGCTCAAAAGAAATTTTGGATGCATCTTCCGAACCCATTGAATACAACTCGTTGCACAGAAAATATCACCCCATCATTCGCCAGTTTCTCAGTGAATTTGGTTATTACGACATATTTCTGGTCGAATCGAATACAGGCCACATCGTTTACTCGGTATTCAAAGAAGTGGATTACAGCACAAGTTTATTAACTGGCCCCTACGCCGACACTGGAATCGGGCGGGCTTTTAAAGCCGCAAAAGCCATGAACGATCCAAACGGAATTTATATTGATGACTTTAAATCCTACGAGCCCTCTTATAACGCGGCGGCCTCTTTCATATCCTCTCCTATTTATGATGGGGATCAAAAAGTAGGCGTCCTCATTTTCCAGGCCCCCGTTGACGTGATCAACTCTGTAATGACGAATAATAATAGATGGAAAGATGTGGGCCTGGGGGATTCCGGCGAGGTTTATATGGTAGGCCCGGACCATAGATTAAGAAACAATTCAAGGTTTATCATCGAGGCTCCTGAGGAATATTTTAAATTCATTGAGGGTTTGGGAGTTGATCAAAAAATCGTTGATAAACAAAGATCCTTAAAAACTTCTATAGGAATTGCAGAAATCAATACACCCGGTTCTAATGAGGCTCTTAATGGGAAAACGGGCTTCAGTATCTTCCCTGACTACAGGGGAGTGCCTGTTTTAAGTGCCTACACCGCTGTGGATATTCTGGGGTTGAAATGGGGCATCCTGGCTGAAATTGATGAGGAGGAAGCTTTTCGATCACAAACAGAAATTGTTAATTGGGCTATTATTTATCTTATATCCC
The DNA here is from genome assembly GCA_018673915.1 of Nitrospina sp. GTDB lineage: Bacteria > Nitrospinota > Nitrospinia > Nitrospinales > VA-1 > LS-NOB. The sequence goes on along the minus strand of JABHBK010000043.1, from coordinate 24,356 downwards.
AGATCGCTATTTTAATTTTCGTGGCGATTTTCATCGCTAACAAATTCTCCAAACCTGTTGTATCCCTCGCCTCAGAGCTTGATCGTTTTGCCAACGGGGATATTAAAGGAATACAAGGTTTGAATATCACCACCAATGATGAGTTCCGGCAACTGGATCGGTCTTTCACCAGTTTGGTGTCTAACTTCAAAAGTTTTATGGAGAGCTCTCATGGGATTTTGATGGGTACGGTCCGAAGCATGGAAAATATTGAGATCAAAGGAGAATTTAAAGAAGAACTTGAAAAAATGTTGGGACAAGCTGGAGAAAAACGCACTACAGATAGGGAGGTTGCCTTTTCATCTCATGCGGCTTCAGCAAATATCACAACCGGTTTCACAACCTGCGACCTTGACCTGAAGGTTAAATCAGCGAACTATCTTGCAACTAAGGTTATTGGTAGCGTTAAACAATACCTTCCGGGTAATGTTGATGAAAATAATCTCATCGGTACATGTATCGATGCCTTCCATAAAGATCCGAGTCACCAACGCCAATTGCTAAAAACATTAACAAAAGGAGGAGAACCCTACATTGCCGAGTTAAACTTTGGTGACATAGGGCAAGACGGAAAAATTGTGCGGATCACTGGCACCGCCATTATTGACCAAGATGGAAATGTCGAAGGTTACCAGGCTGCTTGGGAAGACATCACCGAGCAACGCAAAATGGAACGAGAAAACAAGAACGCCCAGGAACGGGAACAAAAAGATGCGGAAGAGCTTAAGCAAAAGGTGGATTCCATGCTGGTCGTCGTGCAGGCTGCCGCACAAGGTGACCTCACCCGGGAAATCACCATCAATGGCGATAGCGCCATCGGGCAGATGGGTGCCGGTTTGAAAATATTCTTTGAAAGTCTGCGAGAAGACATTAGCAGTATCGGAGAAAATGCTCAATCTGTCAGTGCCGCATCCGAAGAGCTCACCTCCGTCAGTTCAAACATGTCCGCAAATGCCCAGGAAACTGCCGCCCAGGCAGGTGTGGTCGCCGCAGCCAGTGAGGAGGTCGGCACCAATGTGCAAACGGTTGCCACCGGTGCTGAGGAAATGAGCGCAAGCATTAGCGAAATCGCAAATAACGCTAATCAGGCCGCAAAGGTATCGATGGAGGCTGTCGAGGTCGCGAAAAGAACCAATGAGACGATCAGTACGCTTGGTATTAGCTCAAAAGAGATTGGTGAAGTGGTGAAGGTGATCACCTCAATCGCGGAACAAACCAATCTGCTAGCCTTGAACGCAACCATTGAAGCCGCCCGGGCTGGTGAAGCCGGAAAGGGTTTTGCGGTCGTAGCGAATGAAGTCAAAGAACTTGCAAATCAAACTGCAAAAGCCACTGAAGAGATCGGCGGCAAGGTTCTGACCATTCAAAATGACTCGGGCAATGCGGTAGAAGCCATTGGTGAGATCAGTGAAATTATCAACAAAATAAATGATATTTCCAGCACCATTGCAAGTGCCGTGGAAGAACAAAGCGCGACCACCAATGAAATGACACGTAATATTACCGAGGCTGCAAAAGGAGTCGGTGAAATCGCCCAGAACATCTCTGGCGTTTCGACTGCAGCCCAGCAGACTACAGAAGGCACCGGGGATACCAGTGAAGCTGCTGGTGAACTGGCAAAGCTATCTATTGGGATGCAGAGCCTTGTTTCTAAGTTTAAAATTTAAAGTTACGAGAAAAACGATAAACCCTCGCCCCTGTGGGCGGGGGTTTTTTGTTTTTGGGAACCGCTAAACATCTACTTACCGTTCACCCGTATTGATTCTTGCTGCAAGTTCTTCTATAAACAATTCGAGATATTGCGGAGAAGCCGCTGACAGATGCGGTTGAATGAAAACATTTTCCAACTCCCATAATTTTGAGGATTCCGGCAAAGGTTCCTTATCAAACACATCGAGGTAAGCCCCGGCAATTTCTCCGGTTTGCAAAGCAGTGACCAAATCGCTCTCCTGATAGATATTTCCCCGTCCCACATTATAAAGATAGCAGGATTTCGGCAAAGCTTTGAAATGCTCAGGCTGCAATATTCTGTCGGTTTCCTCACCGCCCGGTAGAGTACAGATCAGATGATCGGTTTTTGCAAAAACTTCTTGCCAGTTTTCAAAAGTGCGAATTCTATCAGCCATCGAAAAATAACGCGGTACAGGAAAAAGGTTTCTTTTGATTCCCGTAATAGTACATCCAAAAGGTTTCAGTCTTTCAGCGATAACATTACCAATTTTTCCAAACCCTAAAATCGTAACCCGGCCTTTATAGAAGGACCTTAGTTTTTCTGAAACCTTGACCCGTGCCCATTTTTTCTGTTTCTGCATTTTTGCGGATAAAGGAAAAGCCTTCAAAAAATAGAGCATCGCTCCAATAACACTTTCGGCAATCAGGCTTCCATGAAATCCACCAAAAGAAATATTCAGCTTATCTGTGGCCCCTACCTCAATCCAGTCATTACCTGCCGCAGGGGTAGCAATGAGTTTCAACCGGGGTGCTGAGTCCAGCCATTTTTCCTTAAAATACCAAACGATCACCGCCTCCGTCTGGGGCAGGTGATCCTTGAAGTCTTTTGAGTTCAGGCAAATTTCCACTTTCAAACCAGGAACCTGATCCTCTAACAAGGCCTTATGTTCTGGCCTGAAATTCCAGGCTTCAACATGGGGGTGGGTCAAATAAACCAAAATATTTTTTATGGACATGTCTGGCACCGCGAAAAAAATTGTTTCCTTCTTAACATAAAAAAGACAGGAACTTTATTTACTTATAGCTCCGGGAGAAAAGAGACTGAAAAACGAAGTGTTCTACTGTGCACATAAGTGAACACTTTTATCAAATTTCATAACTCTCCAAAAACCAATGGATTTCCCCTCATTTCTTAACCCTATGAAAAAATTGGACTTAATTGATTCTTTAAATTTTGGCCCGGTTTTTGCTTTATCTGGTTATTAGGAATTACAAAATGTTTATCAACATTGAGGAGATGAATCATGACACGAGCACAATTGGTAAATAAGTTGTCTCTGAAAATGAATGTAAGTAGAAAAGAAGCTGACCTTTATTTGACTTCTTTTCTGGATTCTATCATGGAGACCCTGGACAAAGACGAGCGCGTAGTAGTTCAAGGCTTTGGATCATTTAAAGTTAATGAATACAAGGCACGGGTAGCAAAAAAACCTCTAACGGGGGAGCTGATTCAGTTACCGGCACGACGCAAACCGAGTTTTCATGCGGGAAAAGAATTGCGAGAAAGAGTGAATGAGGGAATGGAACTGGTGAATGAAGCTGAAGCTTTGATAGACCGACTTTCAGTTCCAGAAAACGTATTCAGCGTCTCGGCAGGGTAACCTCAGGATCATTTATTTCTGTTTGCTTTAGTTGTGATATGATAAGGAATCAGGACAAAACTCCTGATTCCCAGGTGAATGGGGGAGTCCCTTATTTCAAGGAGCCTCGGCATGTCCAATGACAGAGATACCTGTAGTAAGTGCGGTGAAAAAAGTATTATAAAGGGCGACATTAGCCTGAGGACCAGCAAGACCAATGAGATAATCATGGTCGTCCGTCAGGATCATGGGGTCGAAAAAAATGTTCCCCTGCAATCCAGCGTTTGTTGCAAATGCGGATTTGTAGATTTTTACGTACAGGACCCTATCCACTTAAAAATCTCCTCTGAGGATAGACCGATCAACCCCGATTTTAAGCAACGCCCTATGTTGGAATCCGACTTTTAATCTCCCTCCTTTATTGTTTTGCTACCCGTTTCAACCTTTTTTACCTTTCCCCAGTTATAACTCTTGTATGATGCCCATTTTTGCGCCAAAATGAAAACAAAGTCTGGAAACTCCCTGTCCCGATTTTATAAATTGATCCATCAGGTAATTATTTCGCTTCCCAAACTATGGCCAGACCCTCTAAAGATGAAATTCACTATCTGCTTTTAAAGCTCCACTCCCTTACCGGAATCGTACCCATAGGAGCATTTCTGGTTATTCATATTTGCGTCAACTCTCTTCGCACCGTCGGTGTGTGGCCGTACCAACTCAGCATTGATGCAATTAACAATATTCCTTTCCTTTTGATCGTTGAAGTAGCTTTCATATACGTTCCCCTACTTTTTCATTCTGTAATGGGGTTTTATGTTGCCAATATTGCCAAAACTAATGTGCACCGATACCGATACCCTCGCAATGGCCTTTACACATTACAACGCCTGACCGGGGCTGTGGTTTTTGTCTTTCTGATTTATCACTTGGGAACTACAGTAGGACCCAAACTATTAGAAGGGAAACACCATTTTGAAGCGGCACCATTTTTAATCGACATTATGAACGGCGAGTTTCAAACCTGGCAGGGAATTGTGATCTATGCCATAGGAATTGTTTCAGCGACTTTTCACTTTAGCAATGGATTATGGGGTTTCTGCGTTTCCTGGGGCATTTTGATCGGCGAAAAAGCCCAAAGAAACGGGGCAATCGTTTTCGCAATGATCGGCTTGGTACTTACTGTTTTAGGGATGGCCACAGTGGCAGAATTTAATATGAACCCGATTCCTGTCGAAGCAACGGTGGCAAGGTAATAGATATGATGAACAGAAAGAAAAAAATAGTCATCGTTGGAGGTGGGTTGGCAGGTTTGGCCCTGGCCATGAAGTTTTGTGAACGCAACGGAGAAGCTACTGTTGTTTCTTACCAGTCGTTAAAACGATCCCATTCTGTTTGTGCGCAAGGTGGCATCAATGCCGCCATCGACGCAAAAAATGAAGGCGATACCCCGGAAAAACATTTTTATGACACCATTAAAGGTGGAGACTTTCTAGCCCACCAGCCTTTGGTACGCGACATGTGCTACCAGGCCCCAACCATCATTCACTTGATGGACCGGATGGGTGTAGCGTTTAACAGGACAGGAGAAGGCCATCTCGATTTCCGCAGGTTTGGCGGTACGCTGTATAACCGAACTGCTTTTGCCGGAGCCACGACAGGACAACAACTTGTTTATGCACTCGATGAACAGGTTCGGCGGCATGTGCATGACGGTTCAGCAAAAACACTGGAATGGCATGAATACCTGGGTGCTGTTCTTGACTCAGAAGGAATCTGCCGAGGTGCGGTGATTCACGACCTGAGAACCGATGAGATCTATACCTTGCAAGCAGATGCAGTGGTATTGGCTACCGGCGGACCTGGACAGGTTTATGGTCGATCCACTAACTCTGTGGTCAATACGGGAGCCGCTGCCACCACCGCTTATCTACAGGGAGCCAAATACGCCAATGGGGAGTTTATCCAGATCCACCCCACAGCCATACCGGGACAGGACAAGCTTAGACTGATGAGTGAGTCGGCCCGTGGTGAAGGCGGTCGAGTCTGGGTGCCGCGAAAAGCCAATGATACGCGGAACCCAAAGAAAATTCCTGAAAACGAACGCTATTACTTTCTGGAAGAAAAATACCCCCTATTCAAAAACCTTGTTCCGCGAGATGTCGCCAGCCGGGAAATTTATGACATTGTTTACAATCAGGAGCTGGGGGTTGCCGGAGATCCTATGGTCTATCTCGACCTGACTCATAAATCGAGAGAGTTTCTGGATAACCGCCTGGGTGGAATCATGGATATCTATACCAAGTTTACCGGTGCGGACCCCCGCGAAACTCCTATGAAAATCTTCCCGGCAGTGCATTATTCCATGGGAGGATTGTGGACCGATTACGGTCCAGACAGCCATGGATTGATCGATCATGGCTCACCCAAAAACCAAATGACTTCCATTCAGGGACTGTTTGCGGCAGGTGAAGCAGATTACCAATATCATGGTGCCAACCGCTTGGGAGCCAACTCCTTATTGAGCTGTATTTATACAGGACTGATGATGGCCCGAGGCATGATGAACTATGTGGACTCTCTTGAAAAATCAGTCGATGACATCCCTTCCACAGTCTTTGATGATTCCTGCTCACATTGGAAAAATCGATTCAGCGAGATCAAAAAAATGAAGGGCTCCGAGAACCCCCATAAATTACATTTAGAGCTGGGGGAGGTCATGCTGGCAAACGTTCTTATTGTCCGGGATAATGAGTCCTTGGAAAAAGCCTCAAATGAGATCAATGATATTGAGACCCGATTTAAGGATGTGAAATGTTTGGACACGGAAGACTGGGCCAATCCATCACCCAGTTTTATCAACCAACTTTATTGCATGATCCATCTGTCTAAAATTATTACCAAAGGCGCTTTACTGAGAAATGAATTCCGGGGTAGCCATTACAAACCGGATTTTGATTTGATCCAGCCCAAGGATTTTGATCCCCATGAATATATTGATTACCTGGAGCAAAAACAATATGGGGAAGTGACTGAAGGAAAGTTTCCTCCCGGCCACCTCGAATACATGAAACGATTCGAAGAAAATAATGAAAAATGGCTTAAAACGACGGTGGCCCAATATAAAAACGATCAGCCCGATATCACCTATGAAGAGGTCAATACTTCACTGGTTACACCGAGGCCGAGAAAATATGACTGACACTTGCTATGACTGAAAAAACCATAACTATAAAGGTTAAACGTCAGGACACACCCAATACCCCGTCCTACTGGCAAACGTTTAAGGTCCCCCACAGGCCTTTCGCCAATATCATTTCTTGTCTGATGGAAATCCAGAAAACCCCAACGACACAGGATGGTAAAAATGTTAACCCCGTTACGTGGGATTGCAATTGCCTGGAAGAGGTTTGCGGTTCCTGCACCATGGTGATCAATGGTCAAGTCCGGCAAGCCTGCACCGCCTTGGTGGATAACCTGAAAAAGCCGATTGTTCTGGAGCCCATGTCCAAATTTCCAGTCGTGCGGGACTTGCAGGTCAATCGGGAGCGCATGTTTGAAAACCTGAAAAAAGTAAAAGCCTGGATAGAAATTGACGGAAGCCATAACATTGGAGAAGGACCGATCATGCCAGACCAGGATCGCGCTAAACGTTATGTTATGTCAGAATGCATGACATGCGGATGTTGCCTGGAAGCATGCCCCCAGTTCACAATGGACAACTCTTTTTTGGGGGCCGCCACCTTTAATCAGGTCCGCCTTTTTAACCTTCATCCCTCAGGGGAAATGAAAAAAGAAGAGAGGCTGGATGCCGTCATGGGGGAAGGAGGCATCGCCGATTGCGGCAATGCGCAGGTTTGCGTTGAAGTCTGCCCAAAAAATATCCCTCTAACAGAATCAATTGGGGATATCGGCCGCCAAACAACCTGGCAATTGATAAAAAATCTCCTCACCAAATAAAGGTTTTTTATTTAAAACCTGTTTGTTATGATTTAAGCTGTTAGTTCACGAATAAAATCAAAAACGTATCCATTAAGGAATTTATATATGAAAGTCTCCCTTGCCAGTGCTATGGGCACCTGTTTTGGAGTTCAGGACGCCATTAACCTAGCCATGTCTCCCGAATTCGAATCTGACTTGACCATAGTTGGCCAATTGGTCCACAACCCGCAAGTCAGTAAATCTTTGAAACAAAATGGTGTTTCTCTGGTACCTGGAATCGAAGATATTGATAAAATCAAGACAAAGAAAGTTATGATCACCGCACATGGAGCGGCTGAGAAAACAAAAAAGCAATTGAATGAAGCGGGTTTTATAGTCTACGACGCAAGTTGCCCTCTGGTGATGAGAGTCCATCAAACTATTAAGTCATTAGTGACAAAAGGTTATTTCCCTGTTGTGATCGGGCAAAAAGACCATGTCGAAGTAAAAGGAATTGTGGGCGACCTGGATGAGTATTTGGTCATCAATAGCGAGGAAGATTTTGGCAAGATAGAAAACTGTGGCAATCGCAAACTGGGAATCGTCTCGCAAACAACCCAGCAAACCGATAAAGTAGAAGCCCTCGTGGAAAAAATTCGTGCTCTCGATTATGTGGATGATGTCGCATTCATCAATACGATCTGTCAACCGACCCGGGACCGGCAAGTAGCGGTGCATGAATTAGCCGATCAGGTAGACTTAATGATCGTCATAGGCGGATTTAATTCTTCCAACACAAAAAAGCTGGTCCATGTTTGCACAGAAAAAGGCGTTGAAGCCCACCACATTGAATCGTCTAACCAATTAAATCAAGACTGGTTCGTAGGGAAACAACATGTGGGAATCACCGCAGGGACAAGTACCCCTGAAGATATCATCAACCAAGTGCATTCTGAGATTTTAAATATTGCCAAAAGGGTTGAAGGCCTGGAAAAAGAAGCGCTCCTTTCCTGATAACAAGCGGCGGTCTTAATAGGAAACCTTCGCGGTCTTTAAGATGAAGGTTTTGAAATTCATATTTTTCAAACCATCCCCTTACACCTTTAATCATTCGGAATCTTTCTGATTTCCAATTTTCCCTCGGGAAATTTTATTTTGTAACAATGGACGACTGGAACTACTGCGTACAAACGCTTCCCAAAGTTAGCAGAACCTTTGCTCTCAACATATCCGTTTTAAGAGGCGCGCTGCACCGCAGCATTCTCACCTCTTATCTGTTTTGCCGTATCGTGGACACAGTAGAAGATGCGGCCAAATTGGACCCCAAAATAAAAATCAAACTCCTGATGGAGTTTTCACGGTTAATTGAAGACCCGGGTTATCGTGACAAAAACCTCACAGCATGGGTTGAAGAATGCAAAACCGTCGATGGCTCCGCCAGTGATCTGGAGCTTCTCCACCAGACCCAACGCGTGTTCAATGTCTTTGACTCTCTTGCCACAAATCATCAGGATCAGATCATTCCATCCGTTTCAAAAATGGCGAAAGGAATGGCATTTTTTCAAAGCCGCTTTCAGTTTGGTGAAATCACCCCTCTGGGACACATTCAGGAACTGGAAGAATATTGTTATTTTGTAGCGGGTGTGGTGGGAGAAATGCTTTGCAATCTGTTTTTTCAAAAGCTTCCTCATTTGTCAGAAACAGCACGAAACACCATGCGCCAAAATGCTGTATCTTTCGGGCTCGGTCTCCAAATGACCAACATATCCAAAGATATTATTGCCGACCGCGATAGAGGCTGGTCGTACATTCCTAAAAGCATTATTTCTGAAAAAGGTTTGACCATGGACGAATTCCACTCCGGGATATCCATGGATAAGAACCTGCAAATCCTGGAAAGCTTGCTTTGTAAAACTAATGGTCATTTGGATGATGCTTTAAAATTCACCCTCGCCCTACCGAGAACAGAAATCGCATTGCGCCTGTTTTGTATCTGGCCTTTATGGATGGCCGCCAAAACCGTGTCTGTATTGCACAATAACCCTGATTTACTGAAATCAAAAGCTCCCGTTAAAATATCCCGAAGCACCGTAAAGCGTATATTATTGGGAACTCCTTTTATCGCTTGGTCAAATAATCTTTTAAAAGTTTCCTTTGGTAACATCATCGATGATAAAGTGCTTCAAAATTCTCCTGTCTTTGATCGAGAAGGATTGATGTCGAGATTGGAAAGGATTCCCTTAGATACTGTTAACTCTAATATGTAAATTTGCTTAACAATTATGTCAAACTCAAATAGATTTATAGACAACCAGAATGGCACCATAACCGACACCCAAACTAATCTCACTTGGACTCAGCAAGATGGCTGGCAAAAAGAAGGCAGATGGTTCAGTTGGGATGAAGCCAAAGAGTGGGCCGGTGATATTAGTTATGTTAAATTTGGCGACACTCAAGATTGGCGATTACCCGATGAAGAAGAAATCCTGACTTTGTACAATCTTGAAGTGACTAATAAGGATAAATATGGCAGCGATATTCATCTGGACCCTGTTTTCCCTCCCGGATGCCAGGCAACAGTTTGGTTGAAAAGCGAACAAGGGCACGAGGGAACTCTATTCGATTTTAAAAATGGAGAAACGCGCCACTTGTATAAAAGCAAAAGCGGTAGAATGTCAGTTCGCCTGGTAATTGGAAATATCCCAAGATAAATGGACCATTAGTTTTAAGGATGAAACCTTTGCCTGCTAATTATCATCTAATTCTAAACCCATCAATTGAGGATTTCTTTTGAATAAAAATAACCTTATTTCCATCGCTGGTGGATTTTGGTGCGTTGTCGGACTATTCCTTGTTGTCCGCGGTTTTGGCATGTATCAACTTGCAGGACAGGAACAACACTCAACTCAAGTCGCCATCGTTATTTCTGGAGTCATCGCCGGGTTGATCGGGTTGGTTAAAGGAAAGTTTGTATTTAGTAAAACAGCCAGGAAAAATAAAAACAGGATTCATGCACTCGAAGACCCCGTCCACATTCATCAAATATTTGCCAAACCATTCTATATTTTGATCCCGATGATGATGGGACTAGGAGTCCTTTTGCGCTCTTACAACGAGTATCTGGGAGGGTATGTGGTGGTAGCCGCTATTTATTGCGGCATAGGAATGGCCTTGATTGTTTCCAGCCGAACCTATTGGGCCACGGAGCCAGATGCCTCTATACTGGATAACTCATAACGAAAATTGAATTTTAGAGGTACTTCTAAGTGAAAAACTTTTTTCTTACCCTGCACATGATATCCATGTGCCTGGTCATTGGAACCTTGTTTGTGCAATCTCTTTCTGTTGTACTCCGCTTGCGCCTGAAAACTGCTGAGGAAGCAGAAGGTCTAAGAAAAACCCAGATTCGAATCCATAAATTTATCTACTATCCTATTCTGGGAGTAACTCTCATTTCAGGAATGGTGCTTGCCATAAAGACCGGAGTTTTTTCTGAGTCCCAATGGATTTACTGGAAACTGGGACTTCTGGCTGTCCTGATCGCACTGGGCATTCAAAACGGCAAGCAAATTAAAGAAGACACTTTGCCAAAGAAATACGCGATGATGGTGCATATCCCAATTTTTATTGTTGGTGCTTGCATGATCTATCTTGCCACCATCAAGCCCTTTTAAAAATCTCATGGATATCCTGCTCACCCTGGTTGCCAGTGTCCTACTCATCATAGGCTTCTTCGTTATTTGTAGAGCCAGCGATGATGAAGATGATCAGGAGGAGCCCGGTGATGAAACAGGTAAGCCTTGACGGCAACCCGACACCGGATAAAATCAAATCGTTTCGCCGACTGGAAAAAAAGGCCGCCTCTTGCCGCTTATGCCCTTCCCTTGCAGATCAACCCGCTGTCCTAAGTTCCGCTAATGGTTCGCTGAATGCCAGAATTGTTTTTTTGGCAGAAGCGCCCGGAAGATTCGGAGCAGGTCGTACTGGAGTACCGTTTCAGGGCGATCGATCGGGGGACAACTTTGAAATCCTGCTTAAACATATCGGTTTGACGCGCTCAGAGGTTTTCATCACCAACGCCGTCTTGTGTAATCCGCTTGAAAACGGCAATAACCGCAAACCCACTGCAGGAGAAATCAAAACCTGTTCCGGTTTTTTGCAAAATACTCTTGGTATCATCCAACCTCGAGTTGTGGTCACTCTTGGCACCGTTGCCCTTCAGTCCCTTAATAAAATCCTCGGCACCCGCTTCAGCTTAAAACAAAACGTTGCCCAATCCATTCCAATACAAGACTTCACACTTTTTCCTCTCTATCACCCCAGCCCCAGAGTCACCAACTGGAAACGCCCTTTAGTTCAGCAGAAAAAAGATTTCAAAAAAATCCCACTCTCCTGAAAGGGAATACAACAAAGGTATTCTGGCCCCAGACAATCTTCTGCTTATTGCCACTGGCAAGGGTTGACAAATCTAGAGACAGATTTTATGTATATAATAGAGAAGTAAATGTTTTGAAAGTGAGGTTTACCATGTTTTACAACAGTCCTATTTCAAACAGGTTTTTTTCCCCAAGCCACAAGACGCTGACACAAGGGACATTTGTTTTTGGCGGGATTCTGTTCTTTCTCGCCATTCTTATTTTTGCCTATCCCATGTTGATTGTTTACTTCATCGCCGGACTGATTCTGCTGGCTGGGGTTTCTGTCCTGACCGTAGCCTGGAAACTCTTGCAGGTCAAAAAAAGCGTTTCCCAAGTTGAATATAGAGAAACACCCCTTTCTTTTAATAGAGGGTCCCGTGTCATTTACTTCAGGTGGAATGGATGATTTATGGCCGAGTCAATGGCATCGATAAAGATTGGAGCCGAATCACCCTTGGGTGCTGGCAGATAGCACCCAGCGGAGGTTGGGGAGATATATGCCCCCCCGAAGACGCGGACAAAGTAGTACAAGCTGCTCTCGACAACGGCATCACCGCTTTTGATACCGCTGAAGGCTATGGCGATGGCGAATCAGAACGCAGGCTGGGAAAAGCTCTGGGCTCGCAAAAAGATTCTGTCATAATCATTTCCAAAATTTGGCCCGATGCCGAACTGACCCTCAAATCCTATCAACAATGCCTTGATAATTCTCTCAAAGCTTTGGGTAGAGATTATGTCGATCTTTACCTGATCCATTGGCCGGGAAGTTATTTCAACACCCGTGACAAAAGCGCAAAGCTTGCCGAGTTCATGCACACCATCAAACAAAGCGGAAAAGCCACAACAGTAGGGCTCTCAAATTTTCAGTCGCGCGATTTGACTTTACTGGGAAACGAACTACAAAAATTTTCTATGAATGAGGTTCCATATAGCCTGTTAGATAGGGCCTATGAAGGCGAAACCCTGAGCCTTTGCAAAAATGCCAACATTCCATACATGGCCTTTTCTCCCACGGCGCAAGGCCTGCTGGCAAGACCCATGAGTCGGGAAGACCTGAAAATGCCCACTCGGCAAATCCATTTTTTATTTCAAAATCAAGTGTACCCACACGCTCAAAAAGTTTGGGAAACCGTGCGAGATATAGCCGATGAACTGGGCCGCAAACCGATTGAGGTGGCTCTGGCCTGGGTCCTCACCCGTGACAATATTTTTACTGCCATCGTAGGTTCCCGAAAACCAGGACAAGTGTCAGAATTTGCGAAATCCGCTGAGCTTAAACTGAGTTCCGTCCATCTGCAAAGATTGACAACAGCCAGCGACCAATTTCCCATGGTAAAAAAGGGGCATTGAATGAGCCAGCATTGGGAAGAACCGCCGGAAGAAGATGGTCTGACCCTGGGCCCTGAAGAAACCCTGCAAAGAGAAATCGAAAAATCTAAAACCCTTAAGGTCGACCGCTTGCGTCTCCGAGATGAGGTCGAAAAACTTAAGGTCGAAAAGGATGACCTGGCACAAAAAAACCATCTGCTAAAAGCAAGGCTCACAGCACTGGGAAGCCCCCCTGTCACCCCAGAGAAAGTGAGCGTCCTTTCTCGAAACATCCTGATTTCAGCCCTGTTTTTATGTTTTCTGACCCTGCTTTGGTTTATAATCCGAGACTAGCCTTTTTAAGGTAGAAATGGAAAATAAAGACAGTTTCTGCTAAAATCCATACAAGTGGAAGAAATATTGAATCTTTATTCCAATTATCGCCATCCAACAAGTGCTTTCCCCAATTTAAGAGGCTAAGGTTCTGCCTGATTCCTTAATTAAGCAAACTAAAAACTTTTCGTAAAACTGCCCCATAAATATCAACAACGTATTGAGAGGAAAACAACATGTGGGTATTTGAATTTTTTCATGTAATTATCGGAATTTTATGGATCGGGTTGCTGTATTTTTTCAACCTGGTTCAGGTGCAGTCCATGCCTAAAATGGTGGAAGCAGGTGCCGCCAAACCTTATACACAGATCTTTCTGCCTCGCGCTCTGTTCTTGTTCCGACACGCGGCGTTGTGGACGGTTATCACCGGCATCGCCTATTACATGGCAGGACGGGGAACCGTTCAAGGGATTCCCAGTGGTGAAATAATGATCGGAATGCTGCTCGGCATCATCATGGCGGGTAATGTCTGGTTCATCATTTGGCCAAATCAGAAAAAGATTATCGCAGGTGAACTGGAAGGCGATGCTCTGGCCAAAGCTAAAAGATCAGCTTTTCTCGCCAGCAGAACCAACGCCTGGCTTTCAATCCCCATGTTAATCGGAATGATCGCCGCCAACCACGGCGGAATAATGTTCTAGCCACCAGGCGTGAGGCCAGAGTGCACGTGATATTCCCCCCTTAGCTTTCGTGCCCCGGAGGGGTAATAGCTCGTTCAGCTAGCAAAAATCTGCCTCGACTATTTGTTCTTTCCCCTTATAAGGGGAATCGAAGGGGTTTGCTCAATTGAGCCATTCCCCAGTTTAAAACCTCACAGGTTGTTTCCCTTCCAGGGATAATAATTTGTAGGCGATTGTTAAATTGCTTTAACCAGTCTTACTCACAAACAAAGAGGGGTTCGTCCACTGTCAAGGGGGCGAGCCCCTTTTTTTGTCTGGACCACACAGTAAGAATTTTACTTCCCCCTGAGAAAGAGGAGGTTGTTCGTTTACGTCATGGCGAACCGCAAAGCGGTGCGACGATCCAGTCTGGATTGCTTCGCTTCGCTCGCAATGACGGTCTATGTAAAGCCTCACCTTTCCTTCCTGCCACACCCCGCAACCCCATCCGACAGTTTTTGTTCCAAATACAGCCAAATTGACAATTTCGGATTACTGAATTAAGCTAGGCACAATCCGAACTTTGACTTGAAGAATGGAGAGCTAAAAAACTCTGATCAATGCACAACCTCTCCTATGAACAGCAATTTAAAAAATAGAATAGCTCAGCTACTAGACCCTGCACACTCTGCCGATGTTTTGAGTCGGGGAATGAATATTGGTTTAATGGTGCTGATATTTCTTAATGTGTTAACAGTTATTCTCGAAACTGTTCCCAGCTTAGCAAATACCCATGGCCCTTACCTCAAGACCTTCGAAGTATTTTCAGTTTTAGTATTCACGGTGGAATATGCGTTGAGGGTATGGGTTTGTGATCTAAACTCCCATCATGCCGGGATCAAGGGAAGAATAAACTTTATGCTTAGCCCGCTGATCTTAATCGATCTTCTGGCAATACTCCCATTCTACCTTCCCATGTTAATCCCTTATGATCTGCGATTTCTGAGAATTCTTAGATTGGTTAGGGTGTTCAGGCTTTTAAAGCTTGTTAAGTACTCTCAGTCGTTGCAACTACTTGGAAGAGTATTCATTAACAAGAAAGAAGAACTTGTAGTAACTTTTACCGTTGCGATGATCCTATTGGTTTTCGCATCCAGCATTATCTACTTCATCGAAAGCGATTCTAAATCGAGCTCATTTACCAGCATACCTGAGGCAATGTGGTGGGCTGTTGGAGCAACTACGAGGTTGGGCGTTGGCCAAACCCCACGACAGAAGGTGGAATGGTCTTTGCCGCATTGATTGCGCTTTTGGGCTTGGGAGTATTTGCCCTTCCCGCTGGGATTCTTACCTCTGGTTTAATCGAAGAAATAAAGAATAAAAGCTCTGACAAAAAATCAACTTGCCCTAAATGCGGAGAAGTTTTTAAAAACATTTGAACAAGCTAAAGCCTCATTGTAATGAACTCAAAAAATATAAACAGAACAATGAGCTAGCGGCGAGCAGTTATTCGGTGGTTAAAGCTTCCATAGGGTCGAGTTTGGAAGCCTTGATGGCGGGGAATACACCAAATAAAATGCCGAGTCCTGCGCAAGCCCAGCTTGCGGTCCAAATGGAATTAGGATCGAGAATCAGGGTCCAGTGGCCCCAATGGGTCAGGCCCAGCGTCAATCCAACTCCCAAAACGATTCCCAGTCCTCCACCCAGAAAACCAATGATCAAAGACTCATAAAGAAATTGGCGGATAATATCTCTGCGAGTCGCACCCACCGCTCTCCTTATTCCTATTTCCCGCGTGCGTTCTTTAACCGATATCAACATCACCGCCAAAATTCCAATGCCTCCCACCAATAAAGATATGGCCGCAACGCCTACAATCAATTTGGTGAACATTTCGGTGGTTTCCTTTTTTAAATCCTCTAAATCCAATTGGCTAACAAGTGTGAAGTCATCGTTACGGTCATCGGTGAGCTTATGATTTTCCCGGAGGAGTTCGCGGATTTTTTCTGAAGCTTTGGCAATGTTATTCCGGGAAGAAGCGCGAACAAAAATCCGGGTGATATGTTTCTGATTAACAATTCGGCGCATATAGGTCGAAAGAGGTATCAGCACAATATCATCCTGATCCAATCCATTTGTATCCACGCCTTTTGGTTCGAACACGCCAATAACTTTAAAAGGAATGAAATGCATCTTGAGGACCTGCCCCAACGGATCTTCTTCACCAAAAAGATTTTTGACCGCTGTCATTCCTATAATTGCAACACGGTTGGCTGTTTTGGAATCTCTTTCAGAAAAATGTTCACCGCTTTGCAGGCGGTAGTCACGGATAATTGAAAAATCGCGAGTGGACCCGGCAACCGTGGTTTCTGCGGAGTTGTTGCCAAACTTTGCCGTCATTCTTTTTTCTTCAAACGGTGCCACCGTTTCCACCTCAGCAATCTCATCCAAAATTCGATGGGCATCCCGAACCCTCAAGGTAGTCACATTGCCAGTAAGGCGGAGTCGCCCGCCACGCCGTTTCATTTCACCCGCGTTGACCGTGATGAGGTTTTCTCCCATCCCTGCGATAACATCCATCACTTCCTTCTGCGAACCTTTGCCAATGGCTACCATGACAATCACCGAGGCGATACCTATCAGAATTCCCAGAGACGCCAGAAAGGTGCGGGTCTTATGCGCAAACAAAGCTCTAAATGCTATTAAGAAAGAGGAAAACATTTTTTTCCTGTTGGCTACGTTGAACAACTACAGAATTGAAGAATCACCATTTTTTAGTCGTCCCATATTTATTGGGACCTAATACTCTCTTCTGGACTCAAAAAAGCCGCCTTGCGCGCAGGATGAATCCCGAATACCAAACCAATCAGAGTACAAAACGCGAACGACAAAATAAAAGGCTCCATCGTTATATGAGTAGGAAGCACATCAAACCGTTTCAACCCAAATGAAATAGTCAGCCCCAGTACCACTCCCATGAGTCCACCTAGCAACGAAACCAAAACAGACTCGAACAAAAACTGAAAGGTGATGTCAGACCGACGTGCGCCAAAACAGCGGCGGATACCTATTTCCCGAACCCGTTCCCGAATCGAGACCAGAAGAATATTCATGATGACGATGCCACCCACCAGCAGAGAAACCGTTGAGATTAAAATCAGCATGCGATTCAGAGCCTGTTCCGATTCGGTCACCCATTGCATGATGCCTTCGGGGGTGATGAAACGGAAATCATCATCGGCAAGAGCAGAAAGATTATGGTTGCGGCGTAATACCTGACGTACCGTTTCCATAGTTTCCGGCACTTGTGAAGCATCCAGAGTAACCACTTTGATGCTGTGCAGGTAGGTCTGGTGCGTCAAGCGCGACATGGACGTGGTCAAGGGTATCAAGGCACGGTCATCAGGATCGTACCCGCTTTCAGTCAATCCTTTTTCTTCGAGCAAACCGATCACTTCATAAAAATTATTCTGCAGACGCACCATTTTCCCAATGGAGTCTTTACCTTTAAAAAGCTTTCGGGCTGGGGTTGCGCCCAGCACCACTACCCGTTTACTACGGTCAAGATCGCTATCGGATAAAAAATTTCCATCGGTCATTTCCCAACCGCGAGCTAACTGCCAATCCGGTGTCACCCCATAAACCCGGGTGTTGGTGAATTCCTTTTTGTTGATAATCTGCATGCGTTTTCTTTGGCGGGGCACAACCAACCGGACAGTGGGAAGTGCCAGTAGGTCTTCGGCATCCTCAAGCGTCATGCTGGTTGTATTTTTTGAGCGGGCAAAAAACATCCTGCCTGCTCCGGCGATCACCGAGAAAGACTCCGGACCAAACCCCATATTGGCAATACGATTGAGAACTTTGATCTTGATTCCATCGCCTATAGCCACGATCACCGTTAACGAGGCAATGCCGATCATTACACCCAAGGTCATGAGAACCGTGTTGCCCCGGTTCAATCGTAACCCGCGAAGTGCCTGTCCGAGATTTTTAAATATTCTCATGCAATGTCCCTGCGGCTAGCAGGTTTCAGTTTTTTGGTAGCTGTCTGAAGCAATCTGTCCGTCAAGAATTGAAATAATACGACTGGCATGTTGTGCCACCTCTGGATCATGGGTGATGAGCACAATGGTCTTGCCTTCTTTAACCAGATTGTCGAAGGTCTTCATGGCCTCGATGCCATTTTTAGAATCCAGGTTTCCTGTGGGTTCATCTGCGAGAATGATTCGAGGATCGTTGATGAGAGACCGTGCGATGGTGACCCGCTGCTGTTCACCGCCTGAAAGCTGTCCCGGTGTGTGATGCAAACGGTGCTCAAGTCCTACCTTGGCAAGTAGTTCCCTGGCCCTTTCCTTGGCATTGCCCGGAGAGTGCTTTGCGTAAACCAACGGCAGGGTGACATTTTCAAGTGCCGTGACTCCCGGCAGGAGGTGGAAGGCTTGAAATACAAAACCGATTTTCTCGTTGCGGGCGCGGGAAAGTTTGCGGTCGTTCAGCTTGCCGACTTCCTCTCCATCCAGAATATATTCTCCACTGGTGGGCTGAGCCAGGCATCCCATGATAGACATGAGCGTACTTTTCCCTGCACCGGAAGGCCCGATGATGCTGACGTAATCCCCCTCGCCAATATGAAGCGTCACATCATTAAGAACTTGTGTCTCAAAACCGACATTGCGGTAGCTCTTGCAGATGGAGTTCATTTCAATGAGGCTCATGGCCTTCTACCTCTACGCTTCTTCTTTAAAGGTTTATTAGGAATGCCCACCTCGTCTCCTTCATTGAGACCCGAGGTCACTTCAATCCTTCCGCCATCACGCCAGCCCAGCTCGATAGGTATGTCTTTCAGTTTGCCGTCGTTTTGCGTCACAACAAAAGTTTTTTTGCCTTCCCGCTTGACCGCTTCTTTCGGAAGGGTCACAACTTTTTTTCGAGTGCCCGTAGTGACCACTACATTGGCAGTCATCTCCGGCCTGAGTTTTGCGAGTTTCTTCTTTTCAATATCAAGGATCACTTCATAATTCACCACATTTTCTTTGATCACTGCCTTCGGGTGAATTTCTCGCACCTTGCCTTTGAAGAATTGGTCGGCATAGGTATCCACGGTAAATTTCGCAATTTGCCCGACCTTGATTCTACCAATATCCGTTTCATCGACAAAAACCGTAACCTCAAGTTTGCGCAGGTCGATCAGGGTGACAAATTCCGGGGCACTCAAACTGGCAACCACTGTTTCTCCTTCCTGAGTGGAGACAAAAGCAACGATGCCATCAATGGGAGCAGTGATAGTGGCATAAGAAAGTTGGATCTCTTCTTCAGCAAGGCTCGCCTGCGCCCGTTCAACCATAGCCTGGGCCAGCCTACTGTCATTTTGAACCTGACTTTGTTCGAGTTTCAATTCCTCACCCGCCAGATTAATACGAGCCTTCAACACGGCCAGTTTTTCTTCCGCTTGATCGACAACCGTGTTTGAAACAAACCCTTTTTGGTTCAGTTCCTGATTGCGCTCCAGCATTTTCTGCGCCAGTTTGATCTGAACCCGCAGTTCCTCCCGCTCTGCAATGGCCGTGTTTATTTCCAACGGACCCTCGGCGCGAATTTTTGCCTGCCGAGCTTTTTCCGCATCCAGATCTGCCTGGAAACGTGCCACCCGGGAGAGCAAATCTTCATGCTCAATAATGGCTATGATTTCTCCCGCATGAATGAAGTCGCCAATTTTAACCAAAAGGTTTTTGACCAGTCCAGATATGCGAGCACCAATTTTAACTTCGGCTCCCGTTTTGAGGGTCACGGTTCCCGTAGCCAAAACCTTTTGATGCACATCCTGCCGGGTCACTGACTGGAACTTGAAATCTTTTGCCGTTGGTTTTTGAGGCGGTTTTCCGAAAATTATTTCCCGGCCTGTCTTGATAACAGGGGCCAACTTCCCTTCTTGCCAGGCCCAGGCCAATCCGCCTGCAAGAATCACAAACAACAAGAGATTCCTTATTTTTCCCAAAATCTTCATAATCGAACTATTGAATTATTTTTCATAAATTTCCCACTCCCGCTGAAGAGAAATGGAAAATAGTTTTCACTGCTAGCAACCCGGCTCTCAGGCCAATCAACTCTTGCCCCATCACCTACCTCGCCAGAGGTTAAATGTGTTAAAATAGAAGGAATTATCTATCTATTCTGGGATCGGCATTACACCAGATAACTTGAGCAATAACATGGCTTTAAAGCCCTCTAAAGAGAATAGTCCCTCATCCCAGAGAAAGTTTTCCTTAAAACTCTGGTTGGGGATTCCTTTTGCCCTTTTTCTTGTCCTTCTGGTCATTCTTTCACAAATTGATCTCGAATCGGTAAAAGAAGAGTTGGTGCAACGAATTTCCGAAGAAACAGGCCTGAAGGTGGAGATGGAATCT
The DNA here is from genome assembly GCA_018673915.1 of Nitrospina sp. Classification (GTDB taxonomy): domain Bacteria; phylum Nitrospinota; class Nitrospinia; order Nitrospinales; family VA-1; genus LS-NOB. The sequence continues at coordinate 3,966 of JABHBK010000043.1, read as the reverse complement.
ATTGGATTCGGCTTTTCCCACGGCTTGGGACTGCAAGGCAAAGGCGTGAAAGTGAGCACTCCTGAAGGCGACCAATATTCGGTAGACCGGTTGGATTTGCTAGCGGCATGGAGCCCTCTTCTCAAGGGAGAGTTCAAAATAAAATCCGCCGCACTGGAACACCCCGTACTAAAACTGGAAATTTCCAAAACACAGAAAGAACCAACTCCAACAGAAAAAGAAAAACCAGCGGATATGCCGGGACTCGTCGATGCTAAAACCCTCGAATCCACCACCCAGAAAATAAAAGACTCTCCGTTATCCATCGACAAGTTTGTCATTTCCGATGCTGAAATCACTTTGACCCGTCCCGGTTCTACAAAACAACTTCTCTTAAACGTGGATGGGACCTTTGTGCTGAATCGAGATGAAGGGATGGATATTTCAGCAAAAGACGTCAAAGTTCAAACAGGCGCATTAACATTCGAAGGGGATGGAATGGTTTCAAACCTGAATACAGACGATGGGAAAATAGCCATAAACCTGAAAACCGGTGGTTTTTCTCTGGCTACATTACAGCCTACCCTACAGTTTTTTGAAGTTTCAACCAAAGGTTCCCCTCTTGAAGCGGTGGATGTAAAACGACTTTTATTTGAAACCAAATTCCCGCTTAACTCTCTGAGTCAAATCGAAGCCCTCAAAAAGAACATAACCGGAAGCATCGATCTAAAAATCCACAACGCCATCCTGAACATCGGAGACCGTTATACCCTTGAATCCCTGGAAGGCGAAGGCATCTGGGATAACGGAACACTTGCCCATGAATTTTCCGGCAAGGCCCTGGGCAGTGATTTTAAACTAAATGGCAAACTGCCTTTTTCTGGCCCCGGCACAGATTCCGTCTCCCGCTTTGAATGGAAGAGTCTTGATCTGAAAAAACTTCCTCTTAAAAAAGGACTGCCTTGGAGTCCCACTCAAGGCATGGTTTCCGGCAATGTTTCTCTCACCGGACCAATCACCAAGGAAACCAACAAGCTGAAAGCAGCGGTAGAATTTCAAGTCGCAGATCTGGTTTTAAAATCCGCTACCGAGGCCCGCCCTATCGAGATGAGCCGGTTGAATGGACGAGGAAATTTCGATAAAGGCCAATTGCAGCATGATGTCCAGGGAACGATTTGGGGAAGCGATTTTGATATTAAGGGAAGTTTGCGTCTGCCTCCGGCTAACCCGATTCTTGATTCAAGCATAAGCTGGAAAGAACTGGATGTAGCGCAACTGCCTTTGCCAAAAGGCTCAGGCTGGCACCCCACACAGGGAAAGGTTTCAGGAATTGTCAAACTGAAGGGCCCTGTCCCTGAAAAAGATGAGGGCTTTCCCGGCCGAATCAAGGGATCACTAAAGTTTAACGCGCAAAATTTGAAGCTAGAGAGCGCTGACTCTGCTCCCCTTTCCCTGAGTCAGCTAGAGGGAGAGGGAGACATTGGAAATAACCGGGTGAATTACAAAGTGTCTTCCGGCATATTCAACGGGACGATTAATTCGGACGGGAATATCACTCTTCCCGCATCCGAGTCAGCGAAACTCGTTCTGGATAACAAAATCGAACTCACCAATCTGGATTTAAGCCAGCTCCCTATACCGACAACCATCGAAAAAGGCAATATTTCGGGGACGATAAAACTGAAGGGTCCATTGCCCGACCCCGAAAACTTTTTGACCAGCAATTTAAAAGTTGATACCAGCTTTAAAGTGGGCGACCTGAGCATGCCTACCGACTCGCTCCCTTTAAAAATCCAAAACCTTGAAGGAAAAGCCACTCTGCAAAAAGGCCGGCTCGTGCATGACCTGAACGGGAACCTGTTTGGCGGAAAAATGGCAGTAAAAGGAAATTTAGCCTTCCATAAAAACAAAATTACTGCTGACTCCAATCTTGTGCTGAACCAAATCAACCTGAACGGGTTTTCCCAGTTCCATAAAAGCGCGCCCTCTTCCGGAACGCTTACGGGAAACCTGAAAATTAGAGGACCACTCCTTTCCGAGGGAAAGATTTCTCCTGATTTGAAACTCAACGGAACCCTTGAAGGAAACAAGCTAGTCCTCGAAGACCGGCAGATAGAATCGGCAAAAGTTGATTTCAAAACCGCAGGCACAACACAGGCACAAGTAGAACTGGAAAAAATAAATCTTGGAGACCGAAACTTTAAAAAAGTTTCGGCGCATTTTAATATCACCTCAGAAAAAATCGTTCTCACTAATGGCAAGGTCTGGCCCATGAGCGGACTGATAAATCTTGCTGGCAACCTCAAGCCCGAGTCCGGTAGCTACAGTATGAAGTTTAAAGGAGACAAGTTGAAGGTGGAAGAACTCTTGCCCGAAAAACTCAAAGGTCCATTACAATTTTTCGGTGCATTGACGGGAACCCTGCCTCAGGGAAATGCCGCACCGGGACTGCCCGATTATTCCCGAGATCTTTCCGGCAATATCAAATTGAAACTGGTGGATGGAGCAATCCCTCAACTCGGTGCCGTGGAAGGGCTGCTCACCATCCTCAATCCCACCACAGCCCTCAACGCGCAAAAAGAGGGATTGAGTTACGAATATATGGGTGGAGATTTTAAAATTATAAAGGGAGTGGTTCACACCGACAACTTTGAGATGAAAAGTCCGCAGGTCAATATGAATGTTGTGGGCAAAGCCAATCTGGTGGAAGACTCGGTGCTGGCCCAGGTCAAGGCCATGCCTTTGCAAATGCTGGATAAAACCCTCAAGGCGATTCCGTTACTGGGGCAGATTTTGGGCGGTGGAAAAAAGGGGGGTCTGATTGAAATATATGTCAAAGTCGACGGAAAACTCAGTAGCCCGAGCTATATGCCACTGCCGCATAAATCCCTGACCGAAAAACCAGGTAATATCCTGAAAGGCATCATCAACCTGCCCGAAAACCTGACGGGCGGAAAATAAAAAGTTACGCGGGTTGCCCAAAAAAACCAGATGGAGACAGCTTTCGGCTAAAAGCGAACATTTAATCCCATTCTGAGCATATAAAGTTTTTGAATGCAATTCATCACCAAATTTTTGAATGCAATTCATCACCAAAAAAGAATAAGAAGTTTCATATTCATTTCGGTGTCACAACTTATTATGCCTTCCAGAATGACTAGGCTGTTAGTCGATATCGCTTTTATTCATATGAACAATTCCCCAAGACAGATGGTCGTTCTTTCCGGCTTCCACCCAGTGTTTTAGGCCTTGGATCATTTTATCTATATACTCTTTTCCGCAGGTCTCAACCATTTCAGCATAACGATCTTGAGTTTCCTCCATCACACGCTGGTAATGAGTGGTTAAATGTTCGGAGAGGTCTTGTACTTCGGTCTTTTTAACCCCAAGTTTTCGGGCCTGTTCTACATAAAAGCCAAAAGAACCCAATGAATCAAGGTGGATTCTGTCCAGGACAGGTTTTAAAATACTTTTTGGGCAATCGAAAGTCTGCATCAGATCTGTGAAAATAAATTCACCGCTGTCGTTAAGCACCCGAACTACTTCCTGAACCACAAGTTCTCGATTAGCACTGTGAACGATGGCATCCTGCGACCAAATTATATCGAATGAATTATCAGGGAAGGGGATATCTTCAAAGTTACCCTCCACTACCGTTATAAGGTTGTCCAAGCCGTGTTTTTTATTCAGGCCACAGTTTCTTTCGTTTTGAGTTTCGCTGAGGTTGAGGCATGTTACCTGAACGCCAAATTTTTTAGCCAGGTATCGGGCGGCACCTCCATAGCCAGATCCCAAGTCCAGCAATTTGGTATTGGAGTTTAAATCTAATTTTGATGCCATCATTTGTACAATTCTTGGGCTGGCATCTTTGATGGGCTCTTTGGAGTGATTGTAAATTCCTACGTGGATGTGGTCACCGCCCCAAATTTTAAAATAAAATTCATCAGCGGGAGTGCTATTGTAATATTCTCCAGCTTTATCAACAGC
>JABHBK010000026.1 GCA_018673915.1 Nitrospina sp. | reverse complement strand
TAAAAATGACCAAACCCAGTAACAACCAAAGCTGAAAACGACGATGTGGGCTGAGGTGACGCCATAGGCGGAGAAATAAGGTTGGAAGCGCGGTGGTCTCGGTGGTGGGGTTCACTATATTGGGCTTATCCAATAAAAAATATTAGTTTGTTGAAATAACCAGTAGATAGCCATCTGGGAGAAAATGCTTCAAACATCAGAGTCGGTTCGTTAGCATGGATGGATTTGTAAGGCAAAGGAGTACATATATCGCTGAATATAAATAAAATAAATTGCGCTCTAATTTATAAGTTTAATCATCTGGATATAATAAAGTTAAAAATTCCTAGCAGGGCATATTATATACCATTCTAATATATAAGTTTGAGATGATTATATTGGAATTCAGAACTCGTATTATTTAGATATGTTATTCTGCCAACCTTGATTCCCTAGTCTCATAATCAGCCTTTTGTTTTTTTAAATTCTAATTTAAAACTTTTCAAGTCCCCGGAGGAGTTCATAAGGTTTATGCCAGATGAAATAAAATTTATAACCCGATTTCAATCGGTAAAGTCTTTTGGCGTAAAAGTGGCTTTCTTAAACACGCGATTCAGTTATCTTTGTTTCGGGGTAAGTTTGCTCTTCGTAAGCGCCCTGTTGATTGGGCGATCCTATAAATCTGTCAATTTTATCCCAGGTTGTTTGGAAAGCTACGCATAAAATTGTGCTCCCAAGTTGAGTTTGATTAAATAATAAGGATTGAAAATATGAATCACGGTTTAATGTTTTCTATAATTATACCTACTTATAATCGAGCAGATTTAATTTTGAAAACCGTTGAAAGTTATTTGCAACAAAACTACCTAAAGTTTGAAGTAATTGTGGTTGATGATGGCAGTACCGATAATACCAGGGAAGTATTGTCAGCAATCAAAGATGATAGGGTTGCTTATTACTATAAAGAAAATTCGGAAAGAGGGGCGGCAAGAAATTACGGAGCTTCTTTGGCAAAAGGAGCCTATATAAATTTTTGCGACAGCGATGATTACGTATATAAACATCATTTGTCCGTTGCGTATAAGTATATAGAAAAGCAGAGCCCAGATGTGTTTCATTTGGGGCACCATATAATTAATAAAGATAAGATTGAGCGCGCTGAAAATCGAACAGGAATATTGAACGAATTTAATTTGAAGAGAAATTATTTCATTTTAAATAGTATCTTTATTAAAAGGGAGATCGCTTTAGAAAATAAGTTTGTAGAAGATAGAAAATTGGCTGGCTCTGAGGACTGGTTATTATGGTTAATCTTGTCTGCTCAATATGACATCATTGGGTTTGGCGAAATCACATCTGCATTAGTACAGCACGAAGGAAGATCTATGGTGCAAGTGGAAGGGGCGAAGACGTTAGCAAGAATCACCTTGCTCAATAAGTATTTAGAAGAAAATGTTTCAATGCAAACCAAATATGAAAAAGCAATTCCTGTGGTTTTTGGTAGTGGAAATTTGTTGGTGGCGTTAGATTTTGCATTGGAAAAAAATAAAATATCTTCCCTCAAATATCTGTTTAAATCTATCAGCTATGATCCTGCAATAATTTTCACAAGGCGATTTTTGGCAGTATTAAAGCATTTAATTCTACGCTGGTAGGGATTCGATTTTTTTAGCTTGTCTCGCAGTTTTCGATCTGTTCATAACTGAACCTGGGTTTCCTAATCCATGTCTGTATTGAAACGTCGGTTAAGTGAGAGCATAAATAAACTTGTCTGAAAATGTTTGTCCAAACTAAAACGGATAGTTGATTTTACTTCATGAAATGAAGTACATCGTAGTTCGGGTTGCTCAGGGTTCCAGAAAACCCTTGGTTTCAAAAAGCCTCATGAGTTATTCTTCCTAAGGAACACTTTACAAACTGTTGCCCCTATAGCTTGAGTCTTCCTGGGGTAGCGAATTATTATTTTAGTGAACACAATACCTTGAAAAAGAGACCTCTCAATATTTTACTGTGGGTTTTTGCGGCTGGAATATTATATTTATGCCTGCAGTCGATTGACCTCGATAGGGCTTGGATAGAATTTTCTCGAGCGAATCCATTTTGGTTGTTTTGGGCTGTTTTTTTTAACGCCTGCATTTTGTTGGTATGGACTTCGCTATGGCATTTGCTCCTGCCAGAAAAAATATCTGTTCCTTTTTCCAGAATATTTCAGGCAAATTCTTATATGTCTACATCCTGTAATACCATTCCTTTCCCCGGGGGGCATGCAGTGGGGGTCATAGCTTTGGCTCGCAGAGCAAAGGTGGGGCACTCGGTTGCTCTGTCTGTATTGGCACTTGATCAACTCATGGAAGGATTTGCCAAGATTTTTGTTCTGACTTTGGTGGCAATTTTTGTTCCTTTGCCTGAGTTAATGGGGCAGGGGATTCTGGTATTTGTAGTTGCAATCGGTATTTTTGCCGCAATAATGTTTTACTTCGCCCATAAGCAACCGAGCCACTTTGAAGAGAAAGATGCTGCAAACTTTACAGGTAAAATCAGAAAGTTTGTATCGCGTTGGTCTGTGCACCTGGAAATTTTAAGAGATGTGCGAACATTCAGTTTTGGTCTATTGTTGGCATTTTTGATGATGTTTGCCCAGACGTTGGGAATTTGGGCAGTGCAACAAAGCCTTGGCTTCGATCTACCTTTGTGGGCACCCATTTTAGTTATGGGCGCTTTGAACCTTGCGACGGTTCTGCCTATTACTCCTGGAAATTTTGGAATCTACGAGGGCACCGCTTTCCTAGTTTATCAATTTTACGGACTTTCTTCCGAGTCCGCTCTAAGCCTGGCATTCCTGCAGCATCTTTGTTTCCTAATTCCTATGGTGGGGACGGGCTACCTGGTTCTTTTGTTTCTAAATTCGGCTCAAAAGCAAAGCTTGTCAGATGAAAAATGGGTTCCCGATGAAACTTAATGAGATTTTTCTGGGCTAGAAAATTATCCTCTCTATCTAATAATCATATATAGAAATTATGTGCATATGTTGATAGATATGCTTGGATCGTAACCCCATGAGCTTTGCCCAGGGTAAATTTATTTATTCCCGAAACCTTTGAAAATTTTTACCTTATTGTTTCTAGTTTGGAAATAATCTGATGGAAAAATTAATCACGGATGTAGGGCATAGCGCATATTAGATTTACAATAGATGTTCCCTGTTGTTGCGAGTTTGGACAAACTATTTTCCTCAGGTTGAATTATTTTGCCAGTTGCAGTTGGAATTGAGTTGGGCTTGGAATAGATTTGGTGTTATACTCCACCCTTAATAAAAGGGTTGCGGTTGTCAGTGTGAAGCGGTTTATGAGCCTTTTAACTTGATTCGTCAAGGTTGGAGGTTCGCACCGGGTTAATGAGTTAGATTATTAATCCGCTAAAAAGCTTGGCAGAATTTCGGGCCCATGTAAAATTTGGGAAGGTTCGTTGGTAAATTTGATTGGCCTTGCCGCTAAAAATGTTGGAGGTTAACTGTTATGGCAGAGGGAAAAGTAAAGTGGTTTAACGATAGTAAAGGTTATGGGTTTATAGAGTCTAGTGACGGAGAAGATTGTTTCGTCCATTTTTCTGAAATTCAAGGGGACGGTTTTAAGACTCTTGCAGAAGGCCAGGCAGTCGAATTTGAGAAGAGCATGGGACAAAAGGGGCCACAGGCATCCAAAGTAATTCCTAAATAAATTTTGTTTGAGAAAAAGCCGACGGAGTATTCCCTCCGTCGGCTTTTTTGTGTCAATTTTCATTCAATATCTTTTCTACCTGTTCCCAAACCTGGTCTACAGTTATATTTCCGAAATGGAACTCACCTGAATCTGCCCCTTCAGCATTATCATTCTGATTAACTTTAATAATCCTACATAGGTTTTCAGGAACTTCATATGGACCGGAACCAATGGGCGAAATGATCCCGAAAAGTGCCACAATGGGAGTCTTCACGGCAAGCCCAATATGCAGGGGGCCTGTATCAGAGGTTACCATGAGTCCGGCCTTTGAGATAATGTCAGCGTTTACCAAAATAGGTTGGCTACAGACCTCCGCCACCCGTGGGCTATCAAGTTGATTTAAAAGTGTGAGGCTACGTTTTTTTTCATTTGGTCCTCCTCCTAGAATTATATTCCAGGATGTTGTGTTGAGAATTCGCTTTGCAAGTTCAAAGAAACGATCCACCATCCATCGTCTGCTCTCAACTGCTGCGCCCAAATTCAGATAAACATATTTTTTAGGACTAAAGCCATAGTTTTTCAAAATTTGTTGCGATTTATCCAGAGTTTTTGGATCAAAATATATTTCCATTTGTCCCCCATCTGGTTTCACGCCAAAATTTTCCAACATGATTAGCCTTCTTTGTATCGCATGAACGTGTGAATCAATTTTTGTTCGGTGAGATGGAGGTATCCAATCTAAATTCTGGTGGCACCAGATGGGCAATGATCGAAACCAGGGTAACATCCGTTTGAAATTTCGGTTGGCGTGAAAAATAAAAATAGCGTCATAGTGTCTGCCAAATAATTGAATTCCTAAAATGGGCTGGTTGTACCATTGCTCCCGGTATTCAAAAACTTTATTCAAATGCGGATTGGACTCAAATAAAGGTGTCCAGTTTGTATTTGCAACAAAGTCAATTTTAACTTCAGGGAATGCTTTCTTTAAGGCTCGTATACCAGGTGTTGCCCAAAGGCAATCTCCCATTCCTGTAGAGCTAACTATGAGAACCTTTTTCATAAATGACGCAATTATTTTTACTAAAAATTATTAATTAAAATTCCTGTAGTACCGACTTAGAATTAATTTTACCTGAAATAAAACCTGATTTTTAATGGAAAATATTAATGGGCATTAATTTCCAAGTATCCGCTATTTTTATTAACCCTGAAAATATTGGGGCCTGTCATAATTGTGGCTTAATGTTCAAATCTACAAATGGTGCAGGTATCAGGCCATGTCAGAAGCTTAATTTCAAGAACCTGGCTAAAATATGGTACGCTTGGGCTTTTTCAGCAATAAATCACCCTTTCCTCTTAGTATTTGGGTCAATAGGGAAAGAATTAAAATGTCATTATGGAATGAACTGAATTTTTTGCAAACTTAAAAACCAGAGGTACGGTCATGACAAAAGGTGCTTTCACACCCAATGCTGGAGATAGCATTATTGTGCGTTTGAAAATTGAGGGCCAAGCTCAAGGACTCTCTCAGGTAACATCCCGAATCGCAGAACTCAATGGACATATTGGTGCGATAGATTTGGTTCGTCCACTTTCTGGAGGAGCTTCTATTCGGGACTTCAGCATTTATACGTCTGGATCGGATCATGGTGATGAAATAGTTGCGGCATTGAAAACAGTTAAGGGAGTGGAAGTCATCCACTCTTCTGATCGTACGTTTCTTATGCATTTAGGAGGAAAAATTGAAGTTACCAGTCGTCAAACCCTGAAAACCAGAGATGACCTTTCCATGGCTTATACTCCTGGTGTAGGCCGGGTTTGTACTGCGATTCACCAGAATCCTGAAGAAGTGTACAAGTTGACGATCAAACGCAACATGGTTGCGATTGTGACGGATGGTACCGCAGTTCTTGGGTTGGGCAATATAGGGCCAGAAGCTGCAATGCCTGTTATGGAAGGCAAGGCAATGTTGTTTAAAGAATTTGCCGGCGTCGATGCCTTCCCGATATGTCTGAATACCAAAACAGTGGATGAGGTTGTGAACACTGTCCGGGCCATTGCACCTGGTTTTGGTGGAATCAACTTAGAAGATATTGCAGCCCCCCATTGCTTTGAGATTGAAAGGAGACTGCAAGAGGAACTGGATATTCCGGTTTTTCATGATGACCAGCACGGAACGGCAGTAGTGGTTTCTTCAGCGTTAATCAATGCTTTGAAACTTTTGGACAAAAAACCAGAAAACATCAAGGTTGTAGTTTTAGGTGCGGGTGCGGCTGGGACAGCCTGTACTAAAATGATTAAACAACTTAAGGTGAAAAATATAATTGCCTGTGACCGCAACGGGGCCATACATAAATCTAGAAGCGACCTTAATGAGGCCAAGCAATGGTTTGCAGAAAATACCAACCCGGAGGGGTTGAAAGGGAGTTTGAAGGAGGTAATTGCCGGCGCCGATGTGTTTCTCGGAGTTTCCGGTCCGCGTCAATTGAGTGTTGACGACATAAAAAAAATGGCTAAAGATCCTATAGTTTTTGCGCTGGCAAATCCAGTTCCGGAAATACTACCTGAAGAGGCTGGGCCTCATGTAGCGGTCATGGCAACAGGTAGAAGTGATTACCCTAACCAGATTAACAATGTTTTGTGTTTTCCTGGTCTTTTTAAAGGTGCTCTGGATTGTCTGGCAACCCATATCAATGAGGAAATGAAAATGGCTGCAGCGCATGCGATTGCGGATTGTATTGCAGAAGACCATTTGCAACCTGAATATGTTATTCCAAGCGTATTTGATTCCAAAGTGGTGGAAAATGTTTCCGCAGCGGTGATTCAAGCTGCCAGGGAAACTAATGTGGCTCGTGGTAGAGGTAGAAACGAGTTTAAGTAGGGGCTACTTTGTCTGCCCCATAATAATGAGTAAGGAATAGCTGAAAAAGATTTGGTGCTCAACTCCTGCTTCTTAAAAAGATTAGTCATTGTGTAATTGCCATAGGCCGGTCTGTTTTTTCCGGTAAATATTTTTCGGTTTTGCTTCTCTCGCCTCAAATGCTCCGGTTATGAAAATAATTCTTGGTTGGTGCTTCAATAGGGTTACCCGCCGCTATCCTGGGACCCTGCTGCTTTTGGCAATTATATTAAGCGGGATATCCATATACTGGGCCAGTGGTTTGACCTTCAACCCAAGGATGGATAACCTTCTCCCTCAGGACTTACCACTAATAAAAGAGTTCAATGAAGTTGTTGCAAAAACTGGAGGTTCGGGTCCTCTGGTGATCGTTCTGGAAAATTTAAATCCCATCCAAGCCTCTGAAGTGATTGATAAACTTGCCCTGGCTTTAGAAAAAGTACCTGGAACTCATTTTGTAGATTCGAAAATACCAGAAAGGTTCTTAAAGAACCGTCAACTTCTGTTAATCCCTAAGGCAGACCTGCTTAACCTGGAATCCTCTGTGGAGGAGGCAATAGATTATGCACGCGGCCAGTTTGGAGGGTTTTTTGGGGAGGACGAACTGTTTAATCCCATCAAACTTCAAAAGATTGCTGACCAATATCAGATATTTGAAGACATCAATCCTTATCATAGGGGAAAACGGAAAAAGAATTATTATATTTTTGTAAAACCAAAAGGGACGGTTACCGACACAGATTTTACCGAACGCTATGTCCAGTCCGTTCAAAAGGCAATCGACCGGACAGGGCTTGAAAACGATATTCCCGATTTAGCTATAAAACTTACCGGTTCTTTGATGGTGCGGTTGGAGGAGAATCAGGTTATCCAAAATGATCTCAAGAAATCTGCGGTACTTGCGGCCTTGATGGCAAGTTGTATTATTCTTGTCTACACTCGATCCTGGTTTTCCATTCCGCTTATCATTTTCCCCTTATTACTTTCGCTGACTTATACCTTTGCCTTAACGCGTTTGTTCATTGGGCACCTGAATATAATTTCTGGTTTTCTAGTGGCCATATTAATGGGGTTGGGGATCGATTATGGGATTCACCTGTATATTCGCTTTAAGCAGGAACTCCTGAAAGGAAAACCCATTGCAGAGGCGGTGGAACTGGTTGTGACCCAAGTGGGGCGCTCTGGTCTTATAGCCATGCTGACGACAATGAGTGTATTTTCAATCTTAAGCTTCTCCGATTTTCAGGGGTTTTCAGAATTTGGAATAATTGCAACGTTGGGCATCGTCTGCGCATTCTTGAGTTACTATTTTATTTTCCCCGCGCAAGCCTTATTTTACGACAAAATCCACTGGTTGAGAAAACCCAGACCTCGATTGTTTACACTAAAAATTTCTAATCTGTATTTCACCACACCTTATTTCCTTTCGACAATGTTCCTTTTGTTATTAGTTGCGAGTTTGTTTCTCCTTCCCGGAATTAGTTTCGAATATGATTTCCAGAAACTTAAAGGTGAATCCCCAGCGAGTGAATATGAGACGATTACCACAGACGATTTTGGCTATGCTTTTTCACCTACCCTGATCTTGACACCTGAAAAGAAAGACCTGTTTGATATTCATGTGGCGCTGGAGAAAATAAAAGAAGAAAGTGGGGACCAAACCATAATAGGACTCCAGTATTCTTTAAACATGTTTAGTCTCGATGAATATGAATCAAAAAAGGAAGTGATTGCCAGGATCCGAAATATATTTTATGAAAATACGGATATCATCAAATTTTCATTGGGAAAAGACAGAAATAATAATTTCAAAAAGCTGGTGAACGTTGAGCCGTTTGATGAAAAAAGAATACCTGTGAATTTGGCGAAAAAACTGCGCGCCGAAGATGATTATTTAGTTTTGCTACTTTCACCCTCCGATAAAAACTTTTTTCGTGTCAAAAATATATATCAACTGGAAAAAGAAGTGGGAAAATTGAAACACATGATGAAAGAAAAAAATATCAAGGTTTCTGTGTTAAATGAAAACCTGATAGCTGCTGAAATTCTGGATTGGGTCAAAGAAAAGGGGCCGATGGCTATGGGTATAGCCTTTGCCATGGTTTTCCTCATTCTTGTGGTGGACCTTCAGAGTATTCGCTTGTCAGTCATCACTTTTTTGCCCCTTTTTACAGGTATCGCTTTGACCGGTGCACTTATGTCGGTTTTTAATGTCAAGCTAAATTTTATCAACATTGTTATGCTTCCTTCTATCGTGGGCATCATGATAGACCATTGCATTTATCTCAGTCACCATATTCTGGATTATTCCAAGGGCGCTTCTATCAAATCTTTGCAGGAGACAGGAAGTGCCATAATATTGTCGGCCTTGACCAGCTTGGCGGGTTATGTGAGTTTGAATATTGCGCATCATGAAGGGATCAAGTCTATTGCCTCGGTGGTCGGATTGGGAATTATAACGTGCACTCTTTGTGCCCTGTTTATGCTTCCAGCCCTGTTTGAACTGCGGAAGTATAAAGTGTCTTTTACCCGCTTGAAAGGCGATTGAGAATCTGCAATCGGATGCACCGATATTTGTCTTGATGGGGAATCATATTAAGAGGATATAAATGATACGTATTGGATTAGTTTTTATTTTTGTTTTATCTGTCGGTTGTTCTGAAGATCGCAAGTTTGAAGATTTTACTCATGAAGATGGCAGTAAAGGGACGCAAGAGTTTAGGGCGGATTCGCAGATGTGCACAAAAGAAAAAGATAAATTCAGCAATAAAATTCAAGGCCGCGAATTGGGATTTGAAGGAGAGCATACGGGGTATCTAGGGTGCATGAAAATGAAAGGCTGGAGTCAGAAATCCGTTTCCTAAGGTAACCGAACTAAGGGTTTTTGCTCCAGGCTCTTTGAATGATGGCAGGGGGCTGGTGGACAAGGTGGCACATTTTGCATGATCGTTTGGAGATATACTCCATATTTTTTTGAAATAACTTTGTGTCGGGACTTCCAGAAGCGAAAGTCTTTTTAATTTCCTGAAGTGCGTCTATCATATCATCGCCAACAAAAAAATCTTTCACTGTTGTCGAATTTTTGCTCCATTCTGTAACATGGCACTTGGAGCAGACTGATCTCAATCCTCTGAGTCTTTTCGAGAATGTATCAATGGCCTTCCAGGATTCGTTGTATTTTTGTTGATCAAAGTGTATCGAAATTTTTCGAAAGGAAGATGAAAGCCGATGCATGTAGGGGTTATAATCTACTTCCTCTTCATCAATGGGGTCCAGGACTTTTATGGTTTGCGTCGATGGCCAGTGGTAGCGCGCCCAAACGCTGATGTTGTGTTTCTGATGGCATTGGGAACAGGTTTCTCCAACCTTATTGGAGAGTTGGACTGTTTTTTCAGCATCTTGTAATTGAATGCTTGCTATAAATGATTCTGCGGCATTGAGGTCAAAAAGATCCTTCCATTCAGGAACCATTTTCGAGGCCTTTTGATAGGCTAAACCAAATTCTTTCCCGCTTTGCAGAGCTTTTTCCCAGTCTTCTCGACCTATGTCGATAAATACAGCTCCAAAAGTTTTGTTGATTTGGCGCATTTGTTCAATCCACTCGGAGGTTTTTCCTCTTTCTGAATAAAATTTATCCAGAGAAGGAGGAGGAGGTTGAATTGCCAAGTCGGCTGAAAATGAAATATAAGGGATGAATAGTAAAATGAAACCCGCGATTGCTGAAAATAGGGGCTTCATTTTTGAGCTGGATACGCCTATGTTTCTCGGCCGCATTTAATTAGATTTGATTCGATAATAGTAATCGTCCAATTGGAAAGGGCTCCCGGTTCTAACGATTCCACAAAACCTGCGGGCTTTATCGGTGTCCAATTTGTTCAACACCTTTTCCTGTAACTCCTGATAGGAAATATCTTCCCAGAATGAAAAATCCGCAGATCGTTCCAGCGGAAATCCGGAAATATCTTCCATTTCTATATTGTAATTATCTTTCATAAAGAACAGAATTTGATTAAGTAACTAAATTGAGTTGTCATATTATATTTAAATCAACCTATTTTATGGAAAAAAATTTTCGTAGTTGTTATCTATTGCGGGCTCTGCTATTTTCGCATGATCCTAAAAATATTATATTGGTTTAATTATGCTACTAGTCATTGATGTAGGCAACTCCAATAACGTGATTGGTTTGTTTTCAGGGAAAACGCTTCTTTCTCATTGGCGGATTCGAACAGAATGGAATCGGACTGCGGATGAGTACTGGGTATTGTTTAAAGAATTTATTCTGTCGAACAATGTTGAACTGGATAAAATTGATGACATTGTTATCGCTTGTGTTGTGCCATCACTTCTTCCCGTTCTGCAAGAAATGGCAAGAAAATATTTTTCCAATGAACCTATGATAGTTGGGCCGGGTATAAAGACCGGAATTTCCATTCTTTATCGCAACCCTGCTGAAGTGGGTGCTGACCGGATTGTAAACTCTGTGGCGGCATTCGAAAAATATGGAGGTCCATTGATCATTGTAGACTTTGGTACCGCTACAACTTTCGATGTTGTATCTAAGAAAGGAGAATACCTTGGCGGGGTGATTTTCCCAGGTGTTCAGATTTCACTGGAAGCCCTGTTCAAAAACACAGCCAAATTGCCGCGAATCGATATGCTTGTTCCGGAAAAAGTGATTGGAAAGTCTACGGTGGAAAGTATTCGTTCCGGTGCAGTTCATGGCTTTGCCGGAATGATTGAAAACCTGGTCAAACAAATCAAAAAAGAACTGGGGCAAAATGCACATGTGGTTGCAACGGGAGGTATCGTTGACTGGATTGCCTCAAAAACAAGCGTTATTGACACATTGGATCCATTTTTAACTCTGGATGGATTGAGAATTATTTATGATAAAAACCATCCGGAAAAGCTGTAGTCATTGGAACTTTTAAAACACAGGCTATTCCAGGCTTAAGATTCCCAGCAAGAGGAGGAGCCTGAAACCTGAGAAGCCTGAAATAGACTGTGTTTGACTTGGTGACTCGGAGTCATATTTTTATTGACCGAGAGCTCTTTCGAATGAAAAGCCGTACCATTCTCGGATCGTCTTCAATATCTGAAATTTTATATCCCTGGTTTTTGGCCCAGCTTGATATTGCATCTGTGATATTTCTTTTTTTATCAACAATGAGTTCTAGTATGCCGTTTTTTTTGATGCGACCAAACTCTTGTGATGCCAATTGCATCGCGCTGAAAAATGAAAGCCCGCGTATATCAATCGATTTAAACATTTCCATTTAATTTTCCTCCCGTTCTCAGCCAGGGCAATAACTTACCTGGACAGTCTCTAATCATTTCTAAATAATTTTAAAGAACCAACATTAATTGGCTGTTAACCCGGGATTAATTTTTTTTAATCCTTTTAATCCTAAGAAATAAATTTCTCTGGAAGGGCCATTGTAAAGTCTGCAGGTTGAGGGGCACTAGATTAACTGGTTGAAAAATAATGAGTTGTTTTTTATTTTGAAGTCGATCTTCAAAAAAGGGAAAATCCTTTTCTAATTTACATTGAGGATGAGAATGGCAAGCTGTTAGTATGAAAAACGTTTCAGATTGAATTAGAAGTTGAATTATTTGAAAGTCATCGGGAGGGTTTAATGGGTATTATTCGAGGTGGAGATTCGGAGTATGAAGAGGTTGAACCTTCTTTTGAGGAAAAAACGGCAAAATGGGAAGAAGCTATTCAGTCCCTTCTAGCAGAAAATTCCGACTCGCTTAAACTTTCGGGGAAATATATTTCCAACGATGATGTCACAATTATTTGTAATTATCAGGGAATGAAAAATGTCCGGATTCTCGACCTCACGGACAATCAGATTAGTGACGATGCTTTACCCGTTTTATTTGAATCTGAGAACCTTGCTCA
Source organism: Nitrospina sp. (assembly GCA_018673915.1). Classification (GTDB taxonomy): domain Bacteria; phylum Nitrospinota; class Nitrospinia; order Nitrospinales; family VA-1; genus LS-NOB. The sequence continues at coordinate 9,907 of JABHBK010000026.1, read as the reverse complement.
AATCGAAGCACTTCATTTGGGGATCAATTTCTTGATAGGGCAGGGCTTGATGGACATTGCCAGTTCTAACCAGATTAAGATGAAAAATTTAAAAACACTGGTTATATCCGACAATCGCCTTACTGATCCTTCTGTGGCAGAATTTATGCGGTCTGAAAATTTCCCTAACCTGGAATCTCTGGACGTGGGTTGGAATGAAGTTGGGAATGAAACAGCAAAAGTTCTTGGGCAAACAACTTCCTTCCCTGGATTAAAGATCCTGAAAATGGAGCGTGGTTATATTGAAGTTGAAGCTCTAAAAGAAATGGTGCAAGGAAGCCTTATGGACCAATTGCAGGAATTGGATCTTTCCGCAAATAAGTTAAAGGATGAGGGGGTAAAGGTTCTAGCCTTGGCTCCTAAATGGAAAGCTCTCAAACAATTGCGGCTCTCACAAAATATGTTTGGGGATGATGGCGCAAAAGCTTTAGGGGAATCTGTCTCGCTGGGTGGGTTAACCCATCTTTATGCTGGGAGAAATTATTTTGGAAACGAAGGGGCAAAAGCTATCCATGAGAGCAAAACTCTGGCCGCTTTGAAAACTCTGGTACTAAGGGAAGGTGTGGAGGAAGATGCAGGGCTAGTAAATTACTCTCGGCCGGAACTGCTTCGTCCTGACGATCCTAATTCCATTTAAATGCCAGGTTGTATCCGTTACCCAACTTCATCTTGTTAAAAAACTTTAAGCTTTTCCAGTTTACTGAGTTTGAGAGAATTTTTTAAAGCCGCTTTTGCTTCTTCAGATTTGACCCGGTTGCCTCCCAGGTGTAGATAGGTCAGGTTGCTAAGATTGTCTGAATTGGCAATGGCCAAAGCTCCTTCATCTCCCGCCCGATTGTCCACCAGATTAAGATATTCGACTTTTGTAAGCACAGGAGATTGAGCCAGAGCTTTGGCACCCTTAGCGGAAATGCCATTGCATTCCAGATTCAGGGTAACCAATTCTGAGAAAACTTCTGACTTAGCGATAATAATAGCGCCCTCATCGCCCAGGTCATTGGAACCCAAATGCAGGTCGGTGATTTTAGGTAAATACGGGGATTCGGCAAGAATTTTCATCCCATCCGGCCCAAGCCGGTTATGGGTGAGGATCACGCTGGAGATGGTTTTGATAAATGGAAAGTTGGCGATCATTTCGGCCAGATTCTTGCCGTGATCTTCCTCTATTTTCCCAGTTTTAGAAAAGAGGTAGGCGTCTTGAATTTTAAGAACTTTTTTGTCCTTAATGTTCTCAAACAGGATCTTTTCTTTGGGGGAAAGGTTTTTTCCCTCTCCGCCATAGTTGTCACCATCATTGCAAAGCTCCTCCCAGTTCTTAACTTTATCTTGCATATTACTTAACGAGACAACCTCTTGTGCTTCGCACAACCTGCTTGATTGCCCATGTCGCAAGCCTTCAAATAGTATTGCAGAGCTTTTTTCTGGCGACCTTCTTTGTAGTTCAGGCTTCCCATATTAAAGCAGGAAGGGTCCTCGCCCGCTTCACAAGCCTTGCTAAACATTTTTCGCGCCTTTTTGAATTCCTTACTGTAAGGATTGCCTTTCATTACTAGGAGAATGCCACCATTGGTACATCCGGTCATGTAGTCACCATCGCAGGCTTTGGAATAAAAACCTAGAGCGGTCTTGTTATCTCGCTCAACAATGCGATAGCGTTCACCCATTTTAAAACATGCCGTTGAATTACCTTCATCACAAAGGGCTCTTTTTTTCTTGGTCAAATCATCTTCTTCTGCCCAGATACCAGGAGCCTGGATAAATATGCTTAAAGCTAATATTATTAATATAATGAACTTTTTCACCATATGGCTATTTCCTTAATAAAGGTTGGTCAAGGAAGACGGAAATTGGCTTTTCCCAGAAACCCGATTATACCATGGCATATTTGTATAAGGAGAAAAACAAAGTTGTTGCAAGTTACTGGTAAAGCCTCACCGTAATAAGGTTTCGTTTGCATCGGCTGGAACATTCCTTTAATCTTTTTGCGATATTTAAAAAGCAAGTTTTTTCAGAGGGTTGGAATCTAAAAGGCCCTTGATATGACTATAAATAATATAGGATATAGACCTTTGAACATTGTCATGCTGGGTTACAGGGGAACAGGAAAGTCAGTGATTGGAAAAATTTTATCCAAAGAACTGAGGAGAAAACTGTATAAGATTGATGATCTGATTGTCCAAGCTGCCGGAAAACCGATCCCCGAAATTGTGAAAGAAGATGGGTGGCCGGGTTTCCGAAAATTAGAATCAGATATTGTGTGCCGGGTTGCTGGGGAAGCCCGTGACAGTATTATAGATTGTGGTGGCGGGGTGGTGTTGGATGATAAAAACATGAGTCTCTTGAAAGACGCGGGGAAATGCGTTCTGCTTACGGCAAGCTTGCCTGTTATCATGCAAAGAATCCAAAAAGACCAAAATAGGCCTGCTCTGGAAGGAGGCCTCAGTTTTGAGGAAGAGCAGAAAAAGAATCTTGCAGACAGGCATGAAAAATACCAGGCTTGCGCAGATTTGATTTGTGACACCACTACCCGAAAGCCCGGAGAAACAGTGCATGAAATCATTGCTTTTTTTAAAGATCGAGGATGGCTGAAATGATGAGTCCTCTTTTTGAAAGTCTGGTTAAAAATAGCCTGACGGTTTTGGCTGATGAACCGGATGATTCAACCGCCATGGTATGGAGCGAAGCAGAGGCCTTTGCCGAGATGGAAAGCAGTGAAAAAGCGATCTACAAACTCGACCTTATTGATAAAGAAGTGCTTTTGGAAGATGTAGAGGACCTTTTGACCTATGACGGAATGCATAAGGTCAAAGAGTTGTGGCTGGATAAAAATGAATTTAGTGATGAAGGGGTTGAAGTGCTGGCACAGTCACCTCAGCTAAAGAAACTGATGGTTCTTTCTCTGGCTCACAACAAACTCTCGAACTACTCAGTGCAATCGTTAGCCGTTTCGCCTTTTCTGGGTCATTTGCAAAAACTTTTTCTCCAGAGTAACCGAATTGGTCTTGAAGGTTTAAAGGCGTTGACGGAATCACCTGTTCTTTCCAATCTGCAAATGCTTTATCTCAATCTCAATCCGGTTGGGCCTGCAGGTGCGCGGATTCTTGCAGGAGAATCCAAAATCCAAATTCTCAGGGAACTGTATTTGCAAAAAACGGGTTTGGGAATTGAAGGTGTGCGTGCGTTATGTGGGTCTGACAATTTCCAGGACCTTACTCTTTTGTCTTTAGCAGGAAACGGGCTGGAGGATAGCGCCGTAGATTTGCTTTGCCATTCAAAGGCGTTTCCTCGTTTAATTACCCTTGACCTGTATCACAATCGAATCAGTGATCAAGCCGTGGATCAACTTAAGTCCTCTCCTAACTTGAAAAGCGTTAGAGCCCTTCAGGTGGACTGGAGAGGGTGATCTGAATTCTCCATGCCTGAACTTCCAAGTAGAAAATTAATTCTGCAACATTTTGATATGAGAGATGCGTTAATGGCAGGTGTCATCCGACAGGTGGGTGCTTTCAAGTTGAGTCGGAATAGAAATTATTATCTGGTCTTGTGCAGAGCTATCATCGGGCAACAAATTTCAACGAAAGCCGCAGAATCCATTTCTAATCGTTTTGTGAAAATTTTTAAAGGTTCTGGCGTCACTCCTGAAAGAGTACAAAGTTTATCAGATAACCAATTGCGGGAAATAGGGCTATCGAAGCAGAAGGTGAGGTATATTAAAGACCTTAGTGTGAAATTTTTAGATGGAACAATTCGTTCGCATCGTATGCCTTATATGAGAAATGAAGAAATCATTCAGCAGTTAACGGGTGTTTATGGAATTGGGCCATGGACCGCAGAGATGTTCCTGATATTTTCCCTGAACCGTTTAGATGTTTTACCTGTAGGGGACCTGGGTCTCAAGGCTGGGTTGAAGAAAATTTATAATATGAGGGCATTGCCTGCTCCTGAAAGAGTTCGCGCTCTGGGGAAAAAATGGCATCCTTTTGAAACGATAGGAACCTGGTATACCTGGCGCACCTTGGATGAAGGAATTGTGGCTTATTAAGATTGGAGAGTTTATGGATTTTATTGATGAGAAGATAGAAGAATATGCTTATCAGCACACCAGTGAAGAAGGTGAGCTTTTAAGAAGGCTTGAGGAGGAAACCTACGAGAAACTGGAAATTCCTCATATGACAACAGGAAGAGTGGAGGCTACGCTTTTAAAGCTTCTGGCTCGTTTGGTTGGGGCTCGGCGCATTCTGGAAATAGGTACTTTCGGCGGATACAGTGCCTTGTCAATGGCGGAGGCCTTGCCGCAAGAGGGTGCCTTGGTGACCTGTGAAATGGACCCGGTGGCGATTGCCTTTGCGCAGAAATATTTTTCGCAAAGTCCGCATGGAAAAAAAATAACACTGCTGGAGGGCCCGGCACTCGACTCCATTAAAACGTTGACCGGGACTTTTGATATGGCCTTCATCGATGCGGATAAAGTGAACTATTGTAATTATTATGAGGCCATTCTTCCATTGATCCGGCAAGGCGGGTTAATCGCTGTGGATAATGTTTTGTGGAGTGGTCGGGTGCTAGATCCGAAGGATGAGTCTGACAAGGCTATCCATCAGTTTAATGAACGGGTCGTGCAAGACAACCGGGTAGAGTCGGTTCTGTTGACAGTGCGGGATGGCTTGAATTGCATTGTCAAAAATTGTTAGCCGGCGTGCAGGAGGAATAGACGGCTAAACGAGCCTTTGCTAATTCAGCCCTCCGGAGCATGAAGGTTATGATGGGAATTTCACACCCTAACACAGGAGAGGGTAAGGTTGAACCCCGGCATGGGGTATGTTAGCTTTGTGGGATATTAATTTTCCTATTGATAGGGCAACTCATAACATTTTTTTTGAATACTTTTTATGGCGGAAACTTTAGGCAGTCTGGTAGATAAACTTTCAATAAAGAACTTGCGCATCTGGCACTTGGATGAAGCGTTGGAGCATGAGGGGATCTCTGCCTCAGAACGGGAAGAAATCAAAGCCAAAAGGGATCTTGCGGACAGGCAAAGGCAGGACCTGTTGAATGAGATCGATGGTTTTTTGGATGCGGCCCTGAAGGGCGAAGTCCGTATTCGTGATGAAAAAATCAAGATGTATACGAATACCAATGTTTCGTCTTCAGAGGGAATCAAGAACCTGGGAAAAGCTGTGAGCGAACTGGCCTTCCGTAACATCAAGCTCTGGCACTTGGAAGATGAGGTGCGCAGGACAGATTTGCCGGATTCCTCGATTGTTCAAACTAAGAGAAAAATAGATTCTACCAATCAGGAACGAAACAACCTCATGGATAAAGTCGATGAGATATTGTCGCGGTGCTCAGGAGATAAGCGGTAAAGAAAGCGATTAAAGATAGTTATCTAGCAGTTCTTTTCTTTTCTGGTCATACTCGTTTTCATCGATCAATTCTTTTTCGTGCAGGTCTTTCAAAAGCTCGAGCTTCTCTTCCAGAATGGGGTTGCTATTTTTGGTGGGTGAGGTTTCTCTGGTATTTCCCGGTGGCCTTAATGAGGCCTTATTCCTGGAAGGACCTGCGTTTTTCTGCCGGGCTTTTTTCCCCATTTTTGAAGAAGAATGGAGTCCAGCAAAAATCCAGTTTTCTTGTGCTTGGTTTCCTAGAATTTTTTTGAGCGCATGATACCTTTGTCCTGACTGAGGCACCATCCTCCAGTTAACATTCCCCAAGCTGGTGTAAGACCGTCCAGAAAACTCCATTCCCTTTATAGAGTCAAATCGCCAATGAATAAATTTCTTGCTGGCGAAAACATCTCCAGATGTGGCTCCTCGTGGAGTTTCCAGTTCATAATGAATGATTTTGTGATTTGGGGCGTGTTGGAGGGCTTTCGTGAGTAGGCGTCCAATGCGATCTATATTTTGAGGGAGAAATACAGGTTTTTTCTTGCCGAACAGAGACAGCTCCTCGAATACCAGGGATTTTAAATGTCTTCTAACTTCAGCTTCTGATAATTTAAGCGGATGCTCAAGTTGTATCTTGCTGATGGAAGAACCTGCTTTGTCTTTGTAGGAGAGCGTGAATCCTTTGGTCTTAAGTTGTTTCTCCTTAGTCGAAGCGCAACCGGAAGCAACCAAAGCCGAGACGAAAATAAAAAGAAGGAAGTGGGTATGTCGGTGATGTTTCATGATCGCCCGTAAAAAATCCTGTAATTTACTAGAGTTTTTGTGCGACTAGCGAAGCGAATGCTTTGGGGTCTTCATCCACTTCCCGATATCTCAAAACACGAAAATCCCTAAATGCGTGTAACAATTCGTTAATTTCTAAAACCCACTCTTTTTTAAAATTGCTATATTTTAGATAGTCTAGGGTGAAGGTTTCGTAAAAAAGTAAGCCCCCTGACTTTAATGTCTGTCGGATGCCTGAAAACATATTGCGATCCAGGAAATTGAAACATATAACTAGATCGTATTCATTTTCAGGCAGAGATTTATTGTTTAGATCGGCGAGAAGTGTTGTAATCTTAGTTTTTCTTTCCTGTGCGAGGGCTTGGGCTTTTTGCAATCCTTTTTCTGATATGTCCAGACAAGTGACCTGATAACCTTTGCTGGCGGCAAAAACGGAGTTTCTTCCTTCTCCCCCCGCTAAGTCCAAAGCCTTCCCGTTGGCACAAAGTAAACCTGCATTTTCTTCTAGCCAACTGCTCGGTTCTTTCCCGTTTATATATTCTTCGGAGCCATATTTTTTATCCCACTTTTCTTTATCTTTCAAAGACATATGGACCTTCAAAGAGCTAGTATTGGTATGAGTTTCATTATATAATAGAAACAAATATGAGCCAAGCTTACAGGATATATTCCTTTGTGTCGATGGGCGTTTTCTTGACAAGAGGGTAATTTTTTAATAATATAACCGTTTTATCCAATCTTGAAATGTATGGGGGTTTCCTGCGAGTGGAGCTCTGCAGCTCGATTGATATTTAGGAGTTATTGGAAATGATTGCAGTTGTTAAAACAGGTGGAAAGCAGTACAAGGTATCTGAAGGTGATGTCATTCAGGTAGAAAAGCTGGATGGCGATGTGGGGGCGACCATAAATTTGGAAAATGTTCTCATTTGTGGTGAAGGTGATTCAATCAAGATTGGCACCCCATATGTAGAGGGTTGCTCTGTGGCGTGCGAAGTTACCGAGCAATTAAGAGGTAAGAAAATTATTGTTTTTAAGAAACATCGTAGAAAAAATTATCGGCGCAAGAACGGCCACCGCCAATCTTTAACACGCTTGAAAATTACCGGAATTTCAGCTCCATAATCAGAGGAAATCATGGCACATAAAAAAGGACAAGGCAGTACCTCCAATGGCCGCGACAGCAGAGGGCAGAGGCTGGGCGTAAAAAGGTACGGAGGACAGGAAGTCAAAGCAGGGGAAATACTGGTTCGCCAGCGTGGTACCCACTTCCACCCTGGGATCAATGTGGGATTAGGAAGTGATTATACGATTTTTTCCAAAATTGAGGGTGTGGTCAAGTTTGAACATAGGGACCGCAAAACGCAAAAAATTAGTGTCTATCCACAGAACTGAAGGCGTCTCAATTCCCACCCGCTTTTCCCTTTGACGGGATTTTCTAAATTTTTTTCAGAACCGAAACATTAAATAGCCCTTCATAAGGAGGGCTCGTTGCCATGTTTATTGATCAGGTAACCATAACCGTGCAAGCGGGGGATGGTGGAAACGGTTGTTGCAGTTTCCGTAGGGAAAAGTATGTCCCATTGGGGGGGCCTGATGGAGGGGATGGCGGCAAGGGTGGAAACGTCGTACTCGAAACCGACCCCAATCTTTCCACCCTGATAGACTTGCGGTACCAAAAGGTTTATCAGGCGGAGGATGGCAAGTCAGGGCGAGGTCAACAGATGACCGGGAAAAGCGGTAAAAACCTGATTGTGCGCATACCGCCGGGAACTCTGGTTAAGGATGTGAATTCCGGGGAATTGTTAGTGGATCTCCATCAACCCGATCAGCATTTCGTTAGTGCCGAAGGCGGCGATGGTGGACGGGGAAATATGCGCTTTAAATCATCTACCCAGCGTGCCCCGAAAAGATTTGAAACAGGTTGGCCGGGAGAGAAAAGAACACTTTTTCTCGAACTCAAACTTCTGGCAGATGTGGGCATTATTGGGTTTCCCAACGCTGGCAAGTCTACTCTAATCTCAAAGATATCCAATGCTAGACCTAAGATAGCAGATTATCCCTTTACCACTCTGGTGCCTAATTTGGGCGTGGTAAGGTTGGAAGAAGGCACTTCCTTTGTTGCTGCTGATATCCCTGGGATAATTGAAGGTGCACATGAGGGGAAGGGTCTGGGGCACCAGTTTTTAAAACATATCGAGAGAACCCGCTTGCTTCTACATTTGATAGATTTTTCAGACCCGGACCAGAAATCTATTTTGGATCGTTACCATAAGCTTCAAGCAGAATTAAAAAATTTCAGCCCTGAGTTATTCCAAAAGCCTCAAATTTTGGTAGCCACTAAAGCAGATAATCCTCAATCGCAGAAAAATTTCCAGGATCATTTTGCATCTCTGGTCGAATTAAATCCTTCCGTTTTTTTTATCTCGTCTCTTACTGGTGAAGGGATTCAGGAAATGCTATGGAAAATTAAGGAGGGGCTTGTAAAGGGGCCTTCTGAGGAAGAACAAATTATTAAAATGTTCAGAGATGGGGAAGCCTAAAACCCATTTTGTTACTGGATAACAAAATCCTCAAATTTAATTTTCTTAACCCTACCATCACTATCAATTCTTTTGTTGTATGCAATTTGGAGCCTTTTTTCCAATTTTTCCTTAACGTAGAGAATATCGTTATAGAATTTTTTTGCCAGAAATTTTTCTATAGTAATCACGGTTGTTTCCTCAAATAGAGGCAGGGCAGTTTGCATAACCTTGGCGCTATCTTCATCTGTGAAGGTAATCGCCAAAGTAAAACTTAGGACTCGAATATCATTGACGTCAAAGGCCACTGGCATGATGGTGGATAGCTTTACCAGCTTTGCCTCAGGAGACAATGCGGCTCGCAGTGCGGCTGATTCTTCCTTTGCATCTTCTGTGGATTCAGTCACTTCTGAGAGAGTTTTGGATTTTGCGAGTTCCTTAGCAATATCTGTGTTTTTATCCTCGCTCGATTCCCCGAGAATTTTTGGTTGGTCAACTTTTTCAGGTTCCTGAGATTTTGTTTCAGTTTTCTCAGATTTTTCTTCCGGAGGTTTCTCTTCAGGAGCAGCAGAAGCTTCTTCCTTGTCTGGTTTTGGGGTCATTCCTTCAGGAACTTCAGCTTCGGGTTTTGCGACCTCAGTCAATTCGGGAGGGGCAAATGTTTGCCATGCAAAATAGGCTCCTCCTGCAGTGACTAACAGCCCTAAAACTCCTCCTGCCAGCATTAATTTCCCAGTTCGGGTTGCGGGAACAGATATGGGCCCGATTTTTATCCGAGCATCCTCATCTTCATCGTCATCTTCAGGATAGTCATCTTCTGAGATGCCTAATTCCGCAGCGGCATCCTGCTCGTCTTCATCATGTTCTGCCTCACCCTCTTCATCTTCATCTTCATCGTCTTCAGCCTCACCCTCTTCATCTTCATCGTCCTCGGCCTCGTCTTCTTCAGTGGTTTCTTCGGCGGGTGCGGCTTCAGCAGTTTCTTCGGTGGCTTCTTGATCAGCGAAGGCTTCGGCCCACATGTCCTCTTCACTTTTATCTTCTTCTGAGTTCTCAGCGGTTTCTTCGTCGGTTGCGGCTTCGGCAGTTTTTTCGGCAGTTTCTTCGGTGGTTTCTTGATCGGCGAAGGCTTCGGCCCACATGTCCTCTTCACTTTTATCTTCTTCTGAGTTCTCAGCGGTT
>JABHBK010000060.1 GCA_018673915.1 Nitrospina sp. | reverse complement strand
CTAGTGATTGTTAATAGGGTCCAGCGGCTCGCCGGGGTGTGGTTTGGAGCATTATTTGGTATAAAGGTTGTTTCTCTAAACCCTAAAACTGGCGCAAAATATCATGGCAAACGTAGAAAAATTGCAGGAACATCTTAAAAAAGCCAAATCCAACCTGGCAGAGTCCAAAGGCGATGCAGCTGAAGTCCGTAAACTGAAAAAGAAGACCAAACGACTGGCGCGGAAGTCCAACAAAATCACCGCTACAGAAAAAATGGCCGAGTTGAAAAAGAAAAAGAAAAAAGACCGCAAAGAAGGTTCCTCCGACTAATCGGGCCACGCCCGAGGGAAATAGGGCAATGACTCTTTGAGCCGAGAAAACTATTTGCTCGCCTGATAGAGTTTTGCCAGTTGGCCCCCCGCCTAGTGGCCCCTTGGCAGGGGGAATTATTTTCACCGTCGCGCTCTCAGGAAACAAAATCTAATGACTAAGAATGTTGATATTGAACATATGGCCAAGCTCGCACGGCTGAAATTGACCCCCGATGAAAAAGAGCGGCTTTCGGACCAGATGGGAACAATTCTCGAATACATTGAAAAGCTCAACGAACTCAATACCGATGAGGTTGAGCCCACGGCACATGTGTTAGGGCTCAATAACGTCTTCCGCGAAGACGAACCGATAGAAAAACCTCTCGCCGATCACAATCCAATATCCGATTCACCTGCACACAAAAAAGGGCATTACGAGGTGCCTCAAATACTATAAGGCACTATGCACCGCACAACTATCACTCAAGCGCAGGAACTTCTTAAGCAGAAAAAACTCAGTTCCCTTCAACTGACCGAAGCGGTTTTCGCTCGCATTGATCAGGTGGAAGAAAAGGTACAGGCTTTTGCTCACCTGACTCGTGAGAAAGCCCTGGAGCAGGCGAAGCGTGCGGATGAGCAAATTGCCGCAGGAGAAAAAGCTCCCTTGCTCGGCATTCCCATTGCGCTGAAAGATCTAATCTGCACCAAAGGCAGCCGCACCACTTGCTCCTCCAAAATTTTAGACCAGTTTGTCGCCCCCTATAACGCCACAGTTGTCGAAAGGTTGAAACAGGCGGGAGCCGTAATCGTAGGCAAAACCAATATGGATGAATTTGCCATGGGCTCTTCCAACGAAAATGCCTGCCACCACCCGACGATGAATCCCTGGGCGTTGGATCGGGTTCCGGGGGGTTCCAGCGGAGGTTCTTCCGCCGCAGTTTCCGCTCACGAATGTGTGGCGGCGCTTGGCAGTGACACCGGCGGTTCCATTCGTCAACCCGCCAGCTTTTGCGGTGTGACAGGACTCAAACCCACTTACGGAAGAGTATCCCGATTTGGACTGGTGGCCTTTGCCTCCTCACTCGATCAGATCGGCCCTTTGACCAAAACTGTTGCCGATGCGGCGACCTTGATGAACGTGATTGGCGGTAAAGACCCGCGCGATTCCACTTCTGCTGATGTCGCACTGCCCGATTTCACCCAGGCCCTGCAAAAAGATGTAAAGGGAATGAAACTTGGCATCCCCAAAGAATACTTCACCGGCGGGATAAATCCCGCTGTTGAAAAAGCGGTGCAGGAAGGGATCCGCACCCTTGAGTCTTTGGGAATGCAGACGGTGGAAGTTTCCCTGCCGCATCTCGACTATGCCGTAGCCACCTACTACATCATCGCCTGTGCCGAAGCCAGCACCAACCTTTCACGCTATGACGGAGTGAAATATGGTTATCGCTCAGAAAAATCTGACAACCTCGTCAATATGTACGAGAACACGCGCGAGGAAGGTTTTGGCGAAGAAGTAAAACGGCGGATCCTTCTCGGAACCTTTGTGCTCAGTTCGGGTTATTACGATGCCTATTATTTGAAAGGGCAGAAGGTACGAACATTGATCAAACAGGATTTTGAAAACGCGCTTAAGCAATGCGATGTCATCGCTTCACCCGTCACCCCCTACCCGGCTTTCAAACTCGGGGAAAAACTGAATGACCCGCTACAGATGTATTTGGCGGATATTTATACCATCTCTGCCAATCTTGCCGGCATACCGGCGATGTCGATTCCCTGCGGCTTTGCCAAAGGCCTCCCTGTAGGTCTGCAATTGATGGGCAAACATTTTGATGAAGCAAGTCTTATCACTGTTGGGCACAAATTCCAGCAAACCACAGATTTTCACACAAAAGAAGCACCTCTTTAATTTAAGTCAACCCCCTCAGCCCACCTCAACCTGAATGTAAACCTTAATTTTCTTTTCCTATTAAATTTGTAAATATTTCGGTACAGGCCTGTTTCCCGCGATAACCCAAAATCCATAATTCTTTATTAAACAAGAGGGTTTTCTCTGATGTCCCTACTGGCACGGACCTTGCTCTATTAAAATCTAATTGTAGAGTAGTAGCATCGTACTCTTAATAAACTTGGAGGATAAATAAGATGAATGCGTTAGCTAACCAATCCCGAAAACAAGGATTTTTGGGACTTTTTAATAATGGAAAAGATGTTGCAGAAATGCAGGCTAAATTAGATGCCATAAGTAAATCTCAAGGCGTGATTGAGTTCAATTTGGACGGTACCGTTATCACCGCCAATGACAACTTTTTAAATGTTCTGGGTTATACCCTGAGCGAGGCCGTTGGCACTCACCATAGAAATTTTGTGGAACCTTCCTACGCCAATAGCAATGAGTACCGGCAATTCTGGGAAAAGCTCAATCGCGGTGAGTTCGATTCAGGCGAATACAAACGTCTCGGAAAAGGTGGAAAAGAAATTTATATCCAGGCTTCCTACAACCCCATGTTCGACTCTGCTGGGAAACCCTACAAAGTCGTTAAGTTTGCCACTGAGATAACAGAGCAGAAATTAAAAAATTCGGAGTTTCAGGGCAAGGTGGATGCGATTGGAAAATCTCAGGGCGTGATTGAGTTCAATTTGGACGGTACGGTTATCACCGCCAATGATAATTTTCTCAATGTCATGGGCTATACCCTGAGCGAAGCCGTTGGGGTGCACCACAGAAATTTCTGTGAAAGCGACTACGCCAATAGCAATGAGTACCGGCAGTTCTGGGAAAAACTCAATCGTGGT
>JABHBK010000019.1 GCA_018673915.1 Nitrospina sp. | reverse complement strand
GGAGTTTGTGTGCAGGGTGCTGAAGACAAGATGTCCGGTGAGAGAAGCTTCCAGACCAATGGAACAGGTTTCGGCATCGCGCATTTCACCCACCATGATGACATCCGGGTCACCGCGTAGAAAGGATTTCATGGCCCGGGCGAAATCGAGCCCGATTTTGTTGAGCATTTGAACCTGGCGGAGGCCTTTCTGGGTAATTTCCACGGGATCTTCAGCCGTCCAGATCTTTCTTTCGGGTTTGTTGATATAGCCTAAAATGGAATGAAGGGTAGTCGTTTTTCCTGATCCGGTAGGTCCTACCACAAGAATCAATCCGTACGGTTTGGCTGCGGAGGCCTGAGTCAGCTCTAAATTGTGAGCATTAAAATTCATGTTTTCCAGCGGGATAGGTTTGCTTGCGGCTAAAATACGGAGAACAGCATCTTCATTTCCCCCAACCGTTGGGCACGTGGCTACTCGGTATTCAATTTCCTTTTTCCCGTATTTCATTTTTATTTTACCGTCCTGAGGCATGCGTCTTTCTGCTATATCCAGCTTGGACATGATTTTGATTCTGGAGATGAGTGCTTGCTTATAGATAGAAGGAATTTCTTCATAAATGGTACAGGTACCATCCTTCCGGTATCGGACCATTACACTCTCCTTGCCGATACCTGGCTCAATATGAATATCTGAAACGCCCTGGTCGTAGGCATCAATCAGAACTTTATTGACAAGCCGGACAATGGTGCTATCTGTTTCGCTGATGGCATTTGCTCCGTCATCCTCATCCTGTACAACATCTGTATCGTCCTGTTCATCTTTGAGAGCACTTAAAAGAGTAGACATTCCTTCAGTCTGAACTTCTTCTGTTCCTACTGAGAAATCTTCTCCTAAGGTGGAGTTTAAAAAATCTATGATGTCGATTTTTAATCCGATCTTGTATTCAATTTCTTTTTTGGGAAAGATTTGACGAATGTTTTGGTTTCGGTCTGGATTTAGAGGGTCGTTGATAAGAAGAGTAATTTTTTCACCCTCCTTTTGAATAGGGATCCAGTAGTTTTTGGTTAAAAAATTTCTATTCAAACCTGTCATCATTTCTGCTGGTAAAATTACCGTATCGCTGTAGCCAAAATAGGGAAGGGCGTAAAAATTTTCCAGAGATTTTCCAAGATCACTCCTTTGTAATTTAAAATCAATCATCAGTACTGTTTCTACGTCCATCTGACTTTTTCTTGCTTTGGCTGTGGCTTGGGTTAATTCCTCTTCGGTAATGATTCCATTTTGAATTAAAAAACTAAATTTGGTCGGCTTGGATGGGATATATTTTGTGTGATTATGAAAAGCTAAAGATAGAGTTTCAGAAATAATGGCGGCACTTTTTTCATCTTGAGCTGTGAATTTTGCCCCATTCAATTTGTTTACGAGTTGTAGGACTCCCATTAGTTTTCCTGCATGGAGCATAGGATAACTAAGAACAGATTTAGTAACACTGCCTGATTTTTTATCCCACGAACTGTCGAATTTAAGGTCAAGGTGGTAGTTCTGGAGTTCTTCCTCATCATAAACGTTGGAAATATTCACACTTTCTTCATGGCTGGCAACCCAACCCGCAATACTCACCGGAGAGATGGGAACTCTGATTTCATTTGTCTCCTTGCCAGATTTAACTTTGGAAAAAATTTCATTTTTTGGTCCATCAACGGCATAAATGGTGATGGCTTGAGCCTCAAACAGCATTAATATAGATTCCTTAAGTTCAATTAGGATTTCATCAATATTTTTTGCAGAATGGATAGCCTGAGAAATGCGGTGGAGATTTTCTTCCGGTGAAAGATCCTCAAAGACAGGAAGTGGCTCCAGACCATAACTTTCCTCTAACTGCGCAAAAATTTTGCCGAGTATTGGAGAAATCTCCCGGGCAAGTTTAAAATCAGCATCGCTGAAAGCTTCCCCATCTCTTCTTTTATTAATAACTTCCATTACTCCAATTAATTTTTTATTGTGAGGAATGGGGAGGATCATGATGGCTTGAGTATTGATATCCAGCGGAATATCAAGAGTGGAGCCCTTTGAGAGTTGAGGATGTAAGTTGGCTAGATCTTCTTCTGAATATGCATTCGGTAAGTTTATGGGTTTGCCGACCCCTGCTACATAACCCGCAAGGCTACTTGCCGAAACATCTACTCTGACTTCTGAACTCAGATTCTCTATCCGGTTGCGTGAAAATAGTTGTCGGTTGTCCCTATCCAGTGCAAAAAGGGTAATGGCTTTACAACGCCAGACATTCTTTAGTTCATCGATTATCTCCGGTATCACTGCGGCCATATTATCGGTTGACTGCGCTTGGGCCAATATTGTCATGAGATTGGCGCCATTTTCTGTAACGGAATTGGTAGAGGTATTTTTAGGACTGTTCATTATTTGTTTGATGAAAAAGTTGAATGTTATTATTTTTTGCGCAGGCTACACTATGCATACAGCAAGAACTTGTTTTAAGTCACAGTCACCCTTAAATATTTTGTAGATCCCATCTTGTTTCAAAGTTCTCATTCCATCCTTAATGGCTTGGTTGCGTAAGTCTTCCACCATAGCTTTTTGCATGATTATACGCTTAATTTCATCCGTTCCATTCAAACATTCATGCAATCCTGTTCGGCCTGCATAACCGGTTTCATTACACTTGGCACAACCAACGGGCTTTTTCAGAGTCAATTCCTCGGTATACTTAATTTCCAATTGGGGAAAATCATTTTTTCCATACTGTTGGACCAAGATGTCAAATTCTTCCTGAGTGGGATGATAGTCTTCCTTGCAATTATTGCAAAGGGTACGAACCAGTCTTTGCGCGACAATGAGGAGCAAGGCATCGGCAAAGTTGAGCGGATTCATTCCCATGTCCAAAAGCCGGGTAATGGTTTCTGGAGCGGAGTTTGTGTGCAGGGTGCTGAAGACAAGATGTCCGGTG
>JABHBK010000034.1 GCA_018673915.1 Nitrospina sp. | reverse complement strand
TTTGTGTGCAGGGTGCTGAAGACAAGATGTCCGGTGAGAGAAGCTTCCAGACCAATGGAACAGGTTTCGGCATCGCGCATTTCACCCACCATGATGACATCCGGGTCACCGCGTAGAAAAGATTTCATGGCCCGGGCGAAATCGAGCCCGATTTTGTTGAGCATTTGAACCTGGCGAAGCCCGTCTTGGGTGATTTCTACGGGATCTTCTGCGGTCCAAATTTTTCGCTCGGGTTTATTGATGTAGCCGAGACAGGAATGCAGGGTAGTGGTTTTACCAGAACCTGTTGGCCCCACTACCAAAATCAAACCATAGGGCTTGGTGGCTTTATCTTTGATAAGTTCCAGGTTGCCTTCAGAGAAATTCATTTTTTCCAGCGGCATGGGTTTGCTTGCAGCCAGGATTCGTAGAACAGCGTCTTCGTTTCCTCCAACAGTTGGGCAGGTTGCGACCCTGTATTCAATTTCCTTTCTGCCGTACTTCATTTTAATTTTTCCATCCTGAGGCATGCGTCTTTCTGCTATATCCAGTTTGGACATAATTTTGATGCGAGAAATAATGGCCTGCTTGTAGAGAAATGGAATTTCTTGATAAACTTGGCAAGCGCCATCCTTGCGAAACCTGACCTTCACTGGTTTTTTGCCGTTCCCCGGCTCAATGTGAATGTCAGATATTCCTTGGTCGTAGGCATCTGTCAAAACTTTATTGACCAATCGTACAATAGTACTGTCCGTTTCGCTGATAGCATTGACTTCATCATCATCCTGCATGGACTCAACAACATCTGTGCTTTCGTCATGAAGCGTATCCAAAAGGCTGGACATTTCTTCTTTTTGGATTTCTTCTGCCGCACCAGATATTGCCTCATCTTCTGTCATTGCAGAAAGTAGGAACTCTCGAATATCTATCTTTAAGCCGACCTTTAATTCCAGTTTCTTTTTAGGAAATATCATTTGGATATTCTGGATACGTACTTTATCAGTTGGATCGTCCACTAAAATGAGAGCACTATTTTCATCGTTTTGTAGAGGAACCCAATGATTTTTTGCTAGATAGGTTTTATTCAGCCCGGAAAAATTTGACTGAGGAAGAACAATAGAATCATTGAAACCTTGGTAGGTAAGGCTGTAATAAAGCTCAAGAGATTTTCCAAGATCTTTTCGTTTGAGTTTTAGATCACTAAGGAGAACAGTTTCGATATCCAATCGATTTTTACGTGCCTTGGCGATGGCTTCATTCAACTCGTCTTGGGAAATTATTCCACTTTCGACTAAAAATCCAAACTTAGTACGTTTTTGACGATTGATTTTTTGCTGGTTAAAAAATGCCAGAGCAAGGGTATGGGCGATGGTTTGGGCATTTCGTTCATCGAAATCACTAAACCGGTCCCCATGGTTTTTGTTTACCAATTGCATGACACCCATCAAGTCTTCTCCCTGGAGCAAGGGGTATACCAGCATGGATTTTGTGCGCAGCCCGGTTTTTTTATCCCACGAGCTATCAAACTTTAGGCCGGGATGAATACTTTTGAATTCTTCTGGGTTATAAACATCACCAATGTTGGCTGGCTTTTTAATCATGGCGACACAGCCAGAAATGCTTGCTTCCGAGATAGGTACCCTGATTTCATTTATCTGGTTACCAGATTTAACCTTAGAATAAATTTCATTTCTAATTTCATCGACTGCGTAAATGGTGATCAACTTAGAGTCAAAAAGTTGCAGTATTGGTTGTTGAAGTTCAAGGAGGATCTCATCGATGGTGCCCGCTGAATGAATTGCATGTGCGGTATCTTGTATTCTGGACTCGACATCTTCTACTTCAAGTTTGGCCAAGGCATGCCCAAGTGTTGTTGATAACTCTTTCGCCTGGCGAACATAATCTTCGTCAAAACTTTCACCTGATTCGTGGTTCAGACATTCGAGAACTCCCATCAATCGTTTGTTAAATGGAAGAGCTACTACCAGTGCCGACTTGGTTTTGAATTTGATTTTTTCATCCCAAATTTTGTTCAGTTTCAATTCGGAATGGTATTGCTTAAGCTCATTTTCATCGTAGGCATCTATTATATTAAGCGTCTTACCGGTTGCGGCAACGAACCCGGCAAGACTCTTAGTCGATAGGTCCAGTCGGATTTCTTCGATTCCATCAGCTTTAAAGTTCCTTGAATATATTTGCCGGTTATCCCTGTCGACGGCATAAATAGAAACTGCCTCACAGTCGAAGAGATTTTTAAGTTCCTCTGTAAGGGAAAATATAATATGCCCCATATTCTGACCGGACAATATTTTGTTGATGATAGGGCGAGTTCGGTCGCTGGATCTTCTGCCACGTTCGTCATCACTCACGGGATTTGGATCCGTGTCTCGTCTTTTAAGAGAAGGATAATCAGTGTCGCTCGTGAGGCTTGGGTCTTCGGAATGAATAGGTTTGCTTCTATGCAGGTTTTCTGCAAGAGGGTCTGTTTTTTTCAATTTTGAAAAAAGGGACACGTTCCTGATTTCCATCCAAGTAATTTTAATAGAGGTATAGAAATATCCTACTACCAAGGCATGAAAAACTCAAGTCGAATCAGGCGCAGGGGGGCTCAAAAAGTATTGAAAACATTAGATTTAATCTTGGGGGAGCTTGCTTTGAGAGGGAGTGAAGGGTAAGTTTTAAGAAAGGTTGTTAAAAGATAAAAAGGTGCTAAAAACAGCTAAACATCAAGGTCCTGGACAAATTCAGCTTTCTCCTTGATGAAATGGTAACGGGATTCCGCATTTTTACCCATTAACTGGGAAACAGTTTTGCTGGCTTCTTCGGCAGAGCTTAAAGTTACTCGAATCATGGATCGAGACTTTTTACTCATAGTGGTTTCTTTTAAGTCCGAGGCTGGCATTTCTCCCAATCCTTTAAATCGACCTATCTCATGAGAGGTTCCATTTAGTTTTTCGATGATTGTATCTTTCTCTTCATCGCTTAACGCATAAAACAGCTTTTTACCTGCATCGATTCTATACAAAGGCGGCTGGGCGATATAAAGATGGCCTTTTTCGACGATTTCCGGGAGGCATCGATAGAAGAAGGTAAGGAGCAAAGTACATATATGAGCTCCATCAACATCTGCGTCCGTCATGATAATTATTTTTCCGTACCGAAGCTTGCTGTAATCGAATTTATTTCCTATCCCTGTTCCGCAAGCAGAAATGAGATTTTGAATTTCAGTATTAGCTAATATCTTGGCCAGGGTTGCGGTTTCAACATTGAGGATTTTTCCGCGGATAGGGAGAATTGCCTGGGTTTTTCGATCTCTTGCTTGTTTGCTGGAGCCTCCTGCTGAATCTCCTTCACAAATAAAGAGTTCGGCTTCATCCTTGTCGGTTGTGGCGCAGTCTGAAAGTTTTCCTGGTAGATTGAGTCGATGCGAGATATTTGTTTTTCGCTGAACCGCTTCTTTGGCCTGACGAGAAGCGATACGGGCCTGGGCGGAAAGGATAATGCGGTTAGCAATTGTATTACCCAGCGTTTGGTTTTCATTTAAAAAATGTTCCAGGGTATGGTTGACTACCGCCTCTACTTGAGATGTGATATCTGAGTTTAATCTCCCTTTGGTTTGTCCTTGAAACTCTACTTCACCCTGAAGATAAACATTGATAATGGCAATCAGACCTTCCCGAACATCATCGCCGGTAATTCCCGGTATGTCTTTTGGGAGCAGTTTGCGCCTGTCAATGTAGGTTCGAACAGCTTTGGTGATACCATTTCGAAATCCGGTCTCGTGGGTTCCTCCGTCAACAGTTCTGATTGAGTTTGCAAAGGAAAGAACTTGAGTATCGGTGCTGGGGGTCCAGAGAAAAGCGGTCTCCAGTCTCAATAAGTTATCTTCTTTTTCTACATAAAAGGGTTTATCCATCAAAGTAGCTTTTTGCCCGACAATCTTTTTTATGTAGTCCTGAATCCCTTCGGGATAATGAAATGAGTGGGAATTTTTATTTTCAGTGACGTTTATTTTAAGACCTTTATTGAGGAAGGCCTTTGATTCCGCACGTTCCAAAATAAGTTTCGGATTGAACTCTGTTTTCGGGAAAATTTTTCCGTCAGGTTTGAAATATACGGTGGTGCCATAAAGCCTTGCAGGTTTGCCTTTTTTTAGTTTTGAGATGGGCTTGCCGCGAGAATAAGTCTGGCTCCACTCAAACCCATCTCGACGGGAGGTTGCGACAAGGTTTTCGGAAAGGGCGCATACAACAGCCATACCCACACCATGAAGGCCTCCCGAGACTTTATAGTTACCTTGACCAAACTTTCCACCTGAGTGCAGTGTGGTGAATAGGATTTCCATAGCACTCTTTTTAGTATTGCGAAACGGGTCTACTGGAATACCGCGCCCATTGTCTTTGATGGTTACGCCATGATCCTTATCTAGGATCACATCTATTGTGTCGCAATGCCCGTTGAGTGCTTCATCAACACAGTTGTCGAGAATTTCCCAAAGCAAATGATGCAGACCTGTGGAGGAGGTTGAGCCGATGTACATTCCCGGCCGTTTGCGAACCGGTTCGAGGCCTTCCAGGACTTGGATATCTTCAGATCTGTATTTTGACATGATGCTTATTGTATTTTTAGAATGTTTTTGCGTTTGGACACGATAACGCCCTGACTGCCGCGGTTACATAACCGGACACTTTTTACAGTGATGACTTTGTCATTGCCCGAATCGAATATAAGCGTGACTTTACTTTTTAAATCTACGAGTTTAAACCCCGTCAAATGGCTTTCCCCAGGTTTCATAAGAATGACCCCTTTGCCCGAACCTGTCAATTGGGTTATTTGGTCTGTGGCGATGACCACTGCCTTTCCCTTTACTGTGGCCAAAAAAACGTACTTATGCGTCACGGGTGCGAAACCGATCATGTGGTCATTATCTTTTAAGCTCATGATCTTTCGGCCCGAACGTGTAGTCTCTGCCAGGTTCGATAAAGGAAATCGAAACCCAAACCCATTAGCACTGACAACCATGAACTCTGAGGGATCTCTTCCCTCTTTTTTGTTTTTGGCAAAGTTCATTATAACTTGTCCGTCGGATTGTTCTGAAGTGTTCAAGTTATCACTGGGCGCGGGAAGCGTGAGCATGCCGATGACCTTTTCGCCATCACCGAAATTGAACAAGCTTTGAATGGGCTCACCAAATCCGCTTCTGGTATAGGGCAGGTTATAGACTTTGGATACATATACGATTCCAAATGAGGTGAAAAGAGCGAGTAGGTTTCGCGTATTGGTTTGCAGGGAATCCAGTAATTGGTCGTTTTCTTTAAATTTGAGTCCTGAAGGATCGCTCAGGTTTTTTAATTTCCGGATCCACCCGTTCTGGCTGAGAACAATATGTACATCTTCATGCTCAATAAAATCTTCAGCGTTGTATTCAATATTTTCTATGGTTTTTATCTGAGTGACACGCTTGTCACCGTGTTTACCCTTGATTTCTTCGAGCTCTTCTCGCACCTCTTGCCAGATTTTTTTGGATGACGCGAGAATTGATTTAATTCTTTTTTGTTCTTTAAGTTTTTCTTTTTGCTCCTGGAGAATCTTCTCCATTTCCATAGTTACCAGTCGATAGAGCGGGATTTCCAGAATCGCGTTGGTCTGTTCGTCATCAAGCTTGAACTGTTTTTGCAGTTTTTCGTGAGCTTCTTTGCGGGATTTAGAAGATCGTATCAACTTCAATGCTTTGTCCAGATCATTGAATATTGCCGCAAATCCCGCAAGGAGATGCAGACGCTTTTCAATAAGTACCAGCTCATAATTCAATCGGCGCGTGATCACCTGTTTGCGGAAATCCAGGAAAAACTGGCAAATTTCCAAAAGAGACAGGCGTGCAGGTTCACCGTTAGGTTTGAGGCAGGTAAAATTAAGTTGGAAATTGCTTTCCAGATCCGTGTGCTTGAAAAGATAACTCATCACCTTGTTTTCATCAGCAGTACTTTTTAACTCAAGGACCACTCGAATATTTTCATCACTTTCGTCCCTCACGTCAGTCAGGGGAGGAAGCTTTTTGGCAATGATTATTTCGGCGATCTTTTCGATCATCCGGGCTTTATTGACGGCATAGGGGATCTCTTTGAGGATGATCTGTTTTTTGCCTCGCGGTAAGGATTCGACCTTCCATATCCCTCTAATTTTTACTGCGCCCGAGCCGGTTTCGTAGGCTTTCCGTATTTCAGTTTTGCTGTTAAGAATGATTCCGCCGGTAGGAAAATCAGGGCCCTTAATATATTTCATTAGATTGGCCACCGATTGCTTGGGCGAGTCGATCATAGAAATTAAGGCCGACATAACTTCCTGCAAGTTATGACTTGGAAATGAGCAAGCCATTCCCACAGCAATGCCGGAAGCACCGTTAATCAGTAAATTGGGCACGCGAGAAGGCAGCACCACCGGCTCCTTCAGGGAGTTGTCATAGTTAGGACGAAAATCAACGGTGTCCTTTTTAATATCCTGCAATAAAAACGAGGTGATTGGGGTCAAACGTCCTTCTGTATAACGGTAGGCGGCCGGAGAATCACCATCCAAAGAACCAAAGTTGCCTTTTCCGTCAACAAGGGGGTAACGCATGGAAAAATCCTGCGCCATACGTACCATCGACTCATAGGTGGATGCATCTCCATGCGGGTGGTATTTACCAAGAACTTCACCAATTATTTTGGCAGATTTTACATGTTTGCTTGCGGCATTCATTCCCATGCTATCCATGGCAAACAGGATTCTACGATGTATCGGTTTCAATCCATCCCTCACATCTGGAAGAGAGCGAGAGACAATGGTTGAAAGTGCATAGGTCAGAAACCTTTTTTCGAGTTCGTCCTGTAAGTCGGAAGTTTTTTCCTGTCCCATGTAGCTTTACCGGTTTATCGTTTAAGAAAAGATGAGTTGTTCAGCTTGACGTTTGTGATTGGCGGTCTTATTTAGATGATAAGCCAGGCATGTGAGGTCCTGGGCTAGAAGTGCTAAATTCTTTATGCAAATTCAATAGTTTAGGGCTTCTTTCTTTTTTTAATATTTTGTATTCACTATTTATAGCTGCCCATATATTGTAGGTCTGAATTATTTGTATACAATATGCAGAGGTATAAAGCAAGTGAATTCAAATATTAACAAAGAAACCTCCAATTAGGTTCAGATATTCTTAAAACGATTCATTTCAGTAGGTTGAAATCTTTTTTAAAGAGGTGCCATCCTATTAGTGCCGGCGGAATCTATAGAGGCTTTTTCTTCCGTCCCGTTATTATTAAGATTCGGTAAATTTACCGATTAAGTATTTTTTTAGTTTATAAGGAGCGATTCATGTCCGATCCCACGTTGCAAGAGAGAATAATTGGTGCCTTGAAGACCGTTCAAGATCCTGCCCTGCATAAAGACATTGTCAGTCTTGGGTTTGTCAAGAATTTGAATATAGATGGGGGGAACGTTAAATTCGATGTCGAACTGACCACACCAGCCTGTCCCGTTAAAGAGCAATTGCGTACGGAATGTGAAACAAAAGTCCAAGCCATTGAAGGGGTTGATCAGGTCGATGTCAATATGACCGCCGTTGTTAGATCTACCGAGCATTCTCAACCTGTTTTGCCGGGTGTGAAAAATATCATTGCCGTGGCGAGCGGGAAGGGCGGTGTCGGGAAATCCACAGTCAGCACTAACTTGGCCATTGCATTATCCCTGACAGGAGCTCGTGTCGGATTGATGGATGCGGACATTTATGGTCCGAGCATTCCGCAGATGATGGGGATTCCAATCTCTTCGCCTAAAGTGGGTGAGGAAAATAAATTTTTTCCGCATGAAAAATATGGATTGAAGGTGGTTTCTGCAGCATTTTTGACCAAACAAGGCCAGCCGCTAATGCTTCGAGGACCTATGCTGGGCGGTATCATTCAGCAATTTCTACAGAACGTTGAGTGGGGTGACCTGGATTATTTGATCATTGACCTGCCTCCAGGTACAGGGGATGTGCAGTTGACTTTGACTCAGAAGGCACCGCTTTCTGGCGCGGTAGTTGTTACCACTCCTCAAGAAGTAAGCCTGATCGATGCCGACAAGGGCGTGAAAATGTTTCAACAGGTTAAAGTTCCTCTTCTCGGAATTGTTGAGAATATGAGCCATTTTATTTGCGATGGCTGTGATAAAAAACACTATATTTTTCGGCAAGGTGGAGGTAAAACCCTGGCAGATACCTTTAAGATTCCTTTGCTGGGAGAAGTGCCTATAATTCCAGAGGTTGCTGAAGGGGGAGACTCTGGTATTCCTATTGTCATGTCAAATCCGGAATCTCCGGCAAGTATGGCGTACAAAGCTTTAGCAGGGCAGGTGGCAGCACAGCTCAGTATCAATCAGGCAAATAGCGGTGAAAAAGTCTCCGCTTCTTTTGAACTTGCCTGGGACTCGGATGCTAAATAGGCGATACCTTGAAGAAGTGAGAAATCGTTACTCTATTTGCAAATAGTTTTGAACTCAAAAGGAACTAACAATTATGGCAGCCCCTGCACCAAAGAATATTAAGCAGGTAAACCAGTCTACTCTAGGGATTTCCTGGAACGATGGGCACGACTCGGTTTATGCGGTTAAAAATTTACGGGAGAATTGTCCGTGTGCGCATTGCATCGATGAGTGGAGCGGAAAAAAGATGATTGCTCCCGGTTCAATAAAGGATGATATCCGCCCGCAAAACCTTAAGGCAGTTGGCCTTTACGCCATTCAGTTTTATTGGAATGATGGGCATGATACCGGACTTTATACCCACGAACTCTTGCGGCAGCTTTGCGAGTGCGCGGCGTGTAAAAGTAAAGCGTCTGAAAATTAGGTCCTAACTCCTTGATTTTTGTGACAAATTTGGGACATCGCTGAGACGATATTGCAACAGGGATACGTCATAATGAAAATGGATGGATGTCCCTCTGCCGTTACCTTCTCCCCCCTCTCTTAAATGGCGGAGGGATCTCCAACTCCCCTGGTCATGTCAAGGGCAGGTCGCCCACTATGTGGGAATAAAAGAGTGAACACATTCAAACGAATTAAGAGTGCTTGGGAATACAGGCTTAAGCGCTCCAACCCGAACGGGAGTAGCGGTCAAGCTGCTCCCGTTTTTGTTTTCATGAGGTATATTTTTTAGACCGCTGGCTTTTCGGCCTGAGAGTTTAGTTCAGGAGTTTTCTTTCTAAGTTTTTCTTTGATAGTTTGCACCAGCGAATAAAAGCATGGGGCCAATAGTGTCCCCACCACTGCTGAAGCAAGCATTCCCCCCAAAATTATGATGCCTAAAGACTGTCTGCTATTGGCGCCAGCACCTGTTGCGACGACTAGAGGGAGCACTCCCAGAATAAACGATATCGCTGTCATCATTACGGCACGAAAACGCAGTCTCGCCGCTTTCATAGCGGCTTCAACAATAGTTAAACCTTGCTCTCTTTGAACTTTAGCAAACTCCACAATAAGAATAGCGTTTTTGGATGCCATGCCTACCAACATGATGAGGCCAATTTGAGCGTAGATATCCAGTATGTGACCCGTTTCTTTCGTAGTCATTAACGCCCCCGCCAGTGCAATAGGAATCGTTAAGATAACGGCCCAGGGAATTGACCAGCTTTCGTATTGCGCCACGAGAAAAAGATAAACAAAAATTAAAGCCAGGGCAAAAATAATGACTCCCTGAGAACCGGCTTTGATTTCCTGATAGGACATTCCCGACCACTCGAATGTCATTCCCTCTGGAAGCACCCGTTTGGCGAGTTGTTCTAGGGCCGCGATTGCCTGGCCGGAACTAAAACCTGGTGCAGGGCTTCCGTTAACCTTTGCCGCTCGGTACATGTTGTAGCGAGTCAATGTTTCGGGGCCTAGAATAGAGGAGGTATTGGTCAGGGTGCGTAACGGAACCATGACCCCGTCAGCACTTTTTACATAAATTCGTCCAATATCATCAGGCTCATTCCGATATTCCCTCTCAGCTTGCAGTATTACCCGATAGACTCGTCCAAACTTATTAAAGTCATTAACATAAAGAGAACCTAATTGAGTTTGCAATGTGGTGAAGATTTCACTAACAGGTATTCCAAGGGCTTTTGCTTTCAAGCGATCTACTTCTAATCCGACTTGCGGCACCTCGGCACTGAAGGTGCTAAAAACATTGCTCAATTCTTTAGCTTGATTGGCTTCAAATACAAAACCTCTCATTGCTGAAGATAGTTCTTGCGGATCGCCGCCTCGCAAGTCTTGTAGTTGTAACTCGAAGCCGCTGGAGTTTCCCAGGCTTCGAATAGGCGGAGGGGTAAATGCGATGGCCCTTGCACCGGGGACCTGATTCATCATTCCCCAAACTCGGCCGACCAGTGCATCGCTGGAAAGATCTTTTGTGGTACGTTCTTCCCAGGGCTTTAATATGTTAATGACTGTTGCAGAATTAGATTTTGTTCCACTTATTAAACCGACACCCACTAGAGATATAATATTTTCTACTCCCGGCAAGTTTTTCATCATGGTCTCAACCTGCTTGGCGATCGCGTTCGTTCGATTTAAAGAAGCTCCATCTGGAAGTTGAAGATCTATAAAAATAACACCCTGGTCTTCTTGTGGGATAAACCCTGTTGGAGATGATTTAAACACCCAGTAGCCACCACCCAGTATAAGAATGAAAAACAGCACCGTTAATACAAACCGGCGAACCAATATTTTCACAAAAAGTAGATAGGTTTTTGAGACTAGATTAAAGAGGCTCTCGAACCAGCGCAGTGCAAACCATGGAGCTCCCTGACTTTTCCGTAAAAAAATGGAACATAAAGCGGGACTGAGGGTCAAGGCGTTGAGAGAGGAAAGCGAAACGGCAATAGAAAGTGTTACTGAAAACTGTCGATAAAGTTGACCAGAAATACCTGCCATGAATGCTACGGGAACAAAAACAGCCAGCAAAACTAATGTGGTGGCAACGATGGGGCCAGAAACCTCTATCATGGCCTTTTGTGCGGCTACCTTGGGAGACAACCCTTCTTCTAAATGGCGTTGGGCATTTTCTACCACCACAATGGCATCATCAACGACAATACCAATCGCCAATACCAATGCAAAAAGTGACAAGGTATTTATGGAATACCCCATCGCTAATAAGATGGCAAAGGTTCCTATCAAGGAAACCGGTATTGCCAACGCCGGGATTAATGTCGCGCGCCAATCTTGGATGAATACATAAACTACCAGGATTACTAATGCCAAAGCTATAAAAAGAGTTTCTATCAATCCCTTTAGTGAGTTATTGATAAATCTAGTGGAATCGTAGGGAACAACGTATTCGACGTCAGCGGGGAACTGCTGAGAAAGGCTTTTCATTTTTTCCCTGATTCTTTCAGCTACATCCAGGGCATTGGCTTCAGGGAGTTGGTAGATTGCGAAATTGACCGTGGGAGAACCGTTTAGTCGGGAAAGGACTTCAAAGGTTTGCGAACTGAGTTCTACTCGAGCGATATCACTCAATCTCACTACAGATCCATCCGGATTTGCAAGGATGATTATGTCCTCGAATTCTGCAACATCAGTGAGTCGCCCTTTAGCTTGAATGGTATATTGGAATTGTTGATCTTGTGTGGACGGAGCTTGTCCAACAATTCCTGCGGCCGCCTGTAAGTTCTGGTCACGAATGGCTTGCACCACGTCGTTGCTGGTAATTCCCAGATTCACCATTCGATCAGGATTCAACCAAATTCGGATTGAATAATCCAATGCACCAAAAATGGAGACATTGCTAACTCCGGGAAGCCGGGATAGGACATCCTTCACATTTAAAGTAATAAAATTGCTTAAAAATAATTGGTCATAGGTCGCGTTCGGGGATGAGAAGGATATGATCTGCAGAAATTCAGGCGACTGCTTTTTAACAGATACTCCTGAGCGAGTTACTTCCTCCGGTAGCTTTGGCGTTGCTAGAGAAATTCTGTTTTGAACGTTTACCGCCGCCATATCTGGATCTGTGCCGATCTCAAAAAGTATGTCTAAAGTGTAGGTGCCGCTATCCGTGCTTTTTGAGGACATGGAGATCATATTTTCCACGCCATTGACCTGTTCTTCAATAGGAGCCGCAACCGTGCTTTCCAGGACTGTTGCACTGGCACCCGGGTAGGATGCAGTGACCTGAACTGCGGGAGGAGAAATTTCGGGATATAAAGAAACAGGTAGCTGAGGAATGGAAACTAACCCGGCGATGACAATTACAATAGAAATGACAAAAGCAAAGCGAGGTCTTTCTATGAAAAAGTGACTGAACATATTTTATTTTTTACCCGTTTTCTTAGGAGCAGAAGGGGAGGTCTGAACAATTGTGCCGGAGCGCACTTTTTGTAATCCTTCTGAAATCACCTGTTCTCCAACTTCCAAACCTTGTTTGATGACCCAGTTGACTCCCTGTTTATCCCCGACAATGACAGGTCTTTTTTGGACACTATTATTTGCGTCCACTACGAGGACAAATTTCCCCTTTTGATCTTCTCCAATTGCTGTTTGCGGAACAACTCTCTCCATAGATGAGTCACCCCTTCTTACCAGTACTTTTACAAATTGGCCTGGCATTAAAATGCGACGGTCGTGAGGCAAGTCATTTTTCCCGGGTAAGACATTTGTACTTTGGTTGGGAAAAATAGAACGGATGGTGATGGTGCCGGTTTTTTCATCCACCATATGACTTAAATAATCTTCTGTTCCTTCAAATGGATATAGCGTGCCATTGGATAACTGGATCTTTGGAATGAATGTGGTGGCTCTTCCTTTTTTAATCTGGTTTTGAAATTCTGTCAGCACAGCAGCCTCGCTCACCGTAAACAAAACATAAATAGGGTCCATTTGCACAATGGTTGCCAGGGTCCCAGAATTCAACGAAACCAGATTTCCTTCATTTATTGAAACACGACCTATTCTGCCATTAATGGGGGAATGAATTTCTGTGTAGCTTAAATTCAGTTGTGCCTGATCCAGGTTGGCTTTGGCTTCCATGAGTTCAGCCTGGGCTTTCAAAAAGTCGCTGTTTGTTTTGTCCAGATCCGTTTGCGAAACCCCGCCTTTTCGCACCGATTTGAGTCTCTTGAGATAAGAGGCAGCATTTGCCAGAGTGGCTTCTGCTTCTGCAACCTTGGCTTCTGCCGCTTTGACTTCAATTTTGTATGGGGCCTGCTCAATCACAAATAAAAGGTCGCCTTTACTAACATCCTCGCCTTCCTTGAATTTTCTTTTTTCCAGGTATCCTGTAACACGTGCGACCAGGTTCACTGTTTTCATGGCAGCCGTTCGGCCTACCAGTTCGTACGTTTTAACTACTTTACGTTTGACCACAGGGATTACCGTTACCAGTGGTGGAGGTCTTTCCGGCTTTGGCGCGGCTACGGTTTGCTCTTTTTCGCAACCGGAAACCAGGAACCATAAAGTAATTAGCAAAGAATATCGAAGAGCCTTATTCAAAATTTCGTACCTTTCGTTAATAGCGGGGGGCCTCATCTAAGGTGTCAGCCATCAAAGGTTTCCAGCCACCACCTAAAGATTTGTAGAGACGAATTAAATTAGACACGACGGAGCCTTCGCTTAAAGCTAATTGGTCCTGAAATTGGAAAAGAGATCTTTCTGCTTCCAGTACTCCTAAGAAGTCGGATAATCCAGTTGTATACAATTCACGGGATAAATCTACCGCGCGCGTGGCAGCCTCTACAGATTTTATCAGAGATTTCCTGCGAACCTGTTCTAGTGCATAATCGATCACAGCATTTTCCACATCTTTGACTGCAGTCAAAATCGATAGTTCGTATTGAATAAGCGATTGCTCTTGTTTCTCGTCTTCAATTTTAATATTTTGCCTTATGCGTCCGGCATCAAAAACGTTCCAGGTTATTTTGGGGCCAATTGAAAAGGCCGCTGCCGGTCCTGTGAACAAGCTCGCCGCAGATAATGATTCCAGCCCAACAGAACCAAATAAAGTCAGCTTTGGGTATAGGTCAGCGGTGGCAACCCCGACACGTGCGGTTTGAGCGGCCAACTCTCTTTCTGTCCGCCTTATGTCAGGCCGGCGTCTTAAAAGGTCAGCCGGTACCCCGATAGCTACTTCAATGGGAAGAATGGGGACAGGTGTATAATTTTCAAGATCATTTTTTAAAGACCCGGGGAATTTGCCGAGCAATACCGCCAATCCGTTTTTACCCTGCTCGATCCCGGTTTTTAGAGTTGGGATTTCAGATTTAGTATTTTCAAAATTATAGTTTGCCTGTTCAAGAGTGAGGGTGGTTGTTAAGCCTGATTCCAATCTGTCATTTACTATTTGCAAAGTCTCTTCTTGTGACCGCAGGTTTTTTTCTGCGGCAGTCAGTCTTGCCTGAAAGGTGCGAATTTCTACATAATTCAAAGCGGCCTCAGCCACCAGCGTGACAAGAGTATCGTTTAATTCTTCCTCGCGAGCTTCAACCGATGCTTTGGCAGACTCAACGGATCGTTCAATTCCTCCAAACAAATCAATTTCCCAACTGGCATCAAAACCAGTGGAATGAAGGTTGGTTGCCTGACCCGTTCCGGTTTCTCCGCTGGTTTGCTGGCGGGCGGTGGAGGCGGATGCATTGATGGTGGGGAAGCGGTCTGCTGCAGCTATTCCTCTTCGAGCTCGTTCTTCTCGGACGCGGGACTGGGCTAATCGAAGATCCAGGTTTCCTTTTATCGCCCGTTCAACCAGCTCTGATAATAATGGGTCTTCCAAAGTGTTCCACCAATCACCGAGCATTTCCTGGGTGATTTTTTTTACTGGAATAGGGGGCGCACTATCTTGCTCTTTTTCAGGTTTAGGAGGCTCGATTTTAACGGCTTCTAATTGTGCGTTGAATTCTTCAGGTACCTTCTTTTCAGGGGGAACGTAGTCAGGGCCTACTGTGGCACAACCTGAAAAGAGGATCAGGAAAATCCAAATTATAAATTTGGGTGAATCATAAATACTGTGACTGATTTTTGATTGCTTTATATTCATTTCTCTATTTTTCTGGATTTACCTTCCTGGTCAATGGCGACATAGGTGAAAATCGCTTCAGTCACGCAGTAGCGTTCATCGGCCAGTTCATCCAGTACGGGTTTAACCCAAATCTCCAGTTTGATAGACATGGAGGAGTTACCGATTTTGGTGCACTTTCCATAACAGCAAACCACATGCCCGACGTTGACCGGTTTGTAAAAAGTCATCCCATCCACTTTAACCGTGACGACACGGCCTTTGGCGATTTCTTTTGCCAGAATTCCTCCGCCAATATCCATCTGCGACATGATCCAGCCGCCAAATATATCACCGTTTGAGTTGGTGTCTGCCGGCATAGCCAAGGTGCGTAATAAAAGATCGCCTTCGGGTTCTCGTTCTGTCATGGGTTTCTCCATCTGAGTCAAACATAATTCCGGGTGAATTATACCTCTAAATGGGGTCAACTTTTATAACAGCCTCTTGTAAAACATATTTATAATTTGAATAAATACTAAATTATTAACTGAATATTTTTTTCCAAAGCTATTGTTTTTCCCGCCGTTGTAAAATTATTTTGACAATAGGGTCGGGATGGAATATTTTTGCTACTCCAATATTTAGATTTTTAAATTTGGAAAACCCAATGGGCCAGCGAGCATAGGGGGAAGGCTTGGCCTTTTTGTTGATGCTGGAGCGAAGGTTTCGCTTCACCAATAAATTAAACAGGAGGGTGTACCCATGTTCTTGCCCAAGTGGTTGCCAAAATTATTTTCAATCCTCGTATTCCTGCTCGCTTTTCCATTGAGTGTCAGTGCCGCATCCGACCCTGTGAAACCGAGTCTGCAATCGTTGGCAGGCGTTCCTCTTAACTTTGAACAACACGATTTACAAAATAAGCAGGCTTTCCTATCGCGGGGCATGGGCTACCAGATGTGGCTGACTCCCGATGAATCGGTAGTAAATTTGCAGAGGTCCTCCGGTTTAAAGCATGGGAGCCCGGCCCCTGCCGGGGCACAGGTGCGGATGAAACTGCTAGGCGCGAACCCGAACCCTGCGATGAGCGGAGTCGACAAGCAGATAGCAAAAAGTAATTATTTCATCGGTAACGACAAGTCGAAATGGAAAACGGATATCGAGAACTATGCCAAAGTAAAATACGAAAAAGTCTATCCCGGTATTGATCTGGTGTATTACGGCAACCAGCAGAAACTGGAATATGATTTTTTGGTGCGTCCCGGTACAGACTATAAAACCATCCGCATGAACTTTGAAGGCGCAGACCAACTGACGTTGGATGAAATGGGAAATCTCATCCTTAAGACTGCGACAGGAGATTTGGTGCAACACGCTCCCATCATCTATCAGGAGGTTGGTGGAGAAAGAAAACCGATAGAAGGACACTACGTCTTGATGGCTGACAATCAAGTTGGCTTCGAGGTTGCGGATTACGACAGCCGCCGCACCCTGGTCATCGATCCGGTGCTTGAATACGCCAGTTATTTTGGGGGTAGTCTTTCAGATTACGGTACATCCATTCATGCGAGTTCATCTGGGGAAATCTATTTGGTAGGTTATACCGGTTCCAGTGGTTTATCGACAACCGGTGCAGCAGATACTTCACATAACGGATCCAATGATGTACTAGTTCTGAAGTTAGATGCAACAGGAGCACTGGTCTATTCAACATATATAGGTGGAAGCGGGTCCGATTTGGGGTCTGATATTAAAACTGATTCGGCAGGGGCCGCTTATATTGTAGGTAACACCAGTTCTACTGATTTTCCCATTAATTCTGGAGATTTTCAGGATACATTAAATGTTCTAAATGATGTCTTTATAATTAAATTGAACTCGACTGGTTCAGCACTAGAGTTTTCGAGTTATTTTGGGGGAAGTGGCTCTGATTACGCTTACGGAATTGATATCGGCTCTACGGGAGAGGTCTACTTCTCAGGTAATACAGACAGTACAAACTTCCCTTCTGGCTCTTCTGGTTCCACTGCGAATGGTGGAGGTAATGATATTTTCATTACAAAAATGAATCCTTTAGGTACAGTTGAATATTCTAACTTAATTGGAGGAACGGGTAACGAACAGGCTCGGGATATTGTTGTCGATACCTCAGGTGCGGCCTACGTGACTGGGTATACTAACACCTCTTCAGGGATCACTACCACAGGTCCTTCATATGGTGGAGGAACTAGGGATGGTTTAATCATAAAATTAAACCCAGCTGGATCAGCTCTGGTATATGCAACCTATTTGGGGGGTAGTGGCTCTGATGATTCTTCATATCTGGATGTTAACAGTTCCGGGAATGTCTACGTTACTGGGGCGACGGACTCTGTAAATTTCCCCACTACAACAGGTGCTTTTACTTCCCCTAATCCTTTAGGAACTAGTGCCTTCGTTACCAAACTGTCTGCTGATGGTTCGTCTCGTATTTTCTCAACCATTATAGGTGGTAACGGATTTGATGGTGGGTATGAAATAAAGGTAGGTTCGGATGGAAGGAGCTATGTGGCAGGGGTCACCATCTCTACCAATTTTCCAACTGCGAATCCAATACAGGCCGCGCATGGCAATGACAGTGGTGGTGCCGATGGATTCATCATTCAACTGGACTCTACTGGAGCCAACCTTGAATTTGCTACCTATATGGGCGGGAGTGGAAGTGATTCCTTATATGGCATGTTTCTGGGCGATAATAAGATTTATGCCTTAGGTCATTCAGGTTCCACCAATCTAACGACCGCTAATCCTCTACAAGCTAACAATGCAGGGGCTACAGATATGTTCATTGCTGTCATCTCTGATCTGCCTGGTGGTGCGGCGGCAGATACCACGGCACCGGTGATTAGCGTTGCACCTACCGCAATCACTTTGGAGGCCGGGGCAACTTATAATTTGACCAACGATGCGGTGGGTGTTACTGCCCTCGATGATGTGGACCTAGATTTGACTGCCAGCATTGTTCGTGGGGGAGCCACTCTGCCTCTCAATACAACCAGTGTAGGTTCACAGGGCATCACTTATAACGTATCTGATGCTGCAGGTAATGCTGCAGTTCAACAATCCCGCACTATAAACGTGGTTGATACCACTGTCCCAACCTGTACCCCGCCGGCGGATATTATTACTCCGACTACAGGGACATTAACAACCGTAGCAATTGGAACTGCTTCCGGTACAGATGCAACGGGAATCGCCTCGATCGTCAACGATGCACCCACCGGATTTCTGGTTGCTACGACAACGGTGAATTGGACGGTAACGGATAACTCTGGACTTTTCAGCCAATGCACCCAGAGTGTGACCGTAACAGCCGATGCTACTTTGCCGGTAATATTTGTGAACCAAGCCAGTGTGAATGCGGAAGCCGGGTCTGTTTACACCGATACCGGAGTCACCGCCAGCGACGATGTCGATGGCGACTTGACAACCAGCATTGTCAAAACCGACTTGCCGGTTGATA
This sequence comes from Nitrospina sp., assembly GCA_018673915.1. Lineage (GTDB taxonomy): Bacteria > Nitrospinota > Nitrospinia > Nitrospinales > VA-1 > LS-NOB. The sequence continues at coordinate 107,188 of JABHBK010000034.1, read as the reverse complement.
CCAGCGTAGTGGGTACCGTGTCCACCCTCACCTATAACGTATCCGACTCCAGCGGTAATGCGGCGGTTGAGAAATCCCGCACAGTGACGATTGTGGATACGACCGGGCCGGTGTGTACCGCGCCTGCGGACATCACCACATTGGCGACAGGGACTTTGACTCCGGTCACGATTGTCGATGCAACGGCGACCGATTTTGTCGGAGTCACCTCCATCACCCGATCTCCTCTTCTTAACGAGTTCCAGGTGGGCATCACGTTGATCACCTTTACCGCAACGGATGCCGCTGGCAATATTGGTACTTGTACGCAGAACATTATTATCAATACGATCGTCGCGCCTTTTAAAGGTGCATTGATCACTCGGTCAGCGGAATCACCCGCGACATCAATTGATATCCCAGACCGAACCATGTTCCATGTTCCCTGGAATGTTGTGGTCTACGACTATGATCCGGACCCGTTCTTTTCTCCAGCGAACCCGGAAGTATTGAAAGTTCCTGCCGGGGTTTCTAAAATTCGGCTTTCGGGAAACTTTCGTTTCGAAAACTTGCAAAATGATGATAGCTATCGATTCATTTATATAGTCAAAAAGAATGATCCTGGTTCTATAACTGCCATAGCTTCGACCAAAAGTACGGCTTTTGATCCAACTGGATTGGTCGATGAGCCTGCAGGAATAGATTTGCAACAATTGCAGACAAATTTAAATATTACTTCACCCGTATTGGAGGTCTTACCAGGAGATGAGTTTGAAGTATTGGTGTACCAAAACTCGGGTCAGGTTATTCCACTTTCCAAGAAACCCCAGGAGAGCTGGTTTTCCATTGAGGTGATTGAATAATCTTCCTGCCTCGTGCAGGGGCCAAACTGGCATGGCGACGATCACTACAAGGAGGTGCGGGCCTCAGCATGACAACTGAGGAGATTTCAACGGTCATCCCGAAGTGTTATATCGCTTCATTGGCCTTCATGCCCGGGTGGTAGTGGGTGCAATTCAGCTATTTATTTGTTAAACTAACACCTAATCAAATTAGCGAATTGGAGATAAGCTTATGATGGGCATTGGTTTTCCTGAGTTGATGGTAATTCTGGTCATTATTATGATCATTTTTGGGGCCGGTAAGTTGCCGGAAATTGGATCTGCTTTCGGAAGAAGTATCAAAAACTTTAAAAGTTCCATGAAAGAAGCAGAAGCTGAAGAACTGCCCAGTGAAACCGCAGAAGCATCTGAAGGTGCAGAAACATCAGAGGGTGCAGAAAATGTCGAAGGTGCAAGCGTAAGTGAGGGCTCTGAGACGACTGCTAAAGAAGGGGTTACTGCCAAGAAACCAGCCACTAAAACGGCAGCCGCTAAAAAGGAAGAAGAGTTGGTGGACGAAGCCGCTCTGGAGATTAAAGAGAACCGGATTGGAACCATTCGCACCAAGCACGATGGTCTGGTTCAGCAAAATGATGTTTTCACTACGTCCTTGGGCCGTACTCCTGGTGGAAGAGGGCGTGACCGAGGTATTTCTCGAGACACTTTCTAACCCGGTCTACGTAGAGTGGGCTCATTGAGGGGTGTGGGTCCTGGGTTGAGAAAGCTTTTTATTTTAAGAGCTTGTCCATCGTATTCAAAAATTTATATACATCAATGGGCTTAGATATATAGTCTTTGAAACCTATCTCTGCAGCCTTTTTTATATCTGCATCCATGGCATACGCAGTCAAAGCAATAACAGGGATGCTCTGAGTCTCTTTTATATCCTCCAACCTCTTGAATGCTTCCAGCCCATCCATCTCTGGCATCTGAATATCCATCAATATCAAATCGGGAATCTCCGCCTGAGCTAATTCAATTCCAAGCCGAGCACTAGGAGCCGTTAATAATTTTATATGTTTTCGGTGAGATAAGATCTGCTGAACGAGTTGCAAATTGGTTGGAGTATCATCTATATAAAGAACCGTTCTATCATGGGGTTTGGGCAAAGGAGCAGGAATCAAATCTGGCGGTATTTCAGTCTCCAACGGTGCAATCGTTTTATCTGAAATAGGTATATCAAAATAAAAAAAACTTCCTTCGCCATAAGCAGTTTCAAATCCGATGGTTCCGCCCATCATTTCAACAAGCTGTTTGGATATGGTTAATCCAACGCCTGTACCTTCAATATTCTCTATATCAGTATCAAAGCGTTCAAAAGGTTCAAATATCCTATCTTTTTTATCACTGGGAATACCGCGTCCGGTATCCCTGATGCCTATCCGTATTTTATCACCCTCTTGTTCACCAAAAGAAACCTCTACAGAGCCGCCGGGCTTATTGTATTTGACAGCATTAGAAATTAAATTTAACAGGACTTGCCGTAGCCGAAGCATGTCTGCTTCAACACAATAGTTTTTACCTTCATTTTTCTTGTATTTAAGAATTATCCCTTTCTCATCAGCGAGAGGATTTGCAAAGGACAATGCACTATCCATAAGTTCATTTAAATTAATTGGTTTGACTACTAAATCTAAATTTCCAGATTCGATTTTCGAAAGATCAAGTACTTCATTAATGAGAGCCAAAAGATGATCCCCTGCCGAGGATATTAATTCCAGATTCTCATTTTGGCGAGCTGTCAGGGGAGATTTAGAATCCATCTGTAACAGTTGAGTGAAACCCAGAATAGCATTCATGGGCGTGCGAAGTTCATGACTCATTCGGGAAAGAAATTCGGATTTGGCGCCGTTTGCCCGTTCGGCTTCTTCTTTGGATTTAGCCAGAGCCGTTTGATTCACCACCTTCTCCGTTACATTCTGTGATGCTCCTGTGATGGATATAACCTCTCTATCTACATTTTTTCTTAGAACAGAAAACGTCGAAAGGTACCACAAAGGCTTCCCATGGGTATCAACCAGTTCACTTTCCACTTGAACTGACTCACCTGTACTAACAACGCTGTCCAGGGCTTTAGTGAAGGCTGTCCTGGCTTTGTCTGGAAAGAAAGCTGGAGGATATGGTTTCCCCAAAAATTCTTCTATATTGGTTATACCGAGTTGTTCTTGACCGGCTTGACTCATAAACATCAACGTATAGCCTGGGCCATTATTTATATGAATTTCTTTGAGACAAATGGGACTGGTTTCAAGTAACGTTCTATTTGTCTCCTCTATTTTTTTATTACTGGTGATATCCATAGAATCTGCTGTGATATAAATGAGATTACCCTCAGCATCGAAATATGGACTGATTGTAGTTCTAAACCAAATAACTTTTTTATCTACTTCAAAAGAATATTCAATTGTATTCGTTTCTCCCTCACTGGCGAGATGCATATATTTATTAACGATATCGCGAGTGGCTTTTGGGGCATCATCAGTAGGAAAAATTTTTCCATAAAAATCCTCGGCACTTTCAACCTTAAGGGCGGTCACACCACTCTTACTCATAAACTTTAGTTTGAAATCCGGATCAAAAATTTTATGGCACACAGGTGAGGCCTGTACCAGGCTATTCACGCTTGAGTCTTCATTTACAGATTTTAATAATGCATCCAAAGTTAAATTGTTCATTTTATTCATGAAATCTTTTGAGAATGGGCCTGGATAAATTGCTCAATTGCCCTAAATATCAGGCATCAAAATTAGATTAGAAACTGACGAGTTGTTAGGCTTGATACTCAAAGCTTACGGGCTGCTCAGCTTACTTAGACCTATATCAGCAAGAGGCATACCAAACAGCGTAAATACATATAACTCCTTATTTAACAAAGTAACAATACAGATCTATAATGATTTGATGTTGTGATTTGCACATTTGTATTTACAAAGCCCAGTGGTTTTTGTGGAAAAATTTATACGGTGGGAAACGGGACTATCTGGAAAGAAAAAACAACTTTTGCGTCCAGCGGGATGTGTTTTGAGGGGGGTAACAGTGTGCCGAGATAAGTTGAATTCTTTTGCGGGGAAGGGAAGTTTGTGTCAGAGCCCGTTTAACGGTCGCACTCGCCGCCTCCAAGAGGATAACGGACTCACCTAAAACTTTGTTTTTTGGACTTTTTTCTTCGCATGGTAATTACATTCAATATATTAAAGTTGAAGGCTATATAATGATATTAAAAATTAAATAATTCTAGTGACGAGGATAATTATGAAAGTATTGATTGTTGAAGATGATGTTCCTTCAAGAAATTTTATGAAAGATACGGTCGAAAGCCAGGGGTTTGAAACATTTACAGCCGAAAATGGTTTACAGGGTCTTGAGGAGTTTAAGAAAGTTAGCCCCGATTTAGTTCTTTCAGATATCAATATGCCCAAAATGAATGGATTGGAGCTTTTAGAAGAAATTCGTAAAATCAGTCCTGATGTTATTGTCGTAATGGTAACCGCATTTGGCTGCGAAGAATATGCCCTTAAAGCAATGGAATTACGAGCAAATAACTACCTCAAAAAACCTGTCCGACATGAGGAGTTGTTACCGCTACTTAAAAAGTATGCGTCCCTAACCGAAAAACCCACTGAATCATTTGAACAACAGGAGGAAGTCAACAAACCTACCTTTTCTATAAAACTGTACAGTGATATTACAAAAGTTCCGAATATGGTCTATTGGTTGATAGATGCAACTAAGGACCATCTAGATAAAAGAGACCAGCTTGATGTGAAAATTGGTCTTGTGGAACTTTTAAACAACGCAATTGAACATGGAAATTTAGCGAATGCAAAAGAATTAGATGCTTCCAAGAAAGCTATCGCCTATTCTCGAGAGGTCAATGTCGAGTTTAGAACAAGTGGGCCTTACTGCGAATGGGTCATTACTGATGAAGGCAAGGGATTTGACTGGCAAGCGTATCTGGACCGGCTCAAAGTAGACCCATTAGGACAAGAGGGGAAGGGCTTGCTAGTTAGCAAATTCCATTTTAACGAACTATTATTTAATCCTTCTGGCAATTCTGTCACAGCTAGAAAAAATATAAGTGGTGATTGAAAAAGAGTTCTTATTTAAAGCCTTTTATCTCATTTATTTTATCCAAAAATTCCGCGCGGCTCAGGTTTTCGATCAAACACCGAAAGCCTCTGACACAAGCCTGACACAAGTTAGGTGAAAAGTTCCCTGCATAACCCCTTCAATTTATTGGGATTCGAATATCCGCTATTTTATATATTGGACTTAGGATATACTCTTGAAGAGATACCTCTCTTCAACCAGCAATTGGAGGACGCATAATGGAACTATCAAAGACCGCTAAATTAAATCCTCGCGCTGAGGAACCTCGTGTGTTCACTGTAGTACCTACTCCCTTATGCAGCAATGTGTCGGCCAACCTTGTAGACCTATTTGTAACAACCGATAGCGTAGTTGCCACGGCAAAGGTTGAAACGACTCGGTCATCTTCTAGAATTGAAGTCTACTGGGACGATGGCCAAACAGATGTTCTGAAACTTCCACCGGGTGTTTTATTTGATCAACCTCTGGAAATTTTGGGCCAAGATGACTTATTGCCGAAAGGAACCTACCAGTTTAGCCACACATATAATGTGTCTGAAGATGGCAAACCGTTTAGAAAACTTGTACAGGTGACAGTGGATAGCAAAAATGAACCTACGGATTTTAGGGTTCAGGAAATTTTTTTAACTCCGAGGTATAAGATAAACTACTACGAAAGCACTGTCTATGTTAAGGATGATTTCGATTTTTTTGCCGAGTCCCAAAACTTTGATATATACCAAAGGATTGATGGAGTACTTGTAGGTCACTGGAAATGGAAGCCGGGTAAAAATTTAGGATCAGAATTTGGCTTAAGGCTGGAAGGAAGTGCGATTGCCCGTGAACTGACAGTGGACGAATGGGTTAATATTTCATACCGAATTATTGAACATGATACTTTAAGTCAGAATGATGTGGTCAACATCAGCGTTTATATGCACCCGGACCTGAATGAAGACGGTAATGTGCCTGTTGATAAGACAGGTACAGATGTTGGAGGAGAACTTGGTGATAATACGGCTGGAATCAGGTTTCAACGTTCAATTCAACTAATAGCTAGCCAGCCTAATAGCAGTACTGTTTTCGCATCAAAGGTGTGATGCCGGTCACACTCGACTAAATTTTTTTAGACGTTCTCTGGATGAAAGGGCTTAGCCGGTTCGGTTAGGCCCTTCTGTGTTAGAGGTCGCACTTTCCGCCGATTATCAAAGAGCCCGTGGGCTTTCCAGCTTATTTTTCAATACCTTTAGTCCCAAGGTCAAGGTTTTGACCCCCTAAATTCCTGACACAAGTCTGACACAAAGGGGGGGATCAATAAACTGGCATGGATTGTGAGGTATTGAAACTAAGGGGGTTGGTCGATCAGTATTTTGCTTCTATCGGTCGCACTCGCCGCCGATCATGTTGATCATGTCAAAGGTCGGGATGATGTCGGCAAGCATGCCTCCCTTACACATTTCTCCCATAGCCTGGGTCATGGTAAAAGAAGGTGGGCGGACCCGACATTTGTAGGGTTTTCCTGTGCCATCACTGACGAGATAGAATCCCAGTTCCCCGTTTGCCGCTTCAGTCGGAAAATAAACTTCACCAACAGGGGGTTTGAGTCCATCGATAACAATTTTGAAATGAGCGATCATTTCTTCCATCCGCGAATAGACATCGGGTTTGGAAGGGTTTCGCAAATAAGGATTAGCAACATTGATCGGGCCATCTGGCATATCACGCATAGCCTGTTTGATGATCCTTAGACTTTGTTTGATTTCTTCCATTCTGACCAGGTAGCGGTCGAAGTTGTCGCCGGTTTTACCCAGAGGAATATCAAAGTCGATCTTATCGTAGCAAAGATAGGGGTGGTTTTTACGAACATCGTAATCGACCCCGCTGGCCCGTAGACAGGGACCGGTGAACCCCCAGGAAATGATACTCTCTACCGGAATCTGGCCGGTGTCTTGCATCCGGTCAATAAAAATTCGATTCTTTGTCAACAGATTATCCACATCTTCAAAAAGCGAATCGAGTTTGGGGTAAGCGTCTTTCAGATCTTCATCAAACCCAGGAGGCAAATCACACATCAGGCCTCCTATACGAATGTAATTAGAGGTCAGACGGGCACCACAAACCTTTTCCAATAAATCCCAGACAATTTCACGGGCTTCAACAAAATAAATAAAAGCGGTCAACGCACCCAGTTCCAGGGCTGCGGCGGCAATATTGGTGTAATGGTCAGAGATTCTTGCCAGCTCATTGGTGACCACCCGGATGTAAGAACAGCGCTCGGTAATTTTAATGTCGCAGAGCTTTTCTACAGCCAGGGCAAAGCCTATATTGTTCATGATGGCGGAGCAATAATTCAATCGGTCTGTGTAGGGAAAAACATTCGAGTAAGTGACGCTCTCGCACATTTTTTCAAAGCCGCGGTGCAAATAACCGATTTCTGTTTCCAGATTGACGACGGTTTCTCCATCCAAGGTCAGGAGAAACTTTACCGTCCCATGAGTGGCTGGATGTGAAGGCCCCATATTCAGGACCATATGATCGGTATGTAAATTTTCTTTTAAGTCAGCCATTTCGTTAACCAGCTTTGGAAATTTTTACGTTAATCAAACCTTCTTCACCGTTTCTCAATGCATTAACCGGAACGTTGACCCAGTTTTTCGGAATATAAAGCATTCCCACACTGGTCACCTTGCTGGTCTTGACTTTGACCTCCACCTTTCCTGCTGAAGATTCAACGACAATCTGATCGCCTGTGGAGACTCCCAACTTCTTAGCATCCTCAGGGTGTATCTCCGCGATACATTCAGGCCCTATATCGACCAAAGCTTTTGCGTGTTGACTGTAGCTTCCGATATGGAACATATGATTGTTTGTTTGCAGGGTAAAGGGAAAATCTCCTGACGCATTATTTTGATCTGCAGTGCTCTCATTTATATGAAACTTAGGATTAGTATTTGCTGAATCCAGTTTCCACTGCACAGATTTATCTCCTGGGAAAACCCCCTTGTAAGCTGGGGTCCCCTTTTCTATTTCCTGTTGTACACCCGTGACATCCGTGTTTTCGAAAGGTTTGCCTAATGCAGACGCCATTTCAATCAAGATGTCAAAATCTGGTTTGGACATTCCCTGCGGGATTACTGCAGGCGCAACACGTTGCACGTGCCGGGACATATTGGTGTAGGTGCCTTCCTTTTCCGCGAAAGTTGAAGAGGGAAGAACGATGTCGGCCATTCTAGCTGTGTCAGTCATGAATACATCGGTGACAACCAGAAAGGGTACGGTTCGCAGAGCTTCTTTAACCAATAGCGGTTTGTAATAAGACTGCAGAGGATCTTCGCCAGCGATAAAGAGAAATTTTAAAGTTCCATCAATACAGTTTTGGAAAAGGTCTCCATTCGCATCACCGCTTTTGCTTGACTGATAACCTGGCAGAAACTCGGGCGTACAGCCCATATCATTAACCCCTTGGGAATTGCAATGCTCTCTGGGGGGATAAATACTAACGCTACCCGTACTGCCATGTTGGACTAGAGTGCAGAGATTGAGTAGGGCATTGAGAATCTCTTCTCCCTGGTTTGTGTCCAGAATATCATTTCCTACAATAACGAAGCGGTCGGCGTCTCTTGCAAAACTTTCTGCCGCGCGGGTAAGAACATCATCTGGCAGGCCAGTGGTTTTTTCAACCGCTTCTGCTGTATAAGAATCTAAAGATTGTACCCATTCATTATAGTTAGGGATGGCACTCTGTGCTTTCCCCGCATCCACCAATTTGTTATCAATGATGATGCGTGCTAACCGTGAGGCAACAATCAAATCAGAGCCATGCTTATAAGTCATCCGAACATCGACTTTTGCATTGCTGTCAAAAACAACTTTTCTTGGATTGGCGATCAATAGGTCAGTGTTGGAGAAGATTGTACCGAACCGGATTGAGTTCCCACCAACAGGATATTCGGAGGGCAGATCGGAATTGAAAACCAACACCACATCAGCTTCCTGCAGTTTCGTAATGGGCTGTGACGGAATACCATTTTCATAGCAATCCAGTATGAACGAATTCAGGTATGGAGCTCTTAAATTAGCAAGATTGTTAACTTGATTGGAGCCCAGCCGATCGCGGAACAATTTCTGGAATAGGTAGCCTTCTTCGTTGGTCAGTTTTTCGGAGCCTATACCGGCAAGGCTGTCTGGTCCACTACGGTTAACGGTTGCTTGCATGCGGTCAGCAATGGTTTCCAGGGCCTCTTCCCAAGTTACCTCTTTATAGCTTCCCCCTACATTCATGAGAGGGGACTCAATGCGCTGATCGTTATGGATGATGCCGTGTCCCAAACGCCCTTTGGCGCAAAGGTTACCTTCATTGATGCCAACATCATAACCTTCGTCTGCTTCAATGCGTATGACCTGTCCTTTTTTGCTTTCCAGCTTGATCGTGCAACCCCATGAACAGTAGTTACAGGTTGTGTGGGTGTTGGTAAACATTGCTGCCAAACCCCTTGCGCCCGAGGTCATATCCATCAAGGCACCTGTTGGACAAACTGTGATGCATTGTCCGCAGAATTCGCAGTCAAGCGGCTCGTCATTGGCTGTGCCAATGCCTACGCTCATACCGCGTTTATGAAAGTCCAAGGCTTGAACACCCTGAATTTCATCACAAGCGCGAACGCACAACCCGCACATGATGCAGCGGTTGAGGTAAAACTCGATAATCGGATTGGTTTTAATGCTGGGTTCGTTACGCCGCTGAATCTCAAATCGACCGTTGAACATTTGCAGCAGGTCTGTATTGTCCTGCAAGGGGCAAACCCCTGACTTGTCACAAATGGGGCAATCCAGAGGATGCTCAACTAACAGCATCTCAAGGCAGGCTTTATTGTAGCGATCTGTTTCTTCTGTCCCGGTGCGTACTTCCATGCCGTCGGCAACAGGTTGGGTACAAGAATAAACCAGTTCCTTTTTGCCATCGACCACCGTTTCAACCATGCAGGTCCGGCAAGCCGCAAAAGGCTTTAATTTCCTGTTGTAGCAGAGATTGGAGACCTGGGTATCATTCTGGTTGCAAGCCTCCAGAATAACGGTGCCCTCAGGAACGGAAACCTCTTTGTCGTCAATTTTTATATTGCAGGCCTTTTTGGGAACGGTACTCATTAAGCGGTAGCCTCCTCAGTTGCCGGTGCTTCTTCAGCATCATCTTTCTTGTATTCGCTCAAGACTTCCAAATAATTTTCAGGGTCGATGTTTCCGTGAGTGTCATCGCCGACAATAGCCATTGGTGCGGCTCCACAGTTGCCCAGACAAGAAGCAGTCTGCAAGGTGAATAGTTTTGAGTCATCTGTTTCGCCGGGGCGAATATGATAGCAGTCGTTAATTTTATCACCGATTATGGGAGCCCCTTTAACAAAACAGGCTGTTCCATAACAGAGCTTGATAATATATTTTCCCGGCTCTGTAATACGAAGCTGAGGGTAAAATGAGATCACCCCATAAATTTCTGCTCTGGTTACATTGAGAGCCTCCATCACCAACTCCACGGCAGGCATGGGAAGAAACCTGTATACATCCTGGACTTTTTGTAACGTGGGAATGAGGTGACTACGCGAATCATCCGGAAGATTTTTAATGATTTCTTCCGTCGGCGCAATATCTATCTCTTCTTGCTCAGCGTCTTGGTCTGCGATTGGGATCTCGTTGGTTTCCATAGGATAAACCTTTACTGAATTAATAAAATCAGCACATTCCTGCTTATCAATTTACCAAGAAATAGGGGGATTTTGAAAAAAAAATAAGAGTCTATTAGATTTTCGTTAATAACACCATTTTGCTCGAATCCCGCTTGGAGGCCGAAGTATATAAGTTCAACGGATTTACTGTCAACCTATTTATTAATAAAGGCTTTAATCCACTAATACCTTTAGTTTTAAGCAGCTAAAAGGGGGTGCTTTAAGGGGATGAAATGGGTGCGGAGTTAGAAACGCTTTGAAATCAAAATTCGCCGTCACCAACGGGGCGATATCGGAGTCAGCGACAGGTTGGATGATAAAACGAGGTCAGGGAATCAGAATGACATCCAGTTCTTTAGGAAATGATTTGAATGATTTATTAGTTGGAGCAGTTTCTTTTTCGAGTTCTTTTTGAACAAAAGCCAATTTTTCATAGGCCCCTGAATGATTTGGGTCCATTTGTAGGACCTGACGGAATTGATCCTGAGCTTCCCGATAATGATTGAGCTTGCTATAGACCAGACCCAGACTGTATTGGGCATCGGTGTTTTCAGGATTCAGGGAGATGGTGTGTTTCAAAGGGGGCATTGCTTCGATAAAACGATTTTCATCCATCAAAGACCACCCCAGACTGAACAAGGCTTTCTGGTTATCAGGGTTCAACGCCAGGGTTTTTTTATATTGTTCTATGGCCTCCGGGTGACGACCAAGAATTTCGTATACCATTCCTAAGTTATAGTGGCCAGTCTGAAACTTGGGATAGGAGCGAACTGCTTCTTGAAACATTTTTATGGCCGTTTCATATTCCTGATTAAAAGTGAAAATTGTTCCCAGCTGGTTGTAGGCATCAGTAAAATCTGGCTCAATTTTTATAGCTTGTTTGTAAGAGGCGATAGCTTCCGGATACATTTTCAGCTTTTGGTAGGTCTGCCCCAGATGGTTGAAAGTTTCTGAAGAATCCGGTTTAATCTTTACTGCTTTTAGATAAGGAGCGATTGCTTCTGTCGGGTGACCCAAACGGATCAAAGTAAGTCCGAGGTAAAATTGAGCTTCAAATGATCCCGGGTCTTGTTTGACGGCTTGTTCCAAGTGGGGGAGAGCCTTTTCAAACTGATTCATTTGGACCAGACTTTTGCCGGATAATAGCCCTACTTCCCGACTAGAGTCAGGGGCTATTTTTAGGGCTGTATTGAGATATATTGCAGCTTCCTGATAATTTCCCAGGATTGAGTTGTATTTTCCCAGTTGAAGCAGCGTGTCAAGGTGGTTGGGATTTAACTCCAAGGCATTTGTTAGAGAAACGATTCCTTCTTCAAAACGTCCCAGTTCACCATAAGTAACTCCCAGCTTGTAATGGGTCTCTTCCAGTTCAGGATCTATTCGTATAGCTTTTTCAAATTCCTCCAGGGCTTCTTTTGATTGTTCCTGCTTGGCGTATATCCATCCCAGGCGGACGTGTCCTTCAACATAATCCGGGTTGATAGCTACGACTTCCTGATAAGCAAGTCCGGCCTCCTGATAGCGCCTTAAAGATTCATGAATTTCTCCAATTTGGAAGTAGGCGTCTAGGTTATCAGGGTCCAGGTTTGCAACTTGTTTGAATTGTTCTAAAGCGTTGTCGGTTTCTCCAAGTTCTTGATACAACCACCCCATATTGTAATGTGCTTCGGGGAAATTTTTATTCAAACGTACAGCTTCCTGAAAGCTATTTATGGCATCGCGGTTTCTGTCAAGCTGGGAATATGCCACCCCAAGCTTGAAATGGGCAGTAGGGCTTCTAAAGTCAATACGAGCGTACTCAAGATAAGGAGATAAAGCCTTTTCATGCTTTCCCTGATTCCGATAGGCATTTCCCAAATAATCGTATGAGTCCGCATAGCCAGGGTTAATGGTGATGGCATTTTTTAAGGGTTCAATGGCTTTTTCATTTTGTTGGGCATTTATGTAGGATTGACCTATACCAATATAGGCTTCAAAATAATTTGGGCTAAGGCGTAATGTATCTCTATAAGCCTGTATAGCTTTATCGAACATACTTTGTTCGAGAAAACTTTGACCCATTTCGAAATAGGCATCGGGGTAAATAGGGGAAATTTCCAATGTCTTATTGAAATGTTCAATGGCTTTAGAATGCTCACCCAATGCAACAAAAACTCGCCCCAAAGTAAAATGGGCGATGACCATTTTGGGTTTTGCTTTAAGAGCAGTCTGAAGAGGGAGTAAGGCTTTACCATATTCTTCAATTTGGGCATAAGTCCAGCCTAAGCCAAATAGAGCTTCTCCGTAGTTGGGTCCCAGGCGGGTAGCCTCTTTGAAAGAATCAACAGCTTCTTCATACCTTGCTATAGCTCCAAGACTTGAACCCAGACCACTATGTGCCGCCGCAAACAGAGGTTCTAGCTCGATAGCTTTTTGGTACTCTGCAATGGATTTGTTGTAGAGGCCCATTGTGTAGTAAGTCTCACCCAAGCCAAAATGAGGGGCATAGTCTTTGGGGTCAGCTTTTGCCGCTTTTTTAAATGTTTCAATGGCATCCTCTCTAGCCAAGACAGGGTTAGTTAAAACCGATGCCCAGATACTTAAAACCAATAAAATTATGGAAGCCATTTTTAACATAGAATCACTCAAGTAAACCTGCTGGTAACATCTTCTGGATAAGACTCAATATTGTGGATAGCTAAGTCTGAGCCTCTTTGCTCATCTTCTTTGTCAAGACGAATTCCGACCGTTTTGTCTAGTATTTTATAGACAGCAAACCCAAACACCAAAGCCACTACTATGGCAAGAAGTGTCCCGATCAGTTGCGCGAGAAGGCTGACATCCCCTAAGCCTCCCAATGCTTTCTGACCAAAGATGCCACAGGCGATTCCTCCCCATGAACCGGCGAGACCGTGCAGGGGCCAAACACCCAGAACATCATCAATTTTTAACTTTTCCTGTTCCCAGGTAAAACCTTTAACAAAAATAACTCCAGCTATTGCACCAATTGCCAGGGCGCCAATGGGGTGAACTTGATCCGAGCCTGCACAAATTGCAACGAGACCTGCCAGTGCTCCATTATGGATGAACCCCGGATCATTTTTAGAAATTACCAATGCGGCGATAATTCCTCCTGCCATTGCAAAAAGCGAGTTGATGGCCACTAATCCAGATATTCCCTGCAAGGTAGCGGCGGACATAACATTAAAACCAAACCATCCTACGCATAGCATCCAGCTTCCTAAAGCCATAAAGGGGACATTGCTGATAGGTATGGGACGACTGCGGCCCTCGGAGTCCCATCTTCCAAAACGAGGTCCGAGTACTATTACTGCTGCCAAGGCGATCCAACCCCCCATCGAATGGACGACTACGGAACCTGCGTAATCGTGAAAAGGCACTCCCCCGGTTAAATTAGCCAGCCATGAACCTTCTTGACCGAGGAATGTGATTTGTCCCCATACCATACCTTCAAATAGAGGGTATGCAATTCCGACAAAAATACCAGCCGCGAAAGCCTGGGTCCAGAATTTGGCCCGCTCGGCAATCCCACCCGATATGATGGCGGGGATAGCGGCGGCAAACGTAAGTAAAAAGAAAAAATGGACCAGTTCGTACCCTTGATCCTTTGCCAGCAATTCTTCTGCGGGCTGAAACATATAAATCCCGTAAGCAATTCCGTAACCAATAAAAAAATAGATTAGAGTAGAAAGAGCAAAATCCACCAGAATTTTTACCAGCGCATTCACCTGATTTTTTTTGCGGACAGTTCCTACTTCAAGAAATGCGAATCCCCCATGCATGGCAAATACCATTACTGCACCAAGCATCATAAACAGGACGTCACCACTGCTTACCAGTGAATTAAAGTCTTTATTCATTGTCTTTTCCCCTTTTCAGGATTTATGAATTTGGTAGCTCATCATTAGAATCCCTTAAGAGGCTGAAACCGTTTCATTGTTAAATAGCTATGATTACCACTGGCTTATCGACTATTTAACCTCTAAACAATAGGAAAAACTCTAATATTGGGTGAGCTCAGGTGAACTATAAACATTCGTTCCGGGAAAATAAACAGAATTAAAATTTGTGGGTCATGGCTTGGAGTTGAAAAATGTGCTAAAGAAGGGAGTCAATAAAATAACTCTTTAATAAACAATTAGTTAATGGGGTGTGGTTGCTTTTAGGGGAGGTTGGATTATCGGCTAAGACAAGCTATCAAAGAAGGATCGCTAAAAATTTCCCCCATTACCTCAGAAAGGCTGGCATTCAATAGCTTCTCATTAGGAAAGGTTGCAGGGTTTATGTCAGATCGCTTTTTCCTTGAAGTGAATTTTTTGCTGAGACTTTCTCCCCGGTTTTGACAAGTGACTTTGACACCTGCTTTGACTTGGATGCTCATTCGCGGGATATTTTCCTGATAAAGGCTTTTGATAGTTAAAATTTCTACTTTTAAGAATCTATCTGTTTTTGAATTGTAGCTTTTAGGCAAAAAGCCTAGCTTTAATAAACCTTGCTGGATTCGGGTTGAAAATATATCTTTTAAATCCCCTTGAGAAGTGATGGTAAACTTTCGCACCTTGAGCCCACCCCGCCATTTGGAAATCACATTACTGGAACGGATATCTACAACTTTTACTGCCACAGGAAGCCCCTTACCAATGTCAGAATTATGAACAGGGATGGAAGGGTCAATGAAAACGCGATGACTTTGCGCGCAGCCTGCGGAAAAGACAAAAAGCGCCAAAAAAGCTGAAAAAATAATATTCAGGGAGATAAAATTCATTTCGAGTTAAAAAGATATTAGAATAGGTTTATTGTAATTTATCCAACCCTTAAAATTAAGTTTAAAATGAGATCCCTCAAAATTAAATCATTGAAGGTGGGTATGGTGACTGCGGCCGAGGTGAAAGATAGGATGGGGCGTATTTTATTGACTTCAGGTCAGACTATTACCGCGCAAAATTTGAAAACTCTAAAAGCCTGGGGGATTGCTGATGTGGCTATAGAGGATTCGAACACAACCAAAAAAGTTTCGCAGGAAGCTGAAGAAACCGAGATTAAAGCACCCCCGGCTATTATTAAAGAACAGGAATCCCTGTTTAAAAATTCTGACCGAAGGCATCCCGCTATTTCTGAACTATTTGATGTTTGTTTGTCGAGAAAAGTTCAAATGCAGCTAGAAGATTAAATAAAGAAGGGAAATAAATTGGACATACGTAAACTGATTGAGCAGTCGCCGCAGATATCATCGCTCCCTACTATTTTTTACCAAATTAATGAGGCGGTTGAAGACCCGGAATGCTCTTTTATTGAAATAGGTGAGATTATCAGCGGCGATCCTTCGCTGGCGGCACGTCTTCTCAGAATAGTGAACAGTTCTTTTTTTGGTTTTCCGAGTAAAATCGAAACCATCTCTCATGCTGTAACGATTGTAGGTATGGCCCAATTGCATGATCTTGCTTTAGCGACTACGGTGGTCAATCAATTTAAAGGTATATCTAAAGAAGCAATGAACATGGAAAAATTTTGGCTTCATAGCGTCGCAACAGGATTAGCGGCAAGGATCATTGCTGTTTACAGGAGAGAACCTAATGCGGATAGATTTTATTTGATGGGAATGCTTCATGATTTAGGGCGACTTGTTTTATTCTTGAATATTCCTGATCAAATGGAAAAGGTTATGGATTCTTATGAGAAGGGCGGGACTTTATATGAGGTCGAAAATGAAATTATAGGGGCAGATCATGCGGCCGTAGTGGGGATGCTACTTGAAATATGGAAGCTACCTGAAATGCTTCAAGAGGCTGTAGCTTATCATCATACGCCAAGCCAATCCCCCCATTACCCCTCCGCTGCATCCATTGTTCATGTCGCAGATGTTGTTGCTCATGGGATGGAATTAGGGACATGCGGTGAAAGATATGTCCCTCCCTTAAACGCAAAAGCTTGGGAAATGTTGGATTTACCCATAAATCTTTTGTCGTCAATTGTTGAACAGGTTGACCGGCAGGCAAGCGAAGCGGTTGAAATGTTCCTTTAAAATATTACGTTGTGAGTAAAGAGAATTCCAAAAAAACAAAAAATAAGGACCAAATTAGAATTGAGTTTCTCGAGAGGCAAGCGCGACTCAATTTATTTGGACTGGATATCCTTGCCTCACTGGGTGAGCTGCAGCACAGCGCTCACTTAGGCCGTGACCCCCATCGGATATTAAATGTTGCCTTAAACCATGTAAAACGCCTTGTGGATTTTCAGGTGGTTGCATTTTATTTAGTGGATGAGGATAGTTCCGATTTTGTCATGGCGGAAGTTACACCTTTGGCAGAAAAAGAATTGATTAAAGCTGAAGTGGATAGGGAAATCGAAAATGGTTCATTTGCCTGGGCATTGAATCGTAATCGCGCAGTAGTGATTAAAGACCCCTCTCATGACCATTCGCTGGTATTTCATGTTTTAGCCACCAAAACCCGAGTGCGGGGTATGTTTGTTGGCCGTGTCCTTCCTGGCGGAAAACCCGTTAACGAAACAATTCTCTATCCTTTATCGGTGATTCTTCAAAATACTTCCAATGCCTTAGAAAGTGGCGCGCTTTATAAAATGATTTGGGAGCAAAACCAAAACCTTGAAGAAACAGTTCGAATTCGTACTCAAGACCTGGAAAAGCAAACCTTGGAACTTAAGGAAGAAATTGCATTTCGAAAAATTGCAGAGGAGTCTCTTGTCCTTGCTAAAGAGGAGGCAGAAGCGGGTGCCCGGGCAAAAAGTGAATTTCTTGCCAATATGAGTCACGAGATAAGGACTCCTTTGAATGCCATCCTTGGGTATGGAGAGATTTTGCAATTTGAAGCAAGGAAATTACAACGACCGGATTTTGTTGAAGACTTGAAAGCCATTGAGTTTGCCGGACGGCATTTATTGAGCTTGATTAATGAAATTCTAGTACTGTCAAAAATCCAAGCGGGAAAAATGGAGATTCATCCTGAATACTTTGATCTCTCTCAACTTATTGAAGAAGTGGTTTCAACAGTAAGGCCCTTGGCCCAAAGGAAAAAAAATAAGCTGGAGGTGATAAAGCAGGAGCTGCCAGAATCAATGAATTCTGATTCCTCGCGCATCCGTCAGATACTGTTAAACCTTTTGGGAAATTCATGCAAATTTACAGATGAAGGGGAGATCACCCTGACTGTTACCAGGAAAATTGTTGACGGTGTGCGGTGGATTTATTTTACGATTGGTGATACCGGAATTGGTATAGAGCCGGAAAAAATTCCCGAATTGTTTGAAGAGTTTGCCCAAGCGGATTCTTCCACAACCAGAAAACATGGAGGAACAGGACTGGGTTTAACCATCAGTAAGCGTTTATCGCAATTATTGGGAGGTGATATTCAGGCAACCAGTGAAATGGGGAAAGGCGCATCGTTCACGGTTTTTCTTCCAGAAAATTTCTCCCAAATAAAATCTTTTGAAGTCGAAGGGGTTAGCCAATGGTCAAAATGGGCGGGCCGATTTCTGGACGACGAACCGATTTATAAATCTGAAGAAAACGAGACAAGACCTTTGACTTTAAATCTAGACCCGCTTTTGGATTATGTTCTGGTTATTGATAATGATGAAGTTGTTTGTAATTTGATAAAAAGATTTCTGGAAAAGGAAGGATGCAAGGTGGAATTTGCCCATAACTTGAAAGAAGGGCTACGCCTTGCTGAGGAGATACGTCCTCTAGTAATTATTCTGGATATTATGGTAGAGGGGTTTGGTGGCGGTGAGGCATTAGCTCAGTTTCACAATAATCCAAGTATTGTAAATTCTTCCATAATTTTATTGACCGAAGCCGATACAACGTCTGAAATGGAAGGGGTCACTGAATATTTGTCTAAACCCCTTGACTGGGATCAGTTTGTTACTGTTTTCAAAAAATACCAGTCAAAACCAACTGACTTCTCCATTATGATTGTTGAGGACGATGCTATTAACAGAGAAGCTTTGACGCGGATTTTGAATAAGGGGGGGTGGAAAGTGATTGAGGCCAGTGACGGGCCATCAGCTTTTGAGTTGCTTAATGCAAATAAAGTCCCTGATATGATTTTTCTGGATTTGATTTTGCCAAGTATGAATGGTTTCGAGTTTATTGTTCGTTTACGCCAAAATCAAAGTTGGAAGAACATTCCTATAGTTGTTAACTCGGCAAAAGAGCTCACTCTTGAAGAAAAAGGTCGGCTACAGGGAGACGTGGTGAAAGTTTTCAAAAAGGGTGACGTTACTTGTGGCGAACTATTAAGCGAAGTCCGTTTGATAGCCAGTCATGCTAAAAATGGGAATTCCTAATTCTAATTATTAGTTTTAGGGATTTGGGGGAGGTTCGACCGCTGTCTCTACATTAGCAAAAAATATTGATCGTGGATGGACTCGCAAGGTGTAGTCAATTTCCTGGTTGGCAATGAATGGTTCGCGCACCAGGGGGAAGCTCCACTCGGCAACCGTTCTCGGCCTGTGTGGTTTTCCTTTGATAATATTTCCCCCCTTATGAGGATTATTTAGAAGTACATAATTCTTTCCTACTTTATTAGTAGTTTTATCGAACTGATATACCCAGCCAAATATATGGCTTATAGTGCGTGACGAATTGTTTCTAATTCTGAATACAATGGAATTGGTTTTTTCGGGTAAAGAATACAAGTTTGAAATACTTATCTGCCCGATATTTACAAACTTTTCATTAATAGTTTCCTGAGCCAAGGCAAAGCCTAAGAAGCTAAGCATCAAGGTCGTAACTGAGATAAATAGTGAATAGTTTTTCATGAATTGGTTTGCTATTGGCTTAGCCAGGTTATCAATGGATATAGTCTGGTTATAATTCTATTCCTGCCAACGTCTTAACACTGCTAGCTTGAATTAGGGTATTCAACTCTCCTGATTCTACCATCTGTTTAAACTTTAATATTACTTCAGGATTGAAATCGGCCTTTTTATATAATTTCCCGGTTTTATTCTGAGGAAAAGATTGAAGGAGTCCGCCTTGCCATTGTTTGATTATTTTTATCATCAACTTTGTTCCTAATATGAGCGGTTTAAGAAGTAATGTCTGCTCATTGTCGCTTTTTTGCAAGGTGACAGCCTGCCTGGACAGAATTTCACCTGTATCAATATTTTGATCAATCCTGTGTATGGTTGCTGATAAATGATTAAGCTTTTTTTGATAAATAGGCCAGAAATTGCAGGACGACCCACGGTAATACTCTGGATCACCAATGTGTAAATTAAAACACTGGTTTGGAAGCACATTAAGTATTGGTTTTTTTAAAATGCTAGTTCCAAATACAGCTAAAAATCCAGGGTTAGCTTTTTTAACTTTGGCTACTGTTTGTGCAGAGTTAATTTCGTCGTGGTCAAGATAAGTTGTTCTGGGTTCGTTTTTTCCTTTTAACTCCGCTGATTTTTTGACTAGCTTTTTTTCATAATCATCTCGGCGCTGGAAAAACCATTCCCACGCAATGGACTCTTCTTTTGACTGGGAACTAGGAGATGGGAAATTGCCTGCCTCTATAAAGATCTCGGAAATTGAGAATTCTGCACTTAAGTGGTGGATGAAATACTGATGCCGGCAATCGTTTCCAGTCAGAATAACTATGTTTTTAGATTTCATTAACTTTTGTGAAGAAGAATCAAACCTTTAAAGTGATGAATGGGTTGGTGGAAATTGCCGGAAACAGGATTTAGTGAGTTAGGGAATTACTGCCCAAATTTATTATTCATCGATGTCTTGCGAAGTTATAAACTTATTCTTGTAATAAATGGTTAAATCCTTGAGCGAAATTATTCCTTTGATCTTGTTGCTTTCCGTAACAGCTAAATAGCGAACATCATTTTTGTGCATGCAACTGAGGGCTGAGTCCATCGATTGAATAGATTTTATTGTTGTTGGATTTTCCATGAGCTCAGAAACCAGGGTGGTTTCTGGGTTTAAATTTTCTCCCAGCACTTTGCGTGTGAAAATTTCCTCTGTAACGATACCCGTTATTTCTCCACTCTGGGTTATCAAAAGAGAGCCAATTTTTTTTTCTTTCATGAGCTGGGCAGCTTTGTGTATGGCTGTTGTTTCTGGAATGGTTGCCAGACTCTCTCTCATGTAGTTCCCGATTTGGTTTTCCTGGTTTTGATTCTGGCAAAACTTAAAGCTGTAATAGTTGGCGAAATCTTTTATGGAAAGTATTCCGACAATCTTTTTCCCGTTAGAAATCGACAGATGTCGAATATTGTTTTCCCGCATTTTTTGATAGGCATTCGACATGGTCTCATTAAGGTCCATGGTGTTCAGTTTGAGAATCAATACTTCGGAGAGGAGGGTGGTAGCCAATGGGCGTCCTGATGCGATCATATCCATGGTTAAGGCTGACTCTGAAAACAGACCCTTTACTTTTCCTGCTTCGGAGATAATGAGGGCTCCAACCTTGTGTTCCGCCATTTTTTTTGCTGCATTGAGAACGGTCTCTCCAGCTTCTATATTTAATATTGAACTTTTCATGAAATATTGAATTTCACCTTTTTCGTCTACTTCCTGATTATATTTATTGTGGAAATAGTTGGCGAAGTCTTTGACTGAAAGAATTCCAATCATCTGATCTTTTTCTGTCACTCCTAGATGCCGAATATTGTTTTTCCGCATGCACTCATAGGCTTCTTCCATTGGGTAGCTGGCATCCAGTGCGATTATAGGGTTGTTGGAAATTGTGGATGCGAGAGTGTTGTCAGGGTCCAGGTTTTTTGCGGCAACCTTTCGGGTTAAATCAGTATCTGTCAATAATCCCGAATAGTTTTCATTCTCGGCTATCATGACTGAGCTGATCGAATGGTGGCGCATTTTTTGCGCTGCCTCTCTTATTGAGGCTCCCGGTTCAATGGTGACTAGTGATTCTTCCATGAAAAAACGAATTTCGTCCATTTACGACACCTGAAAAAAACTATTAAAATGACATGCCTAATCAGGTTAACCAAACTGGCTGAGGATTACAATAGAAGTAAGCTTTTTGTGGGGGAGAGTTTGATAAATACCCTTGAAGAAGAATAAGGAGTGGGTATTTCTTTACCGGTTCAGTGTTTGGTGCAAAGAGAAATTGTAAGGTGTCTAAGATGTTTCCACCAGAACCTCAATTTCATGCTCGCGATTTGGAAGCGTATCCACAAACTCATGTTGCGTTGTGACTTGACCAGGATCATTCCATTTCACCTCAGAAAATAAATCTGTCTGATAAAAGAAACCGCATACCTTGGACCACACCCGCTGGGGTCGTTCATCGGAATTCTTATAACGACCTATAAATACTTAACGGTTATTGGGCAGGGGACTTTACAAATCTAACAGGAAAATTAACTAAAAACTGTTGGGAATCAAAGAGCAATTGAGGGGAGGGAATGAAAACTATATAAAGTTAGGGGAGGGTAGTGAAGTGTTGAGATTAAACAGTGAGGCTAACTTTACCGCTTTAAATGTCATAAAAGGCGCCCACAACATCTATATCATCTTAATTAGATTTAGTTGTCAAAAATGAGATCTCACGTGTGGCTTCTTAGGATAGTTCGTTTTCATTGTATAAATATTCCTTAAGGTCATGGGAAATTTTTTCTATTTCATTTTTGCGGTCGTATTTTTTCCATTTACCTATTCTCTTTTTTGATGAATCAGGGTCGAAATATTTTCTGGGAAAAGAGTGGGAACTTTGGTCTATAGATAAAAATGAAAATATCCTGTTGATAGAATGCTCGTAATTAAATACCATATCCTCATATTGTATTCTTAAAATATTATTTTCACATTCCTCATTCTTCTGGGATTTAACACGCATTAATTTATACCATTTTATAAAATGGTCCAGATCTCGAGGTAAATATGTGGACTCGCGGGCTGACAAATACATATCTCGTGGATCGCGGTTAACAATGATGCATTTTGCTGAATGGAAATAATTCATGCATCTTTGAGGGTGGAAGCTTATTGCTCCCGGAACCAAAAGAACCATATGGTCTATATTTTTTCCTTCGGCGATGTGGGAAAATAAATCATTAAAATATTTTCTTGTTATTGGGATAAACGAATCTCCTGGGCAGGAAATATGTGTTGTTAGACTTTCATAACCTTTGGATAGGCCTATTCTGTTTTTAAATTTTTGAAATAGGTTGTTGATCCAGTTCAATTCCATTCTTCGAAATATATTATGGCTTTGATGCGTGTAGTCAATCAGATTGTCTATATATTCGTTTGATAGTTTGACAAATTGACTACTCAGTTTGCTGTTAAAATCTCCTCCCAATCTAAATAGTTTGCTGTGAGGGCGCCCGAGGACTTCAACTAGTTTTTGAAATCTTCTGATAGCATAATCGGGGTTAATGTCTGTCCAGTTATCAACCAAAACGCTTTCCATATTCATGATGCCATCAGGGTGTTGTATCAAATAAAATTTTAGTGCCCCTTTGCCATCATCCCGACTCTCATCTTGTGGATCCAGGTTGAAATAGGAATCACATTCTTTTAACAAATCTGTCACGACAGACATACCGCTGTTAAGGGCACCTGATACCAGAATGGCATTATAAATTTTTCCAGAATCTTCCATAAATTAGCGTATCTCGGTTTAAGCTACAAAATGGATATTTGCTCGGATATCTTTTGATATGCTTCTAAGTCGTTTTGGTTGTCAAACTCAAACCATCTGCCATTTATAGGGATGGTCTCAATAGAAATATTGGTTTGAATAAGTCTCTGCAAAAAACTGGTCATGTCCATTTGATCGCATTGAGAGGGTGAGAGGCTGGAAAGAAGGCTTTGTGATTTTTTCCAGCCGGAAGGGGTGAATTTAATCAAGCCCATAAATTGCCCCTTTATGTCCTCAATCTTCCTAGTCTTTTTTCCTATTTCCAGAAGTTTTCCAGAATCGTTGATTCGAAAGGTTTCCGCATCCATCAACGGATCTTCAAACCGTGCTTTCCAAACGGTCAGCCACTCTATGTTGTTACATACCACTATATCACCCGAACTATTAGCAAGTTGGGATACAGTGTCTGAAGGAAAAACGATGTCTGAATAACTGACAATGCAAGAATATTTTTTTAACCAATCATCAGCAGACATTAAGGACCGGAGCATATTGGTTTCATTCCAGCGCGGATTCTCGAAGTAAATAGCTCCGTCACCTTCAATTTGATTTGGTCGATAGCCTCGGACAATCCCTATGTTTTTGACCTCGGCTTCTCTAAATGCCTTAAGTTGCCAGTCAAGTAGGGACCTTCCTGATAGCAGGGTCATGCATTTGGGTTTCTCCTGAGTCATGGATCCCATCCGGGATCCACGCCCTGCAGCAAGTATGATTGCTCTCATGGTAAACGGTTTAAATTAGGTCTGAACAAGTTTTTAAAAATTGTCTTATCAAACTCTTTGAAAGGAGAATTTCTTTCGGGATGCCACATGATCCCTTCAATAGAAAAATCAGGATGGCGGACTGCTTCAATGGTTCCATCCATTGATTTAGCAGACGTAATTAAGGCTCCGTTCTCAGACTTTGTCCCAAAGTTATGATAACTGTTAACTTTCACCGTGGTTTGATTGATGACGATGTTGTGGTCGCGCCTGACGTGTCCCTCTATTTTTTCAAGTTTTATACCAAAATAATGCTGAATCATTTGCATTCCTCGACAAACACCAAGTAGAGGTATCTGCTTATTAATGGCAAAATCAATTAAAAACTTTTCTGTTTCATCGCGTTCAGGAGCACTGCCTCCATATTCAACCAAACTATTTCCACCGGTCAATAATATTCCGGATACAGGACAGACTTGAAGAAGTTTTTTTGCGGCACCGATATGATTATAAATGGGGAGAGGTGTTAAGTCGCATTCTAACAGATAATCGACCCAACGTTGGTCCAGACAATTTCTACGCTCTTCGTCTAGTCCGGTGATATCTACCCGATGAGAAACGGCAATTAGGCTCATCTTATGATCCTGACCTGGTGGTTGGCGCAATCAATTTCTAGCGTGTGGCACGCTGACCATTTCCTGTAAAGGCTTTCTCCTACTCCTATAACAGCGGGAATTCCTAACTCCGAGGCTCTGATGGCCATATGAGAGTTTGAGCCACCATATGTTGTAATGAAACCTCCTATTCCATGCTGAAAGATCCAATCGTATCCGGGGTCGGCGCTGGAAATCATGAGAATATTTCCCTGGAAATTTTCTGGTCCAGTGCTGTCGAAAACTACGCGGCCCAGAACGCTATGGAGAGTGATGTAATTGGGATCTTGCTCTGGTAGTTCGAAACAATAAATATCTTTTTGTGAGCTGATTAGAGGGGGCAGGGTAATGTTTCGTGTGATTTCGTAATTCTTTTTTCCCTTGTTGATGGATGCTAGAAGAACATTTTTAGGGTTATTGCTACAGGAATACAGTTCCTTGATTACACCGATATCAGCATATGAGATGTCATCTCTTGAGAAGCCGAGATCTTCTCCAAATTTTGTTAGAAGGGACATTGCATTGCTGAGGTTTTTTGTGAAAATAAATTTTCCGTATTCTCTTCCCTTTATTGCTTCTTTAATAAAATTCAAAAGGCTGAGAACATCATGATCCAGTTGGTGCTTGTTTAAGAGAGATTCAAGCTGGTTCATCTGTTCCAGAGAAAGTGAGAACTTAGAGACATCAACTTGGCTGGAAGAGATAGTTTTTTTGCTTTTGCTAAAATATAGGTCAGGCGCTTCGTCATATCTTGGCGATAGGATATCGTAGGTTCCTGGGCGTAAATGACCGTATTTTTCAAGAAAAACTTGTCGATCCAGGTTGGACAGGTCTAAAGGCATTTGTGAACTAATTGTATCCAGCGAACTCATGAAGCATTGATAATCCGATTCGCTCAGAACCCCGACATTAACCATAGATTTAAGAAGTTGGACGGCAATAAAACAGGCACGGGCTAAGCCAGCAAAAGGTAAAGCCCCGTAACGTTTGCAGTCTTCCAGTAGCCAGTATATTTTTGATATGGGATCAAGGGTGCTCTTGGAAATGTGAGATTGTCTTAACTCCAATTCAGCAATTTTTTCGGAATCCTTTTTCCATAAACCTGCTTTACTATGAATTACCTGATTGGTCAGGTTTCTTAAGCTATACGTTAAGGATTCAAGATCTTTAGAACTGAACCCAAAATCCTTCAAGGATTCCAGTTTTTCAGGCAGGTCCATGGTGTAGCAGGAAAAAATGATTTCGAACTCAACTTTGTCATGATCTGTAGGCTTTTCGAGGAGTCGCTCTATGTAGTAGTTCACCAGTCGGTCCGCAAGATCATGTTCAATTTCAGCAGGGATAAAGGAATTAAAACTGACGCGAACGTCTATATAGGGAAGACCTCCAAAGCTAATTAAAAGAGGGAAACTTCTTAAGTTCTTGTAACCGTAATTATCTCTTTGATAAGCCCAAATATTATCTGTGATTAATTCTTTATAAAGAGACAAGGATAAAGGCCGGGGTCGTATTCCAATAATCTCCGCTGGATTCCAATCTGGCATTATTCCAAAAACAGTTTTTGACCCATAAAGATAGGGGTGAGGTTGGGAGAGTAATGCAAATTTTGAGCTGATTTGTGAAAGGGCTTCCTGATGGTTTTTATGGCTTACATCATGGTCGAACTTTAGATGTAGCGGACGAACTTGAAATAAATATAATTCGCCAGATTGATTGATTGCAAATTCCACATCAAGGATATTAGTCTCAAAGATATCCTCTAATTCTCTTAACAATATGATGAGAGTCGATAGCTTATGATCAGGCTCTAGGTGACTTTCTTTCGAAAGGTAAAAAGTTTTAAGTTCATTGGAATGGCTAGATGTAACGGTATCTGTTCGGCCTGAGTGGTCATCATAGTTAATTACATAATAAGGACTACCATTGTTAGGTTCACGGGTAAAAGCTACACCACTAAGTGTGACATTATTAAGCATCGGCTGAACAAAAATTTGATCTTCTCCCTGAGATTCATCGAAAGATGAAATAACTTTCTCAACAGCCGATGTAATGTTGGGTTCTCCTTTCACTGATTGACAGGAGACAAAGTGTCCGGCCAAAGACTGTTTTGCCGAGTCCTCAGAATAACTACTGCTTCGAACAATTAGTGAAATATCCAGCCAGGAGTTTTGCTTGATGCGATTTATAACCTTAGGGGGATCACCTCGCCATTCATTTACTGAGAAGCGAACTTGAGGGAGTATTTTTGCAGATCTAAGAATGGATTCCAATGACTCGAGGGTCTCACTTTTTGTTCCAAATGGGATGGGCATGAGTATTTATGTTTTTAACTGGGCCATCCAAATCTTAGTTGTATATGGGATCTGGATATTTTTTAAGTTTTTACCTTTAAGTAATTTTTCAATATCACTGACTATGTTGGGGAATAAATTGGTTGCTTGTCTTTCAAGGGTTCCATGGGATCTCCATGCTTCAATACAGTCTTCAATATCTTGTGTATACGTGATGCTCCCTTGGGTTTTTATTACTGGGGAAAAAAAATTACTCTGCTCAATAATTGGTGTTTGATCCTCACGGCGCGCACCGTAATCATATTGTGGAACCCATTTTTTAATTGTGGCTTCTATTTCCTGCTGTATGGGGTCGGTAAGATCTCTATGGTTCCACATACAAGCAAACCAGCCGAGAGGTTTCAGGATCCGTTTGGTTTCAATTAATGCTTTGTTACGGTCTGTCACATTAAAAGATGAACCAAATGTGACTAAGTCGAAACTTTGATCTAGTTGCTCAGTGTGTTCGCCTGTCCCAATGGCCCAAGAGACATTTTTAAAATGAGCAGTTCGATTTATACCATGTTTTCGCATAGCAAGGTTGGGTTCTACCGCCAATATATTCAGCCCTCGTTCTGCAAGTTTAATAGTTAGGTGGGCTACTCCTGCGCCTATATCGCATACCAGGGAGCCAGAGGGAAGATTTGTTGTTTTCAACAAATTATTAATGGCATCATCAGCATAATCTGGGCGCTTCAAATAGGCGTCGGCCAACTCTGTGTAATCCCAATGTTTTTGTGCCATTAATCGATCTTTTACTAAAGGGTTTTGATTAGGGTTTCAACAATATTTTTGGCGGTTAGGTTTTTATCAATATTAATAATGAGGTCAGGGTTTGTTGGTTCTTCTATTGGTACATCAACACCCATCACGTTATTGATTTCACCATTTAGGGCGCGGCTGTAAAGTTGTTTTTGGTCTCGCTCAATTAGTAATTTAATCGGGGCCTTAAGATAAACTTCTTTATAGTTTGGAATGCTTTCCCGGTTCCAGTTTCTCACCTCGTGAAACATGGATATTGTAGCGCAAACCACATCTATCTCCTGCATGGCTAGCATTTGGCATAGCCGTGAATAACGCATGGCTAAATCCAGACGTTCTTTGGGAGTATAGCCAGTCTGGGTTCCAAATACGCTCCTAAGGATATCCCCATCCAGAAAGACTACATTAGACTTCTTTGTTTTTAATTTATTGGTAAGAAGTTTGCCGACAGTTGTTTTTCCTGCTCCAGACAGCCCTGTTATCCAATAAACAACCCCTTGTTTCATTATGTCCTGTGAGTCCAAAAAATTCTTTATAGAATACTCATATTTACAATAACTTATAACACTTTTTTCTTGAGCTTGCAATTTTGCTGGGACACGAACATTTGTTTGAAAAGTTGCGCTGTTTTGGACTAAGTTTTATTATATTTTTGGATTACATCCAATCATGCTTATTTGAGGATGCTAAGTTTAGATGGTGGGATAATTTAAATAATAAACGTTATTGCAATGACAAGGACTTGGATAGTTAGCCTTGAGATTAAACAGTGAGGCTAACTTTACCGCTTTTAATATCATAAAAGGCACCCACAATATCTATATCACCTTCATCATATCGAGCTGTCAAAATTGGATCAATAGTGCGCAACCTTTCAACGCCAATTTTCACATTTTCTTTTGCGACAATATTTACCCAGTCGGGAGATTGTTTCTTCAATCTGTCCAATGCTGGTTTTATGGCTTGCACCAAACTATTGATATGGCCCGGAGGGTTGCCTCCTTTGATGGTCGCATCTACAGCACCACATTGAGAATGTCCTAAAACCATTAGCAAACTGACATTAAGATGTTCCACAGCATATTCCAGGCTTCCAATAAACATGTCATTGATGACATTTCCAGCCACGCGCAAAACAAACAGGTCGCCAAGGCCCTGATCAAAAATAATTTCAGGAGAAACCCGGGAGTCTGCGCAGGTTAATATTGCCGCGATGGGCTTTTGACCTTTGGTCAGTTCAATACGATGCTCGAAGGATTGATTGGGATGTAGGGCACCACCAGTGATATAGCGCTGGTTGCCCTCTAAAAGCTTTTTGATAACGTTTTTGTGTTCCATCTAATTTAACTCACTCGAGTGGTTAATTCATTTCTCGCCACGCTTTGAGTAAAGGAAAATATAAAGCTTTTTTAATAGGCTGTTTCTCGCCAAATTTCCTTAATACCATTTCGTAACGATCCAGTTGGTGCTTATAACGTTTTACCTCATTATCCAAAAAGATATCAAGGTTTTTCCCTTTTCCTTCATGGGTGCCGGTTTTGTAATCAATGATCCATCGGATTCCTTTATCTACAAACGTTCGGTCGATGACGTTTCGGATATACCGGCTATCTTGGTAAAAGGTGAGTGGATACTCGGAATGAGCGTCATCATGCTGTGCTAAAATCCACCGTCCTCTCTCATCCTTTAAAATGTTTGCCAGAGCCTTAAGTCCTATGTTTAACTTTTTCTCTGCAAGCTCCAATGGAAGGCCTTCCCCTAGCAGGGCTGACTTAAAACGATTCCTTAAATTTTCAACTCTTTCCTCAGACCATGTGTCCAACCCTTCTACCGCTATATCATGGAGAGATCGGTGCAAGACAATTCCTAGACAACGGGCTGAATTTTCTGCCCAATCATATTCCGGTTCCGTTTCAATTTCGATCACCGAACCTGTGACGATCGCCTCTGCCGGATTTGGTAAGGAGAAATCTATGGGCAAGCGTTGAATGGAATGCCGCTCTGTTGTTAGAGAATAGGGATTCACGGGTCTAAATTCCGTAACCTTGCTCAGCTTCTCAAGCCATTCTTCTTTAATATGTGGCCACAATTTACTTAATAAGGAATTTGGAACAGGTTTCCATTCTTCTTCCTTGTTTGGTTTTAAGTGACCAAATAGATGCAGTTGCGACCGGGCTCTTGTCGCTGCTACATAGAGAAGCCTCAGGGTTTCATATTCTTCTTTTTCCTTGTTCAGCTCAGATAAAAAATCGTAAAGAGGAGAACTCTCACCGCCTTTTTCCTCTATGGGTGCGAGCAACAGGTCATCACCATGTGGCATCCAGTAAATCAAGCGCTTTTCATCGGCTTTGGTGGGTTTGCCCAAACCAGGTAAAATCACAAAATCAAACTCCAGGCCTTTGGCTTTGTGCATGGTCATGATCTGTACGGCATTATCGGTAACCGCCAGAGGGCTGGCATATAGATCCGTCAGGATCTGGTCGAAGTTTTCGAATTGTTCCTCCTGCCCGGAAGCAATAATTTCTTCCACTTTATTGAAGAAAACTTCTATGTCGTCAGCACTGGTTCCTTGTAAACAGGCGGGTCCGCCGAACTTGATCCAGCATGCCTCCAGTACATCACGAAAATTTTGGTCGGTGAATCCGCTTATAAATGGATGAATATTATGAACAAGGTTTTGTATCCTTTTTTGTCCGTCTGTACTGAGTAGGCTGATGCGGGAAGAATCATTGAGCAAGAACCAGATTGGTGTTGCCCGATCCAGTTCCACCAGGGTGTGGATGTCGGTCAATGATAATCCGCACCAGGGTGCTCTTAAAATTGATAACCAGGCGGTTCTGTCCCCGGGAAAACGCAAAGCCCTTAGCAGGGACAGTAGGTCGAGAATTGCAGGTCGATCAGTGAGGGAATCTATCGCTTCGGCCTTGAATGCCACATTCGATTCGTTAAAATGTTTGACTATAGAAGTGAGATGAGTGCGTCCCCGGACCAGAATTGCCAAACTTTTATTGGGGTATTGTGATTGCAGTTCTTTGATTAAGACTGTGATCTTCCGCGCTTCATCTTCTGAAATTGCCTGACTGTCCTCATAATGTGGAACAGGGTGGTACAAAACGCCGGGTTGCATACCCTCTTCCAACACTGCTGATGATGGGGAGTAAGAAATAGCTCCGAGATCAGGGTCATTATGTTCCGGAAAGATTTTTTGAAAGCAGGTGTTGACCCAATCGACTAGATGTTTTTGCGAACGGAAGTTGGATTCTAGTGACAGGGATGATAGTTGCAGGGTGCCCAGCCCTCGATCCTGAGTTTTTATAAATAAACCCACCTCGGCATCTCTGAATCTGTATATGGACTGCTTGGGATCACCAACAATGAACAGGGTTCTCCCATCTCCCTCGCTCCACTCAGAAGTAAGTCGACGTAAAAGCTCTTCTTGCTTGAACGAGGTGTCCTGGTATTCATCGACCAGAATATGATGGATTTTGCAATCGAGATAAAAAAGTAAATCGGTGGGATGTTCGTCTCCATCCTCTCCCTTCTGAATTAGACTACTGATAGCGGACAGGGAAATTTCAGTAAAGTCGGTGATTTGCCGGGATGAAAAAACTTCTTTCAGTCTATTATTAATCTCTGCCAAGAGACGAATGGTTGATTTCAGCAAATCCCACTCCATATCGGTGAAGTGTCCTCGTGGTAACTTTTTTACTTTAGCCAAGGCCGCGAGAACGGCCGGGTTCTCCTGCAATGAGTTCACTAACTCCACAAAATCATCTTTCATTTTTTTAGCAGTGTCATCTTTGCCAGCGGGAAATCCCAAACGCACATCCGGTTTTTTTCTGTATGTATTGGTTTGGGTCAAAAAGAGATGGGCCAATCCTTTCCAGGATTCCAGACTATCGATGGTAGAGTCGGGAAACCCCTGGAGGTTGGCAAGACAGGCACAGGGGTGGGGCGGATCTACATTTTCCAAATTATTGCCGGAGTATTTGGCGAGTTGTAAGATGTTTTTCTGGATTGTTGGACTGAACAGGCCTTCCAGTTCACCGAGTCGGGATTGAATTAAACTCGCCAGAGTATGCTCCAGCTTCTGCCTGTAGCTTTCATTTAAAGGGTGCGCTTCCAGATTTTCACGGGGATCGAAAAAGGAAATCATCCATTGGTCTCTCTTTGTCAAAAGCTGGATGATTCTCTTTATGAAATCCTCTTTGGAGTTATCAATGTGCCGGAGAATATTTCGCACCAGTACCCCATAAGGATTGGTCTCATTCTCTGTCAGGCTTAGGACACTTTTAGCTGTTTCCCGGTAAAGGCTCCTGGCATTTTCCTGAATGTCCAGACCGGTGCCCATGTGGGATAGCAAAGGCATCCGCCGTGTTAATGAAGAACAAAATGAGTCAATGGTCACAATTCGCAGGCGGGCCGGGTTGCTCATCAGTTTCCATTCCCGCGCTTTATCCTGCTCAAGAACTTTTTGAGCAAGTTCCCATGTGAATCGGGCGTGAGCTTGCTCTGGGCGTTGATGACTTTGGGCTTCGATGAGGGCGGAGAAAACTCTTTCCTTCATTTCTGCGGCGGCTTTACGGGTGAAAGTCATCGCTAAAATTTCTTCTGGCAGGTTTGCCAGTCCCAATAGTCTCAGATAACGTTGAATGAGCAATTCGGTTTTTCCCGACCCTGCCGGAGCTTGGACGATGAAAGACTGGTCGGGTTTCAACGCTTGTTTTCTAATGTCTGCATCTGAAAGCATTAGGGAGCGTCCTCCATTACTTCAAGTTTGCCTATTTCTTGAATTCTACAGAGGGAACTGAACTCGCAATGTCGACAGGGTTCACCTTTATTGATAGGTAAAACCTGATTACTTCCTTGCAGGAACTCATCGGCGACGGTAGTTAAATTATTTTTCCAATAATCCAGCAACTCTTGCCATGAGGAATATCCGTCGGTCTTGTTGAAATCCTGGTTTTTAAATTGCCCCAAAGGCAGGTCTGGGATGGCGGTGCCCTTGAATTCAGGTTTGCCGATCACCAGATGGCCATAGGCCAAGCCTGCAGGAGGTTTGGCCAGGGTGTAAAGGGGCAGTTGTGGGGCGCGTATTTTTTCTCCAAACCAATCAGCAGGTTTTGCATCTCTTCCCGTCTTGTAGTCTATCAACAGTAAGCCCTTGCCAGGAATTTCATCAATGCGATCGATTCTTAATGTCAGACTTATCCCGGACAGGTTTATCGATACATTCTCTTCATTGTGGAGCACTTTAAAGTCAGGCCTTTTCATTTCCACATCCCGCAGCCATTCATGAATGACTCGGACATTTCGCTCTATCTCCAGTTGGTTAAATTGTGTCTGGCCAGTGGTGCGCTCCGAGCAAAGTTTGAGGGCTTCCCGCACGTATTGATCAAGATGTTGCTCGAGGGAATTGTGAGACAGTTTCAAAAGGTTTTCCAGAGTGATGGTTTTCTCCCAGAACAGCTCCAGAGTTTTATGGATGACATTGCCGCGATCCATATTGTCAAAGTCCACTTCAGGAGACTGGTACCTGTCACTGTTCAAACGGTGGCGGGCGAAAGATCGAAAGGGACATTCCACCTGGTTCTGGAGAAGGGCATATCCGGATGAAATACCCTGCGTTTTGAAATGGCTTTTCTCGGAATCTGTAACCGGTAAAAATGGGAGTTCGGTAAACTCTTCCATATCGTTCAAGGAGCGTACTTGATCCTTGATTCGGCTTGATGGGTAAGGTTCCTCCGTACTCTGTGGAAAATTTTTTAATAATGGACTCAATTCCAGACCCATATCTCCTTCATGGAGAGGAAAGCTGAATTGAATATTGGGTGCGGCTATTAGTAGACGATTTAACGATTGCTCGGCAAAATCCAGTTCCCGTTGCGGATTCGAACGCGGGATGGAGAACTTGTTGCGAATTTCGTAGGGAATGAAAGGGTTGGGCTCAGGCTGGGCGGGGAGTGCTTCGCTATGGCAACCCATGACCCATAGATGATCAAATTGCATTCCGGAAGATTCCAGAAGACCAATCACCTGAATTGAATGCTCTGGGGTTTTGGTGTGAAAAGGTTTGTTTCTGACTATATAAGTGAGATGGTTTAAAGCTTCCACTCTGCTAATGGGACCTAGGATCTGATTCAGGGAGCAGAGCTGATTCAAACAATCCTTCCAGACCTCAAAAGCCTGGTGTCTTTTAGAGGAAATGGATTGTTTGTTATTTTCTATTGAAGAGGACGAATTTCCTGGCCAACCTGCTATTTTCAAAAACTCCGACAATAGCTCTGCCCACTTTTCGGGCATTAATTTGTTTTCGTTTCCAACCCAAGAGATTAAACCTTCTATGAGTTGGTTCAATTGAGGAGTGCTGCTGTAAACAGAATGAAATCGTTCGAGGGTGATGGAAAGCACTCTTTTTTTTCTCAATTCACGCTCGAGGTTTGATATCTCCATGGTTGGCGGAAAATCAAACCCAAGAAATGGACTTTGGATAATAGATAAGAATTTACTAACCGAAATTGTTGCTTTTTTTGCGGCGTCTTTTTTCACGCTTAACAGATCAAGAGCCAGTTTGATCATCGGTTCTTGAGATAAGGGGGGTGCCAACGAAATATTAAAGGGTAAACATTGCTCATCCAGGCTGAATATGAATTCAGGGACCAGTTCTGACGCCAACTCACGCTTAAGAAGGGTGAGATACTTTTCCAGTTCTGGCACAACGATGCCGATTCGTTTTCCAGGTTGAAAAATAGCCCTTACCCAACGGGCGCAAGCTGCCGCTTCGTCTTGTCTGTATTCATATTTGCTGACAGTTATAGATGAATTTCCATCATCTAGTTTTTCGGTTAGGGTTTGTGGGGCGGGTACCGGAGATTGGAAATCAATATGGGTTCCCTTCTGGCGAAGAAAATCCAGGAAAATTTTTAATTGCGGGCTTTGTTCTTCAAATCCCATTACTCGAAGGGAGTGGGGGATAGGTATTTCTCCTTCCTGCATAGAGTTTTTCACCGCATCCATAAGCATGCTGAGGTCTAACGCTCCAAGCGAGGAAAGTCGGCTTTCATATTTTTTTGCCCATAACAAGAAAGCTCTTGATTCGTCGGTCTGCTCATAAAGTTTTGAAATTCGAGGCAGGCGATACTGATGAATTAGGGAAAAAGCCTGGCTGGCCTGGGCGGCAACTCCTTGCAAGTGGAGGAGGTTCAGACTACTTGAATTTTGTTTGATTACTTTTTCCCAGATTTTTTCGGATTGTAATTCGCTAAGGAGATATTGAGTGGGCCAGGATTCGAGCCAAACATTTCTTAACCAGGACGATAGAGAAATTATTGGCGGGGTTTTCCAGGCGTTCTCACCATTTTTTCTTCGCTGCTCATCCTGCTCAAGCAACAGCCAGCGGGCCAGCCGATCATTAACAGTGAGAGTGAGAGGTGGCTCGGTCATAAGCTGAGAAATATGGGAGGCTCAATGACTGGGTATTGGCAAGGGCTTATTCAGTCGAGAAGAATCATTGTTAGCCAGATAAAGCTATTGCAATTTGCCCCCGGCGGCTTGCTGGTCAGGGGGTATCTTGAACCCAGACTTCGCCACTAGTGGTGGTTTCGCGTTTCCAAATTGGAGTGGTGCGTTTGAGTTCAGCGATTGCCCATTCGCAAGCCACGAAAGTTTCCTTGCGATGCTCTCCTACAGCAACGATCAATACAATATTTTCGCCAATGTCAATGGGGCCAATCCGGTGAATGATGCTCATGTCAATAATGCCATAATCCTTGATGGCTTTTTCCCGGATTTCTTCCAGCTTTTTTTCCGCCATCTTTGGATAATGCTCGAAATTAAGCTTGGAAATATTTTCACCTTTGGAAAGTTCTCTTCCGGTTCCCAAAAAGGTGGTGATGCCGCCAATATTGCGGGAAACCTTTTTCATAGCTTCGATTTCATCGGTGACGGAGAAGTCTTCTAATTGGATGCGTACTTTTGAAAAGGTTGTGGTGCTCATAAGATTGTCCTTGTTTATTTTGTGCCGCCTGAGAATGGGGGTAGAAATGCTACCTCGTCGCCATCATAAATTATAGTTTCGACAGAGGCCATTTCCTGATTGACCGAGATCAAAACTTTTTTCTCACGGATCATGATTCCCATTTTAGGCGCTGTTTTAGAAATGATATCACTCAACTGATCTATGGTAATTGGATTTTCAATATCCAAACGTTCTTCTTCTTTTTCGGCAATGGCCTTTAGGCTGGCAAAATACTTTAAGGTAATCATTTTCCTACCTTTTCTTTATCAAAAGTTCCAGATTTGCCGCCAGATTTGTGAAGCAATCCAATTTCATTGAAATACATGCCTCGGTCCACTGCCTTGCACATATCATAAATTGTGAGTACGGTCATGGAAACCGCAGTCAGGGCCTCCATCTCGACCCCGGTTTGTCCACTTACTTTAACCGTGGCGTTTACCGTGATGGTACATAAACCTGTTTCTGCATCGGGTTCCTGATTTATTTGAAAACTGATGTCTACACCTGTCAGAAGTAAAGGGTGGCACATGGGTATAACTTCATGAGTTCGTTTGGCTCCCATGATACCTGCGACTTGTGCAACTGCCAGCACATCACCTTTTTTAATCTGCCCCTCTTCAATCAGCCGTAGGGTTTCCGGTTGCATATGAATCTCTCCTGTAGCTACCGCTTTACGGGAGGTATTTTCTTTGTCAGACACATCGACCATGCGAGCACGACCCTCTTCATTAAAATGTGTCAATGGATTGTTCATATCGCCAAGCCCCTGTGTGCACGCATATCTTTACTGGGAAAATGCTTAAATAAATTTTTCATATAGCCAATTGTACCTCAACAACCCACTACGTGGGAGGGAAATTTCATGAATCAAGTAAGGGATTAAAACTGAGTCTGTATTTTCCCTTTTATTTTTTTATATCATTTGGAGGTTCATAGAGGCCAAGAATATTTCCATCAGGGTCTTTAAAACGGGCTAGCTTCCCATATGAATGGACTTCTATATTTCCAATCATTGCGGTATCCAGTTCCTTCAATCGAAAGATAAACCCTTCAATTGGCCGAGCAAGAAAATAAACTGTGGCACCGGTTCCGGCTGGGCAGGTATCTTTCTGCAAAGCCAGTTTTTGTCCGCCCAGTTCGAACTCGGCCCAATCTTCCCTGTGAAACAAGGGTTTCTTTCCCAGTACCTTCTGGTAGAATTCCACCGCCTTGTCTAAATTTGAAACAGGGTAGGCAATGAATGCGATTTTTGCCTGCATGTCAGAAATCTCGCTTTATATAATGATACGTTTTGGAGCCTGAAGCTTGTCACTGTTTAATATAGGATTGGTTCTATTATCCAGCCTTTTGCATTCTGTCTGGAATATATTGACCCAGACCAGTAAAAATTCCCAGTATTTTTCCGCATTAAAAGGCATTTGGATCATGATCATGGCCCTGATTGCCTATGCTTGCTTCGGAATGGCACCCTTGAATGATGACATTATTTTCTGGGGCGTTCTTTCGGGAATTATACATGGTGTCTATATACTTTGCCTTTCACGGGCTTATTCAACGGCTGATCTTTCTTATGTTTACCCCATTGCCCGATCAGCACCCATATTTGTGCCGGTTTTTGCCTGGTTATTGTTGGATGAGCAACTAAGTATCTCTATCTTTTTTGCGATTGTATTGATCCTTCTAGCCATTTTTATCCTCCATTTTGAGGGAAAAGTGATACAGGGATTTAAAAACCTGATCGGAGCTTTTGGTCATCAGGATTTACGCTGGGCATTTTATACATTAGCGATGGTGGTCAGTTACAGTCTAGTGGATAAAAAGGGCATGGACTCCTTTTTGAATCATTTGCCGGATCAGCCCTTCGCTAATGGAATCACTTATTTCTTCATTGAAGCAACAATCGGATTTGCACTCTGCAATGTGTATGTCTTTGCCAGTCATCCCGCAAAATATATTTTCCAAACCTGGAGAAGTGAATGGAAAAAAGCCATGCTCGCCGGGACGGCCACGTTGGGATCTTATGGTCTGATCTGCGTGGTCCTTCAATTCGAGGCGTTGAGCGCGATCGTTTCGCTCCGTCAGGTAAGCGTATTGATGGTGGTTTATTGGGGATGCTGGAGACTTAAAGAACCGTTTGGTCCACAACGCTTATTGGCGGGAGTTTTGATTCTGATTGGAGTAATCCTGATTGGCTCCCCTTAGTACCTCGAAAGGTATCATTGTTACCAGGTACATCCGGCGAGCGTTTATATTAAAAAAAATTAACCCTACTGCAGTTCAGAGCTAGATATAATATAACGATTGTGAAAGTTTTCTTACTTTACGACGTTTTGATTTAATGAAATTGGAGGTTGTTTGTGAATCGAATTCCTAAACTTCTTAAAACCGGTTTGATTGTGGTTTTATGGATCGTATTTTTGATGTCTTCCGCCGAAGCGGTAAAGGGAGACAAACGTAAAACCCAGACCCTTTCGCTTGAAAACGGCTTGGATATTTTGTTGGTCTCTGACCCGGATGTGCATCGAAGTGCTGCCGCTTTATCAGTTGGCACGGGCTATTTGTATGACCCAAAAGAAAAATCAGGGTTGGCTCATTATCTTGAACATATGTTGTTCCTGGGAACAAAAAAATATCCTGAGGTAGGTTCCTATAAAAAATTTCTCGACTCGCATTCAGGTGCGTCCAATGCCTACACATCGGGACATATCACCAACTATTTTTTCCAGGTATCTCATGATGGGTTTAATGAGGCCCTGGATCGATTCAGCGATTTTTTCAAAGCTCCTTTATTCGAAAAAACCT
Organism: Nitrospina sp.; assembly: GCA_018673915.1. Taxonomy (GTDB): domain Bacteria; phylum Nitrospinota; class Nitrospinia; order Nitrospinales; family VA-1; genus LS-NOB. The sequence goes on along the minus strand of JABHBK010000034.1, from coordinate 68,628 downwards.
ATGCGGAGAGGGAAGTCAAAGCAGTTAATAATGAACATGAAAAAAATAAACTTAATGATGGCTGGCGTGGGAATTATGTGGCGGGCCTGATGTCAGAACCGGGTCACCCGCTGGCTAATTTTGGAACAGGTAACCAAAAAACATTGTCAGGTGATAATCGCCCGGCTTTGCTTGAATTTTATAAGCGTTATTATTCGGCTTCCAACATGAAGTTGTCTCTCATTTCCAGTATGCCGATGGGAATTCTAACCGGCGTGGCGCAGAAATATTTTTCGGATATACCGTCACGACCCGTCAAAGCTCCAAAAATTTCTCCTGAATTCAGGAAACCCTTAAAGGGTCAATATCGATTGCTGACAATAAAAACCATTAAGGACGTTCGCTCTTTGGAAATTGATTTCCCAACCATACGCCTCAAGAATCACCAAGCCAGCAAGCCGGCTTCTATAGTGGGTTCTGTGCTGGGCTATGAGGGAAAAGGTTCTCTCCTCTCCAAGTTAAAGGAAGAGGGATTGGTTTTGGGCCTCAGCGCAGGAGGGGGAAGCAGTCACCCGGAAATCAATTCGTTTGGTATAAATATTTCCCTGACCGCAAAGGGACTAAAAGAATATGAGCGTATCCTTGAACTGGTCTTTGCTTATATTCAAAAGGTTCGAGAGCATGGCATTGAGGAATATACTTTTAAAGAAACTCAGGCCATGGCCAAGATTAACTTTGATTGGAAGAACCCGGATGAAGGCATGGGTTTTGTCGCAGGCAAAGCAGCCCAGCTGCAGGAATATAAGCTGGAAGAGGTTGAAACGCTACCATTTCTATTTAAAAAATATGAACCCTCCGCTTATAAAGCGATTCTGGAAACCTTGATACCAGAAAACTCAATGGTGGTTTTGAGCCATAATTCAGCAGTTGTTGATAGCAAGGTTCCCTATTACGATGCTGAATATTCCTTCCAGAAAATCAAAGGAAAGGCTTTCAGTAAGCTGTCTAGCCCAGAAAAGGTGAGTGGTATTTTTTATCCCGTAAAAAATGACTTCATTCCTTATGATCTGAAATTGGCAGAGGAATACCCTCATCTTGTGAGGGATGACGATCTTGCAAAGGTTTGGTTTAAGTATGACCATCGTTTCAAGCAACCCAAAATATCTTTGACGTTCCGCATAGAAACTCCAAAAGTTTATCGAAGTCCCAAGAATCTGGAACTGGCAAAACTTTATGAAGCTATGATGCAAGAAGGGCTGAATGAACTGGTTTATCCCATTCAAATGGCAGGATTATCTTACGGCCTGTCCATTCAAAAGAAAGGGGTGCTTCTGAGCATTGGTGGTTATTCAGAGCGCATTGGTGATTTGATCAAGCTGGTAACCAAAAACCTGAAAGAAGTGAATGTAGATGAACAGAAGTTCGCGAATATTAAGGAAGCAATGGCGCGCGGATTGAAAAACAAGAAACTCGGCCAGGCTTATTCGCGTGGCGGTTATTACAACTGGTTGATGCTTCTTGAGGATCAATATACTGAGGAAGAAAAGTTGTCTGCACTCACAGCGATTACTTTAAAAGACGTCAAGGCTTTTGCTAAAACGCTTTATGACAGGGTCTTTATCACCGGAATGGTTCATGGTAATTGGTCCAATAAAAAAGCTCAAGAAAGTGTGGATATTCTTCTTTCTGCTTTAGGGAGTAAGTCTCTCCCGGAAAATGAGCGCTTCGAGCAGGTGGTGAAAATTATCCCCGAAGGAAAGCGGTTTCGGTTTAGCCAGGAAGTAGAGGATAATAACAATTCGCTGGCTTATGCCATTCAGGTGGGAGAAAAAGATTTCTCTCTCCTTGCACAAGCTTCGATCATCGCTTCCATTGTGGAAAGTGATTTTTATACCCAAATGCGTACCAACCAACAGTTGGGGTATATTGTTTGGAGCTTTAATCAGCGCATTGAAGATCGGATTTTTTTCCGATTAGTGATCCAGTCTTCGACTCACGGCCCATTTGAAATGAGTAAGCGGGTCAATGCCTGGTTGGCGAGCACAGAAAAACTTTTCTCTAAATTAACCGATCAGGAATTTTCAAGGCATCAACAAAGTTTGATTGTTGCTTTGGAAAAAGAGGGAGATAGTATAGGGGCGGTTGCGGGAGACCTTTATGCGCTGGCCGCGGATGAAAAAGGGGACTTTCGCTTTAAAAAGAAATTGATCCAGGCCGTGAAAGACCTTAAAAAGGGAGAAGTCGCTCAAACGGCCGGCAAAATATTCCGGGATCCTCAAACTCCTCGTCTTGAAGTTTTAATGCGAGCCAAAGGAAGTCAGGAAAAAGTGCCAGAGGGCGTCATCACAGAAGTCAGCCAATTCAGCGCCCACTAGTCCCGGCCAAATGGCCAGCAGTGAGTATTAGGTTTTCTCGGATTGAGAGTGCGGTTGCTCCATTTTTTAATGGGATTTGCAGAATTATAGACTATGAAACTTGGAGCAATTTTTAAAAGAGGGGCTAATCTTCTTAAGCTTGGGTCTGCCGCCAGAAAATTACGTAAATCCACTACAGAAGATCAACGCCATTGGGCTCAGCACTATCTAGTGGAGCTACTGGGCCAATCCAGAGGACTGCCCGCCAAGATCGGTCAATTCATGACGATGGATGCAGACGATCAGGCCTTGCGAGAATCCCTAAACAATTCTCTTGAACCCATGCCTTTTGAAGAGGTCGTGGAGTTGATTGAAAAAGCCTATGGTCAGCCTTGGAACACAATCTTTAAAAAACTGGAAAAATCCTGCAAGGCCGCATCATTGGGGCAGGTACATTTTGGCAAAATTAAGGATGGCACGGAAGTCGCGGTGAAAGTGCAGTATCCCGATATTGCAACATCGGTGGAAGCGGAGATGGATATCATGGGCTTGTTGCCCAAGGTGGGGCCGGTGGCAAAATGGGGATTCAAGATGGATGGCTACCGCGATGCTTTCTGGCATAATTTTAGTGAAGAACTGGATTATCGTGTCGAGGCAGGACATCAGGAAAAATACCGTCAAAAAATTCCTCCCCTTGAACGGATTGTCGTTCCTGAAATTTTTAGCGATTTAGTCCGCCCCACTGTATTGGTGCAGAAAATGGAAGAAGGGTTCGGTCTTGATAAAGCCGAAACCATGATGCCTGAGCAGAAGCAGGCTATGGGCCGATTATTGCTCCAGCATTATCTTCATATGTTGTTTCGACATGGGTTTGTCCATGCGGATCCACAGCCTGCGAATTTTGCCTTCCGCCAGTATAAAAAAGATTATTTTGTTTTGATTGTTTATGATTACGGCAGTGTTTTGGAAATTTCGGATGATGTTCGGTTGACGCTTTTAAGAATTATTCTAGCTCTTCGGCATCGCGAGAATCTGGATCCAATGACCTGCCTTTCTGCCCTTGGTTTTGATCCCGAAAAACTAAAAGACCTGCGCCCAACTCTTCCGGCATTGATGTCAGTTTTGTTCGAGCCTTTTTTGGTGGAGTCTCCCTATCATGTTAAAGACTGGAGAATGAGCGAGCGGTTTGACCAGATTGTGGGGGACATGAAATGGTGGTTCCGTTCTTCTGCACCTCCGAAGCTGATATTCCTGATGCGTACTTTGCATGGCTTGACTACCATGCTGAAACGGCTGGATGTCGCACTTCCATGGCAGTTCATCATGGATAAAATTTTGTCGGACATTTATCCGCAAGCGAGGTCGTTGCTTTTGCCAGAGGTGGAGGCCAGTGCCCAAGGCCCGGCTTTTGATTCTATGGCTCAATATATGAAAGTTCATGTTGTAAAATCCAATGGTAATAAAATTAGTTTGACCATGCCCAGCCGGTGCGCCGATGATATTGAAGGGGTGATGGATGAACCCGTAATAGAGTCAATCCGTAAACAAAATATTGACTTGCAAGCCATTCAGGGCAAAGCCAGGAAATCAGGTTTCGTCCCTCAAGTCCTATTTGAACTGCAAGATGAGGAACGTGATATGAAAGTTTGGCTAGAGTGATGACTAAACGGTCATGCCGAACTATTCGAAGCATCGGATAATATATGAATATATGGGTGGATGCAGACGCTTGCCCCAGGCCGATTAAAGATATTTTATGTCGTGCGGCGGAAAGGACAGAAATAATGGTGACCTTTGTTGCCAATCAGAGATTTCGTGTGCCGGAATCCTCATACATTCGCTTGGTTCAGGTCGGGCAGGGGGCAGATGTCGCCGATGATGAGATTGCAAATCAATGTGAAGCCGGGGATTTAATAATCACCGCTGACATTCCCCTCGCGGCCCGTATTGTCGAAAAGGGGGCGCTCGCTCTCGATCCGCGCGGAAAAGTTTACGACAAAAATAATATTGGACAAATTCTGGACATGCGAAATTTCATGGATACTTTGCGTGGAAGCGGTGTCGAAACCGGCGGTCCAAATAGCTTCGGTCAGAAGGAGCGCTACAAGTTTGCCAATGAACTGGATAAGTTCATAGCATCCCGTTTGATTGACTTTTCCCGCCTAATATGTGAACTTAGATAAATTACCTGTTAAAGATCAAAGGTTTATGGTTATAGGGATTTCCCGAGAATTGGGAAATCAATCAATTTAACCCTATTAAGACCTGGGGAAATATATCTTGGATTCTGAATATAAAACTAAAAGAGTAGTCGTGATTGATGATGCTCCCGTTGTCCGTGAGGTCATTGTAAAAAACCTCCGGAAAATTGGATTTGAAGAGAATAATGTTTTTCAGGCGGATGATGGGTTGGAGGGTGTTAATTTGCTGCGGGCTGAGAAGGTAGATCTGATCATTTCTGATTGGAATATGCCAAAAATGGATGGCCTGGAATTGTTACGTACCATAAAAGATTACCCGGAACTGGCATCCATTCCTTTCATAATGATCACTTCGGAAACAGAGAAGGATAAAGTGGATGAAGCATTTAAAGCCGGGGTCAACCAATATATTTGTAAACCCTTCAAACCCGATTATTTTGAAGAAAAAATTCAACAGACATTAGGAAAAAACTTATATGGATCCAAACAGGTGATGGTTGTGGATGATTCACCGGTGATTCACCACATTGTTGAAAAGCAATTAAAGATGCTGGGCTTTGGCGGCTTTAATTTTGTCGGAGCAAATAACGGTATCGAAGCTTTATCCATGCTGGAAGAAAATAAAATAGATTTGATCATCACAGATCTGCATATGCCCGATATGGATGGAATTGAATTTGTTCATGAGGTTCGAGAGAATGAAAAAACCGACCTGATTCCAGTTTTGATGATTACCTCCGATTATAGCCCCGATAAGATGTTGGAAGCCTATGAGGCAGGTGTCGATGAATTCATGCAAAAGCCCTTCAAAGTAGTTGCCCTGGAAGAAAAGGTTAAAGCGCTTTTTAACCACTAAATCTAGCGTCTGATTTATGATCAGGGGGAGAAATCAGCGGCGCTTATCTGCATTCATCTGTGGCTAAAAAAGGTTTTAGCAGGCGGAAATTTCATCTTCAAGGTTGGGTTTGATAGCTACTTGTTCTACGGTTTTGTCGACAGACTCTTTGGTGTTTTGTACGGCTAGTTTGTCAAACAGGAAATCCATTTTGCCTTCCAGTTCTTTGCCGATTCCTTGGCGAATCTCGTTAGACAGTCCCCAAAACTCTTTTTTGAATTCACCAAAACCTTTTTTGCGGGTTTTGTAGATGAACTGTTCGTCTGTCTCGCCGGATTTTTTCTCTCCCGTAAATTTTTTGCGCAGGTGGGTGTAGATTTCTTCTTTAAAGCTGGCGGGAAAAAGATCGCTTCCGTAAATCATATTCTGGAAATCGGTTGCCAGGTGAATTTCTGCCGTTTCCAGTTCCGGGAACTTGTTGAATAGGTCCTGGGGCAGGGTGGACGCACCGTGCTGGACGGCTCCCGCCAATCCATAATCTTCACGGGAAATGCGTGACAGGTTTTCCAGCGTATCAAAATCGAGGTTCACATCGGCCACGGTTCCATCAGGGAGAGGCACGCCGCCGTGCGAGGTTCCGGTTTGGATGGATATTTTACTGATGGTCGTGGATCCGCTTCGTGTCTTTTCCAGCAGTTCGTTAAAGTTGTCGAGGTAGGCTTTTAATTCCTGCTCGTTGCTGTTTTCTTTTCCCACTTCGCCGATCTCACCCCCAACAGAAATGGTGATATTTTCTGGTTCCAGTTCACGAACATGTTGAGTGAGTTCTACACCGACTTCAAAGTTAGCTCGTTGCTGTTCGACGACGGTGTCTTTGCTGAGGTCGACCAATGTGGAGGTGTCGATATCTATATTATAGAATCCGCCAGCGATGCCATTTTTGATCAATTCTTTCAGTCCGGCAACTTCCTTTGCGGGATCTAGAGCGTAATTTTTAGCGTTGACTTGAAAATGATCGCCTTGGATGAAGACCGGTCCGGTAAAGCCTTCTTTAATGGCCGCAGTAAGGATAACGGTGGAAAGTTCTTGTGGTTTTTGGAAGGTGTAACCCATTTCCGATTTAGCCAGTTCAAAAATAAACGCCCCGGCATTGGTTTTGATGGCGGTGCGGAAAATGGCCCGGCATAGCTCATAGGGCAGGCCGCGGATGTTGAGCGCGGGAACGGTGAATCCTTTTACTTCGCCCCGGCCGCGGGCGTCGTAGAGCCCTTGAATCGATGAAGTGACGATGCCCAACTCCTGTGCGGCCGATTTGATGAGGAACCGGCTCAGTCCTTTTATTTCTGCTGAAGGATTAAGGACTGCATTCAAGATCAGTTGATCGAGAACATCACCTCGAAGTTTTTCTGCGTTATCTATTTTTACACCGCCATTATCCTGAGTGACGATATTCTTGAGTTGGTGGGTTACTTCGTCTTTGTGGTTAAAAAGCATCAAGCTCTCCGCTTAAGGTCCCTGACTGAAATGAGTATGCAAGATCGGGATGTCGATTGGGGAAATTATATGGAATAAAAGATCAATTCTAAGTTTCAGCGTTGCTGTATTTCTTGCTATACGAATTGTAACAAAAAATCGTTTGCAGGCAAAATATGTTTAGCCGGACAATTTGCTAGCCTGATAGTTACATGTTACGATCCAGGCCAAATTTAAACAAGGGTATTCCGCTTCAACGATCCCTCAAAAATTCAGGACATTTTTTAATATTTTTTATGATCAATAATCCCCTCGTCACAGTTGTACTTCCCACTTATAAGCGTCCGAAACTTTTAAAAAGGGCCATTCAAAGTGTTTTAAATCAGACCTACCCACATTTTAAAATTTATATTTATGATGATGCTTCGGGTGATAATACAGGTGAAGTTGTTGCGGAAATGGCCAAAAATGATTCGCGCATATTTTATCATTGTAATGAGCAAAACCTTGGGGTGATATACAATTCACAACAGGCTTGGAAGAAAGTGGATACCCCATACTTTATCGAATTGTGCGACGATAATCTGCTTTTGCCAAATTGCCTTGAAAGCGCTTTAAATGGATTTGAAAAGTATCCCGAAGCGTTAATGTCTGTAAATCAGGTTATTTTTGTAAACAGTAAATGGCAAATTCTCAGAGTTACGTTAGCTGAAAATTGCCGGGAAGGGTTGTATGAGCACCCTGAAGGCCTTCTATTTTTAATAAAAGAAATTCCCTATATTATATCGGGAGCGTTGTTTAGAAGAGAGGTGACCCAAAAGGTTGGGGAATACGATCCAGAAATAGGATTACTCGCAGACTGGGATTATGCATTCAGAATTGCTGCTCAGTTTTCCTACGCAGTAAACCAAACCCCAGGAGTTATCTTTTATGGAGATGAAACCAGCGCTTCCATCAATGCACGTAGCGACTTTGTTTGGCCGCAATGGTTAAAAATGTACCAAAGAATCGTGGAGCACCCGAACTTGGACTTGGAAACAAAAAATGAGGTGGAGACTCATTTGAAAATACGTTTAAAACAAATGTTGGTCGGGCAGGGCAAAGAAGCCGTTAGATGCGGAAATTATTCTGTGGCAGGTATGTCTGCAAATGTTTTAAAGGATTTTTTTAAGTCTCCCCGTCATTATCTCAAACTAAAATTGTTTGCATTTGCAAGCAGGTGGTTCCCTCCATACCGCTGGTATCTAAACCTTTTCAATGAACTAAGGGGAAAAAAGAAACGGTCTGAGATAAAGGACCGTTTTAGTGAATTTCATAAATACACGTCATCCATGAAGGATATGGATTGGTAATATTGTTTAGATTTATGAGTTTAGGTGGTATTTGCTGATTCTTTTTGTTAGTGGAGGTGTGAGGCCGTCCATTTATTAGGTTGATCGATAAGTGGTCGGTGGTTTAATCCAATAAGGTTATTTTAGGTATATTCGCTTAAACTCTTAAAATATCAACAATTACAATATTATTTTGGTTTAATTCTTGTTGACACTATTGAATAATTTGCTAGAATTCCCAACGACTATATTAAGGTTTGATAGTACTTGATTCCGCCATTGGTTGCAGGGTTTTTAAACTCTGTGATTTTAGAATATTAGAATTCCAATTTTTCAAAACTAACTATCCCAGGTTTCGGGAAGGGAGAACTTCACCCCATGTTTAAGAATATTTATATACCGGTAGATAATTCTGATTACTCCAACGCCTGTGTTGACTTGGCGCTTGAGTTCGCCAAAGGATCAGATACGACCATTTCTGCAAGCCATGTTTATGCCGCTAAAATGCATGATGTTCGGTTTCGCCAAATGGAGAGCGGGCTTCCTGAGGAATATCAGGATGAAGAGGAATTAGAAAAGCAACGGAATATTCATGATCAGTTGATCACCAAAGGAATGGAAGTTATCAGTGATTCCTATCTGGATGTTCCCAAAGAAAAATGTAAAGAACTGGACATTCCTTTTGTGGGTAAATCCCTTGAAGGGCGTAACTGGACAGAGCTGGTTCGGGATATCAAAGAATCCCCGTACGACCTGGTAATTATGGGTGCATTGGGGCTTGGTGCCATTAAAGACAGCTTGATTGGGTCCGTTGCAGAAAGAGTAATTCGTCGTTCTAACAAAGATATGCTGATTGTGAAGCATTGCCCGGAGATTCATGACGACCGGCCTTCCAGTGGAAAGATTGTGGTTGCAGTGGATGGTAGTGGTCATTCTTTTGGTGGGTTGATGACGGGGATCGAAATGGCCAAAAAGTTGAATCGGCCTCTGGAAGTCATCTCTACCTTCGATCCCTACTTTCACTATGCAATGTTTAACAGTCTGACCGGTGTATTGTCACGCGAAGCTTCCAAAGTTTTCAAGTTTGAGCAACAGGAAAAGCTTCATGAAGACATCATCGATAAAGGATTGGCAAAAATCTATCAGGCTCATCTGGAGATTTCCCGGAAGGTCTGTGAAGAAGAAGATATTGAATGCACCATTCGTCTTTTGGATGGCAAGGTTTTCGAAAAAGTTTTGCAATACGCAAGGGAAGAGAACCCGTATTTGTTGATTTTGGGACGGATCGGTGTTCACAGTGCTCCGGATATGGATATTGGAGGCAATACCGAGAACCTATTACGTCTCGTTCCCTGCAACATCCTGCTTTCCAGTAAAGTATTTAAGCCGCCGATAGATATGCAGGCAGAAGAAAGCATTGAGTGGACTGCTGAAGGCAAAGAGCGATTGAAGAAAATTCCTGGATTTGTAAGACCGATGGCGACTTCCGCGATCCTGCGTTATGCGTTGGAGCGGGGCCATAGCATGATCACTTCCAGTGTTATCACCGAAGCGGTGCAGGAGATTTTGCCTGCTGGTGCGATGCAGGCTATGTCTGCAATTGGTGAGAGAATGAAGAATGAAGGGATGGATCCGAATAATCCGGAAGGCCTGGGCATGCTTAAGGAAGAAATGGCAGAAGCTCATGCTGGTAAGCCTCCAGAAGAGATCACACTGAAATGTACCAGTTGTAATACTTTTTACAAAGGTGACGTTGTTAAGTGTACTGTTTGTAATGCGGGTCCGGAACGCTTGCTTCCCGTTAACAAGGAAGAGTACCAAGCTACAGAAGCAGAGGCTCAGGATTCCACTACCTTTACAACTTTGCCTGATGGTGTGCAAGTATCCTGGACACAGGAGGCATTGGACAAGCTTAACTCATTCCCTCAGGGGCATTTGAGAAGGAAAGCCCATGCTCGTGTTGAGAAAAATGCTCGGGTTCAGAAGGTCAATACGGTTTCTGCGGCATTCCTCGATAAAATCCTGAATGAGAAAATTAAAAAAGATGACAATGACAATGGGGCCAGTGAAGGAATTCCGGGCGACATCCTCAGTATTGGGGCTGCTTTGAATGCCGAAGATTTCAACTGGTCGCCAGAAGCTTTGGAACGGTTGGAGCGTGTCCCTAAAGGATTTATGCGGGACAATACCCAAAACCGGGTGATGGCCTGGTGCTCGCAAAACGATATCCGGGATATTTCTCTGGACGTCTGTGAAGAAGGAATTCGGGAGTCCGTGAAGATGATGGAAGATGCCATTAAAAATGGTGCGGGCCTGGATGACTTCATACCGCAGAAAGAAGTGAAAGCCTAGTTTTTACCCCGTTTATGTAACGGTTTTTTTTAGCCCCTGGATATTGAATCGGGTTCAATTCCAGGGGCTTTTTCCTGCTATTTTCTTCCCTGATTGCTCCCGATACTCTGGTGGCTAATGTCCTTCCAAATTTTTAGGCGCTTAATTCTACACCTGAAACCCTATATGGGCCGCCTGTATTTGGCGATATTTTTTTCCGTTATTGTAGGTGTTATTTCAACTTCCCCTGTTCCGCTTATTCAAAAAACCTTCGATAAAATATTTGTAGAAAAAGATTATTTCATGCTCAAGGTTATTCCCCTCGCCTTGATCGCTTTATATGTAGTCAAGGCTATATTGACCTATGCGCAAAATCTGATTATTTTTGGGATCTCATGGGAGCTGGTGGTGAAATTTAGAGGGAAGTTGTTTGCGCATATTCACGCACTTCCTTTTGAGTTTTTTGAGGACAATGAAACAGGACAACTTATGTCCCGAATCAATAATGATGTCGCGATTATGCAGTCCAGTGTAACGCGGATGATGAAAGAGATTCTGCAAAACAGTGTGATGTTGATAGGTTTGTTGATATGGGTATTTTATATGAAATGGGACTGGGCAGTGATGGCATTGATAATTTTTCCGGTTACGATCATTCCCGTTTCCAATATTGCCCGGAAACTACGTCACTTTTCGAAAAAAGGGCAGGAGATTTTAGGAAATATTAACGCAACGATTCTGGAGTCCTTTTCGGGAATAAAAATTGTCCGCGCTTTTGGTATGGAGCCTAGAGAGATAGAGAAGTTTCGCCTACATAATGACAGCTACCTAAAAGTGATGAAAAAAAATGTCAAGTATGTGGAAATCACTTCACCTTTTCTGGAAGTATTAGGAGTTGTCAGCGCTGCATTTATCTTGTGGTATGGCGGGAATCAGGTTTTGGATGAGGAGATCAGCCAAGGAACATTTCTGGCATTCATCGTTGCATTGTTCATGATGTACGCACCTATCCGAATTTTATTCAAAGCTTACACTAATATCCAAACGGCTTTAGCCGGGGCGGAAAGAGTGTTTGGGATCCTCGATCAGGATGCGGAAAATATGCAGGAAGGCCAGATAGAACTACGTGGTGTTAAGGATGGAATTGAGTTTAAAAATGTTTCTTTTCGTTATCCTTCAAGAAGCACCATGATTTTGAATGATATCAATCTTTCTGTTAAAAAATCGGAAATCATCGCAATTGTTGGGATGAGCGGTGCTGGTAAGACAACGTTGGTAGACCTGCTGTTTCGGTTTTTTGATGCGACTTCCGGAACCATCCTGATAGATGGAAAAATTATTCAGGATTATAAATTGGATTCATTGAGGAAGCAGTTAGCACTGGTAACTCAGGAGACATTTTTATTCAACGATACAATATGGAACAATATATCTTTTGGCTGTGAGAGAAAGGCCTCTCACAATGAAATTATGGAAGCAGCTAAAGCCGCCCATGTGGATTATTTCGTGTCGACTTTAGATGATGGCTACGACACTATCATCGGAGAACGGGGAGTCAAACTTTCAGGAGGGCAACGCCAGAGGATTGCCATAGCCCGCGCTATTTTAAGGAATGCACCAATTTTAGTTTTGGATGAAGCCACTTCTGCGCTGGATTCGGAGTCGGAAAAGCTGGTTCAGGATGCTTTGCATAATCTCATGGAACACCGAACATCTTTCGTAATTGCTCACCGGCTTTCAACGATCAAGCATGCCAACCGCATCATTGTTCTGGATAAGGGTAAGATTGTAGAATCTGGAACGCATGAATCCCTTCTTGCTAGTAGCGGACTATACCAAAAATATTATGAAATGCAGATCATAGACGTGGATGAAAATAATAAGGGTATTGAGGAATCCAATTAGATGCTTTTTGAAAAAGTTTATATAGAAGGCTTAGCCTATCATCTGCCTGAAAATATCGTTACATCGGTCGAAATTGAAGATCGGTTGGCCCCTCTTTATGACAGGCTAAAACTTCCACAAGGCCGTTTAGAATTGATGAGCGGTATTCGAGAACGACGCTTTTGGGGGAAGGAAGTTCTGCCCAGTGAGGTAGCAACTCTCGCCGGAGAAAAAGCCATTGCCCAATCCGGGGTGGACCCTGAACAAATAGGTTGCCTTATTTCAGCATCGGTGTGCCGGGATTTTCTGGAACCTTCCACGGCTTCTGTTATTCATAATAACCTGAAGCTTCCCGGCGAAGCCTTTGTGTTTGATGTGTCCAATGCATGTCTTGGTGTGCTAAACGGAATGTCGATCATCGCCAGTATGATCGAACAAAACCAAATTGAAGCAGGGTTGGTGGTGGCTGGAGAAAACGGGGGTCCGTTGGTAAATAATACGATTGAGACATTGCTAGCCAGAAAAGATATTACGCGGAATGAGACCAAGTCCTCTTTCGCTTCATTGACGATTGGTTCTTCTGCTGTGGGTGTTGTCTTGGCCCATGAAAAGATCGCAAAGCAAGGCCATCGTTTGGCGGGCGGTGTTTCCATGGCCGAGACGCAGTTCAACCATTTATGTCGCGGTAATGATGACAGTGGTGCAGGGGGAGATTGGTCTCCCTTGATGGATACCGATTCCGAAACTTTGATGCAGGAGGGTTGTCGACTTGCCGGTAAAACCTGGGCGCGTACCCGAGAAGTGCTTGGCTGGAGCAACGAAGAGATAAACCGGGTGTTCTGCCATCAGGTAGGCAAAGGTCATCGAAAACTTATGTATGAAAAAGTAGGGCTCGACCCTGAAAAAGATTTCTCTACTCTGGAGTTTCTGGGCAATACAGGCTCGGCTTCCCTCCCAACCACATTGGCCATGGGAATAGAAAAGAAAGTGCTCAAATCGGGGGACAAAGCTGCTCTACTCGGTATAGGTAGCGGGCTTAACTGTTTGATGATGGGTGTTGAGTGGTGACAAAGCTTTATCCCTTTTCTTCCAATTCTCTTCAACTTGAGCAGCACCGCTATCATTATTTGGATGAAGGTGCTGGCGAAACTCTTCTCATGCTTCATGGGAATCCTACCTGGTCATTTTATTATCGTAATCTAATTCTAGGCCTTAAGGATTCTTATCGTTGTGTGGTGCCCGACCATATGGGAATGGGGAAATCAGATAAGCCGCAAGATTATCCTTATACGCTTTCCCAACACATCGACAATCTTGAGCAGTTGGTGAATCACCTCGGGTTGGATGACATCACTCTGGTTGTTCATGACTGGGGCGGGGCCATCGGTATGGGATTCGCGGTTCGACATCCTAAGCTAATCCGGAGATTAGTGATTTTTAATACTGCGGCATTTTTATCGCATGAAATCCCATTAAGTCTTAGCCTCTGTCGCATCCCTGGGTTCGGCGCCTTGGCAATTCGTGGTTTTAACGCCTTTGCGCGTGGGGCCATCCGTTGGGCTTGCGTCAAGCAAGAAAGAATGACGGATGAAGTCCAGGCGGGTTATCTGGAGCCCTATGATAATTTTTCCAACCGGGTGGCCAATCTGCGCTTTGTGCAGGATATTCCCATGAGTCCTGATTCACCGAGTTATTCTGTGATTCAAAATATCGAAAAGAATTTAAAACTATTTCAAAATCATCCCGTTCAAATTATTTGGGGAGCGCATGATTTTGTTTTTAACGATAATTTCTTGAAACGTTGGCAGGAGATTTTCCCTCAGGCTGAGGTGCACCGGATGGAAGACGCCGGGCATTATGTCGTGGAAGACGCCCATGAGAGCATTCTTCCCATGCTGAAAGAATTCTTGCAGAAAAACCACTAGGCGTGAAGCCGACTGACAATGTCTCACGCGGCAGAGTAGATATTTGCCCAAAAAATAAAGACACTATAATTTGCCTCCGGCAGCTCGCCGGTGAGTTTTTGCGAGCAATAAAAAACCGGTTTCCCCGCGAAGGAAAACCGGTTTTATTTTGCTGCGTTGATCTTAATATCGGTAATGGTCAGGCTTGTAGGGGCCTTCTACCTTCAAACTGAGATATTCTGCCTGCTTCTCGGAAAGTGTTGTCAGCTTCACTCCGAGTTTATCCAAATGCAGACGCGCAACCTCCTCATCAAGTATTTTCGGCAAAGTGTATACGCCTACTTCATATTTTTTATTGTACAGCTCTATCTGAGCCAGTACCTGATTGGTGAAGGAGTTGGACATTACGAAAGAAGGGTGTCCTGTTGCACATCCCAAATTAACCAACCTTCCTTCTGCCAGCAGAAGAATATTGTGTCCATCCGGGAAAGTGTATTTATCTACCTGGGGTTTGATAACTATTTTCTGAACTCCAGGGAAATTGTTTAATTCTTCCACCTGAATCTCAATGTCAAAGTGACCAATATTACAAACGATGGAATCATTTTTCATTTTTTCCATATGTTGGATGGTGATGATGTCTGCACAACCTGTGGTGGTGACAAAAATATCGCCTTCCCTTACGGCTTCTTCCATCGTGGTGACCTCATAACCCTCCATCGCGGCTTGCAGAGCGCAGATGGGGTCAATTTCTGTAATGATCACCCTGGCACCCAACCCTTTCATAGAATCGGCACAACCTTTTCCTACATCTCCAAATCCGGCAACGACCACTACTTTTCCAGCAATCATAATGTCGGTGGCTCGCTTGATTCCATCGGCAAGGGATTCCCGGCATCCATAAAGATTGTCGAACTTCGATTTAGTGACCGAATCGTTGACGTTCATGGCGGGAAGCTTTAAGGTTCCTTTTTCGATCATTTTGTACAGGTTATGAACACCGGTGGTGGTTTCTTCTGTAATGCCCTTTATTTCAGCCAACAATTCAGGATGCTTTTCGTGAACATATCCTGTGAGATCTCCTCCATCATCGAGGATCATATTTGGTCCCTGATCGTTGTCGAATAATAAAGTTTGAGCCGTGCACCACCAATATTCTTCTTCAGTTTCTTCTTTCCAGGCGAATACAGGAATGCCCGCCTTGGCCATGGCAGCGGCGGCATGGTCTTGTGTCGAAAAAATATTGCAGGAAGCCCAGCGAATCTCGGCCCCAAGCTCAATCAGAGTTTCCATCAGCACCGCAGTCTGAATGGTCATATGCAACGAACCGGCAATTCGTGCCCCTTTTAAAGGTTTGGACGCGCCATGCTTTTCGCGCAAGGCCATGAGTCCGGGCATTTCGTTCTGGGCAAGGATAATTTCTTTTCGTCCCCAATCTGCCAGAGACAGATCTTTGACTTTAAATTTTTCAGAGACGGCGGTTGTTGACATGAGCTACTCCTTAAAGGTTTTGAATGTTATTTATGTTATTCGAAATCAATTATAATGATACGTTGGCAAAGCTAATGCCTGATACGATGTCTTGAATGATTGGGCACACAGATGGATTATAGGAAGTCCTGAAGTGAATCCATCCTCTAATTAACGGTGATCCTTCACAATAGTTTAGCAGATTTTGCGGAGACGTCAATATTTGACGAAGCTAGGGTAAAGGACTATAGGCTTATAGCCTAAACAACATCATTAAGTTTATGAATATTTCTGAGGTTAAGATTTATCCTTTTGACACAGGTGAGCCTGACTCATCCTTGAGGGCCTATGCCGATGTCACTTTTAATCAGGCGGTTTTGATCAAGGGTTTCCGGGTTCTGGCAGCTAAAAATGGTGGATTGTTCGTTGGCTTTCCATCAAAAAAAGGCAAAGACGGAAAATTTTACGACATGGTTGAATTTAAATCGGCATCTATACAATCTTCTCTTAGGTCTGCGATCCTTGAGGCCTATAAAGTTTATTCCTGACATCAGTTTGAGGATATTTTCACTGTCTTATAAAGAAAGTTTTTAAAGCTGATGAATTTTTTTCTCTCATCCAATTTCAAATGCGAGCGGGTTTTGCAAGCCCCTAGTTTTACTGCGAGACCTGGCAAATTAGTTTGGTACCGATTTTTTGCCGCTATTATCAAAGACTTGACCGTATCACGGGTTAAATGGTTTGCTTTAAAAGGTTGATGGATATTTGTCCAGAAGTTGGCTTCTCCCGTTTCAAACTGACTCAATAAGGTTTCGATAAAGTCTCGATCGCTGGTGGGGGCTCCCTCGGACGGCCTGCATGCTGAGGTGATTTCGTCTTTGGTGATCAAAGGGCCTTTGCGAAAAAGCATGGCTCTGAGTAAGATGTTTTTTAATTCCCTTACGTTTCCTCGGTATTGGTGTTGCTTTAGATATTCGACCGCTCCCGGATCCAATTGCGGCGGAGACGGGTCATGCCCCTCTTTTTTATAGGAACTGTAAAGGATGCCGAGAAAATGTGTGGCGAGATCTTCTATATCTTCTTCTCTTTCGTTAAGACGTGGTATTTGAAAGCTTAAGGCATTGAGCCGATGGTACAGGTCTTCCCGGAACCTTCCTTCTTGAATTTCTTCTAACAGGTTTTTATTGGTTGCAGCAATCAAAAATATTTTTGAAATACGAGGTTGATTTTCCCCCAGTCTCATGAAGACTCCGGTATCAAGAAAGCGTAATAACTGCACCTGGGTTCTTGGGTCGGCATCGCCAATCTCATCGAGAAAAACCACGCCTCCGTTGGCTTCTTCCAGAATTCCCTGACGATTGAATTCTGCTCCCGTAAAAGCTCCTTTTTTGTGCCCAAACAATTCGCTATAAGTCAACTCACCACTATAGGCGGCGATATTGGTTTTTCTTAAAGGTATTTTGAAATGCGTTCCCTTCTCTTTTTGGAATATGTCATTGAGGTGGGAGTAGATATTATTGAAGAAGAATTCCTTTCCAGAACCCGTTTGACCCTGGATAAGAAGACTCGGCAGTCCGGTCATTGTCTCACGCTGTTGGTTGCCCTCCCAACTCAGCATGCGGTTGCAAATAGATTCTACAACGGTCTGGATCTGGTTGACCAGTGAGTTGATGTTGTGGCTTTTTCCGATCACATTACCAAAATGATAGGAAGAAACTTTGGGGTCCCGGTACTCAATATCTTTTCTGAGTTGAAGTAGTTCCTGCTTCAGGGTTTCAATTTGCAGGAGATTGTTAACCTTCTGGCTGATCAGGCTAGCAATGATCTGGAGGATTCTTTGATGCTCCTGGGTAAAGTAATTTTTTTGAAAACTATCCTGATTAATGACTCCGAGAACATGGCTGCCATGAATAATCGGAACCGCCAATGCCGACTTGATTTGACCGGAAAGATTTTTGTAAAATCCCCGCGTTTGTTTAATATCTTCCACATTAGAGATTAAAACCGGCCTTGCAGAATGTGCGACAAAGCCGTTTAAAGATCTTTGCTCAGTAGATAGCTCCTCCCCACCTACGGGAAGAAGAGGGATTTTGCTTTTCATCCAGCCTCGGGACTTCGCTCCAACCAGATTGCCCTCTTTGTCTTCAATGATGAGCCAGGGTTTCCCATCCAAAATCTTATGGATGGAAATGGTTCCCGAATCGGCATCGATCAATTCAGAAGTTTTAGCCAGAATTTTGTCGAGAAATGACCCCATGTTGTCATCGGCGTCGGAGAGCAGTTCTTCGATTTCACTGAGCACCTCAATTTCTACATGCTCAGGGTTTTCTTCAAGAATTAATTTCTCTACCATATCAGCGTGGTTTTCAAGCAGAGGCTTTTCAAAATTGGTGAATTTGTGCGAGGTATTGGTGTAATAATTCACCATGCAAATCAACTGACCGGTTTTAGGGTTGATTTTGGGAACCTGATAAAGGGAAACGAGATCAATCTTGCGAGCCACTGCTTTTCGGCTGAAACTTTCTTCCATGACATCTTCGATATAGACCGCCTTCAAGTTTCGATCTTTGGCGATGAGTCCTTTTTCTTTATCATAGAGGACAACGCGGTTGATCAAATTTTCTTTGTGGATATTGATATGATCACGGTTGTTATAGATCAAGGCATCGTCTCTGTTTTTAGAAAATGCGGCGAGAATTTCTATCTGGTTACTCGTTGAGTTGGACTTTGGATCTTTAATGGAAGAGGGCACCCACACTGAGGCCAGGGCCAGCTTGTCGATAAGTTGCACTGCTGAGCGCATCATCATCCATGCCGCTTCCTTTTTTCGAGCCATATCCAGATGCCGGGAAAAGGACAATTTCTGATGGAAGCGTTTAGCGCGATCAATGGTTCCACTGGCATCGGCTAAAAAATCGACAATATTCTTTTTCTGTTCTTCATCAAGAAACTCTCCCACCTTTCCCCAGTCCAAACTGATGGTGCCAATAGGACGAAACTGATGGGTAATGGGAAAAACGGCGGTAGCCTTAATCCCTGCCAGTTTTTCAAAAGGATTCTGGGTTTTAGCGAATCCATCCGGCCAGTTCCAGGAAAATACCACTTCATTATTGAGAAAAGCCTGCGAGATGATCGAAGCTTCCGGTGAAATAAATTTAGTGATGGGTTGTTCATTGGCCGGATTTTGATCGGTGACATATTGGCAAACCAGCATCCCTTCATAAAGGTCTTCGAGATTGATCCGCACCATTTTACAGTCATAGAGTTTCTTCAAACGGGTTGCAATGTGGTGAAGAATTTCGGGCAGACTTTCTTTGCCAAAACGTGAAATTAAATGATGAGACGATTTTAGGGGCATTTTCTTCCAGGAATTGAGTAATAAAACCACACAGTTGAGTAATAAGTATAGAATATTTATATACTTTATAAAAGTCCAATCAACCACAGGTGACACAGATCGAGATTTGAGGGAGGGTTGCCGTAATTGCGAGCCAAGCAAAAACAGTTTGGTGTTGTCTCGCGAGGTATTTGAAAAATTTTGAATGGGGATTAACGATGATAAGCGAATTGCTTAACGAGGAGGGGTAGGGTGACTAGCCCAACAGCTTTTTACCGTCGGGGTTGAAAATTTTGAAATGTCCCATACCGCGCTTGGCGAAAGCATACTTGAAGGAAGTTTCCATCACCCCTAGCCCATAGGTAACGCTGCGGCTAAAACTGATGGATGAGGCTTCTGGAAAATAGAGGGCAGGGCAGGAGACTTCGCCCACGCCAAATCCGAAATACAGGGTCTGACAAAGCATCTGGTTGTCGAACACGAAATCATCTGAGTTTTCCAGTAGCGGCAGGGTCTCCAGTACCTCTCGGCTGAAGGCCCGGTATCCAGTATGATATTCGGAAAGCTTTTGTTGGATGATCAGGTTTTCGGCCAGGGTTAGAACGCGGTTTGAAATATATTTATAAAGCGGCATTCCTCCTTGCATGGCCTTATTCCCAAGAATTCTCGAACCCACTACAGCATCGAAAATACCCTCCGCGATCAAAGATGCCATGGGTGTGATGAGCTTGGGATTATATTGATAGTCTGGATGCAACATAATAATAATATCGGATCCACTATTGAGGGCAGCCTGATAACAGGTTTTCTGGTTACCGCCATACCCTTTGTTCTTGGCATGCACCAAGGTTTTGATTTTCAGTTCTCGTGAGAGTTTTGCGGTTTCATCCTGACTGGCATCATCAGTGAGAATGATTTCATCCACAATATCTTTGGGGATATCCTCGTAGGTTTTCTTTAGGGTTTTTTCGGCATTGTAGGCCGGCATAACCACGCAAACGCGTTTGCCGTTTAGCATAGGCTGGAATGAATAGGTTGGTTTAATCAGGTTTTGCTTACCGCGTGTATAATAATGTAAAAATAAATATTTTCAATTAAATTTATCCCGCTGAAGGCAGGGAAATATGCTTGATAGCCGGTAATCGGGAAGAAAGTGGTTGTTGGGCTTTTTACTAGAGTCTGCTACTATTTCCTCCCCGATGTGTATGGAAACAATGATTCAAGAGGAGTTTGATTAGTGAGTAAGAAAACGGAATTTAATATTACGGTATTTCCCGGTGATGGAATTGGTCCGGAGGTGGTTCAAGAAGCATTAAAAATTCTCAGAATTATTGAGTCTAAACTGGGTCTGAAAATTAGTATTAATGAGGCGCCTGTTGGTGGCGCTGGCTATGAGGCGACGGGACACCCTTTGCCGGACGCGTCATTGGAACTAGCCCGAAATGCAGACGCCGTTTTGTTGGGCGCGGTAGGTGGCCCCAAATGGGAGAATATAGATTTTTCCCTGAGACCGGAACGGGCTTTGCTGGGACTCCGATCCAGCCTGGGACTCTATGCCAACCTTCGTCCCGCCCGAATTTTTCCAGCCTTAGTTGATGCTTCGACACTAAAGCGAGAAGTTGTAGAAGGATTGGACCTTCTTGTGGTGCGCGAATTGACCGGTGGAATCTATTTCGGTGAGCCCCGTGGCGTTGATACCCTTGAGGATGGCACCCGTAGAGGATTTAATACGCTGGTTTATAGTGAGCCGGAAATCATTCGCATTGCCCGCATCGCGTTTGATGTGGCTCGGAAGCGTAACAAATCTGTTTGCTCAGTGGACAAGGCTAATGTTTTGGAGTCGACCGGTTTTTGGCGAGAAGTTGTGACGGATCTGCATTCAAGTTACTCGGATGTGGAACTTTCACATATGTATGTGGATAACTGTGCCATGCAGTTGGTGAGAAACCCCAAACAATTTGATGTGATCCTGACGACTAATATGTTTGGAGATATATTGAGTGATGAGGCCTCCATGCTTACAGGGTCAATCGGAATGCTACCCTCAGCGAGTCTTGGAGAAAAGCATGCCATGTATGAACCGATACATGGTTCTGCGCCAGATATTGCCGGCCAGGAACTGGCAAACCCACTGGCAACAATATTATCGGTTGGAATGATGTTTAAATACTCTCTGGATCGTGAAGAACCGAATGAATGGATTGAATCAGCGGTTGAATCCGTTTTAGGGCAGGGTGTGCGAACCGCAGATATTATGTCAGACGGGATGAAACAGGTTGGGACGAAAGAGATGGGAGACCTGATAGCTGAGGAGTTGGAGAAAAGGAATGTTGCATAAGAAGGGTCAATATAACATTGCGGTAGCGGGAGCCACCGGCGCAGTGGGTAGGAAAATTCTGGAAATTCTCGAAGAACGGGATTTCCCTGTGGCAAAACTTAAAGCCCTGGCCTCTGCGCGATCGGTGGGACAATCTCTTAAATTCAAGGGGAATCCGGTTATCGTTGAGGAGTTGACTGAGGATTCGTTTGAAGGGGTGGATATTGCGCTTTTTTCTGCTGGGGCAGGTGTGAGCCGTCAGTTTGCACCGTTTGCAGTTAAATCAAATTGTATTGTGATTGATAACAGCAGTGCTTTCCGTATGGAGCCGGACATTCCGCTTGTGGTGCCAGAAGTGAATCCAGATGCTGTCGGGGAAAACCCGGGTATTATCGCAAACCCAAATTGTTCTACCATTCAAATGGTGGTGGCATTGAAGCCTATCCATGACAAGTTTAGAATAAAAAGGGTGATCGTTTCTACCTATCAGTCCGTTTCCGGTTCCGGCCAAAAAGCCATTAATGAACTAAGAAACCAGACAAGAAGCCTGCTAGACGGAGAGGCGATAGAGCCTAATGTGTATCCTCATCAAATTGCATTTAACTGCATTCCACATATAGATACTTTTATAGATAATGGGTACACAAAAGAAGAGATGAAGATGGTGAATGAGACTCAAAAAATATTAGGAGACTCTTCGGTCATGGTGTCTCCTACCACCGTTCGAGTGCCGGTATTTTATTCTCATTCTGAATCTGTGAATGTGGAAACTATCAGCCCCATAAGTGCTAAAGAAGTAAAGGAGCTTTTGTCAGGATTGGATGGCCTCCAGGTATTTGACGATCCTGCATCAAACGAATATCCGTTAGCTATTGATTGCGCTGGTAAGGATGAGGTGTTTGTCGGTAGGATTCGTGATGATATTACCTGCAAAAATGCCATCAATTTTTGGGTGGTATCCGACAATTTACGTAAAGGTGCGGCTCTCAATGCTGTGCAAATCGCCGAATATCTTGTTAGCCGCTAATTTTGGTGAGCCGCCTGTCGTAAGAGATCGATAAAGTCGAGAGATCTCTTTCGCTGGCAGCAAAAGTTATTGTAAATCGGCCCCACGCCTCGTGGCGCTTGACATTGATTTCCCATAAGTATATAAAAAGTAGTACCTTATGGTATATGGGTGCTATCAATTTGCCCAAATATAATCCTTTTTGCAGGACTCCTGTTATGGCTGAAGAATTCAAACCTGAAAATCCTAAAGGTTCTATACCTGGTTTTCCCGAAGGCTTTAACCCCAAAGAATTTAAAGAGCTTCTTAACCTTGCTTCCCATGAGCGCAAGAACTTGCAATTGCTGGTGGAGTATTTTGAGAAGAAGTCGGGAGAATTGGATGAAAGGAAAAGGTTTTTTGATCGTGTGAGTAATCAGGTACCTGACGCGTTGCGGAAACTCGATTCAATGGAAGTCCGTTTTGAAGAAATTAAGACTTTTGATGTTCGGATTCGAGACTTTCAACGCATTTCAAAGGAGCTGAATTCTAATTACGGCACCTTGAAAAGGGAATTGGATGGGCTCCATTTACTCAACGAGCATATTGATAGCAAGACCAAGAACCTTGCCCAGCAAAAACTGGTTGTCCAAAAAGCCAATGAGGATGCAGGCCGCCTGAATGTCCTGGTCTGGGACATGGATTCCAAAATTAAAAAACTCCGTGAAGAAAGCAAACTTCTTAAGTCTGCAGATCGCAATATCAATCGGCTGGAGCATATCCTGGATAGCGTTTCAGGTCAGGTGCAGGATGTTGTCAGCATGAAAGAGTTGTTGAGAACTGCTGCGGTAAAAGTCGGGGTTATGAAGGATACCCTGGGCGAACTCGATAGCCGCTATGATCGGATCAAGCAGGATAAAGAAACTATAGAAAGTCATACTCGCGATACCGAAGAGTTGAAGCGGATTCTTGCCAGCGTGCAGACTGATTATGAAAAGCTCCTTGGACAGAGCCATATGATTTCTGAGACTCAGGATACCCTTCACAATCTCATACAACAAATTAGCGAATTAAAAATTGAGTCCAAAAATATCTCGATAAAAAATGAAATGATCCGAAGCATTACCGGACGTTTGCGAGATTTGGATTCTGTGTCTGTAGATGTTGAGACGCGGATTGCCAAAATTCATGACGAAAAAATCATAATTGAGAAGACCGAAGAAAAAATAAACAAACTCAACTCTTTTCTCATAGACAATCTCAGCAACAAAATGAAGATTTTGAAAGATGAGATGAAGAGTATTGATAGCGCCAATGAAAAGATGAGTCGTTTTAATGTTATGGCCGAAGAAGCGGAGCAGAAGGTCAAGCGTTTGGATGATGAAGTCAAGAAGATTGATACTATCTCAGGAATCCTCAGGCAGGTTGAGGTGATGAATGAATCCACCCAGCAACAAATGGATGAGATTATCCGCAAGCAACAGTTGGTGGATCAGGTGGATAAAAAGATCAATGATCTTAGTTCAATGGTTATTAGTCTTGATGTGAAGATGGAAACTCAGATGCAGAGGAAAGCCCTGATTGAAAAGATGGAAAAAAAGGTGGATGGGCTGGATTTCTTCATTGAAGAAGCTAATATCAAAATTGCTAAAGTTTCCAAAAAAATTGAT
Source organism: Nitrospina sp. (assembly GCA_018673915.1). GTDB lineage: Bacteria > Nitrospinota > Nitrospinia > Nitrospinales > VA-1 > LS-NOB. The sequence continues at coordinate 44,557 of JABHBK010000034.1, read as the reverse complement.
TTCCTCGAGAAGGTAGATCAGAAGCTTGAGGACGTAAAGTCCATGGCAAATATAATTGAAGAGAAAATTCTTGATCTGTCCAAGGAAAAGGCCGCTATCGACGATCAGGAAAAAAGGATGAATAACATTTCATCTAAATTGAGTATTCAGGAAATTGAATTACGCGCTCGGTTTAAGGAGGTTCAGGAAGCCAAGGATGAAATATCCAAAATTGATCAGGTGCGCGATGAACTTGGACAAATTACTACCAACTTTGAAGAAAAAATGGATCAGTTGAACAGGGATACAGCCCAAGTGGAGAAGACTGATTCAAAACTTCAGGAACTTGATACCTTGATGAAAGATTTGCGAAGCAGGCAGGAAGCCCTGGATGAAAAACAGGAGTTTATGCTTAATGTTGAAAAGAAAATGGATCAACTTAATAATATGCTTGAGCGAACGGAGAACCGTATAAACCTTGTTTCTGAAGGTGAAGAAAAAGTTAAGCGCACCCAGCAGGCACTTGGCGAACTAGAGGTTGTTATTAAGCGTACCAATACCGAAAAAGCGAGGATTGATAAGGAAAGAGACAATTTAGATAAAATTAATCTGAATATTGAAAAACTGACCAATATTACAGAGGACGCTGATTCAAAAATTGATCTATTGAACAGCAAGATCAATATGCTGGGAGAGGTAGAAAAACGTTTGAGCTCATTGAACCTGTTGGCGGAGGATGTGAATGTTAAAGTTCAAAACCTTCAACAGGAAGAGTCTGTTATCGGTAAAGCTGGCGAGCAGATCAATGAATTGAAATTTTTATTGAGTGAGGTAGAAAGAAAGAAAGAAGACTCGGCCTAACCGGGTTTAACTCATAGGCACCAATCTCCAGAACCTTTTCCTGTGATTAGTGAGGACTGGGTTTCATTTCTTCAATGTGGTGAATCTTTTTTACCCTTTTGTAAATAGTCTTTGAACAAACCCCCTTTTTAATTTTAATGGAGTGAATTTTCATGGCGGATAAGTTGCTGGGTGTGATTGGTGGGAGTGGTTTATACCAGATGAAGGGTCTTGATGTGATCGAAAAGATCACAGTGGATACCCCTTTTGGTTCACCTTCGGACAGCATTGTGATCGGAAAATTGGATGGAGTCAGAATAGCTTTCCTTCCTCGTCATGGTGTGGGGCATGTCATTCCCCCCTCTGAAATAAATTTCCGGGCTAATATTTTTGCGATGAAAAAAATTGGGGTTGATCGGATTATTTCAGTAAGTGCTGTAGGGGGTATGAAAGAAGATGCCCCCCCTGGTCATTTTGTGGTACCTCATCAGTTTATTGATAGAACACATCTGCGTATCAGCACCTTTTTTACTCAGGGAATGGTGGGCCATGTCAGCTTGGCCGACCCAGTTTGCCTTTCCACTTCAAAGACTCTTTTCCAGGCCGCCCAAAATGCAGGCGCCCAGGTCCATGAGGGAGGAACCTATATTTGTATTGAAGGACCGCAGTTTTCTACCCGAGCAGAGTCGAATTTATACCGGCAATGGGGTGTTGATGTCATAGGAATGACCAATGTTACCGAGGCCAAACTAGCCCGCGAAGCAGGCCTCTGCTATTCAACTCTGGCTTTAGTGACTGATTTCGATTGTTGGCATGTCGAAGAAGAACCCGTTACTCTGGAAGCTGTGTTAGAAATCATGCATAAAAATGTGGAGCAGGCGCAGAAGGTTATTAAAGAATTAATACCCATGATAGGGAGCATTCAACCCTGTACCTGTTGTGAAGCCAACAAATTTGCAGTGGTCACGGACCCCGAAAAAATTCCACAATCCCTTAAAGACGAACTTTCAATTTTATTTGGTTAATGTCCATGAATAGAAATATTTCCAGTCAACTTTTTTCTAAAGCCAAGAAGGTAATGCCGGGAGGAGTGAATAGTCCCGTCAGGGCTTTTAACGCTGTAGGCGGAGACCCCTTGTTTATTAAAAGTGCCAGGGGATCACGAATAACCGATGCAGATGGAAACGAGTTTGTCGATTATGTGGGTTCATGGGGACCTCTCATTTTCGGCCATGCCCATCCTCAAATTGTGTCCGCTATTACCCGTCAGGCCCAGTTGGGTACTAGTTATGGAGCGTCTACGGAACTGGAAATCCAGTTGGCGGAAAAAGTAGTCAATGCCGTACCTTCCATTGAAGTTGTGCGAATGGTGAATTCCGGTACCGAAGCTGTAATGAGTGCTTTGCGGTTGGCACGTGGGATTACTGGGCGCGACAAGATCGTCAAGTTTGAGGGATGTTATCACGGTCATGGAGACAGCCTTTTGGTTAAGGCCGGCTCTGGGTTGGTATCGCTGGGAATTCCAGAGTGTCCGGGTATCGTTTCCAGTCTTGCAGAGAAAACTCTGAACCTTCCCTACAACAATATTGAGCAGGTCCGTGAACTTTTTGACAAAGAAGGTAAAGAAATTGCGGCTCTGATAGTTGAACCCATTGGAGGCAATATGGGTGTCGTCCCGCCTAAACCAGGCTTTCTTGAAGCCTTGCGTGAAGTGACCCAAAAGGCGGGTGCGCTGCTGATATTTGATGAGGTCATTACGGGGTTCCGTGTCTCACTGGGAGGCGCGCAAAAACTATATGGCGTAAATCCAGATATTACTTGCATGGGAAAAATTATAGGAGGAGGCCTGCCGGTTGGTGCATACGGTGGATCGCGTGATGTAATGGCTCATATTTCTCCTTTAGGCTCTGTCTATCAGGCAGGTACCTTGTCCGGTAACCCTTTGGCTATGGCGGCCGGAAACGAAATGCTTGACTTACTCTCGCAAGATGGAACTTATCAAGCCTTGGAGCAAAAGTCGCAAAAGCTCTGCGAGGGTTTAATACAAAATGTTGCGGCTCTTGGTATTCAGGCCCAGTTTACTCGCGTAGGTTCGATGTTCTCCATGTTTTTTACCGATCAGGATATTGTTGATTTTGAAACGGTCAAATCCTGTGACACAGATTTTTTTAAACGATATTTTAATGGATTATTGGAGGAAGGTGTCTATATTGCGCCTTCCCAATTTGAGGCTGGTTTCATGTCTGCAGTTCATACGGATGAGGACATCAGCCTAACTATAGAAGCTAGCCGCAAAGCGTTAACTGCGGCTCGTGGATAACGGTGAGATTATGAGCGAAATCATAGGGGTACAGAGCAGGCAAATTTTGGATTCAAGGGGAAATCCTACGTTGGAAGTGGACGTGACCTTGGAGAGCGGTGCCATAGGCAGAGCGGCTGTACCATCCGGGGCATCGACGGGCTCAAGGGAAGCGGTAGAGCTTCGCGATGGAGATAAGAAGATTTATCAGGGAAAAGGGGTTACCAAAGCCATAAAAAATGTGAATAGCAAAATTGCTCCGGAAATCGTAGGAATTGAAGTCACAGAGCAGATATTGATCGACCGGTTGATGATAGAAATGGATGGAACCGCCAATAAAAATAAGTTAGGTGCTAATGCCATACTGGGGGTTTCATTAGCTGTGGCGCAAGCGGCGGCAAGTGACCTTGATCTACCCTTATTTCAGTATATAGGGGGCACCAATGCCAAGGAACTTCCTGTTCCGATGATGAATGTGCTGAACGGAGGGGCTCACGCGGACAATAATGTAGATATTCAGGAGTTTATGATTGTTCCGGTTGGTGCAAATTCATTTTCAGCGGCTTTAAGGATGGGTGTCGAAGTGTTTCACCATTTGAAAGGGGTCCTGAAAAAAGGAGGCTTTAATACTGCTGTTGGAGATGAAGGAGGGTTTGCCCCTGATTTGCAATCGAATGAACAAGCTATTGAGGTTTTGATCAAGGCAGTAAAAAGCGCCGGGTATAAAATTGGGAAGGATTTTTTAATTGCCCTGGATGTTGCCGCCAGCGAGTTGTATTCGAATAAAAAATATTCTCTATCCGCTGAAGGCAACAGCAAATGGAGCTCTGATGAGATGGTAGACTTTCTGGCCGGTTTGGCGGCTAAATATCCCATCATCAGTATTGAAGACGGTCTCGCAGAAAATGACTGGACAGGCTGGAAAAAAATGACCGACAAAATTGGAGACTCTGTTCAAATTGTCGGTGATGACCTGTTTGTTACCAATACGAAGATTCTGTCTAAGGGAATTCAGGGAGGGGTGGCAAATTCTATTCTGATTAAAGTTAACCAAATTGGTACCCTTACCGAAACGCTGGATGCTGTTGAAATGGCCAAAAAGGCTGGGTATACGGCTGTTATATCTCACCGCTCAGGCGAAACGGAAGATACGAGTATTGCGGATATCTCTGTAGCCGTGAATGCAGGTCAGATTAAAACGGGGTCTTTGTGCAGAACGGATCGTACAGCAAAATATAACCAACTTTTGCGTATTGAGGAAATTTTAGGTGACACGGCAGTATACCGAGGTAAAGAAGTTTTTTATAACCTGCTCTGATTGTAGGCTAGCTGGATTTTTGATCCATTAAAAACTTACTATGACTTATGCTTGAAACTAGCCGACACCAAAAAATTTTATTGTTGAGTCTGGGCTTTTTTATGCTTCTGCTCTTGATGGCGGTCTTTCATGAGAATGGTATATTGAATGCTTACTATTCCGAGCAAAATCAGATTAAAATGAAACAAGAAAATGAAATTTTGCAGGCCAAAAATGAAAAGCTTAAGCTTGAAGTAAAAGCATTGAAGTCAGACCCATATGAGATTGAAAAAATTGCGCGAGAAAAACTGAGCCTGATTAAACCCGGCGATCAGGTTTATCACATTGTGCAAACAAAAAATCCGCTTCCTCCACAAAAATAATTTTCCTCTTCCTTTTGCATTCCTGTGGAGGCCCACAAACCCATCCCGTTTATAAACCTTTTTAAAAAAAGGGTTATCTGATCCCCTGTTTCCTCTCAGTTGTAAAACCTTGTCAAGAATGAAAATGGGATTAGTCTAAAGCAAGGATAAACATGTTAAATTCTTGAATAAACTATTGATATTTTTGATTTAAGTGATAAGGTAGGTGCATCGATATATTAATAAGTTGTTTTTTTTCCGAGGTAATTCCTGGTGTTGCATTCGTATGAAACTCTAGGAAACTTTATCGCGGTATAAAAAATAAATTTAATTTTTTTTTGGCCAATTAATTTATAAAAATATCATTAGTTTGTTTTTGGAGGAGGGAGCATGACCAAACAAGACATAATTAATCAGGTTTCATCTCGGGCCAGTTTATCCAGAGCCAAAGCTGAAGAGGCTGTGGAAACAGTGATTGAATTGATAAAAGAATCACTGGGCCATGGGGAGCCAGTTATCTTGCGTCGGTTCGGAACATTTCAAGTCCGCGCCAAGACCAAGCGTGTCGGTAGAAATCCAAAAACCGGTGAAGAAGCTGAAATTTCTGCCCGGAAAGTGGTTCGCTTCAAATCGGGTAAGTTTTTCAAGCAAGCAGTTGATGAAGGTAAGGTTTGATTAAATCTTGGCCAAGGGCCTTACTTTCAAAGAATTAGCATCGCATCACCGTAGCTGAAAAAACGGTATTTTTCCTTAATTGCCTCGGAATAGGCTTTTTTGGCCAGTTTTTCACCCATGAAGGCACACACCAGCAAGAACAGTGTCGACTTGGGTAGATGAAAATTGGTGAGCAGGTGATCCGCCATCCTGAATTCCCAACCTGGGTATATAAAACAATTGGTCCATCCAGATGCTGATGTCTGGATAGTTTTCTCAAACCCCTGAGTCTCCAAGACCCGGGTGGTTGTGGTTCCCACCGCCAAAATAGCTTGCCCCTTCTTTTTTGCCTGAGCAATTTTGTTCCAGTTCGCCGGAAAAATTTGAAAGTATTCTTCCTGCATTTTGTGGAGGGTAAATTCTTCTTCGCGTATGGGTATAAAAGTGCCCGGACCCACGTGTAAAGTGAGATGGGCTGTATCCGCAAAACTTTCACGAAGAACTTTCAATTGGGCCTGTGTAAAATGCAGGCCTGCTGTGGGTGCGGCAATGGCCCCTGAATTGCGGGCAAAAACAGTTTGATACCGCTTTCTATCCACCTCAAGGGTTTGCCGGTCTGTGTCTAGAGGTCTATGGATATAAGGAGGGAGGGGCATTCGCCCACTCTGGTTTATAAAAGTTGAAAGTTCATTTTGTGATGAAAAACTTATATGGGCTCGGTTATCCTTCCGTCTTACAAACTGCGCCTTTAAATCACTGTTTTCGAATTTGAATTTTGCTCCTGGTTTTAAACGTCCCAATCCTTTAATCATGGCTTCCCATACATCAGGTTCTAATTGGCGAGTTAGCAGGATTTCGACTTGTCTGGAAGTGGATTCCATATGAGCTTGAAGTATTGCCGGGATGACACGTGTATCATTAAAAACCATAAGGGGATGATTTTTTAAATGGTTTTTTAAATTGCTAAATTTGTCGTGGATTAAGGATTTCTTTTCACGATCGACCACTAATAAGCGAGACTGCCCTCTGCGCTGGGTTGGTTTTTGGGCTATCAGGTTCTCCGGTAAATCGAAATCAAAATTTGAAAGTTTAGGATTCAATGAAATTAGCCGAAATAGATTGAAAATATAGAGTTATAAATAGCCAAGGTTCTCCGCAATGGCTATTGACCCGAAAAGGGATTTATACTATCCTTTCCATGTATTTATGAAGGATTTTTATTTAAATATGTTTTAAGCCTCGAATACGTGGGTCTGGGAGGATTGCGCACATGATGGAGTGGAAAATGGGAAAAGCATTGAAAGTTCTGAGTTTGGTTTTGGTTTCTTTAGCCTTGGTTTTTGGGACCGGTATTGAGGCGGATGCTAAAAAGAAGAAGAAGAAAATTGAATTGACCGAAGAAGAAAACGCCTTGTTTGACAAATGGGAAGTTAAACCCAAAAAACGGGCCAAGACGGTCAAGGATATGCGGAAAAAACCAAAATATGTCGGTGCCGTTAAATGTAATGGCAGTTGCCATGATGCTTATTACCAGGCTTGGACAAAGTCTCCACATGGTGGCACTTTCAATTTGTTAAAGCCCGGAGAACGGAAGGAAGCCAAGCTAAGGGTTAAGCTGGATCCTGAAAAAGATTACACCACGACTCCCCTTTGCTTAAGATGTCATACAACCGGGTATCGTCAAAAAGGCGGGTTTAAACCAGCCGGGAGTAAGAGTAAAAAAGGCAAAGACACAGCTAGCAAAATTGATCCGGAGGAGCCTAACAAGGAGCAGGTAGGCTGCGAAATGTGCCACGCAGTTGCCGGTGGTTCCCAGTTCCGGGCCGTGATGAAAGCCTCAAAAGGGAATTTTACTAAAGCGGAAACGGAACACTATGGTCAGCGATGGGATTATGCCAATGTCTGTACCCGCTGCCACACCCATGATAAGACACCCTTTAAACCTGAGGTTCATGACAAGTATAAATTCAACTTTGAAGAAAGAAAGTTGAAGGTGCATAAAATTGCGGATTACTGGAACGAGGATAATGCGGACCAGAAACTGGAGAAAAAGGATGACCGTGCCAAAGAAGTTGGTCAGACAGAGAAAACTCCGCTGTTAATCGAAGACTTTAAAATTACAGATAAAGGCAAACTCAAGTTTAAAAAAGGCACAAAGCCTTATAACAGCAAGAAAAAGACCTTTAATTATAAATAGTGAGATTTTTTAATTCCTAAATAAAAAGGTCTGGTCCCCTCGGGGCCGGGCCTTTTTTTGTTCAAGCTATTCTTCCCTTTTACCGAAAAGTTCCTAATGACAACTGTAAATTTCAAAAAAAACATTCTATGTGTCGGGGCGGGTTATGTTGGCGGACCGACCATGACCATCATTGCTAACAAATGCCCTAATTATAAGGTGACAGTCGTTGATATTTCTCAGGAAAGGATCGACGCCTGGAACTCGGATAATCTCCCTATTTTTGAACCGGGATTACTGGAACGGGTGCAAAAGGCCCGTGGGAAAAACCTTTTTTTCTCTACGGAAATTGATCGCTGTATTGATGAGGCTGATATCATTTTTGTTGCGGTCAACACGCCTACAAAAATGTTTGGTGAAGGTGCTGGAAAGGCCGTCGATTTGCAATTTATTGAGCAAACGGCAAGACGAATAAAGGAAAATGCCAAATCGAATAAAATCGTTGTTGAAAAAAGCACCATTCCTGTCCGGGCTGCAGAGACTATGGCGAATATTCTTCATTCTGGTAATAGTTCTGTCCAATTTGAAATCCTATCCAACCCTGAGTTTATGGCAGAAGGTACAGGGATCAGGGATATGGAAGCCCCAGACCGGATTTTGATCGGCTCAAAGGATACGCCTTCTGGGCTTGCGGCCCGTGATGTTTTAATGGAAATTTATCTCCATTGGGTTCCAAAGGAACGCTTGGTGACTACCAATCTCTGGAGTAGTGAGCTTTCAAAACTGGTATCCAATGCTTTTCTTGCTCAACGTATATCCTCCATTAATACGATTGCTTCAATATGTGAGGCGACAGAAGCTGATGTGACAGAGGTTTCCCGTGCTATAGGGATGGATTCACGGATCGGTCCCAAGTTCTTAAATGCTGGTCCGGGTTTTGGTGGGTCCTGCTTTCGTAAGGATATTTTGAATCTGGTTTATTTATGCGAATTTTACCAATTGAATGAAATTGCCTCTTTCTGGGAGCAGGTCGTATCTCTAAACGATTATCAAATGGATAGATTTGTGAAGCGGATATTGCAGGCCATGTTCAATACGCTGGTTGGAAAAAAACTGGCAATTTTTGGTTTTGCATTTAAACCGGATACGGGGGATACCCGTGATGCGCCGGCGATCAGTATTTGTAAGCGGCTACTTGAAGAAAAAGCCTATTTGAACATCACGGATCCGCATGCGTTGAAAAATGCCAGAAAGGATCTTCAGGATTTCGAAGAGGGGCTGGATTTTGTTGAAGATCCCTATAAAGCTGTCGAAGGGACACACGGAATCGCATTGATCACAGAATGGACCTTATACAAGGAATTGGACTATCAGAAGATTTTTGATAAGATGGAAAAACCCGCTTTTATTTTCGACGGAAGAAATCTTCTGGATCATAAGGCTCTCTATGAGATAGGTTTTAATGTTTACCCTATAGGAAAGCCTGCACTGAACCATTTATAGTTATCCCGCCTTGAGTAAACACGGAGAAATACTTGTTTAGCCGTGTGGATTGCCAATAATGAAACTCACAAGATATTTGGTCATTCCCCTTTTATGCATTCTGTCCTTGGGTGCCTGCAAGCTTGACTTGTCTTCCAGGATTAATGTTGGGGATTTAAACCGTGTTGCCTTGAGCCAGGAAGTGGGTGTGACCGGTAAGGGAACTCTTAAGCTGGAAGTGGGTTCTGTTATTCAGTGCAAAAATGAAAGCCAGTTTTTTACTTCGGTTCTGGAGAACCATTTAGAGGGTTTCAAAGTACGTCCCTGTGAACAGATGGGAATGGAATCCTATTTTGTTGCCGAGTTTCAAATTCCGATTCTGTCTTCTGGGAAGGACAATAATAGTCTGATTGCTATCAATGCGGCTCGTTCAAGCCAGATTGGCGGGGTAGATGTGGACTTATTGCTTAATCAGGCACGCTTTAGAATGATCAATAAGGCTATTGAAGCGAAGTATTTTCAGAAACTTGATTTTGCCCGCTCACGAATATCTATCCGACTGGACAACGATCAATTAACCTACCATGATATTTTGGCATCGGACGTTTTTGCCGATGGCTTGCCCGTCGTTGGACTTAAGGCATTTGGTTTGAAGCCAGGGGCCCATCTTAAAATTATCCTATCTGATGTCCAACGGGAGTTTTTTTCTATTTATAGTCGTGTCCCGTTATTCAAACTGATTCTCAGTATTTAACTGCCGTCAATACGGCTTGTCTGTGGGGGTATGGCACATTGTGCAGGTTCCCATTGGACGATGAGGCATAATCGGGATTTTTTCCTCGCCTTGAATATGGCATTGCATGCATTGCTCTGCCGGTGTCGTGGCCTGGTGGTATTCTGATATTTTAATGTCTGGGGCGGCACTCATGAATGAGTAACTCAGGCTACCAATTACGCCAACCCCAATCAGGGACATAAACCTGTAAAAATTTCTTGTTCCGTTAGATTTTTTAGCCACAATATTTCAGCCTATTTGCGATGGAATGTTTTAGTAAGGGCAATGACTCTTTGAGTCGAGAGAATTCTTGCCAGCAGTAAAAAGCTATTGCCCGTCACCGGTGCTCCGCGGCAATGGCGTCAATTTCAACTTTTGCCCCCTTAGGTAATGCCGCAACTTGCACACAGGCCCGTGCCGGTTTGGTTTTTTCAAAAAATTTCTCGTAAACCTGATTCATCCTGGAAAACTCGCCGAGATCCGTCAGATATACTGTAGTTTTAATGACATGATCCAAGCTCAGGCCGCCTGCTTTCAAAATAGCTTCTATATGTTTTAGAACCCATTCAGTTTCTTCCTCAATCTCACCGTTCATCATTTCCATAGTATCTGGTTTTAAAGCGATCTGCCCGGAAGTGTATAGGAAATCACCGATACGGATGGCTTGAGAATATGGGCCTATTGCTGATGGGGCCTGCGATGTTTGAATAGTTTTTTTATCCATGAAGGAGTTCCTATATGTTTAGTTCTGCCATATTTTTAATAAAGGGATAAGACTTCAACTCACGGCCTAAATGTGAAAGAACCAGGCGGTGGGTCATCTTCTCAATTTCGTCCGTTTGAGATTTTGGGAATTTTAACCGTTCACAGGTTTTAATTTCCACATCTAATAATTTTTTTATGTAATTTCTTGTTCCCGTACTGAACTGCGTATCAATTCTCGCCCTGTTGGAGCAGGTACTGCAGAGGATTCCATTATGGGCATAGTTGAAGGGGATCATACCGTTTCCCGGCGCACTCCTACATATTACACAATGCTCCAATTGTGGCTCATACCCGGACAATTTAAGTAAGCGGATCTCAAAAAGTCGACGCAGAGATTCTAATTCTGTCTGCTGGTTGAGTGCCGCCAACGACTGGTAAAGCAGGTTGAAAATTTTCTTTTCCTGATGCCCTTCAAGAATCATTGCATCGGTCAAGTCCAGAAAATAGACTCCTGTATAAAGTTTATTGAAATCATCACGAATAGTTTGAAACGATTCGATAATATCTGAATGATTCAAGCGGAAAAGACTCTGGTGCTCTTTGCCAAAATAGATCAGGTGAATTAGGGACATAGGTTCCAATGCGCCCCAGAATTGGTTCTTAATCTTTCGGGCTCCCTTGGCAACGCACTTAATTTTGCCTTGGGTCTCGGTCATGAAAGTGATCAACCGGTCGGACTCTGAAAGATTGATGCTTTTGAGCACCACTGCTCGGGTCTTATAGAGCGCCATTAACTTGTTTTTTCCAGATCAAGAAGATACTGCTTTATCTGTACGCCCCCAGTATAGCCTCCCAATGCACCATTTTCACGGACCACTCGGTGGCATGGGACGATAATTGGTAGAGGATTTTGGCCATTAGCATTGCCTACAGCCCTGGCTGAGTCAGGGTTCTTTATGGATTTGGCCATCCATTTATAGCTTCGGGTATCTCCATAAGGAATAGTCAAAAGATTTTTCCATACCCTTTGTTGGAAAAGGGTCCCCAGTCTTAAATCTAATGGAAACTTGAAGGATTTTAGCTCTCCCTTGAAGTAGGCTTGAAACTGCTCAATAAGATTTTTGAAATTTCCGGGATTATTTTCAATTTGAAACCCGAGATTTTTAACCAACATATTTCCAAAGGCCTTTTCACTGGGAACCTTGTTTGCTAAACGTATAAGGCCTTTTTTTGTGGCCGCGAGACCTGTTAACCCAATAGGATTTTTGAATACAGTGTAAGAAACCGTTTCATTTTTCGGAATATAGGAATATTTTTTTTTCACGACAATGAATGGGTGCAAGATTAATCTGTTTGCCTACGGGCCACAAATATAGAATTCTCTTTTAAAGAATAGCATAGGTTCTGAATCGGAAAAATAAGAATCCCGGTGTTATTAATCAGATATCCAATCAACTAGAAAGAGGCTGATTCCAGGTATATAGGTGATTAAAATTAGACCGATTAATCGCAAACCTAAAAAAGGAAGAACCGCTTTGTATAATTTTAATACAGGCTCATTAAACCGGGAACTTGATATAAAAAGATTAATCCCAACTGGAGGCGTTGAGTAACCAATTTCCAGATTGGTCAGGAAAATGATTCCCAAATGTATCATGTTAATATCAAAACTTTGGGCTACGGGTATGATTAGCGGAACAACCACGATGATTGCTGAAAAAATGTCCATCATGGAACCCACGATCAGTAGAAAAATATTTAAAACTATTAAAAATGTTAAGGGATCATGGATATATTGCTTCATGGATTCCAAGATGGTCATCGGTATTTGCTCATCCACCAGATAGTTGGTAAAACCCATTGCAGTTCCCAAAATAATGAGGATGGAACCCACCAACACCATGCTCTCTTTCATGAGTCCAGGTAAATCCTGGAACATATCCAAATCTTTATAAATGAAAGCCTCAACCAGGATCACATAGACCACAGTTACGGAAGCCGCTTCGGTTACGGTGAAGAACCCTCCATATATTCCTCCCAACACAATAAAGGGTAGGGGGAGTTCCCAAATCGCATCTATCAGAGCTGATTTGGCTTCCGGCCAGTTAAAAGTTGGAGTGGATGGTGCGCTTCGAGAGATAGCATATGCCGAGACGATTGAGATCATGAGTAAGCCGGGCATAATTCCCGCGATGAACAGTTTATCGACACTGACTTGGGCAACAAGTCCATATAAGATAAGTGGTAGGGATGGAGGAAATAAGAGCCCCAAACTTCCTGATGAGGTGACCAGCCCCAGGGAAAAATTTTTGCCATACTTTTCTTTTAACAATAGAGGATAGAGCAGCCCCCCCAGGGCGATGATCGTTACACCAGAAGCTCCGGTAAGGGCGGTAAAGAAAGCACAAGCCATCAGAATGGCAAGGGGGATGCCACCGGGGGCATCATGTAAAAGGGATTGGGATAGACGTGTTAAACGCGCCGGAGTCTTGCCATGAGCGAGTATAAACCCAGAAAAGGTGAATAAGGGAATGGCGATGAGAGTAGGGTTACTGGCAACCCGGTAAAGTTCGACAAAGATTGCTGCCGAATCTATTTCAGCATTATAAAAAGAAGCCAGGGCTGAAAGGCCAATGATGGCAAATAAGGGAACTCCCAGCAAAGCCAAGAGAATGATACCGAGAGCTATCATTGCAGGGGTTGCCCGGAGTCACTTTTTTCAATCGTGGCTCCACTAATAATAAAACGTAGTGCGATAACCATAAAGCTATAAGGGAGAATGATCTGAAAGATCCAGACAGGAAGATCTAGAAAAAGAACAGATTCTGATTCCTTTTCGAAAATCATGAATGACCAGGCTGCCCAGGCAAGGAAGCCGCTGATAATGCCAGCAGAAAGCCGCGTAAAAGCTTTTATAATTTGATTCCAATAAGGTGAAAGTAGATTGGAGAAAATCTCAATGGAAATATGTTTATTTTTCCTGACGGCCATGGCGGCGCCTAAGAAACCCAGCCATAGAACCCATTGACGGAGTAGGATGTCGCCCCATATTATCCCCTGATCAAAAAAATTTCTCAATAACATTTGGCCAAACGAGAGTAGAATCATAAGACTCAAAATTAAGACAATCAGGTGGCCTTCAATTTTTTCCAGAATTAGATCAACTTGCTTTAAGATATGCATGGATGGAAAGATACGGTTAAATTTAAATTACGAAATTGCAGGAATTTTCCCTTCATTTCCGTTCCTTGTATAATAAACTGTTAAACATTTGCGCTCAATAGATATTGGGTTCTAAATAATATAAAAGGGTCGTATGAGACATATTTTTTATACATTGAGTCTTGGGGTTATGGTTGCATTATCGTTTAACAACGTTGAGGCCGACTCCGAGATGGCTTATATCCCTGCAGGCGAATTTTTGATGGGGAGTCCCGATGAGGCAGGCAAATCCAATGAGCACCCTCAACATAAAGTTTATTTGGATGCATTTTTTATAGACCGATATGAAGTGACTTTTAAAGAATTTGAGGAATACCTAGATGTAAGCCCTGAGCAACATCCAACTATTACTGGCTGGTATGACCGCAAGGCGCGTCCTGATATGTTGAATAAGCCAGTATTTGGACTTCGATGGGAGCGTTGCAAAAAATATTGCGAATGGAAGCAAAAGCGTTTGCCGACCGAGGCTGAGTGGGAACGGACTGCTAAAGGCATTGAAAACAGGGCATACCCCTGGGGCAACGAGCCTCCAAGTGATCATCGAGCGAATTATGGGAATTGTTGTTTTATACAAAGGGGAATGGTGCTATCCCAAGTGGGAGATTTTGATCAAGGAAAAACACCTGATATGGTGTTTGATCTCGGAGGCAATGTTGCCGAATGGGTATATGATTGGTATGATAAAAAATATTATACTAAAAGCCCTTATAAAAACCCGAAAGGGCCTGATAAAGGAAAGCACCACGTTATTCGAGGGGGGGCATGGAACAGCCTTCCCGTTTATCTTCGTTCCTCCAGCCGCTATGGGGATAGCGACGCCAAAGACTACTATGGTATAGGGTGTCGTTGTGCCAAAAGTGCAGATTAATTTATTGACTTGTTTCACCAATATTCCTCCAACAATAATTTTGAAATTTAACTATGGAAGATCTTGATAAAACCTTGGATATTATGGAGCGTGATAAATGCACGGCTCTGCTGGCCGAGAATTCGGTGCGTTTGAAAAAAAATAATATTAAATTTACCACGACGGATCAAAAACATTCCGAGGCTCACCTGGATGCTCAGTATGTTTCTTATGAAAGGTTGATTCGTACACTTATAAGGCAGCAAATTAATATTGAAAAAAAAATAAGGCTTAAATACCTGGTTCCTTTAGAGAGTTTGAGGGCTAAGAAGCTGATGGCTGGTTGGAATACTGAGATTGAAAGTGCCTTGGAGCATTTAAAGAAAAAATTCAGAGATGCTCATAAACAAAGAGGGACTGCCGAGGAGTTTGATAATAAAATTATAGAAACCCTTCGTGAAGCTAAAATTTCCGTGGATACAGAGGTGACCAATTTAAAGGAGAAGCTGGAGCGCGAAATTGGAGCTTCTGAAAGAATTCAACCTTCTGAGTTGAGTAAAATATATGGAGTGGATGAGTCGGTATTGATAGATTTGCAGGTCATCGATGCTTTGCAGGATATGCACCTTTTGTTCAAAAAATTGAAGGATGCAGGTTGTGACAGTGAGATTTTTAACTCGTTAAATGAAATCATTCAAATGTATGCGAAGGAAATCAAAAAAGTCGAAGGTACTGTTTGGTCCGGCCGTTCTGCAGATCAGCGCAAGGAAACTAAAATGCGTGTCGCAAAAATAAATTTAAATTTAAAAGAAATCATTCTCAGTATTTACGCTTTGGTGCAGCAAGCTTTGTTAGAAAAAGAGAAGCGTAATGAAGAGGTTATTATGAAAATTCGTAATAATCTTGAGAAAATTTTTAAGGCAGAAACAAGCTCTGAACTTTTCATGGATAAACTTGAACCCTTTTGGGGAATTTTAAATTAGTGCTTACGGCTAAAACTTTTAAAATGATGAAAATTACAAGGTGCATTAAATATTTATTGCTCTCATTGCTAGCTGCTTTTTTGAGTTCATCTTGCGCGACCATCCAACTTGGTCCGTCTATGAAGCCTTTGGAGGAAGTCGTTTTGCAAGGGGAGGGCCCAGATAAAATTCTGTTAATAGATGTGCGAGGGGTGATTAATAATCAAATTGACCGTGCCTTTACAGGGGCTACAACAGCATTGGGGATGGTGGAATGGATTCGTGAAGTTATTGCAAAAGCAGAGAAGGACAAAGATATTAAGGCACTTTTGATTAAAGTTAACAGTCCCGGGGGAACGGTGACAGCTAGCGATATTATTTTGCATGAACTTTTACTCTATAAGAAAAATCATGCAATCCCTATCTATGTTCATGTCATGGATCTTGCGGCCTCAGGCGGATACTATATTGCACTGGCTGGGAATGAAATTGTTGCGCACCCTACCTCCTTAATTGGCAGTATTGGCGTGATTGCATTCAAGGTCAATCTGGAAAACCTGATGGGAAAAATTGGCGTGGATTGGGAAGTTGTGAAATCAGGAGATAAAAAGGATTTTATGTCTCCGTTTCGATCTTTCACTGAAGAAGAACGAATGCTTTTTCAGGAAACTATTGATAATTTTCACAATCGTTTTGTCTCAGTTATCGCAGAAAATAGACCCGGACTCGATATTGACGACGTAAGGGCTCTTGCCGATGGTAGAGTTTATGACTCGAAGCAAGCCATGGGACTTAATCTCATTGATAGCATCGGTTATGTTTCAGATACCGTAGAGCGAATTAAACTTAAACTTGAAAACTCTGCATTACAAGTGATTACCTATCAACGTGAGGGTGATTATAAATCTAACCTTTATTCACTATCCCCGCAACCTCCTGCCTTTAACCTGATAAACTTAAATCTCGGCTTGAATCCAAATGTGCTAAGTCCTTATTTTTTATACCTTTGGATGCCGTGAGGCCCATCTTGATATTCCCCAGTAATTGAGCTATCGTGTCATAGATAATTTTTCATCCAAGATTGGCTTTAAAATATTCCGATAAAAATTTTATATCTATTGTTATGGCAGATAACCTATTAAAAGTATTGATTATTGATGATGATGAGGACGATATTTTCCTTGTAAAGGGGATGCTTAAGGAAGGTTTGCCTGAATCGGATATTTCTGTGGATTTTGCAATGACAGACAATGATGCCATTGCTCATATAGATAATGATAAACATGATATTTGTCTTATGGACCTTCATTTGGGAAAAGCAGACGGACTTTCAATTTTAAAATATTTAAATGAAAAAAATAGTTTTACTCCGGTTATTTTTTTAACTTCCCAAGGGGATCAGGAAAAAGCGGTTGAGGTGATGAAGGCGGGAGCCACAGATTATTTAATCAAGTCAAGGCTTTCTGTTGAAAGCCTTGCTCAATCCATACGATCCGCTATAAAGCTTGAAGAAGAAAAAGCGCAAAGGGCATTGGCCGAGCATTCCCTGGCTGTTCAGGATGAATTATTGCAAGGTGTTTCTAACGCAATGCATAAACTACTGACGGTTGCTGATTTTCAATTAGCAATCAGTCAGGCCCTGGAGGAATTGGGGAAAGCCGCTAGTGTTGATGGGGCTTTTATTTTTAAGCATTTCACGGATTCTGAAAAGTCTCAGATGTGCAATCTCGAATTTGCCTGGACTGATAATAGTGAAGTTGCAGGATTCAACTTTAAAGCTGAGAACTTAAGCTATGCCGAATTGGGAATCGAGGAAGTTTTCCAACCCCTGAAGAAGAAACAATCCACAATTACATATGAAAGACAAGGATCTAATTTCCCCCAAGGAATATTTAAACATTTATCTATCAGGTCTATATTTATTGTTCCTTTGGAAATTAATTCCGATTACTGGGGTTTTGTTGCACTAGGCTCTAAAAAAAAGGACCGACTGTGGTTAAAAAACGAACAATCTATTTTAGAAGCTGTTGTAGCCAGTATTGGCGGGGAGATCAAGCGTCAAATAGAGAAAGAAGCATTCAGGCAAATTGTTGAGGGTACTTCCTCTCAGGTTGGAGATGAGTTTTTTCGATCATTAGTCCTCCATTTGGCTAAAGCACTTCCTGTGAAATATGCTTTCGTAAATGAATCTATTAATATTAAGGACCTTCAGTGTTCTGTTCTTGCCGGATGGGAAGGTAATGATTATTCTGAAAAAAAGATTTTTAATACCGTAGATACTCCAGGTGAAGAGGTGTTAGCGGGAATGCTGGCGTTCCACCCCAGGAATGTTACCGACGCATATCCTAATGACCAAACCCTTAAAGAATTAAAAGTTGTCAGCTACGCGGGGGTACCTTGTTTTGATTCCCATTATAAGATTATCGGGCATTTGGCCATTATGGATGACAAACCCATGTTGGATCAAAAGCGCACTCTCTCAATTCTTAAAATATTCGCTTCGCGAGCCGGTGCGGAATTAGAAAGAAAAAGAACTGAAAGTGCCATGAGAGACATGGCTTATCATGATTCTTTAACAGGTTTACCTAACAGAATTCTCTTGAACGACCGGTTAGAAATGGCATTACTTCAGGCTCAGCGAAGCAAAAGCCTGGTAGGCTTATTGTATATAGACTTTGATCGCTTCAAACAAATTAATGATAACTTAGGCCATGATATTGGTGACCAGCTTTTACAGGCAGTGGGAAATAGACTTAAAGATTGTTTACGCCAACAGGATACTGTGGCTCGACTTGGAGGTGATGAATTTATTCTTCTTTTACCGGATATTTCAAATCAAGAAGATGCAGGGAAGCTTGCGCAAAAACTACTAGACAAAATTCGTCCTACTATTTTTATCGAGGATCATGAACTTAATATAACCTTGAGTATAGGCATTGGTTTATACCCCATTGACGGAAAAGATGTGAAATCTCTTATCAGGTGTGCTGATGAAGCCTTATATATGGCCAAAAATGATGGCCGGGATTGTTATCACTATTACAGTAAGTAATCTTTGACCTGTGTTTAATACCTTAGATGTAAAGTTTTGGAGATTTTTACTTGAAGATTATTTCCATCAATATTGCCAGTCCCAGCCTTGTTTCCCTTGATGGTGGTCCAAAAAAATACAAGTCAGGCATTTTTAAAACTCCTGTCTCAGGTCCAATCTTCTTGGATCATTTGGGTTTAAAAGGAGATGGTGTGGGTGATACCAAAATCCATGGCGGGGAAGATTTAGCTTTATGTGTCTACTGCGTTGAACATTTGTCCTATTGGAATGAAAAACTAAACCGGAAACTTGAATCAGGTTCTTTGGGAGAAAATTTAAGCGTGGAAGGAATGCTTGAAACGGATGTTAATATTGGTGATATTTTCGAGGTCGGGTCCGCTCAGGTTCAAATCTCTCAACCCCGCCAACCATGTCATAAATTGAATAAGGTGTTTAATGATCAAAGTATGGCCTGCAGTATAAAAAAAACCGGTTTTAGCGGATATTATCTAAGGGTGCTTAAAGCAGGCTTGGTGGAATCTGGAAGCACCCTAAAATTAATTCATAAAGACGCTAATGGGTTTTCTATTGAAAATGCAAATGCTCTCTTACGAAAAGGGGGAATGAATGTCCAAAATATGGAAGACTTAATCTCTCTTCCGGCCTTATCAAATTCATGGAGAATAATGATTCAAAAACGCTTGGATCGAATACTGCAGGATAAAGGATGAGCCGATGAAAAAGGTTTATTCAGGCAGGATGAGCATGGATGAATGGATAAGTTTTTTTGTGGAATTCATTGTACCCGATGATTTGAGTGAGGATATTGTCGAGTTATTTTTAAGACATCTTATGGACCTTAAAGTTTTGACGCTGGTTGATGATAAATTTTGGGAATGGAAAACCTGTAATTCTCAGGTTCATTCTGAAAATCTAATTGCAGTTGTTCAAAACAATCTTGAATCATTGTGTGACTTGGACTCAGGATTCGCCCTGCCTTATTTTATTGGTTTTAAAAATTTATCTGAAAAAACTATTGATGCTAAGTCAAAACTCTTGGGTAAAGGCTCTACAAAAAGGCATGGGGAGCCCTCAAAAAATAATAAACCCGCTTCTGATCTTAGTAATCTTCAGATCGTTAAAAAAGTGGGTAAACAATTGCAACCATTTTTACAAATTGAAGAGTCCATTGTCTCGCGACTAGTTGGTGAAAATGTTAGCAAACAGGACGCGAAAAAACTTTTTCATTATATGTTTGGTAAAATGAACACTAAAGCAGAGCCAAGAGTTTGGGAACAATTGAGCCGCAAAAGGCACCGCTAGTTCTAGCCTGATTATAAGAGTTTAATTCTATGGATAAAAAAAGAGTTGTTGTTCTTGGTGGCGGCCCGGGAGGGTATACAGCCGCTTTTTTAGCTGCCGATCTGGGAATGAAGGTTACTCTGGTTGATGAAAACCCCAAACCCGGGGGCGTGTGCCTACATAAGGGATGCATTCCATCTAAATCATTGCTCCATCTTTCCAAATTGATTGAGGAAACCCGTGATGCGGAAGCGTTTGGGGTGAAATTCCAACCTCCAGAAATTGATCTGAATCGAATTCGTGATTGGAATAGTGAAGTCATCAACAAAATGGCCAATGGGCTTGTTTCGCTCTGCAAACAACGGGGGGTAGAATTTGTGCAGGGGAGGGCCAGGCTTTTAGACAGTCACAGTCTGATGCTCAACGATAAGGACAAGATAGGGTTTGATTATTGTATTCTTGCTACCGGATCTCAGCCAGTATGCCCCCCATTGTTTTCTAATATTGGCAAGCGACTTTTGACCTCAACCACTGCGCTGGAGTTGGAGGAAATTCCGGAAAACTTATTGATTGTTGGCGGAGGATATATTGGGTTGGAAATGGGAACGGTATATGCTTCGTTAGGTAGCCGTGTGACAGTGGTTGAAATGACCCGTGAACTGTTACCAGGGGTAGACCGTGATCTTGTTCGAGTATTATTATCCAGACTTAAAACAAAGTTTAAGGATATATATTTAAACACCCAAGTAGTCTCTTGTAAATTAAGTCAAAATCAGGTATCGGTTCAATTTGATGGGCCTGAGAATTTAATTCCTAATCATTATGACAGAGTCCTGATAGCGGTAGGTAGAAAACCCAATACGACTGATATTGGTTTGGAAACCACAAAAATTAAAACAGATGAAAAGGGCTTTATTATTGTGGATAAACAATTTCAAACCGCTGAGCCCTCCATATTTGCGATTGGTGATGTAATTGGAGGTGCCATGCTGGCTCATAAAGCTTCAGCAGAAGGAAAAGCAGTTGTCGAAGTTCTGGCTGGAGAGAACTGCAGTCAAAAAAAGCATTGTGTTCCGGCTGTGGTTTTTACCGATCCTGAAATAGCCTGGTGCGGATTAACGGAAACCGAAGCAAAAAACAGCAACAGAAAAATTCAAGTGGCCAAGTTCCCATGGGGTGCATCGGGAAGAGCCCAGACGCTTGGTAGACAAGAGGGTGTTACCAAACTGATACTTGATCCGGATACAGAGGAAATTCTGGGTGTGGGAATATCAGGGGTAGGAGCGGGCGAATTAATAGGGGAGGGGGTCTTGGCAGTAGATCATGGTTTAAAAGCAAAAGATTTAGCGCAATCCATTCATCCTCACCCTACGCTTTCTGAGACGATTATGGAGTCGGCTGAAGCATTCTATGGCAAGGCCACCCATATTTATAAAAAGCCCAGAAAATAAACTTTTCCGACGAAATCCTCACTTCAGTTTCATGAGTATTTTTTAATTTTGAATTTTTTCTGATTGATATAACGCTTGAACATCTATATTGCCTGCGGGAAATTCAACCCCATTAACCAGTAAACTTGTTTGTTCTTGTTTAGCAAAGGGATGATCGCCATCTACCTCAGTTTCATATAATTCTATGCGTGGTTGACCCTCATAAAATCCTTTTTTGTTATAAGTCATTGCAGCATGAAGTGTGTAGTTTTCTATTTTGGAGTTAGAAATTGTAGCACTACTTCCATCCTTAGAGGCGATACCAATACCAATTTTGTTTATTTGTGCTTTCTCTATTGTAATAGTGCTCACTTCACCTACTGAAAAAGCTTTGTCCTGGACATTGAATATTTCTACGTTTTTAATGGTACAACGTGAGCCCGAAAAATCCAGAGCATCTCCTCCAATATCATTGAAGACAGAATTAACAATTTTTCCACTAGAAAAATCGCTATCCAAAGCATCCGAACTGGTTCCATGAAATCGAATATCATTTAATGAAAAGTTAGACTTAACAATATTTAATGCATCCTCTGCAAGAGTCTTTTCAAAGTGCGCACCTTCAATTTCTACATTGGCATGATAAAAAGTTACACCTCCGGACAAATTGAGCATGCCATGTTTAAGGCCAGACGTAGATTTAACTATTACGTTCTTTAGTTCAGAGGATTTATCTCCATCACCAATTACATATATCCCTTTCCAGCTCTTATTCTGAGGAGCAAAAACTATTTTTGAATCGAGCGTGCCTTTTGCCTGAATGGAGCCTATAACAATCAGGTAGGAATCTTGAGTGAAGTAAAGCTCTGCCCCTTTTTCAATGGTAAGGTCCCCATGAATAACAATCGGTTCATCAATATTCCATATTCCACTACGTATGAGCCATACGTTTTCATCTGTTTCTTTCAAATACTCCCGGTTGTTTTTAACTTTGGTAGGTAACAATGGATTTCGTAAACCCTTGAGAAACGTTGGGCCAATTGCGAGACTTAGATCATTTCCTTTATATTCAGTTTTTGAAATAATTCTATTGTCGTAAATTCCCCGTAATTTAGTTTGATAAATAAATGGCTTGTAATTTCCAGGCAAGAAACCGGGAACTGCCACATCAAGATTCAGCTCTGTGGTCTCATCAAGTATTAAACTTTTGAGATTCACAGTGTCAGGCAACAAGTTGAAAATTTTTAATTCTCCATCTTCATAATGTCTAATAAGTAAATGTTGTGAAAATTCCTTGGCTTGCAAGTCGGTTGGTAGTCGATTAATAATTTGTAATTTATCGATTTCCTTAGCTTCGGGTATTATTTTGGAGATTGCACTATCTGAAGTTTCAGAGAGTATCCTTTTATTAACGCTTAGGATGTCAGGAATAATTTTCTTGTTAATGGGGAAATAAATTTGAGCAATGCTAAACTCATCCTCAATATTCTTTAGTGCATTCACTACGGAAAGGAAATTTGCGTTAAAATTTTTCTTATATTTATCGGTCTCTGTTATATGTTGATATATGTCTTCTATAATAAATTTTATAGGATTAAATTGACTTGGTTCATCTTGGGTTTTGGCTGTTTTGTCGTCTTCTCGAATTAGCGCATAGTGACCTTGGTCTGCTGTTATGGGTTCTAGTTTCAACAGGTAGGGGTTGAAATAATGTCGTGCATTGGATGGCTTTAATGTATGGGTGTTATTCCAGACTTTAGCTAAAATTAATGCCATAGCATAATGGTCAAAACTATATAACTCATCATTTTCTTTATTGAGTCTTTTTTCTGAAACATATGTAAACCATTCTCTAAAAATTCTATTTTTTAAATATTTGTTCTGAGAATATAATTTTATATTAAGTTTTGAGTCAGACAATCTGTAATGCGGGTAAGAACGTTGTCCAAGGGTCCATATTTTTTCATTCCCAAATTTCATGATTATTGAATCTTTTCTTCCTTGTTTTTCGAGAAGCTCTTTTGACATATGTTCTTCTATATTCATAATTCCCCAACTCACCCCATTAATAACAACACGCACATATTTATGTACCGACGATAAATTTCCGAGGCGTCTTATTGTCGACTGAAAAACATGGTCAAATGGGAATTGCCTGGCTTCCATTTTATGTAATGAAAACTTTTTAAAGCCTAGAATGTTTTTATTCCCCTTGAGGGCTACACGCAAACTCATCCGGTGTTCGCTTCTCCAATGCTCCGATTTATCGCCTTTTAAGCGAAGCTCTGTTTTATATTGTTTTCCGTTAAAAAATATTTTGGCCTTTAATTTTTTTGGGTTTTGGAGAATACCCTTTTCCATGGCTTGCTCACGATCATTGAGCAACTGTTGGTAACTTCGAAATTTAATAGCGATATGTAATGTGTTTATGGTGGGTCGTGAAGGAAAACCGCGAAATTTTTCAAATATTATTTTAGGTGTCTTTAAAAGCAAGCCACTAATATTCCCCCACACAGTCCAGTTACTTTCGTCCAGGGATACATTGCGAAGATGTGAAAATCCTAAATCCAGACTCATAGCTGAATCGTGATTGCTATTATAAAAATTGCGGTATAAATCTTTTAAAAATTGTTTATCCATAGGTAAAAAATATGCCATACAAGCCACAAATATGGGCAATATAGCCGCATAGACAAATAGGTTCTTTTTCATATTTTTATTCATGGATAATTTTCCTGCCTATAAAGCAAGGACTATAGGTCTGGCAGGGCAACTCAGTGGGACCTATAAAAAATAAGGTGATGTCCTTGGAGAATTTCATTTGAAATAGAAAATGGAGTTCAAATATCTATTACGTCATCATTCTTGGTGTTAGGGGGCGAAGAATAGGTTCGGGTTTGAAAACCTGAGGGGGATTTGGGTATGGAGCTTTTATTTTTCTGAAACAGGTTGGTTGCAAATAATACTACGCCAACCATTAAGGCAATTAAGAAAATACTGAAAGCAAAAAAGGACAATATAGCCAAACTCAGAATGATCCAGAATACCAAGGCCAATTTGGTGGTGAAAGGAACTTTCTGGTTTTGGCCGATCTGTCTAAATATAAACATTTTATCGAATATTTTAAGAACTATTTTAACTTAAGCTGTCAGTTTGTTATGATAAGTAATGAGTGATCCTGATTTAGCCATCATACCTTGCCCTCAATGCGGAGTCAAAAACAGAATTAGAGGTTATAATTCTGGGAAAATACCTGTTTGTGCACGTTGCCGGGCTAAGCTGATGGACGAACAAGAAAATGTGGCTTTCCAGAAGTTTCAGGATAATCTCAACCAGTTTAAAGATTTTCCGGATGTGGGATTTCGTCCCAAACCTACTGAATAAAATTAACCTATAAACCCCCTTGAAAAATTTATGGATACTGTTGAAATTATAAATCAAAACCTCAGAGAGAAAATCTCTGCGGAACATGTAGAAATTATTGATGAGAGCCACTTGCATCGCGGGCATAAAGCGGCTGGAGGTGGTGGGCATTATTCAATAGTGGTCGTTTCGCCCCAATTTGAAAATGCCAATATTATGGAACGAATTCGACTGGTCCATAAAGCTCTCGATGTAGAGATGACGGGCACCCCTAAGCTTATCCATGCTTTACAGGTTAAGACTTACGATGTTGCTCAATGGGCTGAAAAAGGATGAATGCAGATTTGCATTCCCGTGTGAGGTTATTGTACGCCTTGGTATGATGGCAAAATAGCCGGATCGCTAGCCGACCACACCTCCTGTGGCCGGGATATTGTTAATCCCTATAGACTTCCAGTTCTTCGCAGTTTTTCAGGTTCTCTGATTCCGTGAGAGCTTTATAACCGATGTCTGTATACTGGTTTTTATAAAGATCCAGTTTGAGGTATTTTTTACTTTGGGAAGAATTAGCGAAAGCTTGAGCCCCTACATCTCCTACAACATTACCGAACATGGAAACTTCTTTCAATCTGGGTAAGTTTTCTGAGTTGGCCAGGGAGACCGCTCCATCATCGCCAATATCATTGTGATTGATATTGAGAGCTTCCAAATTGGTTAAGTAGGGAGAATCAGCCAGTGCCTCCAAACCTTCATCCGCAATCTGGTTTCCTGGGAGAATAAGTTGCGTTACAGTTTTTAAGGCTTCTTTTGTGGCAAGTTCCATGCAACCACGTATGCCTATGTATTTATCACGAAGATGCAGGATAGTGCCGTCTTCTAGCAGGTTTTCTTTTACCAAGTCATCAATTTTACTCATTTCAATCTCCGAAGGATCATAAACATTTCAAGGCATCCATTCTATCAAACTTGTCTTGATTTTGTCGAACAGGCAAAAATAAAGCCGACCCCGTTAAACGGGACCGGCTTCATGAAAATTTAAATTTCTCTAAAGTAGCGGATCGAGGAACAACTCCTTCGTTTTCCAGCTTTCTACCTCTTCTTTGGTGGGGACAGGCGGCACAGGCCTTTTGGCGGTGCGTTTGTCCAGAGGATCATGGAAAGTCCGGGCATAGGCTTCAGCCTTCCAGAGATACAGATGTTCGAAAATCATTCCCCAAGGAGCCATAGGCGTGTTGGGAACACCACGGGTAACCCGGCGATACCATAGGTCATCCGGCCAATCTTTTAATAGTTTGTCCGTATGATCGCCTTCAATTTTATTGGTATCAGGATTATTTTCATTTCTGAAATCAAGAGCGCCGGTCATCATTGGCGTACCATCCTTGCCGTGACAGACTGCGCAACTGAGTCCCTCTGTTGCAGGATGTACACCTTCAAAGACCTGCTGGCCTTCAGCAAGTACATCTTTATCATCCCACCAGGTCCATTGATTGGGGAATTTGCCTTCAACCGGCATATGAGTGGGATCACGCATTGTTTTTAAATAAGATATCAGGGCGGACAACTCGTCTTCACTCAAGTCATCGCCATAATAAGTCGGCATGGCCTTTTTGGATTTTGGGTCCTCAAAGCCTGGAGCTTGATTTCTTCGAGGGTTGAGGATCTGATCTTTAATATAATCCTCGGAGTAAAGACCAATCTGCTTTGTGCCCAAATTTGGGCCACGGTCTGAGTTGCCTTCCCAAAAAACTTTATGGCAGTTGAAACATTTATTATTTTCGAATACTTCGCGTCCGGCGGCGATGACTTCAGGGCCAGCGAGACCACTTAATACAACCGGGGGTCTGTTTAGCTTAGCAAGCTCATACTCAGGATCAAATTGTGGCAGTTGCGCGGTCACGCCAATAAATATACCCGAAGCGAGGGCATAAGTAGCCAATAGACGCTTGATCCAATCGAAACTTGATTTTTCTAGGGAGAGTGTTTTCCAATCCAGAAGGGTGAAGAAAAAGAATCCCACAAGGGCGAAAGAAACAAACTCAATCTGCCACCATATGGGGAAATTGAATTTTCCCGCCACGACCCAAATAATTCCGGCTATAACGATGACTACTGGGATCTTGAATCGGACGTTTTGAAAAAACGTTTTCTCTTGTACCTTTTTGGGCCTAACTTTGAGGAGGAGGGCATAAGTGATCATGACCGCAAGACCGGCCCCAGCTCCGATAACTCCAAAACTACTGTAAAGGGCATACAGACCACTCAAGGCGGCGATGATGCCAACAATGATTACATCAATTTTCATTGCACTTTTGCTCCTGAATAAACTTATTCGGCCATTTGCGGTGAGGCTTGCGCAGGCTCAGTTTCTTTCTTTTTAGTTTTTGGATACTTGATTCCGATCCAGATGATAGCTGTCATCAGGATGAAAAAAGTCCAAACAATTGTAGTAACGTGGAAACCCGACTCAGCTAAGGACGGTGCAAACTTTTCCGGAGTTACATCTTTGAAAACTTTATATATATGCCAATTCATTCTCGACAGTTCGCGAATGGTACCCATCCAGCTCATCAGCCAGATATCGGCAAAACCAAGGAAAATGAGAACATAAGGGCCTAACGGATTCACTTTGCCATAATGTACTTTTCCAGTTTTAGTGGCGATGGTGTAGAAGATGTAGTTGATGAACGTTACCGTCACCAAACAAAATGCTGCGGTATTTTTTGAAACCATCAGGGCGAGAAAAGCCAGATTATCCGGTAAAACCATGTCTGGGTTCATGCCCGGTTCAGGGAGCATGGTCGCGAAAAATCGTCGGGGCGTAAACCAGATGGTGGCAGATATAACTATCAGTACGAATCCGAATTTCATGGCCGGGAAAAATCTCTCGGCATTCTCAATACGTTTCATACTGACCCACATATAAATATTACTGGCACTAAACATAGTACCTACCAGTAGCCCTTGCACTAGCATGAACATGGACTCCCGGTCGGACATGATATACATGCCGATGGTTGCGTCATATTGGTAAATTTCGCGGACAAAAATATAACCCATAGCAGGCAGGGGAATCATGATAGCAACGCCTATCAAGTTGCCAATGTAACCTACCCAATCATAATATTCTCGCTCTTCTGTTTTGTCCGACCACAGGTACATATAAGCACCGATGATGCAAACCATATAACCGCCAAAGGTTCCATTGCCCACGAGACGGTGATAATTCAAGGGCATCCAGGCCATATTTGCGATTCTATCCCACTCGCTGATATTAAGAAGCTGGTCAAGGGGTTTTGTTGGGGTCTGCATGAAGGTTGCAGGTCCATCCAGAGCTACTAGGAGAGAAAGCCCCAGAATATTCAGGATGACACCTGTAACGATATGACGGCCTTTTTTGTTGGCCTTGTTCAGCGGATCCCACGAATAGACATAGATATACATGACCACCGTTTCCAGAATAAACAGTGTGGGGTAGGCCACCATGAAAAGGGTCGGAAACGAGGCTATTAGATAAGTAATGAAATCTTTGTAGGCAACCAGCATGACAAAGAGGAAGAGACCACCTGTCAAAGCAGTAAAACTGTAACAAATGCCAATTACTTTGGTGATTTCATGAGACAAACGTTCAAATTTGAAATCGGATTTGGCAAACATGATGCCATTAGAGAGTAGTCCCCCCACCGCACCATTAACCAGAGCAAGAATAATTCCGGAAACCTCATAATGCTCAACGGGAGTCAGACCCATGGAAATCAGGGCACCGAACACCGCTCCAACAAAGGCAGATGCCCGAATATTCATTAAGCGGTGGAAATAATTCAGGAAACTAACGATTAAGGCTCCAAAAGCACAAGCCCACATGCCATAGAGCACACCATGATGGATTCCAACTATGATTTCACCCGTGATCCCTATGACAACGCCTATGAGAACTCCTAGGAACACGTTTGATAGGATGATAGCTTTACGAACTCCCTGAGTTCGACGGGCACCCATAACCTCCATGATGACCACGAACATGGGACAACCTAAAATAAAGGAAGCAAAAAGAATATGAAGCTGAGCTGCTGCCCAGGTGAACTTACGGTTGCTCATGCCTAGAAAGGAGTATTCTTCAAACTCATGTTCTGCGGCTGGACCGATATCGGTTAGATAGGATAAATCTTCTTCCTCAGCTTCTCCTTCTTCACCTTCTTCACCTTCTTCTTCACCTTCTTCATCGTCTTCGTCTTCATCGTCTTCATCTTCCTCATCATCTTCTTCGGCATATGCCACGGCCTGAAAACTCAGATTCGAAAAGAAGGTATTAGAAGAGACAGAAAGAATGGGGCTTATATGTCCGAGCAAATAAACAAATATCAGACAGACAAGGGTTTTTAAAAAGGTGTTTTTTAAAGGACTCTGAGATTGTTTCATCATCACTTAAATGAATGGCCTGAAGAAGGCGATAAGTACCCGTTTCCCAACTATGGAAAACCTCTATTCATCAAAACTTTTAACCAGTTTTTAAGGTTAAAAGGATTGAAGAAGGTAGAGGAATATCATACGGGTTAAGTAAAGTCAAGAACTTTCAAAACTGTTGCTTATAAAAGGCTTTACTTATTTTTTGAGTAAGAAAAAAGGGTGTTTTCAGGAGGGATGTGAAGGAGGAAAATTAGGTCAATCCGATGTTGAACTATCCTCCTGTATCTCCAACGGCATGATGAGCAAAGCAAAGCCCATGGAGATGCTGAATACGGAGAGTAAGCCGGTAAATATTTGAGGCCATTCCGCTTGAACGTATTTTACGGACCAGACAAAAAGAAAGGCTCCCAATACCAGGAGAGCCAAACCACCCATTCTAATTTTCCATTTGTTCATCCTCAACTCCTCCTGTGGCCAGGGCTTTTCTCTTGCGGTCGATGAGCACAAGATTGCGAACGTATATAATGCTTCCCAGGCTTTGCCCAACTATGAAAACGGGGTCTTGCCTGTGTACGGCATAAGTCAAAAGTACAATTGCACCGCCAATACTGCAATACCAAAACGCAAGGGGAATGGTGCTTTCTCCCTTTTTCTCAGAAACAATCCACTGAATAATAAAACGGGCTCCAAAAAGAGCTTGCCCTACAAATCCAATGATCAGCCATTGGTTTGTTGTCATTTAATCCTCCTTAATAATATCATAGTTAATTTGACGCTTTTTCATCCAGCGGATGGCAAGTAAATCCTTGAAAGAAGAAAACAGCCGGTTTCTAATATTGTATTTTGACTCTCCATGAAGCCGAGGGTGGTGACTCACTTTGACTTGAGTAACCCGGAATCCCTCCATCTTCATTAAAGTGGGGAAAAACCGGTGCATTCCTTTAAAGAGCTTAACATTGTCGAAACATTCCCGGCGGAAGGCTTTCAGGGAACAGCCGGTATCAGCAATTTCCTCTTCACTCAATTTATTCCGCACCGCATTAGCAATTTTTGAGGAAACCCTTTTAACCCACGAATCATTTCTTTTGTGGCGCCAGCCGCAGACCACGTCGTAGTCCTGCATCTTTTCAAGAAGAAGATAAATGTCGGCAGGGTTGTTCTGCAAATCGGCATCAAGGGTAACAAAAATCTCTCCACGGGCGGCTTTAAATCCAGCCGCGAATGCTGCAGACTGCCCGTGATTATGGCCGAATTGGATAAGCCTGATATGCGGATTATGTTTTTTCATTGATTCGATTAAATGCGCGCTTCCATCGATACTGCCATCATCAATAAGAATGATTTCGTAACTCAGGTTCAGTTTAGATAGTTCGGTCTCCAGCTTGTCTTCAAGTGGAATCAGGTTATCCCGCTCGTTGTACAACGGGATAACAATAGACAGTTCGAGAGTTTTGGATTCAGAGTTATTCATGAAAATTTTGGAAAGAGTTTTGGTTCAATATCTAAATCTAACTGGGGGTGCTCACTTCTGACTGTGCTGCAAGCTGTCCGCATGCACCAAGTATGTCTGTGGCCCGGTTTTGTCTGATAAATGCAGAAAAATTCTGTTCGATTAAATAATTTTGGAAAATTAGAACTCTCTCTTTAGAGGGAGGTCTGTATTCAGAGGAATCAAATGAGTTAAAGGGAATCAGGTTGATCTTACTGGGGACACCTTTCAACCATTTTGCCAGTCTCTGCGCATCCTCATCCGAATCGTTAATACCTGCAAGCAGGACATACTCAATAGTGTGTCGTCTTTGAGGTTTTAATGGATATTGCTTGAGACAATCTATCAATACCTCAATAGGATATTTTTTATTTATAGGCATCAATCGATCGCGGGTAGCATTATCAGAAGCGTTGAGGGAAATGGCAAGATTTATGTGGATATTTTCATTTTGAAAAGCTTTCATTTTGTCCACCAATCCAGAGGTGGAAACGGTTACTTTTCTTGTTGATATTTTCATGGCTTGCGGAGAGGTCATGAGACGCAGGGCATTCACAACCGGTCCCAAATTATCCAACGGTTCACCCATACCCATGAAAACGATATTGGTGATTTGGTCTTCCTCTTTTAGTTCTGCGTTGATTGCGAGATGTTGTCCGATAATCTCAGCGGCCGTCAAATTTCGTTTCAGACCTAAGCTGGCGGTTAAACAAAATGAGCAATTCAAGCGGCATCCCACTTGCGTGGAAAGGCATAATGTTTTTCTGGACTCTGAAGGCATCCAAACACTTTCAACCACCGCACCATCCTCCAACTCCAATAAATATTTGATAGACCCGTCTTTGGAATGAGTTCGGCTTTGAATTTTTGGAAGCGCAAAATGAAAGTTTTCCGCCAACCGCGACCGCAAAGACTTTGAAAGATTAGTCATCTCGTTAAAGTCCCGGCAATGGTAGTGGTAGACCCAGGTAAATACCTGATGCACCCGATAGGTCTCAACTTCCCAGTCGGTGAACAACTCATTGAGTTCGGCTTCCGAGGTGCCAAAGAAGTTTCTAGAAATGGCGAGGCTATTCATAATCATGCGAATTGGAAAAGTTCCAAAATTTCAAATGGTTTTGCTTGTGTTTGGGTAAATTTTGCCGGGCTGATAGAGATTACCTATCAAACATTCTAAATATAACTCATTGAAAAATAATAAACTATGAAATTTAGACCCTTTTAGAAAAATTTTCCCAGTTGCAACAGCCTCAAAAAGAGGATATTTTTATATCTAATTGATATTTAAAGCGTCATCCATTTTTCAGGTTGCGGCACAAATCCTGAATACAGGGACTCTTATGCAAATTGTTGAATGTTTTAAAATCCTAAATGTATCCCCGGGGGAAGATTGGCGAAAAGTGCGCAAATCTTACCACTCCCTCGCCAGACAATTTCATCCCGATGTGAATCCAGAAAAGAGAACCACCGACCCTCAACAGTCAGACACTCGGCTGAAAGAAATCAATCAGGCTTTCGAAAAACTGGAAACTCATTATAAATCTAATGTTCTACCAGCACATCCAGTTTCTTTGCATCAAAACCGTAACTCGAAAAAATGGGTAAAACTATTTAACAGGCTGAAAGAAAACCCTGCTGTTCAGCGGGCCTTCACCTCAAGTCTGAGTTTTCTGGTTGATCTGGACAGTAAAGTTTTTCAATTGGATAATCAAATTGATATAAAACTATCAGAATCCACCATTCAAAAAGGTGCGAGCATCCATTTAAAATCTGGTAAGGACCGTTTTGAAATAAAAGTTCCCTCAGGAGATTGGAACCAGATGTCTCTTAGAATCCCGGACAAGGGGGAGAGCAGTATCTTTTCCAAGCGACGAGGTGATCTTGTATTGAACCTGAGTGTGCCTGTCCAGAAAATTACGAGTGCGGCAAACTCCCGTTTTTCTTATGAGATGAATATACAGCGCAACCAAATTGATGGCGGAAGGGTTATGACATTAAATTCTTCCGAGGGCCCCCTCAAATTCACCCTTCCACGAAACACACAGGATGGACAAAGCTTTACTCTTCACTCCCAAAGGGAGGGTTTGGGCAAACCGGGAACTCTTCACATTCTCACTGTTCGTTTGAACTGACCCAATTACCAGGCATTAGTTTTCAGTATGTATGCCATGACTCCAGCACTCAATAGGGATATGAGCAATGTGCATATGGAGAGGCTTATCAAAGGAGCTGGGGTCTGCAGACTTTTATTCTTCATTAGCCACCTGCCTTCCAGACTAAATGCGAATAGAGCGACTGCCAAGCCAGCCCAAGTAATCTGACCAATTGTTGGGGTGAATACCACATCGGGTTCCATATTTCCAAGTAGGGTGACCGCCCAACCTAAAGCCGGCAGACATACGATATAGGCCCAAATACCGGGATTGTTTTCTTTAGATCGATAGCGGGAAAAAAACCGCAAACCCAGAAACCCCATTCCGCTCATTAAAATCCAGCCGGTTACTTCATTGAGTTCTTTTTTATGCTTTTCATCGCGGATAGCTCTCAAAGCTCCGAGGACATATCTTGAAACTTCCTCCTCCTCCATTTCATAAAACCCGCCCTGATCACTGTCATAGGCGAATACTCGGGCTGTGGTAGATTCTGCTGGCAGGGAAACAGCTCTGAATGTGTCTTTTCCTGCGGATTCGATTTCAAGATAAACAATGCCGGAATGATATTTTAGATTGTATTTTTCTATTTCCGCATGGCCGGTGGCATATCTTTTGTTTTCCTGATAAAACTTTTCCTGTATTTTAACCAGATCCAGTAAGGCTTGCCTGGCTTGCACATCGGCATCGACCTCAAAAATCTGGCTGCAAGAATTGAGGAAAACCAGTAAAAAAGAATATGTGAGCAATCGGGTAAGCAGTTTCATTAATTTTAACTAGGTAAATAATCGATATTAAGGCTATGGGACGAATGGAGAAGGCCAATGTATAGCAAATGTGCAATCCCTCGTCAAGCCGAGAACAGGGTTGCTGGCAGGAAAAAGCTATTGCAAATATCCTGCGGAGGGATTCCGTTATGTTAAGCAATTTTAAATTTGTAACAGGAAATCCCAATAAGGTGAAGGAGGCGTGTGAAATTTTGGGTCTGGATCTTGATTCGGTGCAAGTAGAAGGGCTGTATGAAATCCAGACCCCGGATCTGGATGAGGTGGTTCGACATAAGGCCCAGCAAGCTTATTCTGTTTTGCAACGCCCGGTGATGGTGGAAGACTCTGGTTTGGTCTTTCATGCCTGGAATGGTTTGCCTGGAGCATTGGTCAAATGGTTTGAAGAAACAGTAGGCTGCCAGGGCATGTTAAAGATGGTCAACGCTTTTGAAGACCGGAGAGTCACTGCAATTTGCTGTTTCGCTGTTTATGATGGCAAAAGGTTGAAAATTGCCCGAGGGGAAGTAAACGGAACTTTGGCAGACCGTATCCGGGGGGGGAATGGCTTTGGCTGGGATGTGATTTTTATCCCGGAAGGCTATGAACAAACGTATGCAGAAATGCTTTCACAAGAGAAAAACGCCATTTCTCATCGCAGAAGAGCGCTGGACAAACTAAAGGAAATGCTTTAACTAAATCAGGTCAGGTTTTGCAGGTGTAAATATAGTATTTTGAAAGCTTTATGGTAGCGGGGGAGTTTCTGATAGATGACTTCGACTTCTTGCTCAAGAGGCTTTTGATTGATACATTTAAAGTCTGCGGTCATTTCTTCCCATTGGGGTGATTCTTCCATCCAGCCATTTTGTGCGGCCAATACAATACATTCAATATCACTGGTTTCCCCTTCGGGCTCTCCAAAACCACGTATACTTTTGATAGCCATAGTGTAGGTATGCCCAAACCGTTGCAGGGCAGCACTTTTGAAATATTCGGTACTTCCCTGTTTTAATACTTCATCTAACCTTTGCAGGTTCCAGTTGAGATGAGTTAATAAAACTTTTTTCTCTGGCAGGGATGGTTGAGGCATGTGAATTTTAAACTGGGACTTAATTTTTGAGGTTAATATTGCCAAGAAATTTTGTAAAAAAAATGCTGAAGTGATATTTTATCTTAAATTTAAATCAAAGTAGAATTTTATATCATTATGAGTGACGATAATACTGAGAATATGTTTGTAGACAACGGAGACGGTACCGTTACCTCCAAGGCACATGGGTTGATGTGGTGTAAAACCGATAGCATGAATGATTTAAAGAAATGGGTCAATTATCAGGAGAGTGCTGATTACGCCCGGGGATTGCGAGAAGAAAAATATGCGGGGTATGATGATTGGCGTCTTCCCAACAAAGATGAAATGGTTACGGTTTTTGATAAAAAATTTGAAAATACGGATCAGTTTGGAAAAACCATTCACATCAGTGATCAATTTGCTTCAGGCGGAGGCTTTTCCATGGTCGCGTTGCAGGTGTCAGGTCGAATGCGTACCTGGATACTTAATATCCGGGATGGTGAGTTCACTCACCCTGATGGTCTCTGGACTTTAACCGAAGCAGCCAGAGTAGTACGATCTATTTAAAAACACACTTCCGTTTTTTCAACGGTTAGTTGGAGATAAAAAATGAGTGAGGAAATTTATCATCCTTCGGAGTCTGTATCAGCAAAGGCTTTGATCTCAAATATGGATCAATATGAGGAAATGTATAAGCGTTCAATTAATGATCCTGAAAAATTTTGGGCCGATGAGGCAGAAAAATTTACATGGTTTAAAAAATGGGATCAGGTGCGTGACTATAACTACAATGTCAAAAATGGAAAAATAAACATTGAGTGGTTCAAAGGCGCAGAAACTAATATTACGGTCAATTGTTTGGATCGCCATCTGGAAAAACGGGGAAACCAAACAGCCATTTTATGGGAAGGGAACGAACCCGGCGATAACATAAGATTGACCTATCAACAGCTTCATCAAGAGGTTTGCAAATTTTCCAATGTCCTAAAGCGTCACGGGGTTAAAAAAGGCGATCGAGTCTCTATTTATATGCCGATGGTGGTGGAGTTGGCCATTGCGATGCTGGCTTGTGCGAGGGTAGGGGCGGTGCACTCTATTGTCTTCGGTGGTTTTTCCCCAACAGCTTTGGCAGATAGAATTATAGACTCCAACTGTACCGTACTCGTCACCTCAGATGGAGGGTTTCGTGGCCCAAAACCTGTTCCTTTAAAATCCAATGTGGATGAGGCCATAAAGTTGGCTGAAAAAGAGGGGGTCGTTGTTAAAAGTTGCATTGTTTCCCAGAGGCTGGGGGAAAAGATTTCTGTTCAAATGCAATCGGGTAGAGATACCTGGTGGCATGAAGAAATGGCTAGTGCTGATCCCGTTTGTGATGCAGAGGTTATGTCTTCTGAAGACCCGCTATTTATTCTTTATACTTCCGGGGCAACGGGTAAACCCAAAGGGGTTCAGCATAATGTTGGTGGGTACATGATCTATACTGCTATGACCCACAAATATATTTTTGATTATCAGGATGGCGACATCTGGTGGTGCACGGCCGATATTGGCTGGGTCACGGGCCACTCGTATATTATATATGGACCCTTGGCCAATGGGGCTACAACAGTCATGTTCGAAGGCATCCCGACTTATCCAAATTGTGGAAGGTTTTGGGATGTTGTGGATCGCCTAAAGGTCACACAATTTTATACTGCTCCAACGGCCATCCGAGCTTTGATGTCCCATGGAGAAGACACACCCGCTCAGTATGATCTCTCTACCTTGAGGGTTTTAGGTTCGGTAGGTGAGCCTATAAATCCCGAAGCATGGCGGTGGTACTATAAAAATGTGGGAAGGGAACGTTGCCCTATTGTGGATACCTGGTGGCAGACCGAGACCGGAGGCATCCTTATAACCCCTTTACCGGGTTGCACCCCGGCTAAACCTGGCTCGGCAACCCTGCCATTTTTTGGGGTAAAGCCTGTGGTGATTGAGGCGGAAACTGGAAAAATACTGGAAGGTAATGGGGTTGCAGGAGTTTTGGCGATATCTGAACCCTGGCCGGGGCAAATGCGAACGATATATGGCAATCACGAACGCTTTGAAGAAACCTATTTTAAGCTTTATCCTGGATATTATTTCACTGGTGACGGTTGTCGTCGCGATGAAGACGGTTATTACTGGATAACTGGCAGAGTCGATGATGTCATCAACGTATCGGGACATAGAATGGGAACGGCAGAGGTGGAGTCTGCTCTTGTGCTGAATGAAGCTGTTGCGGAAGCCGCTGTCGTAGGGTTTCCTCATGAAATAAAGGGGCAAGGAATCTATGCTTATGTTTCTCTTATGGATGGGGTGCAACCGAGTGACGAGCTAAAAAAGACTCTGGTGCAGTTTGTGAGAAAAGAAATTGGGCCCATTGCATCTCCAGATGTCATACATTGGGCACCCGCTCTACCCAAAACGCGTTCTGGGAAAATCATGCGACGTATTTTAAGGAAAATCGCAGCGAATGAAGCCGACCAATTGGGAGATACCTCGACTTTAGCAGACCCCTCTGTCGTGGATTATCTCAAGTCTTCTTATTTGGAAATGTTCTCTAAGGATAAATAAGAGAATAGGCAGGCGTCCGGGATCATGGAGTCGAATCAAGATTCAACTCCATGATTTCTCACTCCTACAGTGAAAAGAGAAAGGTCTCCTCTTCCCCCCCCAAATCTTTGAGCGCATCTAATTTTTATACAACCAGTGGAATAGTAAGGTATTATAAGCGAATCTTGGAAAGTGTCAATTGAAAGTTTTGTTTTTGCGTAAATAAAGCGTTAATAAGCTAATTTGGACTTGTTTTTAGCGAAAAGAAGGGGGACGCAATTTTTGTCTTCAGGCGTTTTTCGGTCATTACAAGTTTGGCTTCATTTAATCCTTTATGGGCTGAATTATTAAGTGGCTCCAGTTCAATGGCTTTGTTGAACGCGGATCGGGCTTCCAGAATCCGGCCTTGATTTAGGTAAGCCCATCCCAAACCATCAAAAGCATCTGGCTGAATAGGATTCAGACGGATTTCTTCGTTAAACTGGTTAATGGCCATTGATATATCACCATTAATATAATGAGTCCTTCCAAGCTTGGTTCTTGCTGTCGTTTGCATCTGAAATGGGGCAATGGCGTTAGGGCCTGCGACCCTTTCAAAAACGGGGTTGGGGTCTGGGTTTAAAGCTAGACATTGCTCCAGCATGGTAATGGCAAAGTCATAC
This sequence comes from Nitrospina sp., assembly GCA_018673915.1. Lineage (GTDB taxonomy): Bacteria > Nitrospinota > Nitrospinia > Nitrospinales > VA-1 > LS-NOB. The sequence goes on along the minus strand of JABHBK010000034.1, from coordinate 6,713 downwards.
TTTTCCTTCACAAAATAGACATAGCCCATTCCCTTACGAGCTTCTGATTTGTTTGGCTGAATTCTTAAGGAAATCTTGAACATGTTCATCGCTTTGTCATACATTTGCTTTTGATAGTATGTCCAGCCTAGAGAATTATATACCTGCCAGCCAAAACGCTCTTTTTTAAGTAAATCCATAAACTCTTGAGTCAGAGCAAAATCAGGATCCAAAGAAATAGCTTTGAGAAAGTATTCCACTGCCAGGTCAGGATTGTTCATACCGTAATGAATCCAACCGAGAGCCATATATGGCGAGGCACTGAGAGGTTGATCTACCAATATTTTTTCGAAATAGCTTTTAGAACTGTCTAAGGGCTCACTTCTTAGAATGCTCCAATCTAGTTTATATTCCAGATTCTTGTTTTTAGGATCAGCCTTCAAGGCTGTTTCAAGATATGGGATGGCGTCCTGATAATTTTTTATGGCATATAGAGATAGGCCGAGTCCCTTTGCAGAAGAAGCTTCATAGTCTTCATGTTCAATGGATTTTGAAAATTTATCAATAGCATATTCATACTGCTTTTTCTGAAACTGGCTCCAGCCCAGGCCGTTATAGGCATGAGCTACTTTGAATTGAGTGGTTTCCCATTCCTCATCGCCTAAATAATCATGATAAATCAGGGTTGCGGTTTTATAATCTCCCTTTTTTAAAGCTTGGTCGGCTTTATATAATTGTTTATCGAGAGCTTTTTGGACATTCTCAAGTCCGAGTTGCGCAGTATTGTTATGAGGAGAATATTCCAGAGCATCCATAAAATAATCTCTGGCCTTCTCATACTCATTACGGGCAAGAAAAACTTTTCCATATTGGTTATAAAGATGCGCCCAATCGCTGTATTGATCCAGTAACTCATCCAGCTTTGTCACTGCGAGCTGGTGTTTACCTAGATCCATATAGTATTGGACATAGATGGCTTGATGCTTTTTGATCTCCTCGATTTCCTCTAGACCTCTGAACGCTCCCAAGAAATGCGGATAAATTTCTAAAATTTCTTTGAATACTTTTTCAGATTTATTGATTTGCTTTAAATGCAAAAGGCTCCAAGCCAGTCCGTTCACTGCATCCAGATTGGGAGAATTGGTTTGGGTAAGATCTTCAAAAATGTCAGCAGCTTTGGCGTATTTCCTCTGGTAAAAACTTTTCCAAGCTGAATTCAAGGATTCCAAATTATTTGAGGGCATTCCCATTAGAAGACTGCGATATCGAGGGAATTCAACGGGCAAGGTGAAAATGGAACGAGATTCGGGGCTTGAGGGAACAATCTCCCAAGGATGAGTGGATTGATTCCAGGTTTCCCATGTTTCTAACAACTCAATCACTTTGGCAGGTTGGAAAATTTTTCCAAATTCTTCTTTTGCAAGTTGGCTCTGACTTTGTTTTAGGTATGAGAAAGCTTTCCCTTTGTGAACCTCATAAGAATGTGGAGCAAACCTTTCAGCACGCTCGAAGCTCTCCAGAGCCTTTTGGTAGTCCTTCAAACTGAAAAAACACCAGCCCATACCTAATAAGGGTGTTGGATCTTTTTTGTACCGGGCATGAGCTTGTTTGAAAGCCACAAGTGCTTTATCAAAACGTTTTTGAAAAAAATATGCCCACGGCAGGAGTTGAATGGCTTCTCGATTATCAGGGCGGTTGGCCAAAGTCTTTTTTATATAAAATTCAGACACCGCATACTCACTCCGGTTGAATTGATGTCTGGCAAATTCTATGTCAATATTCGAACCAAAGGTCAATATGGGGCTATAGTTTTCCTTGTCTATGGGAATTAGGCTTCCTACCACATTTTGTGTTTTCTGATAGGTTTTTTCCAAGGCACTACAACCCACCCCAAAGATTATGAAAAGGGTAAAGACGCAAAATTGTTTTTTTAATCGCAAAGTCCGGCTCCGTAACAGAAAGAAGTATTTCTCTTATTTATCGGTTTTTGGAAGAAAAATTTAAGGTTTTTATCAGGTATTATATGATTTAAGGCTATTTTTTAACTCTTTTACTGATGAATACAAGAAAAATGGAGGAATTTATTGGCGGTTTAGAATTATTTTTGTAAAAATCCATTAAAATGGTATTATTCAGCCTTTTCCCAAGTCCTAATAAAACAATGCGTTTATTTAAAATTTTCTTTATTGCCAGTATTATTTTCCTGCTTTCTTCCTGCTCTGAAAAAGCAGAAGATCAAGCCAGCCAGGAAATTCATCCCAGCTTTTCTGAACTTCCAGAGATGACAGAAGAATCGTCTTCTAAGCTTGATCAGCGAGTGGTCCCGATCCAATATTCTCCTGAAGATCAGGCAAAGGCGAGTAAAGCGCCTGAGGGGATGGTTTTTATAAAAGGTGGGTGTTTTACTATGGGAAATGATTACGCCCAGGAAGATGAAAAACCGGAGCATGAAGTTTGTGTCGATGATTTCTATTTGGGCAAATATGAAGTGAACCAGGCGCGGTGGGAAAAGTTGATGGGATTTAATCCCTCAAAGTTTAGCGGAGCTGACCTGCCTGTTGAACAAGTCAATTATCTCAATGTGCAGAAGTTTATCCAGAAATCAGGAGGTGCCTGTCGCCTGCCTACCGAAGCAGAGTGGGAATATGCTGCGCGAGGGGGTGCAACGACCCGATACTTCTGGGGAAATATGGTGCACGGTGATTATACCTGGTACGAAGAAAACTCTGAAGAAACGACGCATCCTGTCGGCAGCAAGGCTCCCAATCAGTATGGAGTTTATGACCTGATGGGAAATGTTTGGGAATGGGTGGATGATTGGTATGAGCCCTATTATAAAATCCGCACGAAAAACAATCCCAAGGGACCAGGTAAAGGAGAGTCGAAAGTTGTGCGAGGGGGGTCGTTTGACTCCTCGGCGGGAGCATTGCGTATCACCAACCGAATCTGGTTACATCCTGAAAATAAGGTCTTCCCCAAAGTGACCACCTATGGTCAGATCATGAACGAAATATTTAACTACATTGGCTTTCGTTGCGCAAAATCTATTCCTAGTGCCTGAACCTCTCGTTACATTAAGGTAGATAGCTGCTCTTAAGACAAACCAGGGTTAAACAGTGAATGGGCATCATGCCTGGTGGGGGGTTACCGGCATTCGCTACACAGGCCGAACATGTCTAGCTTGTGGGAGGTAATGGTGAATCCGTTTCGGCTGGCGACTTCTTCCTGAAACTTTTCGATGAGTGGATGATTGAACTCGATAATTTTCCCGCATTCGGTACAAATCATGTGGTCGTGATGGCCGTGCATATATTTGTGCTCATACCGTTTTTGCCCATCCCCAAAATCCAGGTCTGAGGCTAGGCCGCTTTGAGTTAGCAGGGCCAAGGTGCGATATACCGTTGCCAGTCCTACTTTAGGGTCGGTAATCGTTACCTGATTATAAAGTTCTTCGGCGCTGACGTGTTTCTCGCATTCCAAAAAAGCATTGAGGACAACCCGTCTTTGGCGGGTAATCTTAAGCTTGTTTTGAACGATATAATCTTCAAGAACTTCTAATTCTTTACTAGCCATAACTTCCTTAATCAACCCGGTAGGAATTAAATTTTGACAGTTAATCTAGCATGGTCACTAGAAAGGGTCAATAATTGACCCTGTAGTTACGATGCTGATATTCTGGAAAAGTTTTGCTCTATCAGGATTAAAGCTTATTGGGTGAAAGTTCCGCCATTTTTGTTGCCAATTCTTGGGCAGGACATTCTATTTGCTCGCCGGTCTCCATATTTTTCAATGCAAGCTTTCCGGACTTAATTTCATTTTCTCCAAGAATTAGGGAAAATTGAGATTTTGTTTTATTTGCCTTACGCATTTGGCTTTTCATGCTGCCCATTTCATAATCTCTTTCAACCTTAAATCCTTTCAATCGCAATTCGTGTGCAATTTGGAATCCGGTTGTTTTCGCTTCCTCACCCAGACAGACGATAAAAATATCTGGATTTTTCTGCAAGTCTTTTATGTCTTCAAAAGGCACTAAGGAGACAAGTCGCTCCAAACCCAAGGCAAAACCGAAACAGGGTGTGGAAGGGCCGTCGAGCTCCTCCACAAGGGTGTCGTAGCGCCCACCACCACAAATTGCATTTTGAGCGCCTAAATTTTGTGAAGTGACCTCAAACGCGGTCCGGTTGTAATAATCTAGACCTCGAACCAGACGGGGGTTGATAGAGTAGGGCGTTCCTGCAGAATCAAGAAGGGAGCGGACTTCTGAGAAATGCTCTGCGCTTTCAGTGTCAAGATGGTCGATGAGTTTAGGAAGCTCTTCAGCAATCTTTCCGCATTGTTCTACTTTGCAATCCAGAACTCGCAGGGGATTGCGCTGATATCGACCTGTACAGTTGGAGCACAGCTGGTCTAAATGTTTTTCTATTTCTGCTTGCAAGAGTTCTCGATAGCGAGGCCTGCACTCCTGACTGCCCAAACTGTTTATCTCAAGTTTAATTTCCTTAAGGCCTAGTTCTTTGAAAAACTCCATTAACATGGTCATTACTTCCACATCTACAATGGGACTGGGTGAACCCATGGCCTCGACACCAATTTGGTTGAATTGTCTTAGTCGACCTGCCTGTGGTCTTTCATAGCGAAACATAGGGCCGATATAAAACATTTTAAGTACGGAAGGGGGGTTGTACATTTTATGTTCTACATAGGCGCGAACTACTGAAGCGGTGCCTTCGGGGCGTAGCGTTATGGAGTCGCCGCTTCGGTCGCTAAAAGTGTACATTTCTTTTTCTACGATATCTGTGGTTTCGCCGATGCTTCGAGAGAATAGTCGGGTGTCTTCAAAAATTGGCAGGCGAATTTCCTTGAAACCATAACGAGGAAAAATATTATGGGCGACGGACTCGATGTACTGCCACTTCCAGATTTCATCTGGCAGGATATCTTTAACGCCTCGTATGCTTTGAATTTTCATAATAATAAAGGTGCAGTAGGTGGGAACTGATTCAGAGCCCGTTCATCAATCAAGCCGAGAAAAATTTTGTTAGCTAATTTGCGTTATGGCTAGTTGCCACTACGGCTAGCAGTCAGCCGCTCAACCATTTAAACCAACTGCCTTTTTTCCCCTTAGCCGCAAGTCGTTCCTCTGCCATTTCCACGTCATTTTTACTGCCGATAAAAAGAGGCAGACGGTCGTGAATGCCAGTCGGGGTAATATCAAGGATGGGTTGATTTCCTGTTGAGGCCTTTCCTCCGGCTTTTTCAACGATTAAAGCTAGTGGTGCGGCTTCAAAGGAAAGTCTTAACTTACCCTTTGGACTTTTTGAGTCTTTTGGGTACATAAAGAGGCCACCCTTCAGCAAAGTTCTGTGGAAATCTGCTACCAGTGAACCTATGTAGCGCAATTTATAGGGCCGCCCTGTGGCGGAATCTTCCTCCTTCAAATACGCTACTAAATCTTTTTGCGATTCGTCCCATATACCCCAATTGCCTTCATTTGCACTGTATGTGGAGCCTTGTTCCGGTATCTTCAGGTCAGGGTGAGAAAGAAAAAATTCGCCCAACGTCGGATCCAGAGTAAACCCATGAACTCCTTGACCTGATGTGTAGACAAAAATGGTGCTGGATCCATAAACGATGTAACCGGCGGCAACTTGCTCCGATCCTTTTTGCAGCAGATCTTCGTCTGTGACTTCTAAGCCAGGGCTTTTCTTTTTATAAATGGAAAATATGGTTCCGATATTCACATTGACATCAATATTGGAAGATCCGTCCAGAGGATCCATCATGAAAATGTATTTTCCAGGGTGGTCTTCAGGAGGAATTATGTAGGCCTCTTCTTTTTCTTCGGAGGTGATGGCGCATACCGTTCCAGATTGACCGATAATTTTGGTGAAAGTGATGTCTGAAAATTCGTCCAGCTTTTTAACTTCTTCACCCTGGACATTTATCTTTCCAGTAAGCCCGAGGATATCTTCACCAATCCCCGCACTATTAACTTGAAGCGAAATGATCTTGCCAGCCACCATGATTTCATTCATCAGGCTGGTAAATTCTCCGGTTGCTCCGGGAATCGTTTTTTCTTGTTGTCTGATATGTTGAACGAGAGTTGTACGTTCCATAGGAATTCAATTGCCGGATAAGTCCAACCCGGCTGATAAGTTGTGATGAATGTGTTTACCGAAAAAATCCTGAAGTTTTGAAAAATATTATATTGTTTTTCAAAATTATTTCTCGGGAATTGAAAAGTTTTTGATTCTACCTCATTTCAATATTTCGGACAATTAAAATGGAATATTCAGGACACAGGAACGGGAATGGAATTCCGTGCACGTCCAAATCTTTTTCTGTCGCTTTCGTTTAAAATCTTTTTTCTCAACCGTATGCTTTTCGGGGTTATCTCGGCCAATTCATCTTCGTTTAAAAAACCAAGAACTTGTTCCAAACTCATAATTATGGGCGGGGTGAGAATAATATTCACATCTGAACCCGATGCACGCATATTGCTCAGCTTTTTTTCCTTACAAAGATTAACCACCAGGTCATTGTCTTTTTTATTTGTTCCCACAATCATTCCGGTATAAATTTCTTCGGCTGGCCCAAGAAACATAGAACCTCTTTCCTGTAAATTGAACAGGGAGAATCCGGTTGTGTTCCCATTTTCCATGGCAATTAGAACCCCATTAGTACGTTGGGCAATTTCACCACAATGTGGAATGAAATTATGGAAATTACGATTG
>JABHBK010000008.1 GCA_018673915.1 Nitrospina sp. | reverse complement strand
CAAGAAAAAAGTGGCTAAAAAGAAAGTCGCGAAAAAGACAGCACCCGCCAAGAAAAAGGTAGCTAAAAAGAAAGTCGCGAAAAAGACAGCACCCGCCAAGAAAAAGGTAGCTAAAAAGAAAGTCGTAAAAAAGACAGCACCCGCCAAGAAAAAGGTAGCTAAAAAGAAAGTCGCAAAAAGTAAAACGGCTGTGAAAAAAGCTGTTAAAGCAAAGGCTTCTCCTGCAAAAAGTACCTCAACGAATAAAAAAGCTAAACAAACCGGCCTCAAACCTGGGAAGTTAAGGCTTGTAAAGCAGGAACTTCCTAACCTTGATCCCGCGATTCTTAAAATTCGTGAGCGACTTATTGCCAACCGTTCGGAATTGATGAAGTTGATTCGGTCTTCCCAGTCTGTGGAACGGGAAGCAGGAGATTTGACTTTCAGCAACGAAATTGATCTTGCCTCAAGCCTTGAAGGGAGGGAAATGATTTTTCAATTGTCGAGCAGAGACCGTAATGAACTCAAGCTTATTGAGGACACCTTGTTTCGAATAAACAGCGGTACTTATGGGGAATGTGAATCCTGCGAAAAGAAGATAACGCTGAAGCGTTTGCAGATTATGCCATTGACTGCTTTATGTATTGAATGCCAGGAAGCCGCCGAAAATATTTAACCGCGCTGCGGTCTTAATTTCCATGGCATTTTTTGTATTTCTTACCACTCCCACACGGACATGGGTCGTTACGGCCCACCTTTTCTTCATCGCGCCGAACAGTTACCGGTTTTTCGGAGGTTTCCGAGCTCCCCCGGTGTTCCACAACCTTTGCAGGTTTGTTCGTCAATTCATCTGACATATCCACTTCTTGATTAATCTGAACCTTGAACAAATATTCGGTTGTTTCTTCTTTTATGCGGGCCATCATGGCACCAAACAAATCAAACCCTTCTTTTTTATATTCTGTTAGAGGATTTTTCTGAGCATAGCCCCGCAAGCCAATGCCTTCCTTCATATGGTCCATCCCTAATAAGTGATCTTTCCATAGACCATCCAGAACCTGAAGCATGATTACTTTTTCGACATGCCGCATGAAGTCGACTTCAATACCCTCTTCTTTTGTTTCATAGGCTTGGACAACTGCTTCCATAACAGTGTCGTGAAGTATTTCTCTATTACAGTTTTCCAACTCTAATTTTGTACTTCCCTGAAGTGTTAGTTCATGATCGCTGGATTTCTCGATGTGAACTGCAAACTGCCGTTCCAATATTTCATTTAGCGCTTCGATGTCCCACTCTTCAGCGTATACCTTTTCATGGGCAATTTCCTCCAACGCATCATCTACCACTTCTTCCGCCATTTCCAACAGGATTTCTTTGCCATTATCCGTATTTATGATATCCCGACGCAAAGCATAGAGGACTTCTCTTTGACGGTTCATGACATCATCATATTCCAGGAGATGCTTACGGATATCAAAATTATGAGCCTCGACCTTCCTCTGGGCATTGGCAACTGCTTTGGAAACCATGGCATGCTCAATAGGTTGTCCATCTTCCATTCCCAGTCGGGCCATCAAAGGGGAAATTTTATCAGATCCAAAAATACGTAATAGATCATCCTCAAGACTTAGATAAAAACGGGAAGAACCCTTATCTCCCTGCCTCCCGGAACGTCCTCTCAACTGATTATCAATACGTCGGCTTTCATGGCGCTCTGTCCCAAGAATATGGAGACCACCCAGTTCCGGAATTCCCTCCCCCAAAACAATATCTGTACCTCTTCCGGCCATATTTGTGGCAATGGTCACCGCGCCCGGTTGCCCAGCCTGGGAAATAATTTCAGCCTCTTGTTCGTGATGTTTGGCATTTAAAACATTGTGCTTGATACCAAATTTTTTCAACTTTTTGCTCAAAAGTTCTGACCGCTCAATGGATATCGTACCGACCAGGACAGGTCTCTTTGCAGAATTTAATTCCTGGATCTCTTCGATGACAGCATCAAATTTTTCACTTTCTGTTCTGTAAATTACATCGGGACAATCTTCTCGAACCATAGGCTGATTAGTGGGAACCACAACCACATGGAGCTTATAAATTGACCCAAATTCTTCCGCTTCGGTATCCGCTGTTCCGGTCATGCCACCAAGTTTTTCATACATACGAAAATAATTTTGGAATGTGATGCTAGCGAGGGTTTGGTTTTCGTTTTCTATTTTCACCCCTTCTTTCGCTTCCAAAGCTTGGTGCAACCCATCACTATAACGCCTACCTGCCATCATTCGACCTGTGAACTCATCAATAATAATGACCTCTCCATCATTGACCACATAATCCACTTCATTTTTAAACAGGCCATGTGCTTTAACCGCCTGGTTAAGGCAATGGAGGGTTTCTATGTTAGCTGGGTCATACAGGTTCTCTACATTCAACAGTTTTTCCATGATGGCAATTCCTTCATCCGTCAAGGATGCCGTCTTGGCTTTTTCATCAATCAGGTAATGCTCTTCTTTTTTCAGCCTAGGAATGACCTGGTTTACTTTGTAATATTTATCTGTGGATTCTTCCGCCTGACCTGAAATGATCAAAGGTGTGCGGGCCTCATCGATTAATATACTGTCCACTTCATCGACAATGGCAAAATTCAATTCCCGCTGAACCATTTGGTCTTTTGAGAACTTCATGTTGTCTCGAAGATAATCAAACCCAAACTCATTGTTGGTGCCATACAATACATCGGCGGCATAAGCGGCTTTTCTATCTTCCTCAGGAATATCGTGATAGATCATGCCCACAGACAAACCCAGAAAATTATAAATCTTACCCATCCATTCGCTGTCACGGCGAGCCAGATAATCATTAACCGTTACAACATGCACGCCCTTTCCCGATAATGCATTTAAATAAACCGGCAAAGTAGCCATCAGGGTTTTTCCTTCCCCCGTTTTCATTTCCGCTATTTTCCCTTCATGCAAAACGACCCCGCCAATGATCTGCACATCGAAGGGGCGCATTTCCAGCGTCCGCCAACTGGCTTCACGGGCTACCGCAAACGCCTCGGGAAGGATATCTTCCAGTGAAGAACCGTTAGCCAGTTTTTCTTTCAGCTCTGGTGTTTTCGCCCTAAGCTGGTCATCGGAAAGTATCTTGATTTCTTCTTCAAGGGCATTAACAGCCTCTACATAAGCCTGTATACGCTTAATTTCGCGACCATTGTGGGTACCCACTAGCTTTTTGATTAAACCAAATACCATGTCATTTCCTAAAATTTAACTACTGGAATATTAAAAACACGAAAACTCTGGCCGTAAATATTAAGGCCAAGCTCTATCAATTAAGGATACACACAGAAGTTTCGGGGTATCGGGTGGGGGAAAAACAACTCGATTTTGGGAGACTCAATAATCGCCAAAGAGCTGTTAAAAACTAATCTTCTAAAATATAGTTCTTCGGACTGACAGGCACACTATTGAGCAATACTTCATAATGGAGATGAGGCCCGGTACTACGCCCTGTATTTCCAACCAGCGAAACAACTTGTCCACGCTTGACCTTGTCTCCCACTTTGACCAAATGTTTGGAGTTATGCCCGTAACGTGTAACAAGGCCATAACCATGGTCAATCTCAACCATGTTTCCATAGCCATACTCTCTTCCCTCTACCACAACAACACCATCGGCTGTAGCCCGCACGGGAGCACCGGATCGAGCCGCAATATCCCAACCTTCATGCTTTTCTCTTAAACCTGTGAAGGGAGATTTGCGAAATCCAAAACTTGAGGTCACCCAACCACGAGTTGGCCAAATTGAAGGGGTTGAAGAAAGTAATGATTTTTGATTTTTAAAGAAATCGTCCAATTCCTGGAAACTGATACTTTGGATTTTAGCCTGCTTTCCCAAGTGATCCAGCCCATTGGATAAACGCTCAACCCGGCCGGCTGCACCTCGGCCCATAGCTGTCGTAAAGCTGTTTGTGCTTAACCCATAAGGACCACCCACTCCCCAGTTTTTCTCAATCGATTGAGGGGAGTTTTCCAAAGCCGTAATGACCCGAAGTTTTTTCTCAAAACGTTCCAGCCGGACCATTTCAGTTTCAAAATTTTTTACTTGCTGGGCAAATTTTTCAACCTGGATTTTACTAATTTTGGATTCTCGTCGGAGCTTAACCAACTCTGCCTCACTGCCCTGCATATCCAAATATTGCTGAACAAAATAGAAAGAAGAGCCTAGAATCCCCACCAAAACTACAAAAGACACCAATACACCAAATTTCACAAAGCGTCTTGGTAAGAGCAATTTTTTGGGTGTACCCAATGATCCAGGAAAAATAACTATGGTAAATTCGTCCTTGCCCACCTTTCCTCCTTGATAGAAGTTAGAAAAACTCACAATCCCCTTGATCGTAACGCTTAAACCCCTTATTTGTCAATAGTTAAATCCATTCAAGCTAAGAAGCGAATTAAATGCGAAAATGACAAATCTCAATTCCTTTTCATACGTTTTCTATCTAAGTCCTTTTAGCTAATTCTGGGGCTTTATTTTTTCCCGCGCCTGAATATGATCCGGGTTAATGGCCAGCACCTGTCTGAAAAATTCCTGGCTCTTTTGGATATCCCCACCTTCCTCATAAAGCAAACCCAGGCTAAATAATACGGGCACCTGTCCTTTCACATTCCCAATTTTCTGATTTATATTTAAAATTTTTTCAAATCCGGTAATGGCCCCGGCTATATTTCCCTTTGCGTACTCACCAAATGATTTTTGTCGCAAAGATCGCGACATAACCTTTCCATAGCCCCAGGTGAAGGGGTCCCCATCACTTTTCAAAGTTTCGTTAAATTCTATTTCAAATTTTTGTTCCTCACCCAACTCTTTATATATTTTTTTCAAGTTGATAAAAAACATCAACTCTTTTGGATTGGTTCGAATAGCAATTCGAACTTTTTCCACCGCTTCCTGAAAGCGTTTATCATTAGAAAGGGAGGCGGCCCAATTATTCCAGGCCAAGCCATTCTCAGGATCTATTTCCGTCGCCCGTCTAAAAAACTCCTCGGCTATTTTTCCCTCATTCTTTATGTAATGCACATAACCCAATGCATACAAAACTGCGGAAGAATTTTCATGAGACTGTCGAAATTCGTTTAAAAATTTTTTCGCAACGTCTAAAGCATCCATAGCATCCCAGGATTTAACCATGCTCCTGAAAAGGTAGCTGGAGTCTGGCTTATCCTGAAGAATAGATTTATATATTTCCAGGGCTTCCTTAAACTTCCCCTGCGAAAAATAGAAATCACCTTTAGCCTCCTGGGGAAGCGCAAAACCACTCATATCAGGATGTGCCTGGGCATTGGTATTCGATGGCACAAGCATCAACGTTAAAAACGCCAGCAAAATCCAAACTACAAAATGGGAATTAAAACTCCGTCTATCCAACGCAGAAATTTTGCGCTTAAAAGGCAGGTTCAAAATCTGAGGAATCCGCTTCAGGTGGGGCATCCATGCGGGCGCTTCTATCATAGAAACGTGTGAACTGGTTTTCAAAATGTAAAAACGCCTCCCCAATGGGACCGTTTCTTTGCTTACGAATCAAGATTTCCGTTTTTCCCGGATCATCTGTTTCGGGATTATACACAACATCGCGATAAATGAACATGACCACATCCGCGTCCTGCTCAATAGACCCTGACTCCCGGAGGTCAGATAAGAGAGGCCGCTTGTCCGTCCTGCTCTCAACAGCACGGCTTAACTGGGAAAGGGAAATTATCGGAACATTTAACTCCTTGGCGAGGGCTTTAAGTCCTCTGGATATTTCAGAGACTTCCAGTTGACGGCTCTCAGTATTTCCTCGTCCCTGCATCAACTGCATATAGTCCACAACAATCAGTCCCAAAGACTGTTCAGCGGCAAGCCTGCGAGAGCGGGCACGTATATCAAGGACTGACAAAGCTGGGCTATCGTCAATGAACAATTGTGCTTCAGCAAGTTCCCGACCCGCATCATGCACTTTAGGCCAATCACTTTTAGCCAGGTAACCGGTGCGGACTTTCGAAGAGTCCACTTGCGCCTTGGAACACAATAGCCGCATCCCCAATTGTTCCTTAGACATTTCAAGACTGAAGAAAGCAGTGGGGACTTTTTTATTTAAAGATACATAGCGAGCAATATCCAAAGCAAAGCTGGTTTTGCCCATACTAGGCCGTGCCGCAATAATAATCAGGTCCGAGGGCTGAAACCCTGCTGTCATATTATCCAAATCAGCAAACCCGGAAGGCACACCGGTAACCATTCCCGGTTGCTGGGAGAGTCTTTCCAGATCCGACAATCCTTTTTTGACAATTTCAGGGAGTTTATAAAAGCTGGGTTTAGATCTTTTCTCAGATATCTCGAAAATAGACTGCTCAGCTTTATCGAGCAGAGTATCTACATCATCGCTATCGCTATAGCTACTGGAAACAATTTCTGTCGCAGTTTGAATCAGTTCGCGGAGGATTTTTTTTTCACGAAGGATTTTAGCGTGATGGACTACAGCGGTAGAGGTAGGAACAAAATCTTCAAGAAGGCTAAGGTATTCGAGGCCTCCCACCTCATCCAACTCATTATTCTTTCGAAGCCGTTCTGCAAGTGCCAGGACATCTATCGGCTCATTAGCCTCAAACTGTCCTCGCATTACAGCAAATATTTTTTTATGAGTGGACTTATAGAAGTCCTCTTCCCTTAGAATTTCTAGAGCTTTGGCAATCGCATCTTCGGAGTGCAAGCAAGCCCCTAAAACGCTCTGTTCGGCCTCCTTGTTATAAGGAGGCAATTTGTTCAGAGAAATGTCAGTCAGGGCATCAGCCATAATTCTTTCCAGGTAAAGAGGTGAGCCTATTTATACTTCAGCCTCCCCCTCTTGCTCCACTTCTTGAGCAGCCGGTTCAGCGGATTCAGCAGGCTCTGCGGGTTCTGCCGATTCAGCGGGTTCTGCAACGACCTGTTCTGCTTCCACAACAAGCTTAATTTGTGCGGTAACTTCCGAATGAAGTTTGACAGGAATTTTATATTCTCCAGCTTTTTTAATCGGCTCAGCTATCTGGATTTTACGCCTATCAATATCAACACCCTGGCCTTTGAGCAGGTCTGCAATCTCCTGCGCGGTTACCGAGCCAAACATTTTCCCGGTATCACCAACCTTTTTCTTAACCGTACAGGTCACTTTTGCAATTTCATCAGCAATAGTCTGAACTGTTGCAATCACCTTTTTGACCTTAGACTGAACCACCAGTTTTTGGTGATTAAAAGCCTTGAGGTTATTGGGAGTCGCAAGTAAAGCCTTGCCTTTGGGGATAAGAAAGTTCCTGCCATATCCATCTTTGACTTCTACTTCATCACCACAAAACCCAAGCCCATCCACATCTTCTTTCAACAACAGCTTCATAAAAATTTTCCTTTCCTCAGGATCAAAGTGCTTTCAAGTTATATCTTCAACGCTTCTAAGTTTTCTAAAATCCGCCCAGATATCAAACACCCCTAATCCAGCCACTAAACCTATTAAAAGAGGTTGCACAAATATTAATATAAAAAGAACAAACCAAAAGACAACCTGCACATTCCTGGCTTTCAGGAAATGCACAACAATACTGAGTCCCTGGGCAAAATAGATAACCAACATAACCAGAAAAATATTCAGCCCTGCATCCGCCAGCATGCCTTGCCCCAGAAACAAAGCCGCTCCGGATAAAATAAAACCCCAAATCAGGTTTTCCGAGCAGACCCATTCAGAAAATGTTCTACCAGAAAACAGACCTGGCCCATAAAGCCGTGTCCATGCAATTCGAATCAATGCATAATTCGCTGCTGCACCGATCAAGGAACCAATGAGCAAAAAAGCTGGATAAGATGCAGCAAAAACTTCTGCTGTCCGTTCTGCGAAAGCCTTCATTTCCGCAACTTCAGTTTTATTCTCGCCCATGGACTCGAAAGCCTCCATCGACTGAGAAAAGTGAGCGCGAATTTGCTCCTCAAAAAATGCCTTAACCGAGGTATCCTGATCGCTAAACAAGGCCAGTAAAAGTACAATCGATACGAAACCTGATGCCAGAGCACTTATGCCAATACACCTGTCACCTGGTAACCGAAAGCGGATCATCTCCCCCATCAGCAAGGCCAATAGCGCATACTCTGCTAAAAACAGCATTGCCTGATTAGGCCCGACCAACAACAAGAGCATCACGAAAATCAACGCAATCAGGATGATGCCTACCTGTCTGCCCCTTTGCAGGTATAAAAAAATAATTGGAAAGGGGGATAACACCCCAACCAATGCTCCCAAAGGAGGAAAAACCATCAGCGCAAAAAAAAGAAAAAAAACAAGAACAACAGGCACCAGCAGTTTTTTTTGCTGTAACGGTTCAGGCAAAATTAACTTTCAACAGCAAAGGGCAATAATGCAATGTTTCTGGCCTTTTTAATGGCCCGGGTCAAAATTCGTTGGCACTTGGCACAATTCCCTGAAATGCGTGAAGGTACAATCTTACCTCTTTCGGATATCAGCGGTTTCAATGCTTTGATATCATAAAAATCGATATAAACCTTGCTCTGATCATCGTTGCAAAACCGGCAGATTTTATTAGAAAAAAATGAACGTTTTTTAGTTTCTGGCATGATTACCTTTTATTTTAGTTAAAGTTTTACTTTAAATATCTCAGCGAGCCACGGAAATTAAAACGGAATGTCATCAGCAGATGGAGCAGGAGAAGCGCCCGTGTCCATATTTACTTTTTCCCCCTGACGGGTCAAAAACTGAACATTGTTGGCGACGACTTCAAGTTTGCTTCGCTTCTGCCCATCTGTTTCCCAAGTCTGATAATTCAACCGACCTTCAAGAAAAACCAAACTTCCTTTATTCAGATATTGAGCACAATTTTCACCTTGTTTGGCCCAAACTGTGATGTCGACAAAACAGACTTCGTCTTTCCATTCCTCGCCTTGTTTGAATTTGCGATTGACCGCTAAGCCAAAGCTGGCAACTGCGGCACCACTTGCGGTATAACGCAATTCAGGGTCCCTGGTAAGGTTGCCCATCAATAGTACCTTGTTAAAAGAAGCCATATTAAATCCTTATTTTCATCTCGTTAATTAGGAGTCCTGATCATCCTTGTCGTCATCAGCCTTAGCTGCAGCTTCTTCACCCTCCACTTCATCTTCTTTGCCCAAGGCTCTCTCCAGTTCATCATCCTCCAACCGGAGCACCATGAATTTGATGACCAAATCAAATAACTTGAATTTAGTTTCCAAGTCCTTAACATTAGCGGACTCAAGGGTGTGATAAATATTCAGGTATATCCCGAATCTGTTTTTCTTGACCCGATAGCCAAGGCGTTTTTTACCCCACTTTTCGACTTTAAGGCATGCCCCTCCGTAACTTTTGATGAACTCGCCTATTTTTTCCAAGGCTTCATCAACGCGGGGTTCGTCAATATCGGGTTTAAGAATCAGGACACTCTGGTAAGATCGCAATAGGTACCTCCTCACGGGTTAAAAATAGCCCCAGACCAAATCTGGAGCGAGGGGTTGAATGCGTAAATATAGAATTTAACGCATTTATGTAATCACTATATAATAATGATTTAATGTAAAGAGGGATTTTTACACAGTCCCCTAACAAAATCAAGGGATTTTCCAACTGCCAAAAACGGATGATTATCACTAAAAAGCACAAGTATAGAGCAATAAGCTCCTTAATCCGGAGTTCATCTTGGGTTTTGGTTAGTTTGTTCTACTTATTGCCGACTCTATTTCTGACTGCCTGCGACCTGCCGCAGCCACCTCCTGATGTATTCTACAAATTTGATGTCATACCGGTAGGCAAAGGCCCAGCACATCTATTGACCACCGACCTGAATCTGGATGGGAATTTGGACCTGATTTCCGCCAACACTAAAAATAATACTCTCACAATACTTTATGGCAAAGGCACAGGCAGTTTTCACCAAGCTTTAAATATAAATGTAGCTGCGGAACCCACCATGTCAGCGGTGGGAGATATCGACAGGGATGGATATCCTGACCTCGTTGTCAATGGTCGGGGCGCGAAAATGTTTGTGGTACTGCCAAGCAACGGGGACGGAAGTTTCAGAAAGCCCATCCCCACCCGAACAGGCAAGGTTCCCTTAAATATTATTCTGGGAGACTATAATCACGATGACAAATTGGATGCCGCAGTCACCCTGACCTTTTCAACCATGGAATTGTATTTGGGTACAGGAGATGGTTATTTCAAAAAAGGAGCCACCTATCAGACGGGTTCCCGATCCTTTTCCGGGGTCACGCAAGATTTCAATGAAGATGGTCATCTGGATATAGCCCTGGCCGCCAGCAGTTCCAGCGCAAGTTCCATCAGGCTGTTCATGGGTAAGGGGGACGGGACTTTTCAGAACCCCAAACGGGTGGCTAAAAAATTAGTGCCTCTCGCGGTGGTGGCCAGCGACATGAATGACGATGGAAAACCCGATCTGGTTTTTGCCGCAGGCCTGGGGGACAATATGTATTCACTCACCTCAAACGGGGATGGCAGTTTCAATGACCCGATTTCTTTTTCAGGAGGCGGGGGCCCCTTCGCACTCACAACAGGACATTTCAATCCTGATAAGTTGAAGGATGTTGCGGTCGCCAATTCCCGATCAAGCAGTTTTTCATTAATCATTCGCAATCCCAACGGAAGCTTTAATTACCCCACCCGTGATTATGTTGTTGAAGGCGGAACGCCATTAGCCATTACAAGCGGTGATTATAACCATAGTGACATGAGCGATATCGCTGTTGCCAGCAACGCCAAAAACACCATCGAAATCTACCTGCAAAGGCGAGTCTTTAAATAATTAGCCGACAAGATTTGTAGTGTCGCTTATTCCAATTTATATTCCCCCCTAAAACTGGACAACATTATTTTGGAGGCCTATATTTTTATATAAGCAAATGCCTATCGTCCAGTGACTTATGAAACTCCTCTACCCATTTGCCAAGCGTTTTATTGCAGGTTCTGACCTAAAAACAGCTATACCCTCTATTCGCAAGATTAACGAGTCTGGATACTTTTCCAGCATAGATATTCTTGGAGAAAGCGTAATCACTCGCCAACAGGCAGCAGAAGCAAAATTGGATTATCTACAGCTATTTGAATCTCTCGACAGCATTAACCATTCGCTCGATTTTTCTATCAAACTCTCCCAATTAGGTTTGGACATTGATAAAAGATTCTGCCAGGAAAACATAATACAATTGGCAAGGGTACTCGGCAATCACACCATCCGCTTAGATATGGAAGATTCCTCTCGCACTCAGAGCACCCTCGATATTTGTGAAGAAGTGCACCGTATTCATCCATGTATTGGCCAGGCCATCCAGGCTTATCTGTATCGCTCAGAAGATGATGTTCGTCACTGCATCGAAAATAAAATATCATTGAGACTCTGCAAAGGAGCTTATAAAGAGCCTTCGGAAGTAGCCTACCAATCCATGGATAAAATAAGGGAGAACTTTTTAAAGCTCGCATGCCAATTACTTAAAGAAGGCCACCAGCCCGCCATTGCAACTCATGATGAAAATCTGCTGGTGAAAATTCTGGATTTTATTTCTCAAGAAAGTATTGATCCAAAATCCTTTTATTTTGAAATGTTGTATGGAGTCCGCAGGGATCTACAAAAAATACTTAAAGAAAAAGGATATCGGGTAAGAGTTTATGTCCCCTACGGGAAAGCCTGGTTGCCTTATACTCTCCGCCGCCTCGTTGAAAAAAAGGAAAACCTGTTCTTCGTAATCACGCATCTCTTTAGAGAAACTCTGGGTTTAAGAAAACTTCGCTGAACCTGCATCATTTCCCCAGAACTGATATTTCTTATAACTTATTGACAAATAAAGAGATATATGGATAATAATGAGAATCAATCCCTGCAATATTAAGGTATTTCAAGGTCCGTCCCCTAAGAAATATATGGCCTTGGGATCGGTTCCTAGCGAAAAGGAGACCCCGTATGTTTGATATTCCAGAAAAAGGAAAAGATATTGTCGTTGCGTTTTTAAGAGATCGATTTGCAGAAAAGAAGCACTCCTCATATGGGTCAGAAGCAAAAACAGGAGTTTTAGAAAACTTGCGGAAAAAAGCTCGCTTAAAAAACCTGTTACTTTCAAAATCTTTAATTGTCAAACTTTAGGCCATTGGGCAAGGCATGAACCTAAAAAGCCCTATGACAATCAGCTTCCTCACCACTTCTTTTCCCAGGTATGAAGGGGACTATGCCGGCAACTTCATTCTAAAAATTGCCTGTGGAATCGCTAAATTGGGAGCGCAAGTAGAAATAGTAGCTCCAGATACTCAGGATGCCAGCCCGTTATCGTTACCTCCGGAAATCAGCTTAACCCGATTTAAATATTTCTTTCCCCGGTCAGCACAAAAAGTTGCTTACGGGACAGGAATCGCCAATCGTTTGAAACAAAAACGTTGGTCACTATTTCAAATTCCTTTTTTGTTTTTAGCTTTTATCATTGCGACACTTCGGTCCTCTAGAAAATCGCAAGTTCTGCACGCCTTCTGGTCCTTAGCCGGCATAGTATCAGTGGTTGTCTCTCTCATTAAGCCAAAACCCATTGTCATAACACTATGGGGTTCAGACATATTTTTTCTAAAAACACCAATCCTTTCAACTATTTTTAAATCAATATTAGAAAGAGCTGATGTAATAATTTGTGAAAATCAGCATTTCAAAAATCAATTAACCAAGCTGAGCAATAATAATATATTCGTAATCCCCAATGGCATCGATCTGGAACAATTCAAACCCCGAGATAAGTTATCTGCTCGCGCTACTTTAAAATTGCCTGAGAACAAGCTGATAATTTTATCTACAGGGAGCCTAACCAAGAATAAAGGTCATAAATATTTAATCCATGCCCTTTCTGATCTTCTGCAAACGAGAGACGATATTCATCTCTGTATTGTTGGGAGTGGGGAAGAACACGAATCCTTAGCCTATGAAATAAAAGAATTAAATTTAGACAGAAAAATTGATCTAGTAGGCTCGGTATCAAACGAAATGATTGCCACATGGTTAAACGCAGCAGATATTTTCGTTCTTCCCAGCTTGCACGAAGGCACTCCAAATTCTCTGCTCGAGGCGATGGCAACCGGATTGCCCTCTGTTGCCAGTGCAACAGGCGGTATCCCTGAAATTATAGATGATGGGAGCAATGGGTTTCTGGTAACCCCAGCCAACTCAAAAGAGATCAAAGCAAAGTTGAGCCAATTGATCGAATCTTCCGAACTGCGTGATCGCTTGGGCACACAAGCAAGGTTGAAGCTAGAGTCCGATTTTGGTTCCTGGGAAGTACAAGCTAAGCAACTGCATGGTATTTATCAGGAACTTTTAAATAAAACCGAATTACCGCACAACTCTATGACAAATAGCATGGATGCGTCATTCAAAGTTCTAACCGTTTACTATAAACATAAACCCGGCGGTTTTTGTAAACGTCTGCAAATGAAAATCAATGCCTATTTGGAACAGGGTTGGAAGGTTCATTATGTAGCGGTAGAACTATTTCCCTATAAGCATCCAAACTTAATTCCGCATATCTTACCCACACCCTTTAAAAATCATAATACGTTATTATTCTGGATATATTTTTTTACCTTGGCTCCCTGGTTTACTGCTTGGGTAGCATACAGAGAAAAAGTTCAGTTAATCTCTATTTTCTCTCTAGCCTATGCCTGCCTTTGCGCTCCTGCAAAATGGATAACAGGCTCCCCTATCCTCACATTTATTCGCACGATGAAGGAGAAAAGAGAATTCACCTTTGGCAACTACACTATTATTTATAGGTTAAAACGGCTTCTAGATAAATTTGGTATCGCCATCTCAGATTCGCTGGTGGCAAATAGTGAATCCATTAAGACTGAATTGACTGAACTCGGGGAAACCAAAGTTCCAATAATTTACAACAATATCACCGAATCAAAGCTTGATAGACCCGAACAAAGGAAAGAAATCCTAAAAGAATTTGGTCTTCAAGAAGAATCATTTTTGGTCGTCACAACCGGTTTGTTGATCGCAAGAAAAAACATTCAATGTTTAATCAGGGCTTTTGCAAAGGTTGATTCCAATAAAGCAGTATTGCTTATAATTGGAGAAGGCCCTCTGCTCAAAACGTTACAGGATTTAGTAAAGCAACTTGGTTTGAAGGACAGAGTTATATTTACGGGTTGGCGAGAAGATGTAATGAAAATTCTACCGGGTTGTGACCTATTCGTATTTCCATCCTATCTCGAAGGCCTCTCAAACTCCCTTCTGGAAGCAATGGCATGTGGCTTACCCTGCCTCGTCAGTGACATCCCTGAAAATGCAGAAATAATTACCCCTCCGCAACAGCGATTTCCAGCAGACCAGGATGAAACTTTATCGGCAATGATTGATGAAGTTTTGCACTCCAGCGAGAAACTGGAATTTCTCCACAACTCCACACTTGAGGACAGGAAGCGTTATATTTTCAATTGGGAAAAGAAGATAACTGCGATTGCAGAAGAGGTAGTTAATAGGCACTAAGCTCGTAATCGATTCACATAACGAATGGTTTCCTGAGAGTATTTACCGGTAATTTGTGGAAGCACTTCAGCCACTTGGTTCCAGGTTTTTACCGGTTCGAAAGAAATTTTCTTAATAGCCTTGGCAATATTTCCCATCCCCGCATTGTAAGCTCCCGCGGCAAAACTCCATGCCTCTTTCTCAGAAATTCCTTCTTTACGATATTTATCATAAAGTTTTTTCAGATAGCGGGCCGAGGCATCTAAATTTGATTCAGGGTGCCAAACAGAACCGGGAGCTTTATCATCTGCAATACCCAACCCTAATTCTTTGGCTGTTTCCGGCATTATCTGGCCTAAACCCATCGCACCTTTTGGGCTCAACGCTTCGGGATCAAAACTAGATTCTGTTTGAATTAATTTTTGGAATAATCCTTCAGGAACACCATTTTTTTCAGCAACACGACCTGTCATTACCTTAAGAGAAGATTTGCTCAAGTCCCCTTCCTTGAGTTGTTGTGCTGTCTCATAGGACTGAGTAGCTCGTTGGGAATTGATCGGTGAACGAAATGCTTCTGCTGTATTTGTCATATTTTTTAATTTAAGAAGCACTTTAGAAAGTGAAAAAGGATCTATCTCAGACGAACGATCATTCCCTGCCGGACTCCAAGCTCGAATCATATTCAACTGATGTTTGATCAAAACAGAATAAAAAGGGTCTGAATATTCCAGGCTCACATTCTTCTCAGGTTTATAAGGAGAAGTTAAGCGTTCCAAACCTTGCAGACCAATATTAGAGTTCAGCACAGGAGCCTCAAGACGAAAAATTGACACAATTGCTTCATTTCTATCAAAAGAGCAAACTACATGCCAAAAGTGTATTCCAGAACAATTTTGTAAAATTTTATTTACTTACAGACCCGCATATCATAATATTACTAAACCAATATTTTGGTTCGATCTACAAATAACATTTTAAACAGATAGCTAATTATATTCAGGCTCGGGGAGACCTGGATATTCCAAGAGGCCGCGGAGGTGTTTTTTTGGATATCCAAGATTTGCTCGATGATGACGTTTCTATTGTCTCCCTTCCCAGTGTGTACTACCAATTTCAAGAGGCTATGTCTGACAAGAATTCTTCCTTTGCGGAAATCGGGGAGATTATTATTTACGACAGCGGTCTCACTACCCGATTATTAAAAATTGTAAACAGTGCTTATTATGGGCTTCCGGCCAAAATCGAAAAAGTCTCTCATGCCATAGGTTGGATTGGTACCGATGAACTAAGCAACCTTTTACTATCCACCGTCGTCATCGACCAGTTCAACTCCATCCCTAATTCGGTAATAAATATGGAATCTTTCTGGCAACACGCCATTGCCTGCGGCCTAATTGCCAGAAAACTGGCTTCCTATAATGAGGTTCTGGATCCCGAAAAATTTTTTGTCGCCGGGATGCTTCATGATATTGGTCAGATTGTTTTATGCACCAAGCTCCCAGAGCTAACCTTAAAAATTCTACTAGAGGCTCAATCTCAAAATCAGCCTCTACATGTTTTAGAGGACCATGAATTGGGATTCAACCACGCGGAATTAGGGGGAAGGCTTCTTGAAAAATGGAATCTTTCAGAGTTTCATATAGAAACAACCGAGTTCCATCATAAACCTGCCATTGCCCCCAATTACTCTATGGAATCGTCTATCCTTTATTATGCAGATATACTGGCTAATACTATGAAACTAGGGTGTAGTGGAGAAAGCGCAACCACGCCTGCATTGGACGAGGAAAATTGGGAAAGACTACAAGTTTCTGGCCAAATTATTCTCCCTGACCTAAAAGAAGAAATACATAAAGAGTACAATGAAACAGTGAGTCTTTTTCTTCAGAGTGCTTGAACGGAATTAATCTAACCCAACGGCGCGGGCTTGCTGATCTGCAAGGTAGGAACTTCGAACAAGGGGACCTGCTTCCACATGTTTTAAGCCGAGTGATTCGCCTATTTCTTTATATTCTGCAAAACTATCGGGGTGAATGAACTCAATAACCTCTGCATGAGCCGGAGTAGGCCTAAGATATTGTCCCATCGAAAGAATTTGGCATCCGACTTCAACAAGGTCACGCATGGCTTGGATCACTTCTTCCCTTTTTTCACCCAAGCCCAGCATGAGTCCACTCTTTACGAGAACACCTTCCGTTTTCCCTGCGGTTTTTAAAGTATTCAGGGACCATTCGTAACGGCACTGAGGACGCACTTGCCTTTGCAGAGACTCCACAGTTTCAAGATTGTGAGCCAGCACATTGGGTCGAGCTTCACAAACCTGCCGGACTAACTTCATGTCTCCCTGAAAATCGGGTATCAATGCTTCGATTTTTATTTCTGGGCAGTGACTTCTAATCGCCGCAATGGTTTTAACCCAGTGCCCTGCCCCACCGTCTGGCAAATCATCACGATCCACAGAAGTTATGACGGCAAATTTCAAATCTAACCTTGATAGTGAAAGCGCAACCTTATCGGGCTCATTCGAGTCGGGTTGATTCAGACTTCCGGTGGGGACATCGCAAAACCGACAGGCGCGAGTACATGTATCTCCAAGAATCATAAAGGTCAAAGTGCCTGCATCCCAACAAGTCCCTATGTTGGGGCAAGATGCCGATTCACAAACTGTATTCAATCCATTTTCTTTTAAAAGGGATTTCAATTGAAAAAATTTACGGGTTCTTGGCAACCTGGTTTTTAACCAGTGAGGCAACCTTTTATGCTGATAAGTTTTGATTGATTTAGTCATTAAATTAAAGAAGGCAAGGTATGTTCCAGCAGTCGGGATATAGTATAATGAGCGAGTTAATGAAAAGAAACGTTTCTTTATCAAAATTCCAGCCAACCACTACATCTTCAAAAGGCAACCACTGTTAAATGTTTTTCAAAATTATTGATAAATATATCTTAGGGGAACTAATAAAGATGTTCCTGATCAGTATTTTTGCCATGACAATGGTTCTATATCTGGATAAGTTTTTGTTTATGGCTGAAATGATCGTCAATCGCGGTGTTTCCTCCATGGAACTACTCATGATGATGGTCTATATATCCCCCGCCTTTCTTGCCATCACCATTCCCATGGCCGTCCTCATGGCTTCGGTGGTCACTTTCAATCAATTTTCAGCGCATAACGAGTGGGTTGCCATGAAAGCCTGCAACATGAGCTTTATGGAATTGATGAAACCCGTATTAATTTTTTCATTAATTGCCTATTTTTTGGCAAATATCGTAATGTTCTGGGCTCTCCCCTGGGGCAACCAGTCTTACAAAGTCCTCGTATATGACATCATCAAAAACCGGGCAAACGTAGACATAAAACCTAATGTATTCAACCGGGACTTTAAAAATCTGATCCTTTTGGTAAAAGAGCATCAAGAAAACTCATTACTCAAAGGCGTATTTATTGCTGATACCAGTAAGCCAGAATCCCCACAAATTATCACCTCTCAAGAGGGAGTTATATTTTCCAATCGAGAAACCCTTAAAATTCAACTTAAGCTAAATAACGGAACCATCCATGACTTGAGCAACAAAGGCAGCGATTACCAGACTTTGAATTTTGACCGATACGATATCAACCTTAGCCTGCCTGATACAGAAAGATTAGAGCAAAAAGCCCTTGTCGGGAATAGGGAATTATCTCTGCCAAAAATTAATGAAAAAATAAAGGAGATGAAGAAAAAAGGATTGCCCACCTCTGGACCCGAGGTGGAATTGAGCAAAAAATTCTCCATTCCATTTACATGCCTGCTATTTGCATTCCTTGGAGCGCCACTGGGAATCAAATCAAGCCGGTCAGGAAAATCGGGCAGTTTTGGAATAACTCTGGCTGTTATCATGTTTTACTATGTGGGTCTAATTATGACTCAGAACCTCGGGAGAATAGGAAAAATCCATTCCTACACTTCTGTCTGGATCCCTAATTTATTCCTTACTCTTGTGGTCATCTATGTTGTTTATAAAATGCAAAAGGAGCTGCCCTTCAAATTCCTTGAAGTATTTATCGGGTTCCTAATGACAATTTTAGAATTTTTCAAAGGCTTATTTGGCTTATTTCGGAAACCGAATAAAAAGTTATCCCAAAAAGGATTCGGGAACCGAAAACCTATTTCAGCAAGGCCGACCTTGGATGGAATAGACCAGCTAAGAAAAGTATCTAAACATAAGAAGCAGGGCTGAAACCAAATCTTACAAAAGCGGAGAGCTTAATGAAAACAGCACGCGATATAATGACCCGGAATGTGATTACGGTGAATAAAGATCAGCCCATCAGCGACCTATCCAAACTATTCATCGAAAATCATTTTAATGGAGTTCCAGTTATTGATGATACGGGAAAAGTTCTCGGTGTGGTCACCCAGGGAGATTTGATTGAACAGAATAAGAACCTGCACATCCCTACCGTTATTGCCCTGTTTGATGCAGTGTTATTCTTAGAAAGTGAAAAGAAGTTTGAGTCTGATGTGAAAAAATTGACCGGCTCCAAGATTGACGATATTTACCACAAAAATCTCATCACCGTTTCTCTGGATACAGACCTCAGCGAAATCACAACGCTAATGGCAGAAAATGATGTCCACACCCTTCCCGTTCTGGATGGAAATAAGCTGGTCGGTATTATAGGCAAGAAAGATGTCATTCGATCACTCGCCTAACCACTTCCCAAAAGCTTGAAGAAGAATGGTAGTTAAATATAATTTCACATGCCAATATTGTAATGTTTAAGGTATTATTGAGACATAATTAAGTAGAAAGGTTTTAATGTCAAAAACCCTGGAGACTGATTATGAATAATTTTAAAAAGTTCTTTATTTTCCTTTTTATACTGGCGACACCATTCTCCGCATTTGCATCCGCGAATCTTGATTTATGGAAGCGAAATCAATTTAATTATGGCCCATGTGGGCACTGCGCTCCCCTCTTAAGCTTTCCTGGAAATAAAGACCGGACAGACTTTCGCGAATACAGCTTACAAACACGAGATGGTTATTTCACGATCAACATGAGTGGCCCAAAAGGGACAGCAGTAACCTTGTTTGGTCAGGAAGGTTTTGCAACAAATAACGGTTATCTTGTAATAGTCAAAGAGGATGATAAAGACATCGAGATCACTGACCTGGAAGGATTCTCTCCGGGAAAATGGACCACCGTGAAGGATGATTACTACGGTAACTATTCAGCGTTTTACATCCCCTATCAAAATTTCAAATCTCTCATTGCATCCATCAAATGGGGGAAAGGCCCGCAGTCAGGAACTGTGAAATAATTTTCACTCTAAGGGAATAAACGCGTTTAAAGACCTATCACTTCATTAAGAGAATCTTCAATGAGGTGAAAAATGTTTCGTATCATTTTATATTGGATAGTTTTCTGGATAGCGATGCCCGCCGCATCCTTGGCTTGGGGATGGACACTGGCCTCACATCCTGGAGTACATGTGGAAAATGGATTAGAATTTTTGCCTCTATGTCCACAAACGAGGAATACTCCCAGCGCTCCGGATGAGTTTCTCCAATTGACCAATCCGTTAAGCCCCTCTCCTGAAAATATTTTTGCGGGCCAAACACTTTTCCACTTTGATGCCAAGCCGGGTCCTTGCAGAGTTTGTCATGGCATAAGCGGCAACGGATTGGGCATTTTGTTTCGTGATCTGACTCCCAGCCCAAGAAATTTCACCTGCAATCAGACCATGGATCCCCTGCCCGATGGACAGTTATTCTGGATAATTAAAAACGGATCTCCAGGAACGGCAATGCCGGCCTTTAAAAACCTGGAAGATGAGCAAATCTGGCAATTAATCCATTTTATTCGCCATTATTCAAAGGACACTAATTAAAGAAACAGGCTTTATCAGTCAAATTTCAGTTTCATAGCCAAAATTGCCAGAACTAAAACCAAAGTAACCAAATTCCAAAATATTATAGGGGGTTCCTGAATTAAAAATCCATAAGCCAGCCAAAACATTACCCCCAAGCTAAAAACAGAAAACATACCTAATGAAAGATCAGAAGCCGACCTGCTTTTCCATGTTTTGACAACCTGCGGTAGAAACGAAATAGTTGTTAAGAATCCTGCAAAAAAACCCAACATGGTTGTCATGCTCATTAAATTCAGCCTCTAAAATAATTAATGTTTCCGAATCAAAAATAATCCACCTACCAATAACATAACCCCCGCAAGCCGAACCCCAGTCATTTTTTGAATAGGAAACCCAAGCCAACCAAAATGGTCAATTAAAATGGAAGCAATTAATTGCCCTGCCAATAGTACCCCGACCAAAGCAAGTGCCCCTATTTTTGGGCCCGCGAGTATGGAACCCAATACTACCGCCGCCCCGATCAACCCTCCCCCCCAACTCCAGGCAGGGATTGCGGAGACAGTTCCAATTGCGGGAAAAGGAATTTTTAACGCCACCACACTTACAAGAAGGCACAATCCGCCCACGGCAAATGAAACCAGTGCGGCTAATAACGGGCTGTTTACAAACCGCGCCAACTCAGCATTTATACCTACTTGAACCGGCAACAGGAATCCCACAAAAAAAGCCAAGGACATATAAAGATAATTCATACTACCTCCACAAAAAACCAGGTGTATCGCGAGAAAAAGAATTTATTTTAGGACTTTGTTATTCTTCCGCCAACTCCTCAGCCAATTCGATAATTAACTTGAGGGTTCCTATTAGGACCATGCGATCATCTTCGTCCATGTCCTTCAACAAATTTTCGTAACCATATTTTATCAGTTGATCTTTTCCAGAAATTCCATTGCCACGGTCAGCATCCAGATTGCTGAGACATAAAAACTCCTCCTTCGCCTGAACGACAACTTGGGAAAAGCTTTCTGGACCTTTTATAAATTTGCAGGTCATTGAGGTTTCTGGAAGCTGATCTGACATTTCAATTAAAATGGGGTGTGATTGAGAATTCATGTAATAAAATTATCCAGTAGGGTTAAAAAGTGTTAAATTCTTCCTATAATATAATTCCCAGAAGGAACGTATTAAATTATTATAAGGTACTTTTTTTATTCACAGCTCATAATTTACCTACAGGATTAAACAATGACGATACCAAGCGCTAATTTGAAACTTGATGAGTTTATGCAAGGTTTAGTAAAAAGAAATCCTGGAGAATTGGAATTTCATCAGGCTGTGGAAGAAGTGGCCGCAAGCGTCATCCCCTTCATTAACGAGCGCCCCAAATACATTGAAAACCGAATTCTTGAGCGAATGACTGAACCCGACCGAACGATCATATTCCGGGTGTGCTGGGAAGATGATAATGGCCAAATTCGCACCAACCGGGGTTACCGTGTGCAATTCAACAACTCCATCGGGCCCTATAAAGGGGGGCTTCGCTTTCACCCCTCTGTCAATTTAAGTATTTTAAAGTTTCTGGGTTTTGAACAAACATTCAAAAATAGCCTGACTACTCTTCCCATGGGTTCTGGTAAAGGTGGGGCGGATTTTAATCCGAAAGGCAAATCAGAACGTGAAATTATGCGTTTCTGCCAGGCCTTTATGACAGAATTATCCAAACATATTGGTGAGAATGTAGATGTCCCCGCTGGAGACATTGGAGTTGGTGCAAGGGAAATTAGTTATATGTTTGGCCAATATAAGCGGCTGAAAAATGAGTTCACAGGAACTTTAACCGGAAAAGCTCTGGAGTTTGGGGGGAGTCTCATACGAAAAGAAGCCACAGGTTATGGTTGTGCTTATTTCATGGAAGAAATGCTGAAACATCAGGGTGATTCCATTCAAGGTAAAAATTGTATTGTTTCAGGATCCGGTAATGTCGCCCAATTTTGTGCCCAGAAAATAATGCATTTAGGCGGGAAAGTCTTAACACTATCTGATTCCTCCGGCTTTATCCATGACCCCGACGGATTAAACGAAGAAAAGCTGGAGTACATCATAGACCTGAAAACTAACCGGCGTGGAAGGATCTCTGAGTTTGCCGAAAAATACAAATGTGAGTTCCACGAGGGCAAGAGACCCTGGGCTATTAAAACAGACTTGGCATTTCCCTGCGCCACCCAAAATGAACTTGAGTTGCCGGACGCCAAACAACTTATCAAAAACAAGTGTAAGGCCGTTGCGGAAGGCGCCAATATGCCAACAACCAAAGAGGCTATTGACGCGTTTCATAATGCCAAAATCATTTTCTCACCCGGAAAAGCCTCAAACGCTGGAGGTGTTTCAGTATCTGGACTTGAAATGACTCAAAACAGCATTCGTCTCTCATGGCAAAGAGAAGAGCTGGATGAACGGTTAAAAGTAATTATGCATGACATCCACCAGCAATGCGTTAACCATGGAACAGATAAAGATCAGGTGGACTATCTTAAAGGAGCAAACATTGCTGGGTTTGTAAAAGTCGCCGAAGCAATGATGGCTTATGGAGTAATTTAATAATCAACCCCCTTTCTAACAAATAAATATAATATGGCTTCTAAAAATTCTTCTTTTGACATTACCTCCACTACCGATCTAGCGGAGGTTCAAAACGCTTGCAACCAAACAATGCTTGAAATTAGGCAAAGATTTGATTTCAAGGGAAGCAAGAGCCAGGTTGAACTGGACTCAAAAAAGGCACAAGTTACCATAGATGCAGATGATGGAAATAAGCTGAATGCTGTCGTAGATATTTTGCAAAGCAAACTCATCAAAAGAAAAGTATCTATAAAAGCATTGGACTATGGCAAGGTTGAACCGGCCTCAGGAGATGCAGTTCGACAGGTTATTACCATTCAACAGGGTATCCCTCAGGAAAAGGGAAAAGAAATCATGAAATTCATAAAAAGTTTAGGGATAAAAAAAGTGCAGGCTCAAATAGCAGATGACCAGGTTCGCGTAAGCGGGAAAGATAAAGACGACTTGCAATCGGTCATAACAAGCCTGAAAGAAAAAGATTTTGGAGTGGATATGTCGTTCACCAACTATAGATAGCTGCTATCCCATATTTTTTTTATTTTTAGCATCTGCTGAGAAATAGGCGGATCAAGAAAACCCCAATAGTTCCAGGATTTTCCTGCCGAACAATTTCCCATTCGAATCATCACCAGCTGTGACAACCTGGCCTGAAAAAATCAGAGGCTCTTCAACAACAAAAGCTCCAGCATTCTCAAGTTCTCGAACACATTTTTCATCTTTTGGGGCAGAAACCTCCTGTCGAGCAAGAAGACCTGCTCGAGCCAAAGAAACCACCGAAAGTCCCAGGGCACCGACAATTTTTCCGGCCCTAAAATGATCTGTCAATATTTGCGGCAGGATTGGGTCTTCCCATATGGAAGTTTTAGCCCCCTTCCCTCCGACAACCACTACTGCATCATAATTTTTTTTCTGCAAAAACCTTTTATCCCAATCCACTAAAATCCCATCAGGAACTACCTTTGTTTTCTTTTCACCTACTGCCTCATGTCCAGATTTGGAAAGGGTAACGATTTTTAGTGGCACTTCTTCAAAAATAGATTTCAAGTCCAATAATTGCTGATCACAAAACCGGTTTTGGGGAATTACCAACAGGATAATTATAGTTTTGGGATCCATCATTGCAATGTCAAACTCATGATCTGAATCAAAGTTTTAGTATTATAATTAAAGTAATAGTACTGATATAAACATTCCTCAACAATCAACTAACGAATAAATATAAAATGAATTTTTGTATTTAAGATGCGAAAGGAACTTTTATGCCTATCCTAATGACAGCACGCTATCAGGTTCGGCCTCATGCTATTGATCGCTGCAAAAAAGCGATTCAACTTTTAGCAGAGCATGTTAAAGAAAACGAGAAGGAAACACTTTTCTACATGGCACAACAGGAGAAATTAAACCCTTATGCATTCTTACACACAATGGTGTTTAAAGACGAAGTGGCGCTAACCATGCACCGCTCGTCAAAAGCGGCGGAAAATTTTGTCAAAGTTTTATATCCCGAAACTATTGATCCACTTGAATTCAAAGAATATAATTTAATAGGCACAAACTTAGAAATTTAAATAAATTTTATTGCTCACGCCCATTAATATCTTTCAATAAGCCGGCCACTTCTTCAAGGTTACCGGTAAATCCGGGAGGAGGAAGCAATTCACCCTCTTCGCTCTTATCTTCAAACCTGGGTGTGCCCACCACTTCCATTTTGGACGGATCTCCTTCATTAATCGCAAAAAATTTTCGTAGCTGATAATGTCGGTCCACCCGAATCCAGTCTTTACCATCCCCGGAGAGCTCATCCGTTCCAAGCAATACTTTTTTCCTAATGAAGGTGATAAGATTCTGTGAGGGAACATTTTCGACCGTGCTTGAACCTCTTCGAATCATCACAATTTTTAAAGGATTTTTAGCCATGGGAAGAAAATTCAAAAAAGACAGGAGTTAAACGATTTCAGAATCGGAATCCGCCTTACCGAAAAACAAGTCTAATACCATTAAGAATACACCAATAGTAATGCAGGAGTCTGCAATATTAAATGCTGGGAAGTGGTGACCATTCACGACAAAGTCAACGAAATCGATAACCTCCCCATGCAACGTCCTATCAATGAGGTTGCCAATCGCTCCGCTGAAAATCAAAATCAACCCATTTTGCACCAATTTTTTGCTTTTAGGATTCTGATGAAAAATTACTAAGATCGCCATGATAGCGATAGTCGATATGGCAATGAACATCAGGGCTTTGTATTCGTATTGCTGATCTGCAAAGAGTCCAAACGCCACCCCGGAATTACGAATGTGGGTTAAATTAAAAAGGTTTTCAATAACCTGAATCGAATAATTGAGGGGGATATGAAGCGTAACCATAAATTTAGTGTATTGATCCAGTACGATCATGGTCCCGGAAATAATGAATAGAAGAAAATATTTATTATTCAAACCTCTCATGCTCCTGCAGTCTGAAGGTGATCCTCACAACGGGAGCAAATTTCATCATTTGATCCCCCCGCCTTAACATCTGGATCAAAATAATTCCAGCAACGCTCACACTTAATTCCAGAATGCATTTCAGAAAATATTTTTATCCCCTGCAACGAATCACTCGTATAAACTTTTTCCTCAGAGCCAAGGCTGTCGACCACCTCCACTTTTGAAACAATAAATATATACTTCAATTCATCTTCATGGCCTTTAATAATTTCTTTAAATTTAGCGGGCAATTCAAGTTTAACAATTGCATCCAAGGAGTGACCGATAACTTTTTCTCTTCTGCTGATTTCCAGTGCCTTGCTAACCTCTCCCTTTAGATCAACCAGAGTCTCCCATTTAGTTATAAGATCTTCATCGAAGGTCACGTTTTCTGGGGCAGAAAATTTAGACAGATGAACACTTTCTTCATCTACGCTAGATTTAGAAAGATAGGACCAGACCTCTTCAGCAGTAAAGCTGAGTATAGGTGCTATTAACCGCACCATTCCCATTAAAAGAATGTGCAGGGTAGTCTGACCCGAGCGCCTTTCACGGGAATTTGCGGGATAGGTATATAACCTGTCCTTTATGATATCCAGATAGAATGCGCTTAGCTCAATAATACAAAAGTTTGAGAACGAATGATAAAATACATGAAACTCATAGTTCTCATACGCGGTTAATATTTTTTCTCGTAACACATTAAAGCGATAAAGAATATATCGATCTAGTTCGAGCAATTCATTAACAGGCACTGCGTCTTTCTTACAGTCAAAATCATGAAGGTTTCCCAACAAGTATCGTAAAGTGTTGCGTATTTTTCGATACGACTCTGTAAGACGTTTTAAAATCTCATTGGAAACCCGAATATCTTCTCGGTAATTTTCCGATGCGACCCAAAGACGGAGAATTTCCGCACCATGCTGATCAATAATTTTTTGTGGTGCAATCACATTGCCTGCGGATTTGGACATTTTTTTACCCTTCCCGTCCACCACATAACCATGTGTTAGTACTGACTTATAAGGTTCCTTACCCCTTGTCCCGATTGATTCCAGCAAAGAACTATGAAACCACCCCCGGTGTTGATCACTGCCTTCGAGGTAAAGATCTGCTGGCCAATTAAGTTCAGGATTCTTCTCTATAACCGCAACATGGCTCACTCCAGAATCAAACCAAACATCAAGAATATCGCTCTCGCGGGAAAATTCTTTACCTCCACATTGGCAAGTTGTTCCTTCAGGCAGCAGTTCTTCTATTGGACTGTCAAACCAGTAATCCGCCCCATGTTTTTCCACCCCTTCAGCTATGCGCTGAAACAGGTCGCTGGATTTTAAAAATTCTCCACAGCCAGTGCAGGTAAATAAAGTAATCGGAACTCCCCAAGACCTTTGCCGGGAAACACACCAGTCGGGCCGGTTTTCAATCATGCTATAGATTCGGTCATGGCCCCATTGTGGTATCCACTCGGTGCGACCAATTCCCTCCAAGGCATTTTTACGCAGGTTCATTTTATCCATTGAAATGAACCACTGGTTCGTTGCCCTGAAAATAATTGGCTGATGGCAACGCCAGCAATGTGGGTAGGAATGTTTTATGTCCTCATGGCGAATTAAGAAACCGTCCTGCTTGAGCTTTTGGATGATTTCTGGATTGGCTTTTCTCACAAACATTCCGGCAAAATGCTCGACATCGGGGACAAAAACTCCGGAATTGTCTACAGGATTATAAGGCTCCAGGCCATATTTCATGCCAACGATATAGTCATCCTGTCCGTGCCCCGGAGCTGTATGGACACAACCTGTCCCCTGCTCCAACGTGACGTGCTCACCAAGAATGACTTTAGATTCCCGATCTATAAAAGGATGACGACAAACTGCGTTTTCCCAGTCAGCTCCCTTACAAGACCCGGATACTTCATAATCCGTCATTTCCCATTCTGAGACCAAAGCCGACAATCGTTCCTCTGCCACAATATATGTATCCTCGCCATGGACAACCGCGACATAATTGAACTCTGGGTGCAAACAGATAGCAAGATTGGCGGGAAGGGTCCAAGGAGTCGTAGTCCAGATAACCATAAACAGGTTTTCTGTACCCAAACTTCCTAAGCTTTCTGGGATACCGGACTGAACCGGAAATTTCACATAAATTGAAGGTGAAGTGTGCTCATCATGTTCTACCTCAGCTTCCGCTAAAGCGGTTTTGCAGGAAGTACACCAATGGACGGGCTTCAGACCTTTATACACAAGTCCATTTTCGACAAACTTTCCAAACTCCCTAACAATAGTTGCTTCATAGGAAAAATTCATTGTCAGATAAGGGTTATCCCAATCCGCAAACACTCCCAACCGTTTAAACTCTTCCCTTTGAATCTCAACGAACTCTTGAGCATAAGCCCTGCACTGCTTACGGATTTCTGATTTTTCCAGGCTAAGTTTTTTTTCTTTAAGCTTTTTGCCTACCTGATGCTCAATGGGAAGACCATGGCAATCCCATCCGGGTATGAACCCTGCATCAAAACCTTTCATACTCATGATCTTGACAATAAAATCTTTCAGGATTTTATTTAATGCATGACCAATGTGAATATGACCGTTGGCATAAGGCGGTCCATCGTGAAATACAAACTGAGGTTTCCCTTTAGATGATTGGCGGATTTTTTCATAGAGCTTTTCCTTTTCCCAACGCGCCAATAATTCGGGCTCTCGCTTGGTCAAGCTGGCTTTCATCGGAAAATCCGTGCTGGGTAAATTTAATGTGTCTTTCAATTCCATAAGATATCAGCAATAGCTCCTAAATCAGTTTCATTACTTGTTTGGCTTGTTCAAGGGTAGACTTGGCCACAGCATGTGCCTTGAGAGTGCCCTCTCTAAGGATCTCTTTTACATCGTCGGGACGGGTGAGAATCTCCTCTCGTTTCGCCATCATCGGCCTCATGCCTTCAAGCATGGTTTGTGTAAGCATCTTTTTGCAGTCCCCGCACCCTATTTTTGCTGTCCGGCAATCGGATGCGATTTCGTCCTTCATCGCTTGTGGGGAATAAATTTTATGAAACGGGTACAAATTGCATACATCGGGATCACCAGGATCGTCTCGCCGGGCTCGGGCAGGATCTGTCAGCATTGACTGAACTTTTTTGCCAATATCCTTTTCGCTATCAGAAAGAAAAATTGCATTATTATAGGTCTTGCTCATTTTCCTACCATCCAACCCATTCAGCTTGGGAATATCCGAAATTTTTGCTCCAGGTTCTTTAAATACTTTCTTTTTATAAAGCTTATGGAAGCGCCTGACTATTTCTCTTGATAATTCGAGATGAGGAGCCTGATCTATGCCAACCGGAACATAGTCCGCCCGGTATAAAACGATATCCGCAGTTTGGAGAACCGGGTATCCCAAAAACCCATATGAGTTCATGTCTACATTTTTAATTTCGTCCTGCTTTTCCTTATAAGTAGGGTTTCTCTCCAGCCAGGGCACTGGAACCATCATCGATAGAATCAGGTGGAGCTCAGCGTGCTCAGGGATTTCAGACTGGACAAACATCGTGCTTTTTTCAGGATCAAGCCCAGCACTCAACCAGTCTACTGCCAACTCAAAAGAATACTCTTTAATACGCCTGGGGTCCTCGTACAGCGAACTGAGCGCATGCCAGTCTGCGATAAAATAATAGCATTCGAACTCATCTTGCAGACTCACCCAGTTTTTGAGCGCTCCAAAATAGTTCCCCAGATGCAGTTTCCCGGAAGGTTGCATCCCGCTTAAAATTCTTTTAGCTTTCATTGACAACAACCCATCCGAATCAGGCAAAACTCGCCTTTAAAACTTGAATAATCATAGGAAACGTTTCCTGGCTCAGGAATAAAACCGAATAATTGATAGGTAACATTAAAATAGTTCCGAGGATTCCCGTGTTGGCAAAATGGTCCATCAGAAAAACCCCTAATATCAGAAAGGCCCCGAACCGATCCAGGTTGGTCAATTTTTCAGCAACATTGTGAGAAACCATTCCTTTAAGAACGCTTGACCCATCTAAGGGATACATGGGTAGCATATTGAAGATCGCCAAAGCAACATTGATCCATATACCATAAGCTAAAATAACAAACAAATATGAAAACTCAGGGGAAATCAAGCGAATAAAAAAACTACAACATACAGCAAGGGCAATATTGGCAAGTGGACCGGCAATAGCTACATACATCATGTCACGACGCGGACTGCCAAAGTTCCTAGAGTCGACAGGAACCGGTTTCGCCCAACCAAATCCCACAAAATAGAAAAAAAGCACCCCAATAATATCCAGGTGCCGTATAGGATTAAATGAAAGCCTGCCAAGACGCTTGGCGGTGTCATCCCCTAGCAAAAAAGCCATTTTCCCGTGGGAGTATTCGTGCACCGTAAGAGAAAATAAAACGACCGGGGTCATTAATAACATTAACTGCGTTTTATTCAATAAAAAAGCCTCTGGAGTTCCTGGGTTGGCCGGTCCATCTAAAGATGAAGCAGTAAACGTAAGAGGGGACGAATTCGGGGAAATATCCCACCAAAACCTAAATGCAAACTCATTCTAGCCCAAACTCCTCAATCCTGTCATTTAATAATTATTTAAAATGCCAAGAGCATTCTTGCTGGTAAAAATATCAAATACTTTTGGTTTTGGCGTATTTCAAAAAAGTATAAAAGGCAAAAGCCATAGCTAGAAATAACCCTAAGAAACCATCCCTAAATCCCTGCCTAATAAAGTAATTTTTAAAAAATGCGATCGGGGGACGAAGAACCAGATGCGACCACCCTGCCCGAAAACCACTGTTTATTTTTTCACGGGCATACAGCGTGGAGTACCGGTTTTGCCGCTCAATATAGTCTTCCATTCCGGTGAATGAATAATGAAGAATTGGGTTTTGCAGGGATCCCACATTCTCATCGGGAACAAGCTTTTCATGCACCAGCGATTCAGTAAAGCTTACCTGTGTCTTGTCGTAAAGCCGGGATATTTTATCCGGATACCATCCACCGTAACGAACCCAACGTCGGGCAAAGAAGTTTTTCCTCGGGAAATGATATAAAAGATGTTTGGTTTCGCCACGTAAAACCTCTTTTATTTCCTCCGCCCCCTCCGGGCTGATCTCTTCATCCGAGTCAATATTCAATACCCAGTTATGCTCGGCGCGTTCTGCACATAAATTTTTCTGTTTACCGTATCCGTGCCAATCTACGCAAAAAACCTGATCTGTGAATTGTCGACAAATTTCCACTGTCCGGTCGGTGCTGTCGGTATCCAGCACTACAATTTCATCGGCCCATTTTACGCTCTTGAGGCATCTCTCAATATTCTTCTCCTCATTTTTGGTAATAATAGTGACCGACAACTTTTTCATAAATTTGTTTCCCAAAAGTCATATATTTCTAAAATACGATCCAATTATAGCATCTAACCTGCCCCATAAAAACCTTCCAAGTAATTAATTTTACTGCATTTCTGGAATATTGTGATAATATGATTGCCGGAATAAAACCATGGTGAAGCATTGGGATTTTCTTGAAATCTATTGAGGCGAAAATGCCTAAACAGAATATTTTTGACTCCGGTCAGGCAAAAAACACAATCCTAATAATTAATTAAAGAGGACATTCTTTTTTGCCAAAGAGAAGCTTATTGCATCGTGCTCTTTCTCTTAGGCCCCAACCCACTCCAAAAATATGATCGAACAATTCTTACAAACTGCTCTTGGGTTTTTTAAAGAAATCTGGTTTCAACTGAACTCCAGGTTCGACCTAGAAAACACAGAAGCTTTTAATCTTCTCAAACCTTATCTTATTCAACTCCAGGATAATCCCCTGTATATGGGCATTTCTATTGCCGCCCTCTTTCTCGTTCCCTATACATTGATAAAAGTCCGATCTATCTCTAAAGAACGTGAGCACAAGCTCGATGAGTTGATGGAAGAGATGGAGGAGGAAGAATTTGATGAAGATGATCCGAGAAGGCTCCGCCGACCCGAAACCAAACTAGATAACAATGATGAAGACGAAACAGATAAACCTTTGTTTGGAGCAGGTGAGGCTGATTCATCTAGTCATGAAATTGTTCTCGATGAAGACGAATCAATTATATCAGAAGAGGACTTGGAGGCAGAATTAGATGAGTTTGAGCTTGAACCTTCAATTGAAGGCGAAGAAACGAGCAACTCCGAAGTAAATGAAGAACCTATCAGCTCGCTGTTGGCAGAAAGTGAATTTGATAAGGAATTGAATGAATTCATGGCGGAGGATCTTGACCTCAATGAAAAAGATAAGGATGTTATCTCTGAGCTCAATATCGATGATACCTCTCACGATCAAGCCATCAAGGAGCTCCAGGAAGAAGGGGAACTAACAGAACTGGAAGAAGAGGATGAGTTGCCCGCAAATGACCCCTTCGCGAACTACTCAGAGCTTGACGAAGATGAGCAAGATAAGGCCATCAAGGATCTTCAAGATGAAATGGAACGGACTATCAATCAACTAACTCAACAAATTGAAGAACCCGACGAGATTCCTAATCCCATGAAGGATATGAGTCAAATACATATTGGCGGGAATGCCACCATTGATGAAGAATATTCCTCTGATGTAGAGGAAGAAGAGTATTTCCTGGAAGATCCCCCACCAGTGCCTGAATCCGGTTCTCCTGAAGAGTCCGCGGCATCTTCCGAATCTATCTCAGAACTTTCGGATTCCGAAATCCTGGCATCTTTGGAACCTGAATTAGAAACACAGGGCATGGAAGCAAAATCAGAGCTGGAAATTCCGGACACTCGTGACTATGAACCTGAGGCCTCTTCCGAAAGCTTCACTTTTGAACCAGAGTCTGATATCCCAGCCAATGAGCCGGTAATTACTTCTGAAAATTTCACGTTCGAACCAGAATCAATCCAGTCTGAGGACAGCACTGAACGATCCGCATATTCCATGGAATCAGAGGATGAACCCTCTTCTCCAGAAAAAGCTGACAGCTTGATAGACCGGCTCAAGTTTTTACAGACACGCTTTGAAAACCGTTATCAACCTCTTGAGCCCATAAGTTCACCTGTTGACAAGAAAATTCCAGACTATGCTCCAGAGAGCCTGGCAGAACCCCGTCGGTACACAAGAACATCAGCAAGTGTGCCTCCGGACAGTAAAAAATATATGGATTTGCTGGAATCGTTTATTTTCATGAAAGACCAGAAAAAACATAAATAATCTGTTGTGGAGCCCAGAACATTCAAAGTACAAATACAATGACAAATCCAATTAACATTATCGCCGTAGGAGGCGGAAAAGGCGGCATTGGGAAAAGTGTTGTCTGCACCAATCTTGCCGCAGGAATGGCTTTGAGCGGTCAAAAAGTTATTCTTATGGATACTGATTTTGGTGCATCCAATCTTCATGCCTTGCTGGGTATCACCAACCCTGCTCACGGATTTCAAGATTTCTTTAATGCTGAAATTACCGATCCCAGAACCCTGCTCCTGGATACCGGTATTAGCAATCTGAAATTTGTCAGTGGTGCAGGAGACAATCCTGGAAGCGCAAATATTGATTCAGAAAAGATTGGCACCATTATTTCTTTCATAAAAAAATTGGAAGCCGACACCATCCTCCTTGATTTGGGTCCGGGAACCAACTACAACGTCATTGATTTCTTCAACATCAGCACTCAGGGCGTGGTCATGACGACACCAGAAATGACTTCTATCATGAAGACATTCAGCTTCATACGGTCTGCCCTGTTTCGCCGGATATCTCTCGCTTTCCAGGATTTTCCGGAAATCCAGAGGGTAGTGGACCATTCCAATCCAAATGATGCAGATATGGAATCTTACACCACCGGTTTATTGCGCTCAAAATTCGCGGAACAATTTCCTGACCAAGCTGATCGCCTTGAAACATTGATCCAGGACTTTACCCCTGGTCTGGTAGTCAACCGTGTGAGAAACCGCAAGGATCTAATGGCTGGAGAGAATCTTCTTAAGCTAGTTAAAAAATTCCTTGAAATCGAAGTCACTTACCTCGGGTATATTATCGAAAGTGACCGGGTCAGGGATTCTATTGACGATATGATCCCATTTTTAATCAAAGATCCACAAAGCAAACCTTCTGAAAACCTTCAGCAAATTATTGGGGCTTTGACCAATACCGACCTGCAGTTTGTGAAAAGGGATGGAAGGATCTTCGTTTCAAAACAAGTCCGTCTCTCATCCGGGTGGGAAGTTTAATCACCCTTAGGAATCCTGCTTAGCCCTCCGATTGCATCAACCCCTGCATTAAAGATACTAAAACAAACTTCCTATTTCCTGTACAATAAATCACAATTTACCAATAACACTTCTTTTAATCCATGGATTCACCGACCAAACCAATCCTGCTGGAACTATTAAATTTTTCAACTCGTCTTAACCAAAAACTATACGTTGTTGGAGGCACGTTGAGAGATTATTTATCCCGAAAAGCCGGCACAGATTTCGACCTGACTGGAAAAAATGCCGCAGAATTGGGAAGCAACTTTGCTCGTTCGCTCAATTTCACTTGTGTGCCCCTTGATAATTCACCGGGACGAAAAACGGTTCGCGTTATCCTCGATCAAAAACAACATTTGGATTTCACCGATTTGCAGGGGGAAAATATAGAGGAAGACTTATCGCAAAGAGATTTCACCATTAATGCAATGGGCCTACTCTTATCAGATTTTCTATCCGGAAAAAAAAGCATTATTGATCCTCACAAAGGACAGGAAGATTTGAAAGACAGGAAAATCCGGGTTTTATCAGGACCTATTTTTCAATCTGATCCCCTGCGCATGCTCCGAGCCTTCCGTTTCGCCGCTACTCTGGATTTTGAAATTGATGAAAACACATTGGACAAAATTTTCCGTCACAAATCTACATTGATTGAATCTGCCCAGGAAAGAATATGGTATGAATTGACATTATTTTTTAAAACCCGGAACACAGTATCCTTGTTGAAAATTATGCATTGCTCTGGACTTTTGGAATGTCTTTTTCCAAAATCTGATGAAAATTATTCTAAAACGTATGCCCAATATCAAAAACTGGAAGCATTAGTAAATGAACCGGGGAAAACCTTTCCAGAATATGCGGATGAATTGAATACACGCGGTATTACAGACAATCAGTATCTTTTAAAAAATGCTGTCTTACTAAAGGGGATTAAAGAAAATGAAGAGACTAGGAAAAGCCCCGATTCCTCTGCTGCTCAGGAATGGGACATCCGCCCCAATAATGCAGAGATCAAATTTATAGACCAGACCCTGAATGGGGCATGCTATTTGGCTGAAATGCATTCAAAAAAAAATCATGGCTTGGATGAAATTTTCGAATTGAGCAATAAGGTTCGTGAGAAACTACCAGCTTCTGTAATCTTTTTTATTTCAGGATCCCATTCAAAAAATGCAGTTCTTTTCT
The DNA here is from genome assembly GCA_018673915.1 of Nitrospina sp. Classification (GTDB taxonomy): domain Bacteria; phylum Nitrospinota; class Nitrospinia; order Nitrospinales; family VA-1; genus LS-NOB. The sequence continues at coordinate 88,505 of JABHBK010000008.1, read as the reverse complement.
GCAACGATATATTAAAATTTTATTATTGTCAGTTTCTTCCAATGATGAGCAAAAAACCCTTATTAGATGGTAAGGACATAATTCATCAGTTTGGCCTTTCACCTTCTCCACTTTTTGGTAAAATCCTGCACTATGTTCAAAAGGCTCAAGTGCTAGGCAATATAACCACTCATGAGGAAGCTATTGCACTGGCCGAAGGCATAATTCAATCACAATTAACAGAATCCGAGTGATGGCAACCAAATATTCGACCACCGAATGGAATAAGAAGAAAGTCATATTGGGGGAAACAGAAATTAACGAAGAAAAACCCGTCAACCTTTTAATCGGCTTTCATGGTGCAAGCTCCACCCCTGAAAATATGCTTGTCCAGGGTAACCGCCTAAAACTCCAGAACACCTTAATGGTTTTTCCAGAAGGACAAATAAATTCGGGAGATGGCATTTGGAGTTGGTGGGAAGACGGCCCCCGGCAAAAAGAATCGGTAGAAACCTTTGTCACCTATACAGCACAAATTATCGATTCTGCTCACCAACATTATTTAAATATAAACCCGCAGAGAACTTTGAGAACCTGCCTATGGGGTTTTTCCCAAGGAGGGGCCGCATCCCTGACTTATACCCTTCTGGGTAGACATGCTCTTTTTAAAGTGGCTTCCATATGCGGCTTCCTGCCAGAATTACCAAGCCAAGCCATTAAAAAAAGAAAAGCTCTAAATATCCTTGGAATATTTGGCAGTAACGATGAGGTCGTTCCCTCTTTTCTAGCGGATCATGCGCTAGAAGAAATGAAAAATCATGGGCATCAGGTTGTATCCACAGAGACGGCCCAGTCTCATGAAGTCAAACCAGAAAATCTGCAGAGCTTGTGCGATTTTTTTAACTCTTAAAACAAATAATGATTTTAAAAATTAGTTGTAGCATCAAGTCTTGGCAACAACCGATTTTGGCATTAACCAACGAGCAGCAATAATTATGACGGCAAAAACTTTAATGATTCAAGGAACGGGTTCTGGGGTCGGGAAGAGCCTATTGACTGCAGCCTTCTGTCGATATTTTTATCAGACTGGGTATAAAGTAGCGCCCTTCAAAGCTCAAAATATGGCTTTGAACTCTTTCGTGACAAAACAGGGAGAAGAAATGGGACGCGCGCAAGCCTATCAGGCAGAGGCTTGCGGATTAAGCCCCGAAGTTGCCATGAATCCTATCCTATTAAAACCTTCCGGGGACAATAACTCCCAAGTCATATTAATGGGAAAACCAAACGGATCTAGAAACGCCAAAAATTATTATGCTCAGTATCAAGAACATCAAAAAATCGTTCTTTCCGCCCTCGCTGAAATGAGAAGCAAGTATGACTTGATAATCATTGAAGGGGCTGGAAGCCCAGCGGAAATCAACTTAAAAAAAACAGATTTAGTAAACATGTTCATCGCAGAAAAGGCTGAAGCTCCGGTACTTCTGGTTGGAGACATTGACCGAGGAGGGGTGTTCGCATGGATGAAAGGAACTTATGATCTGTTAAGTAAAAGTGAGCAGGATCGGATAATCGGATTCATCATTAATAAATTTCGTGGCGACATCGACCTTTTAAAACCTGGCATTGATCAATTCGAGGAAATGGTAGACAAGCCAGTATTGGGAGTTGTCCCCTATTTCAAAGATCTGATTATTGATGAGGAAGACTCCATACCACAAGGATCTTATTCGGCGGAGATAAATGCGCAAGGCGTTTTGAATATTGCTGTTATTCAACTCCCTCGAATTTCTAATTTTACCGACCTCTCACCTCTTGCGCATGATCCATCTATATCTATTCGATACGTGCACCACCCTTCGCAATTAGGAAACCCGGATATAATTATTCTTCCCGGAAGCAAAAACACAATCGGAGATATGGCTAGTTTGAACAGGCAGTTTCTGGCCCGTGAAATCCTGAAATGCCACCAATCCGGAAGTTTGATCCTCGGTATCTGTGGTGGCTTTCAAATGCTAGGTAAAAAAATCAAGGATCCAGAAAATTTGGAGAGTTCAGAAAAAGAAGTGGAGGGCTTGGGACTCTTTGACTTTGAAACTACGATTTTATCAGAAAAATTGACCCGTCAAATACAACTGGAGACTGTCAATAGCCGTGTTTTCCCAATGGGCATCCAGTGTGAAGGCTATGAAATTCATATGGGACGGACAACTTTCGGGACCGACTATCAGGCTCTATTCTCATCTCCAAATGAGGATAACCCAATGAACTTCGGCATCATTAATAACGAGGGAACCGTAATTGGCACTTACCTCCACGGGTTCTTGGACCAAGACCAATTCAGGCAAAATATTTTACGCTATATGAGAAGTGCAAAGGGAATTCCTGAGCCACAAAGCAAATTTGACTATGCCCAATTTAAATCTAAAGAGCTTAACAAACTCGCAGATTTAATAAAAAACTCCATTAACCTTGAAGCGATAGAAAAAAAACTCTTATAGTCCACCATCTATCCATTTGCAGAACTAATTGGAACATTCATGAGCCGTATTAAAAAATATCAAGGTCTGGTTGTTGCTGGCACTCATAGTTCTGCTGGAAAGTCCTCGGTTTCGATGGGACTCATGCGGCTATTGAGTGATAAAGGATGGTCTATCAAACCCTTCAAGGTTGGTCCCGATTATATTGATCCTGCACATCACACAAGGGCATGCAACCAACCTAGCTACAATCTGGACACCGTCATGTGCACAAAAAAATATGTCAAGGAATTGTTTAATGATGTTGTGCACGAAAGTGACCTGGCAATCGTTGAAGGAGTAATGGGTTTACATGATGGTGCATCTCCAACATCAGAAAAGGGTTCAACAGCAGAAATCGCAAAACTGCTCAACCTGCCGGTTCTTCTAGTTATTGACGGCAGAGCCGTGTCCCGTTCCTCAGCAGCAATGGTTTTGGGTTTTATGAAACTTGATCCAAAATTAAACTTGATCGGTGTTATCGCAAATAATATCAACAGTCCTCGTCACGCAAAACTTATTAAAAGTTCAATTGAGCATTACACTTCCGCAAAACTTTTAGCCTGCCTACCAACTTCCCCGGAGTTAATAATTCCTAGCCGCCACCTGGGACTGCAGCAGGGAATTGAACAGAAAGCAAATATCTACCGGAAATGGGCAAAACACATTGAGTCTCACATGGATTTGAAAAAGTTTTTTAAACTTTTCAAATTAAAAAAACCTCAGCGATCACTTCCTCAGCCAAAACAAGAACCAAAACGCTGGAGAGAAAAAAAGAAGACAGGTTTATTTAGTATTGCCGTAGCCAGAGATGAAGCCTTTCAATTCATCTATCAAGATACTTTGGACTTTCTCGCCCACCATGGTTTCAATGTTTCATTTTTCTCCCCTCTTAAGGATTCTAGTTTACCCAAAAGTAGGGACGTTTATTATTTTCCTGGTGGGTATCCTGAGTTACACGCACAAAAACTAAGCAAGAATCAACCGCTTTTAAACGAAATTAAAAAGGCTGGGTCTTCCGGAAAATTGATTATTGGGGAATGCGGTGGGCTCATGTACTTGGGTAAAGGAATCATTGATGCTAAGGGAAAAAAGCATCCTCTGGCAGGAATCTTTAATTATTCGACCTCTTTAAAAACAAAGAAATTGACCCTAGGTTATCGAAAGTTAGAAGAGCGAACAAAGGACCAACTCAAAAGCAAATTAATACTTACCGGTCATGAATTCCATTATTCATCCCTGGTAAATAATAAAGAAACACCTAACTGGGTTCAAACAACATCTAATCCAGGCATGCAAGTAAGTGACGGTTTCAGGAAATCAAACTGTTTTTCATTTTATTCTCATATTTACTGGGGCTCAAATTCTTCATGGATTAAATACATCATTAATCTTACAAAACAATAGTTTTACTAGAAACCATTTTAGCTTTAAAACCTGCAATAAAGTGAGGAACAATGAAAAAGCAATCCCCTGCGGACCCTAGAAAACGGAAAGGTTTGATCATTGTAAACACTGGGGAGGGAAAAGGGAAATCTACCGCGGCATTCGGCCTTGCCATGCGTGCAGCAGGAAATAAAATGAATGTATTCATTATGCAATTCATGAAAGGACAATGGAAGGCAGGAGAGCGTAAATCTTTTGAAAAGCTTTCCCCTTACGTAGAGGTGGTCCCGATGGGAGATGGGTTTACCTGGGACACCAATAATATCGAGCAAGATAAAGCCACCGCTCGAAAAGCTTACGAAATAGTGAAAGAAAAATTATTGAGCGAAAAGTACCAAATGGTAATATTTGAAGAAATGAACTATGTATTGCATTACCAGTTTTTTCCTGAGGACGAGTTCCTGGAATTACTTAAAAATAAACCGGAAAAGGTTCATGTCGTCTGCACAGGAAGAAATGCCTCTGAAAAATTAATAGAAATGGCCGACTTGGTTACAGAAATGAAAATGATCAAACACCCTTTTAAAGAGCAGGGAATACCTGCACAAAAGGGAATTGAATTTTAACCTATCGAAGAATCTGTAATTTGAAATTTTTATCCGCTCTAGTTTTTTTAACAATTATCCCAGTTCCTTCTCGATTCATAACCAACGAGGGAAGGCAGGTCCTTTATTTCCCCCTCGTCGGTCTGGTCATAGGATGTCTGCTTTATGGAGTGGATCAAATTCTGATCCTGGCCCCCTACCCGGAAGTTCGCATTGTCGGCGATGTCTTATTCTTAGCTATTATATCCGGTGCATTACACCTGGATGGATTAGCCGACACCGCAGACGGTTTTTTTTCGCATCGTCCCCGTGAAAAAATCCTGGAAATCATGAAAGATCCACGAATTGGGGTGATGGGAGTACTGGCCATCCTTTTTTGCATACTCTTGAAATTAGCCGGAGTAGCTGGGATAATCCACTCAGAATCATTAATTTGGCTTATTATAGTACCGGCTCTCGGAAGAACGGCGCAGGTCATTGGCTTAGTCTTTGTCAAACATGTCCCCTCTGAAAAGACTTTGGCTGAAAATTTTTATCAGCATGGAAAATATTTGCTTTTAATATTTTGCCCCCTGCCCTTTGCCATCCTGTTTTATATGGACTGGATGATGGGACTAGTGGCTCTTATAACATTTGCCCTATTGCTAATAAGTTTGCTGCTATATTTTAAGAAAATAATCGGAGGCATCACTGGGGATACCTTGGGTGCCGCCTCGGAAATCTTGGAAACTGTATTTTTATTAATCGGTGGAATAAGCGTTTCAATTTATTAAGCGCGCTAGGTGAAATCATGTCTGGAAAAACAGTTTTAGTCACAGGAGGAAGCCGCAGTGGTAAAAGCCGTCACGCTCTCCAATTAACTGCCGCTAATGTGGGTCCAAAATTATTTATAGCCACAGCAGAACCTTTTGATGAGGAAATGTCTGAAAGGATTAAAAAGCATCAAAAAGAACGTGGCAAGGAATGGGTCACCATTGAAGAACCTCTTGATCCGGCAACTGTAATAAGAGAAAAAGGAAACCGGCCGGGCTATATAGTTATAGATTGCATTACTTTATGGTTGAGTAATATGATCATGAAGAATATGGAAAGACAAACCATTCTAGAGCGGGTAAATAACTTTATCAGTGAATGCAAAATTTGCACAAGTGATATTATTGTCATCACAAATGAATTGGGATCAGGAATTGTTCCGATGGAGCCTTCTGCAAGATCTTTTCGCGATATTGCAGGCGAAACCAACCAGATTCTTGCATCAGAATTTGACGAAGTGATTAGTATGGTATCAGGAATCCCCGTCACCATAAAAACTCCGCAAAAAGACCAAAACACCAAGCAATCTGAAGAAATTATTTCAGAACACGAATTTACACCAGGAAAAAAGCAGGGGCTTTACGAAGCAATATATAAGCGTCGGGATGTGCGCCATTTTATCCCGAAACCCATTGATCCTGTAAAATTGGGCCGAGTTTTAGACGCTGCCCATCACGCAGGTTCCGTTGGCTACATGCAGCCCTGGAATTTTTTGGTCATCACCGATCCAACAGTGAAAAACAAAATCTCTTTGAATTTTAAAAATGCCAACGAAGAGGCAGCTAAAAAATTTAGTGATGACAAGCAGAAACTATACAATTCTCTCAAACTAGAAGGAATTCAGGATGCGGCAGTCAATATTTGCGTGACCTGCGACCGCACGCGTTTTGGTCCTAACGTATTAGGGCGAAACACTGTTTTTGAAACTGACCTGTTTAGCACCTGTTGCGCAGTGCAAAATCTCTGGCTCGCAGCCCGAGCAGAAGGACTGGCCGTAGGCTGGGTAAGCATTTTGTCGCAAGACCAGCTAAAACAGGATTTGGATATTCCCGACCATATTCAACCCGTGGCTTATTTATGCGTCGGTCATACTGAAGCATTTTATCCCAAGCCCATGCTCGAATCAGCAGGATGGGCCCAACGACTACCTGTTGAAAATTTAATTTACTATAATAAATGGCAGGGGACACCGACTGACTTCAAAGTTCAATTATCCAATTCCGCTAAAAATGATCGATAATAAAATCCCTGAAAAGAATCAAGTATCGGATATCCCCTATCCATCGCATGGGGGAAACCCGCAAGCTGTGGCTAAATCTTCCTGCATCGATGCCGACCAACTCATTGATTTCAGCGCAAGCATTAATCCATTACCGCCTCCAAATTGTGTATCACAACTCTTGCTGGAAACACCCCGGCTCTTGCGTGAATATCCAGATCCTGATTGCTCATTGATAACACGAAGAATTTCACAGGCAACAGGAGTTCCTGAAAATTGGATTCGTGTGACCAACGGTTCTACCGAAATAATTTATCTCCTCCCTCATTTACTCCATGAAGGTCAGGAAGTGGCTATTTTTGACCCCTGCTTCTCAGAATATGAAAAGGCTTTTCAGGCGTTTGGATTTCGACCCAATTCGATAGCTTTATCGGCCGACAAAAAATTTCAAACCGATCCTTCGACACTATTTTCTCAATTAAATAGCATTAACGAACTTAAAGTAATTGTTTTAGGGAATCCCGCAAGTCCCACAGGAAAACTTTATGGTGAGTTTTTGCCTAATTTGCAGGAATATTGCGAAGAGAGAAATATTATTTTAGTTTTAGATGAGGCTTTTATCGATTTTTCTTCGGTAGAGTTTTCAGGCTGGAATTTGTTAAAAAGGAGCGCAAATCTCATTCTGATTAGATCCTTGACCAAATTTTATTCCATCCCTGGATTAAGAATTGGTTATGGAATCTTGCATCCAGAAAAAATCAAACAAATTGATAAATATCAATATCCTTGGTCAGTGAATGCTTTGGCCCAAGCTGTTGGTGCTGAAGTAGTTATTGATAAAACCTTTCAAGAAAAATCCAGAAGCTGGATTACAGATGAAAGAAACTTTATGTTTCAGGCCTTAAACTCGGTCCAGAGTATCGAAGTTTTTTCTTCGGAAGCCAATTTTCTTTTATTTCGCATACGAAATAATAACAAAGCCATTGCCCATGACTTGTATACACATTTGCTATCACAATCTCTTCTAATAAGGAACTGTGGGAATTTCAAGGGCCTAGATGAAAGTTTTTTTCGAGTTTCGGTAAGAGAACGCAAGGATAATCAAAAATTGTTAGATTCAATTTATGATTATTTTTCAACCCGGTAACGGGGTTTTAATCAATGAGTTTTTCTTTTCAAATAGCCATCGCATTTATCGCCGATCTTTTGATCGGGGACCCCAAAAACTACCCCCACCCAGTAAATGTCATCGCTCACCTGGCTTTCCGATTAGAAACCTTTACCCGCAAATCAATTTCCAACCTTAAGGTAGCGGGAATACTCACTACAATTTCGATTGTCAGTCTATCCTTTTTAACTGTATGGCTGATTGTTGAAGGATTTAGTTTTATCCATCCCTGGCTAGGTTGGATTACTTCTATTTTATTTATTTATACGACTCTTTCTGTTCGCAGCCTTTATGTAGAAAGTCTGCCTGTATTACAATACCTGAATGAATCCAATCTGGTAAAAGCCCGGGAAAGCTTATCAAACATTGTGGGACGCGACACAAGTAACTTGGATAAAGAAGAAATTGTTAGAGCGACGGTTGAAACCGTTGCTGAAAGCACTGTTGATGGAATTATCGCTCCTTTATTTTTCGCTTTACTGGGAGGAGCTCCGCTAGCGATTGCTTACAAAGCTATTAATACCATGGACTCACTCTTCGGCTATAAAAATGATGCCTACTTAAATTTTGGCTGGGCTTCAGCTCGTCTTGATGATTTAGCAAACTGGTTTCCAGCAAGGTTATCATTACCAATTATGGCTATAAGCGCATGTCTTTGTGGACTGAGCGGAAAAAACTCTTTAACAATAGGAATGCGGGATGGCACAAAACATCCCAGCCCTAATTCAGGGTTTCCGGAAGCCGCTGTGGCGGGAGCACTTGGGATACGTCTCGGAGGAACCAGTTTCTATTCAGGAAAAAAGAATGTAAAACCTTTCATTGGTGATGGTTCAAGGCAACTAGAGATATCGGACATCACTCAGAGCCATAAAATAATGTTTTTATCTGCCTTGCTGGCTCTAATGTTTGTGCTTTTAATAGAAATATCTCACCAACCTTTTTAGTAGAATGATCTAAAATCGGATTCTATTAGATTTAAGCTTCCCATTTCATTTATAATACTAAGACTATGGCGATGACTCGAACCAATAGAAGACTATTTCTTTCTGTATTCTTCCTTTTATCCTTAACTTCTCTTGCCGAAAGTGGAGTTTTTCCGGTCGATAGCGATTTTGATGGAAAACTCGATCAATGGCAGCATAAGTCAGAGGACGGCCGCCTGTTGAAGGTAGAATACGATAAAAATGGTGATGGGAAGATCGACCAGATAGACGTTTTTGAGGGCCGTGAGAAACCCATTCGCGTTGAATTAGATCGCAATTTAGACGGAACTTTGGATCAGGTGCAGCATTACTCCAAAAATTTCACTCTGGAATACGTTGAAAAAGACTCCAAATATTCCGGCATGATTGATTGGCGCGAAATCTATGGCCCAAATAGCAAAGTGGCGCGTCTGGAAACGGATGAAAACCATAATGGCAGAATGGATGTCTTTCAATATTTTTCTGAGAATGGGAAAATTAATCGAGTGGAATATGACACCTCCCATGATGGAAAAATTGATCGATGGGAAATTTTTGGGGACGGAGAGATTTTGGAGTCAGTCCGCTTCGACACTAACCATGATAAAAATCCCGATCAGTGGCAGTTTTTTAATAATTCCACACAATTGATTCGAGTTGAACACGATTCTAATTTTGACAGCGTGACTGACCGTTGGGAATATTTTGATGAATACGGAAATTTAGAGCGCGTTGAATTAGATAAAGACCAGGATGGCAAACTCGATACCATTAAAAGGAAGTAATAACGACCAATTATGAAACATTTCAAATCCCATATTTCTATTTTCATCTCTGTTCTTTTTATTTATTCATGTGCCCCAAAACCTACCCTGGAAGTTCCAGAACCTTATAAAAAAGGACAACAGTATTTTCATAATGTGTGCTCCAACTGTCACGGATCCGATGCAATGGGCAAGCATACTCAGGCACCCCGCCTCATAGACGAAGAGTATCTGGCCGATAATTTCTCAGACGCTGATATTCGTGAAATCGTTTTGAACGGCACGGATAAAATGCCCCCGCAAAAAAAGAATGTGACCTCAGATGAAATCACAGAAATTATTAAATATCTGCGTTATTCCCAAAAAGCTGCAGGCCTTGAATTAGAAGAGGAGGATGAAGATGCAGTCTCTACCGATAATGATGACTGACACCTTCAACAACCATCGACCCGTTCATTTTCATGCTTGATTTTATTCGAAACACCCTGGAATCTATTAAGCCCGTCTCTTCCCTTCGTCTAAAAAGCGCACAAACTCATCTCGACTCTCTCACCAAACCTCCTGGAAGCCTTGGCCTTCTGGAGGATTTGGCAAAAAAATATGTAGCCATCCGCGACACAGATCATCCCACTATTAACAAGAAATCTATTATTGTATTCGCGGCAGACCATGGTGTCACCGCAGAAGGCATCAGTGCTTATCCGGCTGAAGTAACACCTCAAATGGTTCAGAATTTCCTAAATGGAGGAGCCGCCATAAATGTTCTGGCAAAGCAACAGAACGCGGAAATTCTGGTTGTGGATATTGGCGTTAATCATAGATTTGAACCACATCCTGAATTGCTGGACAGGAAAATTGCCTTTGGAACTCGAAACATGGCTAAAGAACCAGCCATGACCCGGTCTGAAGCCGAAGAGTCCATTACCATTGGTATTCAGATCGCAGCACAACTTGCCGAGAAAGATACTGACCTTTTGGCAACCGGTGAGATGGGAATCGGGAATACTACAGCCAGCTCCGCAGTATTCTCTGTACTGGGCGGGCTTTCTCCAAAGCAAGTTACTGGGCGCGGAACAGGCATAGACGACGCAACTCTGGACAAAAAAGTTTCTGTGATTCAACAAGCAATTGACAAACACGCTCCCAACCCGGATGACCCCATAGACATTCTCAGCAAAGTAGGCGGATACGAGATTGGTGGAATTATGGGTTTAATATTAGGTGCTTCCTCAAAAAATATTCCTGTTGTTGTCGACGGGTTTATTTCCAGTGCTGGCGCGGCTCTGGCCATTAAACTCAATCCTTCAGTAAAGGATTATATATTTTCTTCGCACCGCTCGACAGAACCTGGGCATCAGGTATTTTTTGACCTCCACCAAGCCTCTCCCCTGTTGGATTTAAAAATGCGTTTGGGCGAAGGAACCGGAGCGGCATTAGCTTTTAACCTTATAGAGGCCGGGGTTAGAATATATTCTGAAATGGCTACATTCCAAAGTGCGAGTATCTCCAATAGCAACGAAGGCTGATGCGCTTATCATTTTTCTGCATCTATTCGGGCTTGCTACTCTTGGTAATGGCTTCCCCGGTTTTGGCATTTGATGATGATTCCAGGGATGATAGCAGTTCGCAATCCCTTAATACCTTTTGTGCGAACAACCAGATTCTCAATGATACCCCTTCCCTAAAATCTTCCTGTCAGGGAGATATCGTTAATCTTCAGAAACAAAATGCGATCCTACTAAAAAACGGCAAAGAATTTTCTCGCAGCCCCGTTTTGGATTTCAAAATCAGCAGAAATGGTAAGGTGTATTATCGCACCCGAAATGGCCCTTTTTTATCAGACGAATCAGGGAAGTTAGAGAGTCTAGGTGGAGCAGTGATTATCTATCTGGTTTCTAAACAGGGTGATATCGTATATTTGAACGATCAAGGGATTGTTTTTAAGAATGGAGAGCCCCTAAACCAAAGTCGAGGAAGAGTCACCTTTCAGAAAAAAGAGACCTCTCTTACCGGGCAAAGGTTTTATAATGCTCCCAACCTTGCGATATCAAAGAATGGTCGAGCCATTTATATAAACGATATGGGCCTGCTTTATGTTGACCAGATAGTCATGAGTGCCCACACAGCAAAAGTCCTCGAATTCAAGGTCGACTCTAAAGGGACAGTATTTTATCTGGATGATTTGGGTCGATTATTTAAAAATAGAACAAAGATGATCCGAAAACCTGTGAAGGTAAAAGAGTTTAAACTTAATGCTCGTAGCCAGATTGCTTATCTGACTGATGGGTCCACCAGAAATCTTTACTTTGAAGATCAGAATCTTTCTGCAGGATCGCATCGCATACTGAGTTTCAGCTTCACCGGCACCGGAGAAGTAATATATAGCGATGACAAAGGACGTTTGTGGAAAGGGGGACAATTAATAAGCAAATAAGACTTGGTAAAATTATGCGGGTCCAATAATTACCGAACTCAACCATTTCGATTCCCCATAACCCGTATTGAACAACTTGACAGGGATAAGGATTTTGGCTAGATTGAGCCCTCCTTTTAAATCTTAACTTATTCTTCTTTATTATAATTTGGAGTTCAGAATGTCTGATGAAAGCTATATTCAATCCCTTTTTGCAGAACGCCTGGGTGGCAGTCAATTTGGGAAAGATACAAAAATTTATAAATTTGAAAAAATAAAGCGAGCAAAACGTGCAGCGCTTGATGCCAACCCCGATAAAACCTTATTTGATATGGGAGTGGGAGAGCCTGACGAGATGGCCGACCCTGGTGTTGTAAAAACCCTGCAACTTGAAGCTGAAAAAGCAGAAAATCGTGGCTACACGGATAACGGTGTCGAAGAATTTAAAGTGGCCGCCTGCAAATACATGGATAGTATTTTTGGTGTAAAAGGGTTGGAACCGGGAAAGCATGTTAATCATACTATCGGATCTAAACCCGGTCTGGCAATGGCTCCTGCAATTTTTATCAATCCTGGAGACAGCACTCTGATGACCGTTCCCGGTTATCCTGTAATGGGAACTCACACCCAATATCTGGGTGGTGAAGTGGTTAACCTTCCTTTAACAGAAGCCAATAATTTTCTTCCTGACTTAAAAAGTATCGATTCCGCCACCCGCGAGAGAGCAAAAATTTTATATCTGAACTACCCCAATAATCCTACAGGTGCCAAGGCCACTCGCGAATTTTATGAAGAGGCCATCGCATTTGCCAAACAAAATAATATTATCATTATCCAGGATGCGGCCTATGCGGCCCTGACCTATGACGGAAAATCTGAAAGTTTTCTATCGATACCTGGCGCAATGGATGTTGGAGTTGAGTTCCATTCTCTCTCAAAGGCTTACAATATGACTGGCTGGCGCATTGCCTTTATTGTCGGCAATGAGCTCATTGTCAAAGGGCTTTCCCATGTGAAAGACAATATAGATTCCGGTCAATTTGCGGGCATCCAAAAGGCAGGAATTTATGCTCTTGAGCATCCAGAAATTACAGAAAGAATTGTAATCAAGTATAAGCGCCGATTATCCATGCTAGTAGAAACTCTCAACTCCGTGGGTTTCAGTGCAACTATGCCCGGTGGGTCGTTCTTTCTGTATGTAGGGGCACCAAAAGGAATAAAAGGAGGGCGTAAATTTGCCAACGGTGAAGAATTTTCTCAGTTTCTAATTACCGAAATGTTGATATCAACAGTTCCCTGGGATGATGTTGGAAATTACGTTAGGTTTTCGGCAACGTTTGCAGCTAATGGCGAAGAAGAAGAAATCCAAATCATGAAAGAAATTAAAAACCGCCTTTCTACCGTGGAATTCGAATTTTGACCTTGGGCGTGAAGCTGTAATAATAAACGTTAACCTTAACTCCCCAAATGTGTACAGTGAGCCACCTCTGCAATTGGCGGGCAACCGTATTTTCGGCTTGATAGACTAATGCAAATTGGGTCCGGAGTAGATCATTTCATGAAACATAAAGCCTTCATCGGAATCGGCTCGAACCTGGGTACCCCGGCAGGAAATTGTGAGAAGGCCATTGACCTTCTAAATGCCGCGCTTGAGATAGAAGTTGTTCACCGATCCAGTCTGTACGAATCAGAGCCCGTGGGAGAAATCAAACAAAACTGGTTCGTCAATACTGCGGTCGCCATAAAAACTTCACTCGCCCCCGATGAATTGCTAAACACAGTTTTAAAAATTGAAAAAAATATGGGGAGAGAGCGCAGAGAAAAGTGGGGGCCCAGAATTATCGATTTAGATTTGCTGGCTTATGAGAGTAGCGTGATCAATTCCGTTACTCTCACCCTTCCTCATCCAGAAATGCTGAAGAGACGTTTTGTCCTTTTACCGTTGTGCGAATTCGCTGGAGATTATATGCATCCAGTAGAAAACAAATCGATCCATGCCCTGTTGAAAATGCTTCCAGAAAATCCACAGGTCAGAAAGATATCTTCGACGTTATAAATCATCCACCTTGATGATTTCCATTCGGGTCAACGCATCATCGCGCAATTCTTCCCAGGGAATTTTCCCCTCATCCCTTTCCAGAAAAGGAATCTTACTCCGGGTAACAGGATTTTTAGGCATGAAAACCGAACAACAATCGGGTTGAGGCTCAATACTGGTCTCATAGGTTCCAATTTCTATTGCCTTATTGATGATGCTATCTTTATTCATTCCGACTAAGGGTCGAAATACACTTAATGTTGTGACACAAGAAACAGCAGCGAGGTTTTCCAAAGTCTGCGAAGCCACCTGACCCAACGACTCTCCCGTAATCAATGCAAGAAAGTGATAGCGGTCAGCAATTTCCTCGGCGATGCGGTACATCATGCGACGGTAAAGAACCACTCTATTTTCTTCATTGCAGTGGTCGCGAATTGCGCTCTGCATATCTTGAAAAGGAACCACAAACAAGGTTGCCCGGGCTTGAAAACGATTGATTTTTTTTGCCAGACGTAAAACTTTGTCGTACCCTCCCCTGCCAAGAAAAGGTTGATTGTCAAAAAACACAAAATGTACCCTGCAGCCCCTGCATGCCATCATGTAGGCAGATACAGGGCTATCAATTCCTCCAGATAGCAGACAAAGGACATTCCCAGAACTCCCGACAGGAAGCCCAGGCAGTCCTGGTTCCCGGTTATCAAAAACCACAGTTTCTAATCTACCAATTTCAATCTCAAGAACAAATTCCGCCTCTTTAATATTAACCGTCAGACCTTTTGAGCTCAATTGTTTCATAATCCGTGAGCCCACCTCGAAATTGACTTCCGGCGAAGTTTGGGGAAAAGATTTTGCAGAACGTCGGGTCCTGACACAAAACTTCATCGAACCTGCAGACAATAATTTAGGCTCAATCCATTGAACCCCTAAGGCGGAGATCGCCTCAAAATCAGGTGCCATGGAAACTCCAATGCTGAATGAAGCGATACCGGGAACTTTCTTTAACCGAGTCGTGCATTCCTGCGCAAAACTGGAGGGGATATCTAAAAGGATTCTGCCACGAGGCGAGCGATAAGAAATATCATCGGAACAGGAAAGCTCACGTTTAATATTTTTCAGGAGACATTTTTCGAAATATTTCCTGTTCTTTCCCTTCAATCCGATTTCATCATAACGGATCAAGACCGTTTTTCGTTCCGTCATCGATATTAAGCTTTTTGCAAAAAGGTGGGATAAAGGGTCTGGTAGGCTACTCCAAAAGCTTCCAGAAATTGATCAACATCTTCAAGGGTATTATTCTCGGAAAATGAAATCCGCAAACTACAACGGGCCTGCTCTTCGTTCAATCCTAAACCCATAAGAATTTTGGAAGGTTCTTTAGATTGAGCGCTGCAAGCACTACCCATTCCCACAAAAATATCTTTTTGCTCCAGATGGTGCAGGACGACCTCTCCTTCAACAGGAGAGAAGGAAAAATTAACCATCCCTGGTGATTGACGTGTCGCATCTGCATCAATCAATGAATTAAAGCGAATATTCAATTCAGACTGCTGGTCTTGTAAACATTTAAGGCCTTGAATTAAACGGCGGCTTAAATTTTCAAGATGTTTTTGATTTTGCTCACTGCGTTCAACAGCTTGCTGGATAGCTGTCTCCAATCCCATTATAAGTGGTAAGGGGAGCGTACCGGAACGAACACCAAATTGCTGTTTGCCTCCATGCATCTGTGGGCTCAAAACCAACCTGGAATCGTAAACAAGTAAACCAATACCCTTAGGCCCATGAATTTTATGACCCGAGATGGAATAACCCGCAAGACCTTTCCACATATCAGGATTCAGTACAATTTTCCCTATTGCCTGTACCCCATCCAAAAACAACTTGGTCTGCGGAGATTCTTTTTCTAAAGCAGAAGCTACTTGCAAAGGATCATTCACCGTGCCCAGTTCATTATTCACATGCGAAAGACAGAGAAGCTTTACACGATTCTCATTTAAAGTAGAAATAGAATTCAAATCCAGTCGACCCTCTACTTGAAAAGGAAGCAAAGAAAGCGGGTCATTGCCAAACTGTTTAAAAAATGCAAGGCTCTCGGTAACGCTTGGATGCTCCAAGCCTAAAAAAGCAGTTTTTTTGTCAGGAAAACATAACCCCTTTATAAAAAGGTTATTGGACTCCGTTCCACCACTGGTAAATAGAAGACGATGTGTTGAAGGTATTTGGAGATATCCCGCAATAGATTCAGCCGACTTCTCAATAAGGCGTTTCGCGTCCAAACCTATTCGATAGGGCGTCCCACTATTTGCAAAACACTTTTGCATTGTTTCTTGAACCCGCTCTATCACCTCCCCATTCATCGGGGTGGTCGCAGCATTATCGAGGTATATCATTATCTCTAATCCTCACACTTTAAGGCTCATAGGGATCAAGTAATTTTTGTTCCATTCCCAATTGATCCAAAATTCGAGCAACCACAAAATCCACAAGCGATTCAAAACTATTTTGCCCCTGATAAAACCCTGGAGAAGCTGGGAGAATCAAAGCTCCAGCTTGGTCAAGAGCTAAAAGGTTTTTAAGATGAATGGTGCTAAAAGGAGTTTCACGCGGAACAAGTATCAATTTTCGTTTTTCCTTTAACATTACATCTGCAACACGTTCTATCAGGGTCCCTGACACTCCCGCAGATATCCTCCCCAATGTTCCCATACTAGCTGGCACCACCACCATTGCATCAACATTAAAAGAGCCGCTTGCGATAGAACTATTCATGCGCGAAGTTTTATGCAAAGTCACCTGTTCACCTGAAAAATAAGAGGGTGAAAGGTCTAATTCTAGTTTCAACAATTCAGCGCCCCGGTCGGAAATAACCACATGAACTTCTGCCTGAGGCTTTAAACAATCAAAAAGACGCTTAGCATAACAAACGCCGCTTGCTCCAGTGATTGCCAGTACAATTCGTTTCATCTAATTAAAGTCAAATAGGTCATCTATCTCTGCCTGAACTTTTTTATGAACATCTGAAATCGAACCAACACTCTCTATAAACCTTATGTTTGGTCCATTGAAGCGTTTAAAAATATCCTGCACATTTTTTAAATAATCCAGCTTTTCAAACGCACTTTTTTGGTCCCTGGATGATTCAATTCTCTCCAGACAGGCCTCAGCAGAATTCAAGAAAATCAAAACCCGGTCAGGAATCGGAGCAAACTTTTCATTTTCCAATCGAATTTGATCCGGGTCCAACCCCAGAGCTCCTTGATACGCGGCTGTAGAAAAATAATATCGATCCATGATCACCACCTTATTTTCTTTTAATGCTGGCATAATATTGATTTCAATGTCCTCTTTCCGGTCATTGACAAACCAGCTTAACTCCTCCTCAGGGCTGATATCCCCCCTACCTTCACTGAGAAGACGCCGAATTTTCATCCCCCATGTACCCCGAGTAGGTTCCGCTAAAGCTATATTAGGCACCTTCTTTTCGCTTAAAGATTTTGCCAGCAGATTACACTGCGTGCTTTTGCCTGTCCCATCGATTCCCTCAAAAACAATTAAAACTCCGCGTGCAGGCTTCAAGGCTACCCTTCCTGAAAGATTATAAACCGACCCCAGTCTATAAAATTTGAGAGGCTTTTACGAACTAATTAATAATCTAAAAAAAGCGTAATGTAATTTAACCTGGGGAAGTTTTCAAGCTTTAATGGGGAGTTGAAGAAAATGGAAGGGGTCCTTGCGATACTAATTATTACTTTTAATTCGCAAGGCCCCTGAGAGGACAAATACTTTTGTTAAAATCAATATTTAAACTGGCCCACCAGGTTTTGCAGGTCTGCAGACATTTGCGCCAATTCGTTCGCAGCGCCCTGATTCTGAAGAATCCCTTGAGAGGTGTCCTTAGCGGCTTGAGCCACACCGTCGATATTCTCAGTAATTTCATTAGCTCCTTGAGCAGCCTCTCCCACATTCCGACCAATTTCTGCCGTAGTCGCCGTCTGCTCTTCAACAGCACTGGCGATGGTATTGGAAATGTCATTAATCTGGTTAATGATCATACTAATTTCGCCTATCGCATCAATGGCACTGCCTGTATCCGTTTGGATAGCCTGAATCCTGGAACTAATTTCATCGGTAGCTTTTGCGGTTTGATTTGCCAACTCTTTAACCTCATTGGCAACCACAGCAAATCCTTTTCCAGCTTCTCCCGCCCTCGCCGCCTCAATAGTAGCGTTCAAGGCCAAAAGGTTAGTTTGTTCGGCAATGGAAGTGATAACTTTGACAACCTGCCCTACCTCCGCACTACTTTCACCTAATTTTGAAATGGTGGCATTCGCGGAATCAGCGACCTGAACCGCCGATGAGGCAACTCTTGCCGCTTCATTAGCATTTTGAGCGATCTCTCTAATGCTTGTCTCCATTTCTTCTGCTCCCGTTGCAACCGTTTGAACATTCTTGGTGACCTCCTGGGAGGCGGCCGAGACTACATTAGCTTGAGCAGAAGTTTCTTCAGCCGTACCCGCCATTTCCTGGCTGACCGATGTCATTTCCTCAGAAGAAGAAGCCAAAGTTTGGGCCGTGGCGGCCATTTTTTTAATATTTCCCCTGAGATTTTCAAAAAAAGCCTTTAACCCTGCGCCCATTTGCCCAATAGCATCATTTCCATTAACCGTGATATTCTGCGTGAGGTCGCCTCCAGCGGCGGCAGTAACAACCTCAAGTATGCTATCCACATTACCCTGAAGCTCCTTAGCCACTTTTCTTTCTTGTTCTTGCCTTTCCATAACCTCTTTCTTCTCACGCTCTTGCCTTCCCTGCAACTCATGCGCCTCCTGACGCTCTTTTTCCTGAATTTCAATCACCTGTAGTCTTTCTCTCTCTTCAGATAATTTCTTTTCTTCCAATTCCTTTGTCATTTGTTGAAAGGCAATTGCTAAATCCCCTTTCAAATCATATTTTCCATCCAACTTGCCCGCCGCAATATCTTCTGCCTGCCGAGCAATCTGCTGCATGGAATCAGTCATATTATTGTAGGCTAATCTGAGCTGACCAATTTCATCTGTAGACTCAATAACCATATTTTCCTGTTTTAAATCACCTTCAGCTATACCTCGCATAGCTACCATAAGGGTCTGAAGCCTGCGGGCAATACTTCGCGAAAAGACAATGGAACAAATGGACCCAAAAGCAAAAGCGACTACAATTAAAACAAGAGAAACACTTCGAATTGCGGCGTTAGAATCCACGACTCTCTTACCTGCTTCATTAACACTGATTTTTGCCTTATTGAGTAGTTTATTCAATTCCCCATCAATTATCATAGCCTCACTACGACCATCGGAAACCATCGAGTTTCCCAGAACCCTATTCTCATCAATATAAGCATCAACGGATGACATTAGTCTTTCCGTGAATTTTTCAACCTTGGGTTGAATTTTTGCTACTAGTTTGGGATCGGATTTCTTAAAACTTGCCAAAATTTTATCCAGTTTCGCCTTTTGTGCCATGGCATTGTCTTCAGCTTCATTCTGCCAACTTACAGCAAGATCTGTCATCCAGTAACGTAGTTGGGAAAAAGTACTGGAGGCAGTGCTCACTGCCTCCAGTCTTTTCATAGAATCTTGTTGTACTAAAATCACATCATTAGCTTTTCCCAACTCGTTAAAAACATAAAGTAGGGATCCAGCCAACAATAGAAGGATTAAACCATTAAGAAGTATAATTTTCGCTCCTATATTCAAGTTAAGCCCTTTCATAGCACAACGCTCCCCAAAGATTAGTTATAGATAACAAAACTGATGGCACCACCCAACTCGCCCAGCTTGCCGCCTTCTTTTTTACCACCGGTAATATCCTTCTCACCTTTAGGTTCACCATGGCAGTTCAGGCAAGCTTTTTTATAGTATTCAGGGAGAATGAGTCGAAATGCAGCTTTCCCCTTATGCTTGGCATCGGCTGTGAAAACTTTATTCTTTTCATAACCAGCACTTTTGAATTTATTTTCTATGACATCTGCTTCCCATTTATCGGGACGATTAGCTCGGTTACGAACATAGCTTTTAGGCGCCGTTAGCTTGATGTACGCTTTGCCGCCAATATTTTTATTAAAACCATCGCCCATCTGTTTTGCAAATATTGCCGGTAGAAATCCTTTTAAGCCTTTACCCTTTTCATTGATCAATGCCTGGGCATTGTTCATGACGTCCTTGATAGCATTTATTAGCGCTGTCTAAGTTTGTCCCTTTAGAGACCCAGCGTCTGCCATTTTAAAATCGTTACCTGTGGCCTTTTTATAATTTTCTTTCGTTTTGGCGACCACAACATCGGCAGAAAGTCCTTTGTCCCCTTTGGAAGCATCATTGATTAATTTTTGACTCTTGGCGACAACACCCCGTGCGGCACGGTAAATTGTGGTTATTTCCGTCCCTATCGCAGCCTTTTCCTCATTAGATAATGCGGCTCCGGCAGAAGCCGTGAAGAAAAAAGACAGCATAAATGCAACCAAGCCAAAAGACAGGGTTCGCGCAACAAACTTGTTCATTTCCATAAAATTTCCCTCCGAAAAATTTTCAGGTTTAAACACTTTGGCATTATCAGAACCTTAAACAGTGCAAATGGAACAAAATTATTTTGGCCCAATTTAAAACTCACCAGACCGGAACTCAAAAGTGTAGGAATACTCCTATACATTGGGAATATTTCTACAATATAGTAAAACTATGGCAATTAGCAACTATTTTTACATAAACAGTAAAAGTTAATACCTGCGACACAAAAACAACTGCAATAAATACATATAAATACAGATCAAATCGTTTTACATCAAAGTTTACAAGGTATTGGAGGAGGGATAAAAAAAGGTGCCGGCGGAACGAGAACTAATCATTCCGCCGGTTTAAAAGAAAGTCATGCGTTTAAAGCAGTTTTTAATACTTGAAGCGACTGACCAATTTTTGCAATTCTGCGGCCATATCAGCCAATTCATTAGCGGCTACTTGGTTTCTATCTATTCCTGCAGAGGTATCCTGAGCGGCCTGAGCCACGCCAGAAATGTTTCGGGATATTTCTTCTGACCCCGTTGCGGCTTCATTTACATTGCGACTGATTTCAGCGGTTGTGGCCGTTTGTTCCTCCACAGCACTGGCAATTGTATTGGAGATATCATTAATTTGATTGATCACCATAGAGATTTCACCAATCGCATCAACCGCTCCTTCTGTATCAGTCTGAATTGCCTGAATTTTTGAACTGATCTCATCGGTCGCCTTCGCGGTTTGGTTGGCCAATTCTTTAACCTCATTGGCAACAACAGCAAAACCCTTTCCGGCTTCTCCTGCCCTCGCCGCTTCAATGGTAGCATTTAGCGCTAGCAAATTGGTCTGTTCGGCAATTGAAGTGATCACTTTAATTACCTGACCTATTTCAGCACTGCTATCTCCCAGCTTGCCCACCGTAGTATTTGCAGTTTCTGCCACTTTCACAGCATTAGCGGCAACCCTTGCAGCCTCGTTAGCATTCTGGGCTATTTCCTTAATACTGGCTCCCATTTCTTCGGTTCCAGTCGCTACAGTTTGGACATTTTTACTGATTTCTGACGAGGCGTCAGAAACTACGTTTGCCTGAGCGGTGGTCTCTTCGGAATTACCGGCCATTTCCTGACTCACCGCATTCATTTCCTCGGAGGAACCCGTTAGTTTTTTAGCCATGTCCGCTATGTTGGAAATATTACTGCGGATATCAGAAAGGAATTTAGCGAGTCCCTCTCCCATTTTTCCAATAGCATCATCCCCCTTGACATCAATGGTATTCGTCAAGTCGCCATTTGCGGCAGAGTCTACCACCGTAAGCATTGAGTCCACTTTATCCTTTAACTGTTCTGCCATTTTCACTTCACGTTCAGTGGCCGCCTCTGCTTCTTTTTCTTTGGCAATCTGTTCAGTAACAATTCCCCAATCAACCATCGGCCCTAAATAATTGCCATCGGTATCAATATTGGCAGACACACTTAACTTCAATAATTCAGGACCCACCCCAATAAAAGCGGTCATGGGTAGATTATCAGGGTCTGAAAGTATTTTACGCTGGTGAGCAGGGTTCTTATGAAAAACATCAATGCTTTGCCCTACAATTTCACTAACCTTGATGGGTAAATATTCCTCAATAGTTTTTAAAACACTAATTGACGCTGGATTAATATAGTCAATAACAAAATCCCTGTCAGCAGACATCATGTTCCCGGGGTTGTTTTCGACAAAACCTGCCAACCGGGAAACCTCTTTTTCCCTTTTAATGGAATCCGTTACCAAATCCCAAGAAATCATCGGCCCCAGATAGTTCCGGTTCTGGTCCAGGACAGCACTAGCCGTTAAAGAAATTGTTTCTTCCCCAAGACAGACCATGGAGCTATAAGGCAAATTTCTTGGGTCTCCAAGGAGCTTTCTTTGTTCCTGAGGATTTTTGTGGAAAATATCAATGGACTGGCCCAATACATCTTCAGGTTTAACTGGCAGAACATCCTTTAACATCTCCAGTAATTTTTGTGATTCAGGGTTTACATATTGGACGACAAAATTGTTGTCTGCGAAAAGGGTGGCACTGACTGAGTTTTCCATCATCGAAACGATTTTAGCCGTCTCGGTTTCAGTTTTCTTAATCGATTTCATGATAAACCAGATTCCAACAACCATCAGCACCACAAGAATTACCGCGAACAACGTGATACCAATAACCTTGTTCAACATTGCTGAATTGTTGGCAAGCTGAGTTCCAATAGGAGAAATAATTTCCAGCACACCCCGGACATCGTTCAGTTTCCAGTCATCCTTCGGTGTATCTGGACGGGAGTTATGACAATTCACGCATGCCTGAGCGACCATTTTGTCTGCCACAGCCACACGCACCACATCAACTCCCTCATATTTCTCCTGTTTCACAAAAACAGCATTCGGGTCATTCGCAAAAAACCCCAGAGCCTGTTTACCAAATTCATCCAGTTTTCGATTTTTACGATTCGGGAAAGGATATTCGCTATAAAGTTTTAGTTTGACATTATCTCCACTTTTTTTACTGAGCAGTTCACTCATGTCATGAATCAAAGTGGCAGGCAGAGGAATCCCATCCTTCATAGTTTTATGATCGTAAGAAATTTTAAGACCGGTATCATTGCCTTTAACCTTCTTGACAATACTTTTCACATAATATCCACGAAGGGTTTTGTATTGATCAATGATGGAAACAGCGTTCTCTTTACTGGCATCAATAGTATTAGTCAAGCTGGCATTGGAAATATAAATGATCAAGCCGACAATACTGACCCCCAAAATACCTACGATGGAGAACATGATTTTCCCCAAATGCTGTTTCAAAAATTTTTCATTCATTGCCTGACTCCAGTTTTACAAATAGACAAAAAGCAGATATTTTAATCGCCTCTTGAGATTAACTTAAGTTTTCAATTCAGACTCAATAAGCAAATTAATAGTACATGTAATTTCAAAAAGCAAAACCATACAGAAAGGTGAATATGGTGTAAAGTAAAAAATTCTGGAATATTAAATAAACAATACAGGAGAGTAAAAAACTTGGAACAGGATGGTATAAATCTTTGTGTCCTACAAATTCATAATCTTTTATTAATTTTGTATATCAAAGTCCTTTTAAAATTTGAACTGACCTACCAAATTTTTCAAATCACTGGCCATAACCGATAATTTTTCTGATGCTTTTTGGGTTTGGCTCACTCCCTGCGAAGTATTATCTGCCGCTTGCGCTACACCCAAAATATTTTGATTTATCTCAGCGCTTCCTTTCGCCGCCTCATTAACATTTCTGCCAATTTCAGCTGTGGTAGCAGTTTGCTCTTCAACAGCACTGGCAATCGTGTTTGAGATATCATTGATCTGATTAATGATCACGGTGATTTCACCGATGGCCTCTACCGAACCCTTGGTATCACCTTGAATGGCTTGAATTTTACTGCTTATTTCTTCCGTTGCTTTGGCTGTTTGGTTCGCCAGCTCCTTAACCTCGTTGGCGACAACGGCGAACCCTTTGCCCGCCTCCCCTGCCCGGGCCGCTTCAATTGTCGCATTCAAAGCTAACAGATTGGTTTGTTCGGCAATAGAATTGATCACTTTAATAACTTCACCGATCTCCGCACTGCTTTCACCCAGCTTGCCAACCGTCTCATTGGTGGTCCCGGCTACTTCAACTGCTGATGCCGCCACCTGGGCGGCTTCATGGGCATTGTGGGAAATTTCCTTAATGCTTGCACTCATTTCCTCAGAACCCGTAGCCACAGTTTGAACATTGCGACTGATTTCCTCTGAAGCTGCGGAAACCACATTGGCCTGCGCGGTAGTTTCTTCAGCATTGCCCGCCATTTGTTGACTCACTGAAGCAAGTTCACTAGAAGCGTCGCCCAATGATTGGGCGGTCTTAGATATATCACTAATATTTTTTCTTAAATCCTGAAAGAAAGCATCCAGACCTTCTCCCATTCTACCTATCGCATCATCTCCTCTAACAGAAATGGTCTTGGTCAGATCTCCCTGAGCCGCGGCAGTTACAACCTCAAGCATGCTATCAACATTACTCTGAAGCTCCTGGGCCACCTTTCTTTCCTGTTCCTGTCTTTCCAGAACCTCACGTTGCTCACGGTCCTGCCTTTCTTGCAAATCATGCGCCTCTTGACGCTCTTTTTCCTGCAGTTGGATGGATTGTTGTTTTGCTTTTTCTTCTGATAATTTCTTCTCATCAGTCTGATGAACCATTCTTTCCAAAGAACTTTCAAAATCCCCTTTTAATCCAAATTCTTTCGCGGTACTTTTTCCTGCAAGAATTTCTTCTGAATGCCGGATAAATTTTTGCAATCCATCAACAAGTGTATTGCAGGATTGGCTCAACACCCCCACCTCATCATTAGAGGTCACAGGTAGTCTTTCCTGGCTCAAGTCACCTTTTGCTGTGTGACTCAATACCGCTGAGGTGCGCTGAATAGGCCGAATGACTACCTTCGTCAAGAAAAATGCAATTCCGAATTGAATGATTAATGCCAGGATACCTGACCCCGTGTTTGCCAAATTCAAGTTTTCCTGGTTAACCAGCCAAACATGATTTTTAAATTCCTGAACCAAGCCATTACTTTCATATCTCAGCTTATTAGATTCTAAGTTAATCTCAGATTGGGCTTTTCTGTAAGCTTCAGAATTCACTTCTGCATTTACCAGGTCCTTCACATGTTGAACATACCTACTGAACTCACTTTCAAGAGTTACGATATGTTTCTGAATTTCATCATGTTCAATGGCTTCCATCCTGGCCATCTTTTTCATTTCCAAATCTAATGGATATTGACCCCCTACCTTCGCGGCCTGTAATGTCTGTGCAAATATTTTTCGGGCGGTTTCATATTCGTTTAAAGAAGCATTCAATTCTGCCTTGCCAACCACCGCATTACTTGAAAACAAAGTTTTATACCGACGGATACCCAACATGTCTCCTACTTTAAAATCCATTCCCATCCTTTTAGTATGGCAATCTGCACATACTTGGACGGTTGCTATATCGGCAGTATAAACATCGACAAATAATTTTCCGTCTTCCTCAATAGTTTTAGTGAATATTTTACCCGGGTTATTCTTCAAAAATTCATTGGCTTCCCTATCCAAATCGGTTTTGAGCCCTTGAGCCGGGTTAACAGGCCTCTCTGCAATAATATCCACATCAAGACTACTGCCTTTTTTAAATTTTTCGTTCACCAACCTCGCAAAGCTAGCAGGAAAAGGAACAGCAGGATGGGGTTCAGAGGCCGGATCCATACTAATCGCAAGTTTAATACTTTTTGCTGTTTTAATAACGGACTTGGTATACGTCCCACGCATGATCGTTATATAGGAGTCTAAGGAAAGAATTTTATTTTCAAGGGTCTTCAAACGTCCTTTGGCCATGGCATAACCAAACGCCGCTTTTCCCATAGCCTGAGTCAACATGCGTTGCCGACCTAAGGCATCCATAACTACCGAGTTTTCCGCAATTTTAGTGGTATAATGGTCGATAACCGCTCCAGCAATCACCACAAGCAGTGACAATATTGCAATAGCACCATATACTTTTTGTTGGATCGATAAGGTTTTCATATAAATCTAGCGCTCCAATGGAATCACGTGATTGTGGTTGGTAGTTATATTAATTTAATTAAACGTTCTAATAAAAGTAGCTGGATGCAATAAAAGCCACCCCTACATTTAGGGTAAGCTGTTTTTCTACCATCTATGCTGTAAATCTGTCAACTCATCTGCTAATATTTTTTGTCACAATTACGTAAATATAGTATTCATATACATTTATGGTCTGCATTTCGATATTTTTGTTCCCCATACCATGAAACCTCACTCAAAATTTCACCCGGTTGCTTTTGTTTCATGAAATCTGGATAATAATTTTCCAGAGACCGAGTTATCTCTTCTGTTTGGTAAATTATAAATTTAAGGCGAGGTTTTTGCTGTGAGAAAATTCTGGAGAGTTTTTGGGTGGATATTTTTAGGCATTTTTTTGCAGTTCAAGTTTAACGCACTTTATGGAATCGTATTTCTTGAAAACCTTAATTTTCACGACCGAAGCTATTGGGTGGAAATGAGTATGACTCCAACAGAGGAGAGCCTTAGGATATTAAAAGTCAAAACCACCGTTCATCATTCCCTCGGTCCTGACTATTTCGCCAATATTTATATTCCTAATCACTACAAGGTTTTAAACGAAATGTCTTATGCCGGAGCAGAGGCCCTCCCTGGTTACCAGGCTTTTAAAATGGATATGAAGAGAAAATACCGCGATGTTTTGAGTGAAAAACATTTCATCATTGCTCCACAAAAATTGGATGAAGACATTCCAGAAAAACCCATAAGTGTACATTTTGAAAATCTGAAACAACGCCTACATTCAGACCAGACTTACCTAATCTCTACCACAAAAAACAAAACCCAGTTGGAAGGACCCAAGATGGCTGAGGCCACCTATCCCCAAAAGCTGGGAATGTAGACCCATGTCCCGCAGAACAAAAAAATTTAAAGACTATTACTCCATCCTGAAAGTGTCTCAGAGTTCGAGCCAGGAAGAGATAAAAAAATCTTTCCGCAATCTTGCGCTTGAACTCCACCCCGACCACAACCCTAATGACCCGGAGAGTGAGGAAAAATTCAAGGAAGTTACAGAAGCCTATGGTGTTTTGAGCGACCCTCCCAAGAAACAAGAGTATGACCGATTTCGAGCCGATTACCAGGCGGGGCGTGCAACAGGCTCTTCAAACTTCCAATATTCTCAGGAAGACATTTTTTCCAGCATGTTCCGTGGCGAAAATACCCGCGAAATATTTGAAGAACTCAATCGCGAGTTCAACCGCTCCGGATTTCGTTCCGGCAATTCATTTTTTCAGAGCCTTTTCTTTGGGGGAGCCGTTGGAGGATTAGGAAGAATCCTCAGGTTCATCCCAGGTCCGATTGGGAAAATAGGAATGGGATTAAAGCTGGCACAAGTTGTAGGCTCCTCTTTATATGCGTTACATAAAATGAACCAGCAGAAACAAAGCCCATCTGGGTCAACATCGGCCCCGCCGGTATCGGACAACCCTGTGATGGAAAGTTTAAAAGGAGTATTTGGAAAAAAAGAACCCAATCTGGATATGGATTTTTATATTTCTATCGCACCATTGGAAGCCTTGAACGGGTCGCGCAAAAAAATCTCCTATCAGGTTAGCGGAAAAACAGAACAACTGATGGTTCGCATCCCTCCAAACTTTCCTTCAGGTGGAAAACTTCGAATCCGTGACAAAGGAAAGATTCAAGATGAAAAGCGTGGGGACTTAATCCTATCCATTCATATTGACCCTAAAGCCAGTCTCGAATGAACAAACAACAAATTATCGACTTTTGGATTATTTTTTTCAAAGATCTTCTTATTAGCACCTTTAAAAATATTTTTATATTTGGCGTTGCAGGTTTTTCTTTTGGCCTTTTATCAAGCTACCTATTTAACATTCAAGTGCTCGACATCGCCGAGTGGAATATTTGGCTCGAAACAGCAATCCTAACTATAGTTTGCGGTGGTTATCTTGGCCTGGGAATACTTCACGGCTGGATCGCCTGCTGTCTCCACCTCCTTGAAAAGAAAATGCGCGAGGCATTATCTGGTTTGCAGGAATTACTAGACTGGTTAACGCGTGAAGTGATTGGGCGTTTTCCAAAATTTCAGAAAAACATACCCAAGCATGAACTGGCTCAAAAATATGACCAGGTCGGCAACGAACTTCGTCAAAAACTGAAACAACGGGGAGGTCTCTCTGGTTTTTTTGTTGGCCTCATGTTCGGTGTCATACTCAAAGTATTACGCTTCTTTTTTCTGGATGATGTGGTCGATGAACTTCACAGAAAAGAAAAAGAAGAGATAACTTCCGCCGATATCGAACATGCTGTTCGCAGAGTGGGAACAGAAGTCATGATCGCTCCAATTACCGACAGCATTTTCCTATTCCAAATCGCCAACATTGTCATTGGCCTAGTATTATTTGCCTTGCCGTTTGGCTTGCTGTGGCTGATTTAATTTTTGAATCTCATTCAAGCTCTTGACATCTAAATACAGTAGATGTATTTTCTGCATATTACAAATTTCTACTTTCATTATGAAATTTCGCCAGATACTTACAACTAGCCTCCTGATCTTTAGCTTGGGAGTCCTCTCGGGGTTTAGTACCATCCTGCATAGCCATGACTTGGATTTGCACGATGACCATGAAGATTGCTTCAGTTGCGAGTGGAACCAAGTAAGCATTGATCAGGATCCCGGTTGCTCGGCTTTGGAGTCCTATTGTTTCGAACAGGCTCACAAACTTACTATTAGCAATCCAGACTATCTGGCTCTCCCATCTTCTTTTCTTAGTCGCGCACCCCCCTCCAACAACTGATTTCAGGCCTTTTCCCCATTTTCAGGGAATCTTTTTTAAGATCATGATGGGCTCCTGCATGCAGGCATCTTCTATCATATAGAATTTTTATATCTAATTTAATGCAACCAAAACTGTTGGAAAATCATAAATGGTTTTCTTTGCAGGTTTACTTGTTAATTCTGGCACTAACTTTTTTGTCGGGATTGGAACCTGCTCTGCACAACCATGACCTGGATGAAACGCATAAGGATTGCGCCTCTTGTACTTGGTCGCATTCTAATGTTTCCGAGCCAGCTTCCTCTTTGGAAAAAGATCCATCTCTGGACTACCAGAGTAATCTGGAAGCTCAAACTCTAGGCATCTTCAAACATTTTTCATTTTCAAACTCCAGTAGGGCTCCACCTTCCCTTCGGTCACAAACCCAAAAATAAATTCTTTTATTATTCATATTCGCGGACAAGTCCATGCCTGGAATCTGTCTGGAGCGGAGGTATTATGAAATCGATAACCTTATATATATTATTGATAAGCTTTCTTTTTAATCCTGTTGGCGCCTGGTCAGCCAGTCAATACGAAGAACTTGAGGAGAGAATTCGATTGTTGGAAAAGGAACAAATTCCCTCACAAAGTTCAAGCACTGCAACCGGAATTTCTCGAAGCTTCAACCCTGCCATAAGCTTGAATGGCTTATTTCTGGGAACTTACAACGATGAAGGTAATTATGACTCGACTAAAGGGGTTCGAACCGGAATAAAAGTTCAAGAAGTGGAAATGCGACTTGCTGCTAACATAGATCATTGGTTAAGAGGTGATATAACCCTCGCCATAGAAGGGACATCTACAATCGAGGTAGAAGAAGCATTTGTTGAAGGTTTGGTTTTCAGTAACCTGTCTTTCAAGGTGGGGAAATTTTTATCCCCCTTTGGAAAACACAATCAGCTTCATAGCCATGCCTTCCCATTTATTGACCTACCTGTTGTCAACGAAGAGATTTTTGGCGAAGAGGGTCTCAATGAAATTGGGTTTGGGGTCAGCTATCTATTACCCACTGAATGGTTTTCTGAGTTTACATTTCAACTGCTGAAAGGATCGAACACGACCCAATTTAATGGGCCTGCAGGGTCGGACTTTGCATATCTAATGCGACAAAATAACCTTTGGGAATTAAATGATGAAACCACCATGGAACTAGGCAGCTCCTATGTACATGGAAAAAACAGTCAGCCTCCTACAAGTGTTATTAAAAACAAAACCAATCTTGTGGGAGGAGATCTGACCTTCAAATGGCAACCAGCGGGAAGGGAAGCCTACAAAACCCTTATCTGGCAAACCGAGTTTATGGGTTCGTTCCGCAAACAAACTCAAGAAGGATGGTACACACTACTTCAAAACCAGTTTGCAAAGCAATGGTGGGTACAGGGACGCTATAGCGGGTACACCATTCCACATGGACCTAATCGGATCGATAAAAACCAGTGGAGTGCCTTATTAGCATGGGTACCTAGTGAGTTTTCATCTATCCGCCTGCAATACAATCACCTCAACCAAGCAGCAGCAGATGAAAATCAGGTTCTATTGCAATTGAATTTTTCCATGGGGTCACATCCGGCTCACAAATATTAATCCCTATCGATATTAAGGAACCAAAAATGAGAAAATATGTATCAATATATGCAATTTGGACCCTTTTATTTGTGGGAACTGCCTCCGTAGAAGCTGAAATGAATGTAGTAACCACTACCAGTGATCTCGCATCCATTGCCAAAGAGATAGGAGGTTCACTGATCAAGGTGAAGGCCTTGGTTAAAGGGTATCAGGATCCGCATTACATCCAACCAAAACCCAGTTATATGGTAAAAATGAACCGAGCAGATCTTCTTATCTATCAAGGCCTGGAGTTGGAAATTGGTTGGCTTTCTGTCCTGATTGATGGTGCTAGAAATCCCAATATCCGATTGGGTCAACGCGGTCACCTGGATGCATCTAAAAATATTTCAAAACTTGAGGTAGCGGGCGGCAAAGTAGACCGGTCGATGGGGGACATTCATCCTTATGGTAATCCTCATTATCATCTTAACCCTGAAAATGGTCTCATAATTGCCAAGTCTATTTACGATAAACTGTCCGAACTGGATGCAGGGAACAGCCATTTATATAAGAGTAACTTGTCCCGGTTTCAAGAAAAGTTAAAAGAAAAAATAAGTGCGTGGAAAAACCGTATGAATGCTTACAGGGGAACCCAAATTGTCAGCTATCATAAGCTTTGGAGTTATTTTGCCAGGTATTTCAATTTGGTTGTGGTGGATACCGTAGAGGCAAAACCGGGGATTCCTCCATCCACAAAGCATTTGTCCAAACTTACCGCATTGATGAATCGGCATAAGGTAAAGGTGATATTACAAGCCAATTTCTATGAGTCTACTTTTGCGAATTTGGTTGCGGAAAAAACAGGAAGTATTGTCGTGAGGCTTCCAGCTTTTGTGGGTGGAACATCTGATGCTAAAGACTATTTTTCCCTCTTCGACACCATCATTGAAGAACTCCACAAAGTTCTTCAAACAAAACCATGAGGTAAAGATTTGTCGGACTTTCTAACATTCATGGCCGCCCCGGCGGCGGCCTGCCTCATTTTTTCAGGAGTTTTCACCTATTTTGGTTGCCATGTCCTGAAAAGGGAGATTATTTTTGTCGATATCGCTCTGGCACAGTTGGCAGCATTGGGTGTAACGCTTGCAGACACTTTCCAGCATGAAAACAATAAATGGGAAACCTTACTGCTTTCCCTTTTCTTTGTTCTTGCAGGTTCCGCTTTTTTTTCTTACACACGACGTTTAACGAACCGGGTTCCTCAGGAAGCAATTATAGGAATTGTATACGTTGTGGGGGCTTCATTAACTCTTTTGCTAGCCAGCCAATCTGTCCACGGGGCGGAGCAACTTCGCAACATACTGAATGGGTCAATTTTATGGATAACCTGGTCGAACGTACTGACTCTCTTGGTACTAGTTGCTATAATCGCTGTTCCTCATTGGGTTTTCCGTGAAAATTTCTGGAAGCTGTCTGATCAATATCGTCAATTTAAAAAAGGGGATCGCGAGTATATTTGGTGGGATTTTCTTTTTTACCTTAGCCTCGGCCTAGTAATCGTTACCTCAGTAAAGACTGCAGGAATATTTCTGATATTCACTTTTCTAATTGTTCCTGCTGTTATCGTAGCCCTCTTCTCCGCGCAATTCAAAACTCAATTGATATTCGGGAGTCTGGTTAGCGCGGTAACCAGCTTATTTGGATTGGTTTTATCTTTCAATCTAGACCTGCCTACTGGTGCCACTCTTGTATGCTGTTTTGGAATTGTCTTTGCTGGAGCCCTGTTCATAGCCAAAAAAAAATGACCATAAAACAGTTAATATTAAACTGATTGAAGAGTTTTCTTCTTAAATGCACTATACTGCTTAATTCGCATCCAGAC
Organism: Nitrospina sp.; assembly: GCA_018673915.1. Classification (GTDB taxonomy): domain Bacteria; phylum Nitrospinota; class Nitrospinia; order Nitrospinales; family VA-1; genus LS-NOB. Next base: position 56,244 of record JABHBK010000008.1, on the reverse strand, counting down.
TTATACTTGAAAAGTTTGAACTCATAATATTTTTAAATATGCATATTTTAGCAAAACATATTCTTACTCTGACTTGTATTTTAAACCTCATGCTTTTTGCAGGTAATGTTTGCGCCGAACCCATCCCTGTTTTTGTAAGTATTTTGCCGCAAAAATATTTTGTGGAAAGAATAGGCGGAGACGAGGTAAACGTCGAGGTCATGGTGAAACCTGGAGAGAGCCCTGCGACTTTTAATCCAAACCCAAAAAAAATGAGTCGCCTGGCCCAGGCACAGTTGTACTTCAGCATTGGTGTTCCTTTTGAAACCATTTGGATTGATCGGATTCATGCCATTCAACCCAACTTACAATTCATTCCTTTACACGATAGCACTCACGAAGAATCAAAAAGCAATCACGGGCATGACCATCTATCCAACCATTCACATAGTTCCGGAGATCCACATATCTGGACCAGCCCGGCGAAGGTCAAAATCATGGCTAATAAAATCGCAGGAACACTGACTCGTATCAAACCGCTGAAGAAAAAATATTTCGAAGAAAATCTTCAGTCCTTTATCAGCGAACTGGATAAACTTGACAAGGATATTAGGGAAATACTTGCTAGAAGCGCAAATCGCCGCTTCATGGTATTTCATCCCGCCTGGACTTATTTTGCCCGCGACTATGGTTTGGAGCAGGTTTCCATCCAAGAAGATGGAAAAGAACCTGGGCCTCGAGCATTACAAAAGATAATTGAAAAGGGCAAAAAACTCGAGATTAAGGTAATATTTGTACAAAAACAATTTAGTTTATCCATCGCTAAAAAGATCGCAAAAATGATCGGGGCTACCGTCCGCGAAATGGACCCACTTGCAGAAGACTATATGGAAAACATGCGTCGAACCGCTAAAGCAATTTCTGGAGCATTGCAGTAAAAATGGATTCTGTAATTAAAATAAGAGACCTGCATTTCAGCTATGGAGGTCCAAAAATCTTAGAAAATATTGAGATCGATATCCAGCGCAATGAGTTTATCGGGATGGTCGGGCCCAATGGAAGCGGGAAAACCACTCTATTGAAAATCATTATGGGTGTATTGACACCCGATGCTGGAACCGTTGAGGTACTGGGTAAGCCACCGTTCCAGTCCGTTAAAGAGATAGGCTACATGCCGCAACTCACTCCCTTTTTACGGGATTTCCCTATCAATGTTGAGGAAACGGTATTAATGGGGCGACTGGGGAAAACATCCAGCATTGGATTTTTCAATAAAGCTGACAAACGTGCTGCTGAAAAAGCCATGGACGATGTAGAAATTTTGGACCTTCGTAAACGGGCTATCGGTTCCTTATCCGGCGGACAATTGCAAAGAGTTCTGATCGCTCGGGCTCTCACTTGCGAACCAGAAATTATGATTCTCGATGAGCCCACTGCCAATGTCGATATGAAGGTTGAAAAAGACATCTTCGATATGCTCAAGCAGTTGAATGAAAAAATTACCATCATCGTTGTAACCCATGACATCGGTTTTATTTCGCAATACATTCACCGGGTAGCCTGCATCAATCGCACTCTCATTTGCCACCCCACCTCAGAGTTGACGGGAGAAACGATTGAGAACATGTATGGCTCCCACGTGCATATGGTGCACCATCACCATGAGGATGAAAAAAATCATGGGTAGTTTTTTCGATGCAGTTTCTTCGCAGGCTTTCATGCAGAACGCTATTATCGGCGGCATTCTCGCCAGTGTGGCCTGTGGCGTGGTGGGCTCTTATGTAGTGGTGAAACGTATTGGCTATCTGGCAGGCGGCATCGCCCACTCCGTGTTAGGGGGAATGGGTATTGCCTATTACCTGGGCAGGCCCCCTATTGAAGGAGCTTTGGTTGCGGCTCTGGTTTTTGCAGTAATTCTAGGATGGGTGAGCCTGCGAATGCAACAGCAGGAAGATACCGTCATCGGCGCCCTTTGGGCGGGAGGCATGGCTGTCGGCATATTATTTATCTCACAAACTCCCGGCTACAATGTCGACCTGATGAGTTTTTTGTTCGGGAATATTTTAATGATTTCTTCCGATGATCTTTTCTGGATCGCCAGTTTAGATATCCTCATTTTGCTCATCGTATTTCTATTCTATAAACAGTTTCTGGCGGTATCGTTTGATGAAGAGTTCGCGCGTCTGCGTGGAATCCCTGTAGAAAGATTTTATTTGCTCTTTCTTACTCTTGTCGCATTAACCGTAGTTATTCTGATTCAAATTGTTGGATTGATTCTGGTAATAGCTCTGTTAACGCTTCCGGCGGCCGTATCCAGTCAATACGTCCGGTCCCTGAACCTGATGATGCTTTTGGCCACTTTTCTTGGAATACTTTTCACGACCGGAGGTCTGGCACTATCCTACCAACCTGATCTACCACCTGGACCCACCATCATTCTGGTAGCGGGGACCTTTTACCTGGTGTCTTTGATCCTCAATCGATTCTGGAAAAGAGCTTGATATGAGTGACTCTTGTTCGCATCTGGAAGAAGAGCTCGCGCAGGGTTCTAAGCGGAAAATTCTCTGGCTGGTACTTTTTATCAACCTCACTATGTTTTTTGTCGAAGGCATAGGCGGATGGCTGGCGCAGTCCAACGCGCTCATGGCAGATGCTCTCGATATGCTAGGAGATTCCGTCATATATGGATTTTCTCTTTTCGTGATTCAGCTTGATCCAATTTGGCGAACCCGGGCGGGGATCCTTAAAGGACTCATCATGAGTGTTTTTGCCCTCGGCATATTGGGTTCTGCAATTTACAGGGTCTATTACCACGCCACTCCAGATGCTTCCACAATGGGAGTTATCGGTGGAATGGCTCTCGCGGCAAACCTTTTCTGTGCCTATTTGCTCCTGCGATTCAAAAATGACGACATCAATATGCGCTCGGCCTGGTTGTGCTCGCGTAACGATGTATTGGCGAATCTTGGGGTTTTGGTTGCTGCTGGCGGTGTTGCCTGGACAAGTTCTCACTGGCCCGACCTGGCAGTCGGAGTTATCATCGCAGCGTTAATCCTGCAGTCTTCTTTTGGTATTTTTAAAGATGCGCAACTGGAATTGAATGCCGGGCGTGATCCTTCAGGTTAAAACGCCTAGTCTTTCGGTCAGGGAATTGCGTTGGTGGTGAGCAAGGTATAACAGGCCATCCGAGAGAGAATAGTTGTGCGGAAAGGTCATCACTTCCCGTCCCAGTTTTTCGATCAACTCCTGGTACAGGTCATTAATCTCCTTCGAGTTCATACCTATCGTGGTTTCATAAGAATAGCCCAGACTCAAGTCATGCTCCGATGGGGTGTAAAGATTTTTGAGGCCCCATTCGGCTGGGTTTTTCTCAATGGGCGCACCGCGCTCTAAGTCAAACTGGGAAAGGATGGCTGAAAATCCGGGAGAATCCAGTAAACGTTGGTTGTTGAGCACGAAATTGACTGAGTCCATCACCTCTTCTCGCGTCTCGGTCGGAAACCCGCAGATCAGATAAAAATGCATGGCGATGCCCAGTTTGATGCACCGTTCCACCGTATCATCAACCCAACTCAGTTCAACGCCTTTTTTCATGGAATCCAGAACTCGCTGGTTATAAGACTCCAAACCAAAAATAAGTTTGCGACAACCGGATTTGTATAACAAATCCATTCGATCATCTTTGAGCAGGCTCTTCTCGAATTTGAGCTCGCCCGTCCACTGCACATCAACTTTCTCTTCAATAATCTTGGCCGCAAAGGTTCTCAAAAAATTGATGGGGAGTGCCTCATCGGTGAAGAAGAAATGGTTGCAGTTATATTTTTCCTGCAACGTTTTAAAATCGTTCACCACGTTCTCGGCGTAACGAACATGAAACTCCATATGATCGAAGGGAATGGAACAAAAGGCGCATTTCTCCCAATAACAACCTCTAGAGCCCATTACCGGAAGAACCCGGTCCGGGGCAAGATAAAGGTCCAGAGGCAGACCGTCAAAATCCGGAGTCGGCAAGGCATTGAGCTCTTCCTTGGCAAAAGGTCGATTCACTTTAACTTCACCATCCTGCCGGTAAATCAGGTTAGGAACCTTGCTCAGGTCGCCATCGCCACGAAGATGCTCGACCAATTTTAGAAGCGGTGTTTCACCCTCATGCACAACGAAGCTATCGACAAAGTTGAACAGGTGCGAACCTTCTTTCTCAAGGCGATCCACCAGTTTGGTGAAAACGCTTCCCCCGATGGTGATATGAATTTCGGGCCGGTTCTGCTTGACCAAATATGCCAGGGTTAATCCGGAAATGATTTGCTCCACCGAAGTGATGGAGATACCGAGAATGTCGATGTCTTCTTCGAGGATTCCCGGAAGATACCATTGCTGGTACAGGTCATAGAAAAAGTTTTCTTCAGGATGATTAAAAGAATCGATCACCTCTTCCGAGGAATACGGAGAAAATCGCATCTGGCTACCAATAACTGTCAACTGCGATGGGTAATAAGGTGCAAGAATATTGTCCAGCCAGACATCCATTATTTTGAGATTTTCCATGTACTGGTCGATCTCATAAAATTCCTGACTACGTTGCGAAGCCACAGCGGAATCAATCTGATCCTTTAAGGCCATGACAATCTCTTCCGCTTCCCGGAGTTTGTTAAATTTTTCTGCTTCCGGCTGCGTGAGTCGGGGACGAGAGCTTAACTCGTTTAACTCACGGATGATTCGTTCGTAGAGCGGTTTGGTCTTTTCCCAGGTGCACAGGTCATTGAGCAGTTCAATAGCCAGATCACGCTGAACAACATCGTGCACCCCATGCATATTGAGGAACGCCTTCAGACTGGGCAAGCTCAAATAGGGTTGTGATGGATGCCAGGATGTCGGGAAAACCAGATAAATCATTTTAATGGACGTCTAATAATTCAAAATTAAATATGGGCAACTCCCCCTTTAGCAAGGGAGGCAAATAGCAAAAGCTTATTAGGCCGAGACAACACATTGCTCGCCAAATAAAGCTACGGCACATTGGCCCCGCGCCTAGCGGGGTTTGGGTGCCATAAAAACCAATAGGACTAGTTTGTCATCGGTGTGATTCACAAGACCGTGATCTTCACCAGATGGAGCCAAAGTGATTTCGTTTTGCGAAAGCACTTTTTCTTCCGTCCCAACGGTCACCTTGCCCTGCCCTTCCAGTACGTAATAAACCTTGTCCGACCCCTCATGGGAGTGAACCTTTTGAAACTGACCGGGCTCGAGACAGTATATATCACAAAAGAAATTATCCGTATCAAACAGGCTGATTTTTTTCATCTTTTCAGGATTGAACTCAAAAGCATCCCGAACATTGACCACTTTCATTCCCATATCGCAAGTTTCCGTTAAATAGATTGTTGGACCCTCATTCGTCCGTTTATTTCTGGCTGTTTTCTGCTTAAAGAGCCAAGAGGCCATTTATGGATTACAGACAAAAACTCTCAAACTTTCATAGAGTTAGAGATAATAACATAGAAGGAAGATCAGGCCAAAAAAAACAGGTTTCGCAGTCCAAATTCTGACCTATTTTATTGACATCCCTAGTGCGATCCTCTATTTTGAAAGACACTTCAAATCCGCACATTCTATGCAAGACAGATTACACATCCAGATTTACAATCAAAGAAAATTAACGGGACGTAGCGCAGCCTGGTTAGCGCACTTGACTGGGGGTCAAGGGGTCGGAGGTTCAAATCCTCTCGTCCCGATATTTCTTTCAATTTAATAGGGGTTATTCGTGGGATTGGATACAATAATTACATAAGATATTAAAAAATCAAAGGTTTATCATATCTTCCAGGCTTTAATAATATTTCGCTTGTCCAGGCTAAATAAAGCGGAAATTCTTAACAGCAGTCACGTTAATAAGCTTTTTACTGGTTTCACAAAATGCAGGGGCGCAAATAGTGATACCAACCATAGATGGGGTGCCCATTGGTGCTACTACTCCGAGTACGGGAGAATTCACCAACCTCACACTTGGGACAGAGACCATCACTAACTTTAGTGATATTGATGACGACAAGGTTAAAGCTTCTTCAGGAGACACGGCACCGGGATTTCTCGATAGCAAAATTGTTGCCGGGACAGGAATCACCGTAACACCAGGAACCAATCAGGTCACCATCTCTTCAACCGGAGGCGGTGGAGGTAGCGTTGAAGACAGTGCCGATGGGGTGGAAATCACTTTTGCCGAAGAGCTGGAAATTAGTCCAGGAGTTTCTGGTATCTTTATCCGCGGCACAGGTTTGTTTGCGGACCCTGCTACAATTATATCAACGGTCAAAGCTGGCAAAGAAACGTACACCATAGATGCTCAAGCTGTTCTCACTGGCGAACAACAGGTCATCGTCACTCCTCCAACCGGAATCGGTCGTACCGCAGGACACCATAGAGTGAAACTGGTAAACGCCCAGGGGTTTTCGGAAGGGTTTATTTCTCTGAGTGAAATTATTGCCCCTCCTCCAGCCCAGGGAGATGCATTCACCAAGCTATTGCTTCATGGAGATGGTACGGGTAATTCTTTTCTCGACTCTTCGGCATCCAACCATCCGCTCACTATAGGTGGGAACGTGACTCAAAGTGTAGCTCAGAGTGGCGGAGTAGACGTATTTCCAAGTGGTTCAAGTGCTTTCGCCACTGTGTGGAGTATATCAGGTTGGAGGGTCACTTTCTCAGGAGGCAAGGAATTTTTCCACCACCGCTTTTGCACCTTTTAAAATGGATACGCCATCTCCCACTAACAAAGTTTCAAATTCATAACTCATTAGATTTTGCAAACCGGCTTTTGCTCTAATAGGGTCCTTGAATTTTTCTGGTGGTAACATGTTTACCTCACCGGGAACTTTGCCAATCAGGGCATCTCCTACGAGCATGACTTTTTGGTCCTTCAAATAAAAAGCGGTTTCTCCTAGTGATTTTTGATCCTCCAATTGAATTGCTTGAATACCGCAAAACAATATATCTCCTCCCAAAAAGGTATTGTCTGCTGAAACTTCTAGTCCTTCCTTATCCTGCTCATTCACCCATACCGGGACAGAAAACCGTTTCTTTAATAAATTACTAGCTCTTTCATGATGAACATTTGTCAACAAAACTCCTTTTAACGGGCAGGAAGAATGTCTAGCCATAATATTCCTTAACTCTTCTTCATCATTGCTTTCTAAACTAGGGGGATCAATAAAAACCGATTCGTCTTTTCCAATTACCAAGTAACCATTAAAATTCAGGTTTTTTTCTTCACAATATTCGCTCCAACTATATATATTATGCAGGATTTCTTTAATCATAAAATTATCACCTTATAAGTTTTACAAATATCAATAGTCCAAAAAAAACAACCAGAGCCCCTTTCGAGGCCCCGGCTAGAAATAGCATTGTTATCGCATTTGATGAATGCTTTGATGGGCGAACCATATACCGAAACAAAAAATAGCTAACAGAAGCCAGAACCACCATTTGATCTTAGCTTGTCTAGATTGCTTCGGTTTCCAATCATTCATTTATCTATTCTTTTTAAAGAAACCAGGAGCCGGAAGGCTCAGACTTTAAACTGTATGGAGCACAACAAGTTGGCGTTTAACTCAATCTATCCTTCCCGCTAAATCCACATTACTGCGGTATCAGGTTTAGCATGAGGTCACTTTCAATTTTGCTCTTGGTTGAAATCAGCAGTTCTTGCAGGGCATTAAATATGGGAATATAATTTTCCAAGCCCACTTGTTTGGTTTTTCCAAATCCGTTTAGGCTCATTAGCGAAGGATAAGCAATCGTCTTGATGGTGTCCTGTATTCTCATAATATTAAATACAACGACCCTTTCAGGTATGGTGCCAAAATGAGTACCGACCATTTCCTGGGCTTTGTCTGCCTCTTCCCCTGCCTTAACTTGCCGGGCAAAAGTCAGGTTATGTTCAGAATTATCTATTAGAAAATAATTCCATTCTTCCTCCCCCATGTTTGAGGTCAACAAAGATCTAACAACATCCATGTTGGTAGTTTTTATAATTATTTCCGGCCGGCCTGATTCTGTTTCTATAATTCTTTTGGGTTGGCTAGCACAGCCAAATAAAACGACCCCAATAATAATAAAAATTATATTTTTCACTTTACTCATTCTCTTCATTAGAACCGACTCCATCAAACAGAATAGCCTCACCTTTGGAAATAATTTTTCTGGTACTTCTTTGTTTTATATTTACCAGACGAATTTATATATAAGACTACTTATTATTAAATTCTCGCATCCATTCTCTGGCCAGGGCATACGCTTCGTTTATTTGGCCGGAAGCCATTTGTTTCTGAAGCATATCCCTGCCGATAATTGCAATTTCAACTCCATTTGCCCCTGAAATGGCTGACCACTTAAGGGCTTCCACGTAGTCACGAGCAACTCCCATACCTCTGGCATATAATCCAGACAACAGCCATTGAGCTTGTGGGTTTCCCTGTTCCGCCAAAGAATTAAATTTCTCAAAGGCAATTCTATAATCGCCGCGCCTATAGGCATTCTGCCCATCCTGAAAATCATCCGCATAAACAGGTGCCGACGCCAGTATCAGGAAAAGAAAAACCAACCCTTTCAGTTTTATCATCACTCAAACCCTTTGTGAGGTTTATTGCCACTCTTCATTCTATTGCACCACATTTAAACAGAAAGTAGTGAAAAAAATTTTTCCCAAGAAACAGATGGCACCGCCAACAAAGAAATAATTGTGGTGATTTCAAACTCAACCTATAACTGCTCAACACAAACCGTTACAGAATAAATTTATTTTTAAGCCAGGTTAATATGGGGAATAGTAACAATGCCAAAATACCTACAGGGAACTTGTACTTGGTAAAAAACCCCTCCGCCACGCGAACTCCCAACAGGGAATAAAAAATGTCAGGCAAGTAATCTGCCGTTGAGTAGATAATGGCGTAAGATAATATCAGCGATACAATTATGACAATATTTCGACTAGTAAATTTCATTTTTGTGATCCCTGAAAATTCTTTTCGAAACTACGACTTTTCATTTCAACCATAATCAAACCTGTGCAGGAATCAACCCATTGCAAGCTTGTATCACCTTGGGATGACCGCAGCTCATTCAAATCCTTTAAAACCTGACTTAACTGGGAATCGGGTATATTTTGAGGTACATATTTATACTTATCACACGAGTTCTTCAGTTTTTCATTGTCCATATATTTAATTCCGGTGTAAGAAAACCAGACAACAGTCAAAACCAGAGACCATAACAGAACCCCCATTAAATTTACTTTTGTATCCATTTACTTAAAACACGAGATGCGTTCAGGAGATATTAAATCTTTCAAATATGAATTCAAAAAGATCGCCCATACTAAAAGGGCTAATGGTAAAAGGTGAATGCTGTAACGAGGTTCATAAACCCAATTCCAAATAAAAACATAGGGGAGTAGTAGACCAAATAAAATAATCCCTAAACTTAAGGGGAAGTTCACTAATGGCTTAGGGCGCCAGACCATTGCCAGCAAACCCATAATCGTCCCTATAGTCACAATAAACCCTGCAATATTGGGAAAAGTGGGCCATACATTTCCAGTAAGGATGATATAAAAGCTTCCTGGAAATGGGGAAGACGAGGTTGCAGCAAAATTTGGATGGTTCAACTGGGTAAAATAAAAATCTCCCCCCAGCAACCAGTTCCGACACCAAACCAAGAGAACGCTGATAATTCCACCTCCCCAATACAAGGTCAGTGGTTTCCATCGTTGTTTCAACCGATTCCAATATCCTTTCCAACCGTCGGTAGGGCCCTCGGCAGGTTCAAGAACTAAAAGAGCCAATCCTGCAATAGCACCTAAATGATCCTGCCGTAGCCAATAACCCAATATACCCAAAAGAGTTGCCAGAAGAACTTTTCTGGTCCCGCCCTTGCGAGCTAAAAACATAAACCAGGCCGCCAGCATCATAAAAATCATTGCATGATTTTCAATCAAACCTTCGCCAATACGGTACCTGAAAGTCCCAATAAAATTGATCATCAGATATGCAACACTGATGAGAAAACCGATGATAGTCATCATTCTAAGGTTCACGATCAAGCTTGAAATAAGAAGAGTTGCTCCAAGGATGCACCACACATCTGCCAGACGCTGGACAAATGCACTCTGCCCAAACAACCAATGATAGATTCCTACAAAATATCGATAGAGAGGCTGCATCAAAAAAACACCTTCCCCAGCTTTAAGCCACTCGCCATCTACAATAATTTTTCGGGCAAATATTTGATAAGAAGTCCAATCATCTCCCTGGGACCACAAGGCCCAATGTCCGATTTGAGGAAACCATTTATAGGAAAAAAAGATGAGTATTGCTGGGCCATAAAGCAAAAATACTGTTAGCCCAATCCGCTCTGAAGAAAAGTTTTGGAAATCTTTTTTCCAGAACATCCAGAAAAGAAAACCCGCACTAACAATAACAATCGAAAACCCAAGATGATAAATTTTATTAATATCACCCATTTGGACAAGATCAGAACCTAAAAGAATATTTCTGAGGTCACTGACCATTCCGACAACATGATCCAGAAGCGGTCCCAAAACAAAAGAGAAAACAATTACCAGAAGGCTGGTTACACCTAACGACAGTGAGAGAATCTTCTTTTGAGTCAGGAATCGTGCAGTCCAACCGCCCCAGAAAGCGAAAAACAGGGTAATACCAATATCAATAACCCAGTTTGAATAATGGTAAAATGACTTTGCTGCTGAAGACATTGATAGTGCAGACGGGCCCTGCCAAAGGGCCCATCGACCTAAATCCGAACTCACGGTGCCATCCACGTCAACCAGGACAGGAACAATGGACCAGTCCGTACCCTGGAACTGTAATTTTCCGTTGACAGACCAGCCCCCACCTTTCGGGCCATGCACCGCTAATTCACTCGCCTCCTTAAAATCCTTAGCTACAGGTATTGCAAGTTTTTCTCCAGTTGTGGAAACGGATTCCAAAGTACCCGCAACTATACCCTGAGCAACTACAACCAGTCTAGAATCCTTGGGCAAATAAGCAGCTCCATTGATATGCATCCAAGGATTAATTGCATCGAATTGTTCTAATAATTTATTTGGGACTACGCTATGAGGCAGGAACCAATCCATAGGAAACTGCTTTTTATCAGTCCAGGGAGCTTGCAGTATTCCCGAAGCATTTTCATTCCAACTGGTCGCATAAGTTTTAACCCATTCTCCAGATGTAATCGCCTCAAACATTCCTGGATGCCATCCGTTTTGCTTTACTTCATCTAATGTCATGCCAGGAAAAACCTTGACCAACCATCCACTGGCTGGAGCACCGACAAACATGACTAATTTCAAAACGAGTAGTACTGAAAGGAAAATTACTGGCCGCCGTAAAGAAAGAAACCGGCGACCCAAAATTATTAAAAAGGGCGAGAGAACAAAGGTTGCTAAAGTTTCAACAGGACCAACCCAGGGAAGACCATCAAACCACCCGGTGACTCGGGTAGGAATAGCCATTACCGCTACAAGAAAAATAGCACCCAAGACGGCGATCAAAAAAGTGTTGGAGGACTTGGGTTTATCAGAAAAACTTGAAAACAAACCTGAGTTCTGAAAAGTAATTTTAATTAACCTGGGTTTAATTGTTATTGGATCAAGTAATAAAATTTAAGAGTATGAGATTGAAGGATTCCTTACGAAGCATCATTTTTTTCCGGGATCACTGCGTAGTAGCAAAAGGTTTTTTCTCGCCAATTCATTTTCAGGGTCAATCACCACCGCCGCAGAGAATTCCGACTCAGCATTATCCAACAATCCCAACTGCAAATAAACTTCACCAAGGTGATTATGAGGCATCGCCCAGTGAGCATTGAACCGAATCGACTTCTTGTAAACTTCCACTGCCTCGCGCATTCGTCCTTGAGTCCGATACAGGTTTCCCAGATTTAAGTGAAGGCCGGAAAATTCAAAGTCGATATTCAAGCCTGCCATGTAATGAGCTTCTGCTTCCTTCAATCGTCCCTGCCGGTAATAAAGAAGACCCAGGTTGTTATGAACTTCTACACTATCCCGTTTCCGCGCCAAAGATTTTAAATATTGAGTCTCCGCTTCGACAAATCGCTCTAGAGAGTATAAAACTAAACCGAGATTAATTCTGGCTTCAGTAAATTGGGAATCCAGAGCCAGGGCCTTCTTAAAATTAATTTCTGCCGATTGCAAATGCCCATGTTTATATTCTACCAAGCCCAGGCCGTTATACGCTTCAGCAAATTCGAAATCCAAAGTCAGGGCTTTCTTAAAATTCTTATCTGCAGACAGCAATCGTCCTCGCCTGTATTCCACCACACCTAGCCCGCTATAGGCCTTAGCGTATAAGGGATGCATCTTAAGAGCCTCGTGAAATTCTAATTCGGAAGCTTCCAGCGCATTGCCTTCTAAATAGGCCCAACCCAGAAAGAGCCTTGCCCTTGGTAAACGGTCAGGGAAAACCTGCACCGTATGCCGCCAAAGGGTTTCATCGTCAACCCAAACCTTGACCTGCTTTTGTGTCAAACCTGTTAGCCCCACTATTAAAACGGTTCCGCACACCATCATCAGATATCGAGACTTATCCAAAACCCGAACCCAATAAACCAGACCCAAACCGGACAAAAAGAAAAAGCTTATCATTGGTAAATAGGTGTATCTATCTGCAGCGGCCTGTCCTCCCACCTGAACAATACCCAATACTGGAACGAGTGAAACCAGGTAATATAGCCAGGCCACCAACCAAAATGATTTTCCTTTGTTAAACTGAAAATAACAAAATAGGGTAACTCCCAAAATCAGCAACAACGATCCGGAAAACCAAATGCTTAAAGGGGTAAGTTTGCTGGGAAAGGGATACAACGCAGTGAGGTTTACTGGCCAAAGAGTTTTTAAAGGATAAAAAGCGATACTCCTAATTGCGTTTAGTCCCCGGTCAACGAGATCCAGCTTGTCCACAGACACCACTGCTCCCGCCTGCCCCTGTGCTTTCAAAGTCACTACAGAGATTCCCATGCTGATTATAAATAAGGGAATCTTTTCCAGTACTGCTGTACGGCTAAAGCGACGTAACGGATAAACATCCAACAACAAAAGAATAATAGGGACCGTCACGGCCATGGGCTTGGACGCCAGGGCACAAAGAAATAACAACAACACCCCAATGTACCAGCGCCGAGAAGATTTTTGTTCGGAAGCATTGGCGTAAGACAGATAGACCCAATAACAGGTCAAAACAAAAAAAGCACAAAGCAAATCTTTACGCTGTGATATCCATACCACCGATTCCACCCGAAGAGGATGAAGGCCGAATAAAAGTGCCGCCGCAACCCCTCCCCAAAAAATATTAGCGGAAGAAAAATCATTTTTAGCCAAGGACAACAAGCGCTGAAAAAGAAGAAACACCAAAAACGCATTCACACCATGTATCAAAATACTTGTTAGATGATGCCCAAAAGGATTGGAACCAAACAGTGCATAATCAACTGCGTGAGAAATCCATGTGAGGGGATACCAATTGCCCGTATGAAAACTTGTTGTCATTTGGAACAGGCGCTCGGTATCGATGGACTGGATCATCGGATTGTTATAAACAAAGTCCGCGTCATCCCAGCTCAAAAATTTATTATTTAAGGCGCCTCCAAAAGCGATGATCACAAACAAAAATATAATGAAGAATGCAGTCAGGAAAGAGAACGTGGGGGGCGATTGTAATAAGGGAACTCGTTTCATTTGGTTTAGGAGAGCCGCAGATCAAAGGGTGAGCACCAAGACGGACCCATTATCGGAATTCCCGTTTAGATTGTCTACGAGAATTTGGAAGAAAAACCCATGTAAGAAATATAAATAGTATCTGCCCTTAGTTCATTTGGCTTATGTTAAGATTGCTCCAAAAACATGCGAAAACATAACTATTAGACAAGCAGAGGAAATCCATGAAAGTCAAAGAGTTGATGTCAAAGGACGTGACCACCGTCAGTCCTAACGATAAGTTGGACCGGGTATTCTTTTTATACAATTTCGAGAATTTTCGTCACTTGCCAGTGGTGGAGAATAACAAGCTGGTCGGTATTCTTTCAGATCGGGATTTAAAGAAAGTTCTCGGACCCAAGAAAACTATCATAGAGAACCCAGACGGTACTACCGTTCAAATTTCAACTCGCATGGTTAAAAACATCATGCGGCGGGGAGTGATAACCGTAGAGCCCGAGCAGAGGGCAGCGGATGCGGCGGCGATTATGGCCAAGAGGAAAATTGGTGCTTTGCCCGTGATCCATAAAAACAAGCTGGTCGGAATTATTACAGCAACTGATATCCTTAAAGCTTTCGTAAAACTGAGAAACGATCTGGATAAAATCTGAAAACAAAAAACCCCGGCCGCTCAAGCGAACCGGGGTTTTTAATTTCAACTACAGTGCGAAAAGAAGGTCTAATACATACCGTGGTTTTCATCCACACCCATCTTTTTCAATTGTTCTTTGGTCAGTCCTTTAGAACTTCCAGAATCACTGGCTGTTTGAACTCCTGCACAACCCGTAACAACAAACATCAACAAAACCGCACACAAAAACATTTTCACTTTCATTTTTCCTCCAAGGCTCTAAGTCAACTGTTATTACTTCTATTAAACTCACTTATATTAAAATAAAACCAGGTTCTCTATGGCAAAATACGCGTCCCCTATTCCCACCCAGTTCTATAACTGTATAATTTTCAGTCATTATGCTATTCTAATTGCTCAATATTATAACAGAAAATTCCTGATTCGTCTTTAGCGTTCCATAATATAGGGTTAAATTCATGAAAAACTGGTTCATGCTTTCTTTAATAGGACTCGATCAGCCCAGCATCGTCGCTCGCCTGAGCGCAGGGCTCTGCAAAAATGGCTGCAACCTGGGCGACTCTTCCATGGTTCGCTTGGGGAAATATTTTACTATCATGCTAATGATCGAGCATGAAAGAGGAAAGGATTCACTGGAAACCATCATCGCCTCCATTTGCGAACCTCTAAAGCTCAATGCCCATTTGGTAGAATTGGAAGACGGGGCCCAGCACCATTGTGAGCCGGATGTAAGAATCAGCCTGTTCGCAGATGATCGCATGGGTGTAGTAGAAGACGCCACTACCCCACTGGCTCAGGCCGGACTTAATATTCTGCTGCTAGAATCTAATGTGGGGGAAGCGGAAGAATCAGGAACCTATTACATCCATCTCGAAGGCACCGTTTTGGGCGGATTGGATGCCATCTACAAAAGCCTGGAAAAATTGGAAAAGGAAAAGGGGATCAAATCCCACTTGATCCCCATCAATGCACAGGTAGCCTGATATCGGGTAGAAAAATAAATTCCCTCGAACACGTTAAACCAGCGTATCGGCACCACCACCGATAACAAGCTTTCCATCTTCTTCAAGTTTCTTACAAACCGCAATAACCTTCTGCTGAGCTTTTTCGACTTCACTGATTTTTGTTGGCCCGAGAGACTCAAGATCTTCCTTCATCATCAATGCGGCACGTTCCGACATATTCGTGAACAGTTTTTCTTTCAGTTCATCGGTAGCCGTTTTCAAACCAATCAACAGATCTTCCTGATTGATCTCTTTCATGATCATCTGGATGCCGTTATCATCAATTTTAAGAATATCTTCGAAGGTGAAGCGCAGGTTACGAATTTCATTGGCCAGATCAGGGTCCACCTCATCCATGGAGGTCAATATAGACGTTTCAGTCGTCCGATCCAGAGAACCCATCACTTCTGCCGCGACTTCCACACCACCCAGTTTATTACCCGAAACCGCACCCGAAGTCCGGAACTCAGACTGTAAAGCCTCATCAAGTTCACGGATAACACTGGGCGCAACACGTTCCAACGTTGCCAGACGATGAATAATTTCCATCCGATGCTCTTCCGGCAATTCGCGAATGGTTAAGCTGGCGACCGGAGGGTCGAGATGAGCTAATATAATCGCCGCAGTTTGCGGATGTTCGTTAACGATAAATGATGAAATAATTTTGGGGTCCAGCAAGCGAACAGTTTCCAGTCCACCGCCCATTTCCTCGCCCGGCGTGGTGATATTGTTCAAAATTTCTGTAGCCTTAGCGGGATCCAACGCCTGCATGAGAGCAGTTTTTAGAAAATCCATTCCGGCAATGCCCAAGCCACCCGTGCCCGACTCCACCATTTCATAAAACTCTTTATTGATGCCGTCCATAACACTCATGTCAACATCACCCAGGGCAGACATATAGTTACCAATATTCTGGATTTCCCGGTCATCGAGATTCGCCAGAACTTTGGCTGCAATTTCTTCACCCAAATTTATCAACAGCACTGCGGCCCTTTCGGGGCCGGATAGAGTTCTCGACATAACTTATTGATTTTTAAAGAGATTAATAAATAAAGTCCCTAATAATATGATCCTATAGGGCCCTCTTGTCAACCCCAAAATCCATTTTTTTGACGCTTGCAATAGTATGTGCACGGTTTGTGCCAAACCCATTAATTTCTTGGTCATTGCCTCTACAGGGGAGACTCATGTACTATCGTCCTATTTTTGAAACAAAATATTAAATATGAACTTAAAAGTTGCAGATTTTTTCATCGGTACTTTCGCCGGGGGAACCGTGGCCATGGTCGTGCACCTGACCCTCTCCTCCCAGTCCAATATGTTGCTCACCATGGTTCTGGGCGGATTGATAGGGATGGCTCTGCTTTTGCCACTAAAAATCCTTTTAATGCCCTTTTTCGGAGCGTTTGAAGTGATGATTCCACTAGGAATCATAGGAATGGGAGTAGGAATGACCGCAGGGATGCTCTCCACACTTCCCAACATCTCCGGCTATGCCGTGATCGCCTGGGGCGATCTGGCAGGATTTATCATCGCCGGGATCATTTATTTTTCCAACCAACGATATACCGAGCAATGAGCAATAACAAAAAATCTTATGATGGCGTAGCCAAAGTATTCGACTATTTTCGCGCCGGAGATATGCGCCGATGGGGTCCCGACCAACTTGCCCTGTTCAAAAATCTGCATGGAAAAGTTCTCTATATAGGTATAGGAACCGGACAAGAAATCGTCAATTTTCCACCGGGACTCGATATCACCGCCGTTGACATGAGCTATGAAATGCTCAAACGTTCCCAGACGCGTGCGCAAAACTATCATGGCAAAATCCATCGCTGCCAAATGGATGCCCAGACGACCGGATTTCGAGATAACACCTTCGATACCGTGGTAACCGTTTGCGTCCTGTGTAGCGTGAACGAACCTATAAATTGTCTGCAAGAATTAAAACGTGTGCTAAAACCCGATGGCGAACTGGTCATGTTCGAACATGTACTGAGCAAGAATCCGGTTTATGGGCTCATCCTGAAATCCATGTCACACATTACCGAATTTATGGAAGGAACTTATCTGGATAGAAACACCGTAGAAAATGCCGAGGCGGCAGGCTTCAATATCCACTCGCATAAAAACGTTTATCTCGATATTGTCAAGGCCCTGGTTGCAAAGCCGAATATTGGATAATCTGTCATTGCGAGAAGCACACAGCAACGAAGCCATCCAGAAGACTGGATAGCCGCGCTCCTTTTCGTCGCTCGCGATGACCCACAACTTTTAAAGCACAATGATACTCGGACTCGAAGACATACCCGGAGGGACCCCTATCGCCTCCTTCATAATTTGGCTGGTTTTATCGGGGCTGTTTTATCTGGTCTGCTTTGTGGCCGTGCTCAATGTGCTGGATGACCTGACCCGCAACAGCCTGCTAAAAATCCCTGCCATGCTTGGCGCGGCCATCCCGTCAGCCGGACTAATGGCCGTGTTCCAATACAAACCGTTTGTACTGGGAACATTAATACTCATCACGAATTTTTATCGTGTGCGAGAAAAAATTAAAAACACCCCTGAAAAATGGGGCGACCTCAAACTAAACCCCGCCCTCTTCTACTTTTCCAGCTACGCATATATTTTTCTGCTCGTGGCCTTGGCGATCTACTTTCCCACACTTGATTTTAGTCAGTAAGGAGAAAAAATTAATGGATACTAAAAGATTTGCACTTGCGGTTCTTGCCGTTTTTATTTTCGTTTTTTTGTTTGAGTTTGTCGTGCATGGCATTTTGCTAAAAGGAATGTATATAGAAACAGCACATTTATGGCGCGCCGAAGAGGATAGTAAGATGATATTCATAATGCTGGGGCAGATCTTGCTTTCATTGGTCGCCACATTTATGTTTACCAAACTACATGGAGTGGAATTTTTTAATGACAATGGAATGAAGTTTGGAATTCTAATTGGCCTTATTTTAGCCTCACCCACTATCGCGTCCTATTGCTATATGCCTGTTCCCTTTGCATTATGGATATCCTGGGTCGGTGCAGAATTAACTAAAGGCATTGGCGCAGGAATTACCATTTCCCTAGTCTACCCATCCGACGCTCAACGCCAAGCTCTCTAGAAATGTTCCTTTGTCATTCACCAGACCCTAAAATCGTGGGACCAACAGATTAATGCCCCTAAAAAGGGCATTAATGGGGCTATAAAGCCCCTCATTGCCAGAAATGATAAGGAGATTCATCGTTAACTAACTGTTTTTTAAATAGTTATTGACATTTTAGCAGGCCGGGATTATATTGATCTCCAGTCAAACTAATATAACTATTTGATTTATTAAGGGTTAAAGATGATTCTCCATATATTTGAATGCTCCAAATGCCAGCGTCAGCAAAAACATGTCACCTCTACCCCCAGTCCGTTGGGGCTTTCCTATATGTCCGAGTGCGCAACCTGCAATAAAATCCAGACTTTCAAATTTATTCGAGAGGGAAATAGAAAAGAGGACTGGTACACCAACACCCTACGGCAAATCAATAAGAAAAAGAGCGAGAACCAATCCGATAAAGCAAGAAGGAAGAATGATGACATCGATAGGGTAGCAATCTGATACTTTTCAAAATCCTCCACTTGCGGCAACACCAACACTAGCTTCATTAGCCCGCTTGTCACCCAGAGCCTTTGATGTCATCCTGAGGCCCTCGAAGGATCTCCGATTTAAACTTCACTGGCTGTTGGGCGTTTGGTTTTAGTCGGCCCTCCGCCGAGGAGAGATTTTCATTGGCTGTCGGGCCATCCCGACTAGTTTAGGTTTGCGCGACAGCGAGCGATATAAGAATGGTTGTTCACAGCGTAGGGTTGAATTTCGAGAGCTTTTTGAAAATAGGTAATCGCTTCTTCGTAGCGTCTGAGGTCAAACAGACAAAGTCCCATCCCGTTCAAAGCGCCGAAATGATACGGAACTCTTCGCAACACTTCTTCGCATTCTTTGATCGACTCTTCGAAACGGTCCATCATGAAAAGCAGGGTCGCAAGTTTGTTATGCGCTTCGGCGAAGTCGGGGTACCTCTCGACCAAGGATTGGAATATTTCCAGAGCCTGATCGGGTTGCTGACGATCCATCAACTCCGTACCGGTATTGAGTTCCTTTTCCAGCTCCGGCCCCAACTGCCCATGCCAGAGAACCCATAACGCCCGCGTGGCGTTGTCACGAACAGCGGGGTCATCACTCTTCAGGTCTTCTAAGTATTGATCGTTTTGGTCCATGATGGTGAAAATTATACCAGCACCCCTTCGGGGCATGAATAAAAATGATGAGACATCACACGTATGACGCTGGACTCGACAGACAATCTTGCTTAGCAGGCAGGGGCGACTATAGATTTTAGGTATTCGTTGCAACGTTTCCGGCGTGGGAGGCCACAATCGATCTTAAACGACCAGGTTGAGATTTCCACAAGCCATTTTGTTTAAAGTATTTAAAGCTTGCGGGCTCCAAACCCTCTTTGGAGAAAACTTAGACAAGTTTTTGTCATATTCATGCCCTTAATATCGAAACTCAAGCCCTGCTCCTGCACCAAAATCGGAATGGTATTGACCAGTAAGCGCCATATTTTTTGAGAAAATATATTTTCCGCCAAGCAACCACTCTTCCTTGGATTCGGTGTCATATTCGACATCGCCAAATACTTCAAAGCGACTGGTTAACTGCAACCCTTGAGATAGTTCCACGCGAAACTCCCCCTCACTATCAAACCGAAAAGTGCTATCAATATTAAAAGGAAGGAGGTATCGAATCCCTAAAATGCCACGCTCATAATCGTTTGTAAGGTTTATACCACCAAAAACATTTAAGAATCGGTTGAAATAACGGTCATAGGCCAGCTCTACGTCTTGCTCTGTTTTGTCAACGTTTTGCCAACCGACCTGCCAGGTTGCACTCAGTATGTTTTTGGAATTACTGAGAACTGCGACACCATCCGTCATGTGAGACTGGGCTGTTCCAATGATTGTAGGATTCCACGAGTCCTTATAGAGTCTATGGCGGATTTTCTTAAGGTCCACATCCAATTCCTTATCCTCATAGCTGACCACACGAGCCATCCCTGATTTAGCATGGTAGAGAATATGGCAATGAAAGAACCAGTCATTATATTCATTGGCCTCAAACTCGATGATTTGCGTAGCTAAAGGAGGAACGTCTACCGTGTGCTTGAGAGGCGAGTAATCGCCCTGTCCATTGATCACACGAAAGAAATGCCCATGTAAGTGCATTGGGTGATGCATCATGGTCTTGTTAATGAGTACAAATCGAACATTCTCACCATGGCGAATGCGAATCATATTATCGGCTGAAAGTATTTCCCCATTTATGGACCATATATAACGCTCCATATCTCCTGTTAAAGTGAGAACCACCTCTCGAGTGGGGTTTTTCTTAGGCAGTGAGGAATTTCCTACAGAGCGCAGTTTTTTGTATGGGGACAGAGGACGCTCATTGTCAGCCGTCATTGAATCTATTCCCATTTTTTTATCCATACCCATAGGCATCTTCATCTTTGATGACATGCCCTTCATTTTCATCCCACTGTTGCCCATGGACATTTTCATCTTGTAAAGATTTGGTTTAGGCACACTTGGAGCCAAAATGCGTTTTCCACTTCCAATAAAAATAGATGAGTGACTAGAACCATCCTGAGCTGTAGCTCGAAACTCATAGGAGCCATTCTCAGGTACCGTTACGATAAGGTCATAGGTTTCAGCAATGGCCATGAGAAAGCGATCGACATTTACCGGCTCAACATCTATTCCGTCCGCTGAAACAATTTGAACCGGGCCTCCTGCAAATTGAAGATGAAAATAAGTGGCTGTAGCAGAATTGATAAAACGCAGACGTACTTTTTCTCCGGGTTTGGCGGGTATAGTAGATTCCTTTTTCCCGTTAGCTAAAAAGGCGTCGTAGGCAACGTCAGAAACATCCATAGGAGGCATGCGCATCAGACTACGTTTGAACACATCTGTTAAGGCCCCATCTTTTACCGCACCCACCAAGCTTTGCAGGGAACCTTTTTTAAAGCTGTAATAGTCGCTTCCGCTTTTTAATGTTCGTAGAATTTCATCCGGGTTTTCATTAGTCCAGTCGGATAAAACAATTACTTTATCCTGGTCTGAGGGAACCCGCTCTCCATCTTTCGGGGTTATAACAATAGAACCGTAAACACCACGCTGTTCTTGTAAACCGGTGTGAGAATGAAACCAATAGGTACCAGCTTGTTTAATAGGAAACTCAAACTGTTGTGTTTCTCCCGGCTTAATCGGTGGATTGGTTACATAAGGGACTCCATCTTGGCGGTAAGGCAAAAGAATTCCATGCCAGTGAACAGATGTAGGCACGTCCATACTGTTTTTCAACCGGATTCGAGCTGTATCTCCTTCACGAAAACGTAATGTAGGACCAGGGATAGAATCATTTAAGGACATGGCTTTTACATCCTTACCCGTGACATTCAGAGTTTTATAGCTGATATTGAGTTCATATTCGACAATTGCAGCGAAACCAGAAGGTACTAGTATCCAGCTAAGTGTAAGTATGATGAATAAAAAATATGCTGATCTTTTCATAAGGTGAATTTTTTGAGGATATACTAAGTTCCCGAAAGCTGATGAAAAATACCAAGAGACTCTTGACCACAACCTTACAGGGTTATCGCAATAACAGGATTATAGCAAACTTCCCAAAGTGGTAGCCTCAAGGGGAATCGAACCCCTGCCTTACCTCTTCGAGGTATGAATAAAAATGATGAAACATCACGGACGCCTCAGCATGACAAGCCCACCATCCCTCCCCAGAGGTTTTGACCTGTGGCAGATAGGTATAATTAAAACAATGGGTTGAATGGCATCCTTCTTGCTCTATAAACCAGTATCTTAAACATTTACTGATTTTTAGGGGATTTGTCATGATTATAGCAGGAGTAATTCGATTAGTTTCAGCGCTGGCCATCGGTTCATCTATTTCCGCAACCGTATATTTTTTGGTAGCTTAGAGCCATCGCCTACGCCTCAAAAAGAGCGTTGCCGGGAAAAGACCGAGAAACTACCGGCGTCATTATTCTGGCATAACGAAGGTTTTTAAAGTTTGTAGGGCAACCACATCGGGGTTGCGTTACGATACTTCTCATACTCCCCGCCAAACTGCTCCGCCAACGCCAATTCTTCAAAATAAATTCTGAACTGAAACCCAAACCAAGCGGATAATATGCCGAGCACTCCCCATACCCAGGAATTTGTGGTGACGGCATAAGCCAGTATCACCAGCATCATCGCTGTATAAGTCGGGTGCCGCATAAGACCATGAAGGCCATCGGTTTTAAGGGTCTGCTTTTCGCGAAAGGCAATATTGAACTTAAATCGCAACACTCCCAACTGCGCCACAGCCCAAACACGCATTATTGATCCTGCAAAAAACAAGGCCACGATTATCGCGCCCTCCCCCAAGCCTACTGGAATCTCAGTAGCACGGGCGATAAACGACATGCCCACCAAAGCCAAAATAATGGGGGAAACATGGCCCAAAAGTTGTTTTAAATAAGGTCTGTCAAAGGTGATATCTTCCGGCCTTTCGGTCAGAACAAAAAAGGCCATTTCAATGATGCCAAATATCAGGTTGCAGTAAGATACGATAAGAAACCGTTCGATATTGGCGTCGGTCATGCCCAATGGAATGAGCGGAGCCATATAGGTGAGGCCAACCAGAATAATATTGAAATTGGTGTTCTTGACCAAACATGCTGTAAAAACCGCAAAATATACGGCAAAATTAAGTATTAACAGGAAATTGGCGTCCACTCCCACAACTCCTTCGATATAATAGCCCCTAATTATCGTTGCCGAATTCTTAACCAGAATCTGCTATACTACTGTTTTGCAGGGCAGTTTTATTATAAGATATTACATTATTGTATGCGTAACCCCTATTTGTGACCCATTCTGAGTATTCCACAAATTCGGATATATTTAACTTATTTTGAGCGGAGTGCCTCCGATGTGCATGAAAAATACAGGCACTTTGCTCTATAATTTATAGAAACTGAGGAAATTAATGGATACAAAAGCTCTAAACATTCCGGACGAGGTCCGGCAGGAAATTGAGGCCTTCGCCGCAGAGGTAGAACGCCTGAACCGAGGCGAAGTTGGCGATGACGACTTCAAACGCTTTCGTCTGCAACAGGGAATTTATGGTCAGCGTCAGGATGGGGAACAAATGGTGCGGACCAAGCTCCCTGCTGGAAAAATCTCCAGCGACCAAATGCGAACTCTGGCGGATTTTGCCGAAAAATATTCGCATGGAATCCTTCACATCACCACGCGTCAGGATATCCAATTACATTATGTAAAGATCAATGATGTTCCGCAGGGCATTGAAGATCTGGCCCAGGCGGGGATCACCACCCGCGAAGCCTGTGGCAACACGGTGCGGAATGTAACTGCCTGCCACAAGGCCGGCACTTGTGCTACGGAAGTGTTCGATGTCGCCCCCTATGCGTTGGCGGTTTCCCAATATCTCCTGCGTAAGGAGTTGACCCAGAACCTGCCGCGAAAATTCAAGATCACTTTCGGCGGTTGTAACGGATGTGGCCTGGCACCCATTCACGATATCGGACTCAAAGCGGTTATCAAAGATAATGTACGTGGCTTCCGCGTTCTCATTGGCGGTGGGTTAGGCTCCTTCCCCCATGCGGCAAAACATTTGATGGATTTTATTCCCGAACACAACTTTTTACAGATGTGTGAGGCCATTGTTTCTGTCTTCGACAAATATGGCGACAAAAGAAATCGCAATAAAGCCCGGCTGAAGTTTGTGGTCGATAAGTTGGGCATGGATAAAATCAAAGAACTCTATGAAGAAGAGTATGCGGCGCTGAATGGTAAGACCTACCCTGCTGTTGAACTCCCCGAAGCGGGTAATCCGGTTATTCCCAACTATCAGCCCAATAACCAGCATGACTCCGACCCTGAGTTTTTACTCTGGAAAGGCCGAAACATTGAAGCGCAAAAGCAGGATGGGTTCTACAACGTCCAGATCAAATTGATATTGGGGGATTTCACCATTCCGCAGGCCAAGGCACTCGCAAGCATCGCCGAAAAATATGCCGGCAGTAGCATCCTCGCCACGGTCAACCAGAACGTGATGATCCCCTGGGTGAAAGAAGATGCCTTCGGTGCAGTGTTTGCCGAGCTGAAAAGTATTGGGTTACATAAAGCCGGGACGGAAGAGATCCGCGACATCACCTGCTGTCCGGGATCGGAGACCTGTAACCTGGGTATCACCGCTTCGCGCGGACTGGTAGAGGAACTCAATAAGCAAGTGGACAATGGATTAGAAATTTCAAAGGACCTCGACCATGTTTCCATCAAGGCAAGCGGTTGCCCGAACTCTTGTGGACAGCATCATATTGCATCCATCGGTTTTCATGGCGGAGCCAAAAAATTAAATGGCATCCTAACCCCGCATTATGAAGTGTTGCTGGGTGGAAGGGTTTCGGAAGATGATGTGGTGTTTGGCACATCGGTGATAAAAATCCCGGCTAAAAATGCACCCGCAGCGACGAAACTTTCTCTGGAAGACTATAAAGCCGGAAAAGAAAATGGCGAAACCTTTGGCGAATATTTTGACCGTAAGGGAAAAGCTTATTTCCGCGACTTGCTGAGTCCGCTCAAAGATCTGCCGGAAATTGAGAAGTCCCCTGAATCTTATATTGACTACGGCTCTACAGAAAAGTTCAGCCTTGAAGATCGTGGTCAGGGTGAATGTGCCGGTGCGGTTACCGACATGATTACCGATCGCATTACCGAAGCCGAGCGCGCCCACTTCCAGGGCAAGCTCAGCCTGGAAAAAAATGAGTTCAAGGAAACTGGCGAACACGCGAAGCGTTCTGTCATTGCTTCGGCCAGAGCCTTATTGGTCACAGAGGGTATGGACTTCAACGATGATTGGGAATGTCTGAAAAAATTCCAGTCTCTGGTGATCGACATGGAAATTGTAGCGGCAAAACACGCCAAGCTCATCGACAGCTTTGAGGAGACTCCGGAAGCTAAAGATGAAAAAACTGCTGGGTGGTGGCTGACCGAAGCTGGGGAACTGGTAGAGGAAAGCAGAAAAATACAAAACACCATGCAATCAGAAAAAACGTTGCGCATACGTGTTGGCGGAGATGATCCCAAAGAGAAGGCAGCGAGTAGCAAACAAAGTATTGACCTTCTCGGGGTTAAATGTCCGTTCAATTACGTCAAAACAAAAATCAAGCTGGAAACCATGGCCCCAGGAAGCATACTGGAAGTATTACTGGATGCAGGTGAGCCTTCTGAAAATGTCCCTCGAAGCCTTAAAAATGATGGGCATGAGGTTGTTTCTCTGACTGAAGAAAACGGCCATTATAAACTGACGGTAGAAAAGGCATAAATGCTAATCAGCATGACCGGGTTTGGCCGGGCAGAGTTCCAAGATGGCGATTATTCTTATAAGGCGGAAGTCCGATCGGTTAACAACCGCTTCATAGAAATAAATACCCGGCTCCCAAAAGCCTTTATGGATCTGGAGCACCCCTTAAAGAAACTCGTCAAGTCATATTGCGTAAGGGGCTCCATTAACGTCACCATCACCCTGACCAACAGCAATGACAGCTCAGGGGAATGGGAAATTAAATCGAACCTTCCCCTTGCTACTCAATATGTAAATGCCCTTAAAGAAATTCAAACTTCGTTGGGGCTCGAAGGCAAAGTAAATATTGATTCTGTGATCGGACTTCGCGATGTTATAAAAGTGGAACCTGTTGCTATTGATCCGGCCAAAGAAAGCCTGCTCCTGGAAATTGCAGGGTCGGCCCTCGCTGCCCTTCAGAAAATGCGAGAGGAAGAAGGAGAACATTTACAAAAAGACTTTTCAGAGCGTATCGATACCATCGAGAAATGCGCAGCGCAGATAGAAAAACGACAACCGGAAGTCATTCAGGAATACAAGGCCCGGCTAAAAGAGAAAGTCAAACTGCTCAATAACGGCATTGAAATTGATGAAGGCCGTCTGGCACAGGAAATCGCTATTCTGGCAGACCGTTGTGACATCACCGAAGAAGTCACGCGGCTTACCAGTCACCTCAAGCAATTCAGGAAATTGCTTGATTCGACAGAACCCATGGGACGGAAACTGGAGTTCATCACCCAGGAGATCAACCGTGAAGTCAACACCATGGGTTCAAAGTCCAGCGATATTCAGATGGCTAACCTTGTCATTGAAATAAAAAGCACACTTGAAAAAATAAGGGAACAGTTGCAAAACATTGAGTGATTCGGTTTCGAATTTTTATCGCGAACTTTTTTAATTTTTAGGATGGGCACTATGAGTGAAGGAATGGCGATTGTACTTTCCGCCCCTTCCGGGACGGGAAAGACCACTACCTGCAAGCTATTGCGCGAGAAACTACCTAATTTAAAAATTGCAGTTTCTCACACCACTCGAACCATCCGGGATGGTGAAAAAGATGGAGTGGACTACACCTTCATATCGCAAAAAGAATTCGAAGGGAAAATAGAAAATAAGGAGTTCCTTGAGTGGGCCCGTGTTCATAATTTTTACTATGGCACCTCCTTCAAGTCTATCACCTCAAATTTGCAGGACGGACACGATGCTCTATTGGAGCTGGATGTTCAGGGTGTTGAATCGTTGCGGAAAATGAAGTACCAGGGAATTTATATTCTTATCCTTCCGCCATCCATTAAAGAAATGGAGACCCGGCTCAAAAAAAGAGGGACGGATTCAGAAGAAAGCATCCTGCAGCGAATCAAAACCGGAAAAGAGGAAGTCAAAAAATACAAAATGTACGATTACGTCATCACTAATTTTGAAGTCGACGTTACGGTGAATACTATTCTCTCCATTCTTCAGGCAGAAAAAGTCAGAGCCCCCCTTTACACTCCAACTTCACCAGACATTGAAGAATTATTAAAAGATGGAGTCGATTGATCATGTCCCAAATCGACCTTATGGGACTGGTTCGGGCCAATGTAAAAGAACTCAAAGCCTATCAGGTGGAGAATCTTGACGAAGGCACCAAATTACACGCTAACGAGAACCCTTATCCCCCCTCACAGGAACTGTTAGATAAAATATTTCAGAGGCTTGATAAATTAGAGTTGAATCGTTACCCCGACCCTGATTGCAGAAACCTGAAAAAAGCAATCGCCGCCAGGACGGGAGTTCTCACCGAACAAATTATTATTGGAAACGGCTCCGACGAATTAATTCAATATCTAATGCAAGTCCTGTGCAATGAAGGAGAGACCATTGCCTTCCCAGATCCCACATTTGCCATGTATGGCATTACAGCACAGGGCTTGGGGTTGAAGCCTGTAAGCTTTCCCCTCAACGATAATTGGGATTTCAAGGCCGGCCCAGCACTGGAAATTCTTACAGAACAAAAAGCCCGACTGGTTTTCATTAGTTACCCCAATAACCCAACGGGCAATTGCTTTTCTGATCAGGAGATTCAGCAGATCATTGAACAGTTTGAAGGCATCGTGGTTCTCGATGAAGCCTATCAGGATTTCTCAGGGAAAACTTTTCTCAAACAAATGGAAAAACATAACAACCTGGTTATTCTCAGGAGCTTGTCAAAAATTGGTCTGGCGGGACTCCGAGTAGGTTATGGAATTTTTCCTACACTACTGGCAGAACAAGTGAACAAAGTTCGTCTGCCTTATAACTCTAATACTGTTTCGCAATGGGTCGCCACCGAACTTCTAAATAATTTTACTTCGGTGCAAAATCAAATTCACTCCATTTTGGATGAACGGAATCGACTGATGGATGAGTTATCAAAATTTCCTTCCATTACTGTATACCCTTCGAATTCTAATTTTATTTTGTTCAGGGATTCTAAAGATGGCGTATTTAACAAGCTTAAGGAAAATGGGATCCTGTTGCGAAACCTGAGTTCGCATCCTCGATTAAAAAATTGTCTGCGCGTCACAATTGGAACCAAACAGGAGAATGATCAATTCCTGAACCAATTACGGAAAGTCACCTCATAAACCGAAATTGGGAAACGTATGAAGCGCTGGATAAAAAATATTCTTATCACCGGTTTCTGGGGATTAATGGTTTTGACTTGGATCGTGATAGGTCTTTTCTATTACCAAGGTTCCCAACCTGCCAGCAACGATAACCTATCCAAGGTTTTTGAGATTCAACCTGGAATGCCATTGAAACAAATAGCCCAGGAACTTTCTCGCCAGGGGTTGATACTCAGTCCCAGTGCATTTCAAGCCATCGCGTTTATTCAAAATAAGCAGAAACAAATCATGGTGGGGGAATATAGTTTGTCACCCTCCATGCTACCCTCTGAAATACTTACCCGAATCACCTCAGGAAAAACTGTCCTCCACCCTGTTACCATCCCTGAGGGTTACAGGCTAACGGAAATTGCCGCGCTTCTTCAAGCAGAAGGTCTTGCTGACCCGGAGAGCTTTTTGCATCACACTCGAGATAAGAGCTTGATCCAATCACTTGGTATTTCTGCTGAAAATCTGGAAGGCTATTTGTTCCCAGAGACCTACCATTTCAACAAACACAGTCCAGAATTAAAAATTGTTCAAAAAATGGTAGCCACTTTCAAGGAACAAATTTTAACACCGCCGTTATTAAAAAGTGCGGAAGAAAGTTCTCTTTCATGGCATGAAATCATTACTCTGGCCTCCCTAATAGAAAAAGAAACCGGGTTGAACTCTGAACGGAAAATTATCTCGTCCGTCTTTCATAACCGTTTAAGAAAAAATATGCGTCTGCAAACGGACCCTACCGTAATTTATGCAATTGAGAAGTTTGACGGCAACATTCGTAAACGGGATTTAAGAATCGACTCCCCTTACAACACTTACCGGTATAAAGGATTGCCACCCGGTCCTATCGCCAACCCTGGACTCAAGTCCATCGTGGCGGCGATGTCTCCCATTGAGTCCGACCACCTTTATTTTGTTTCCCGGAAGGATGGTAGCCATCACTTTTCTTCTACCCTGATCGAACATAATCAGGCAGTACAAAAATACCAGTTGAAGAAGGTTCGTACACGTCGTTAAACCACCCCGTTAATTATTCAGGCTCATACCTTACTGCTGTTTCTAGAGAACATATCCTACCTTCAAGGGATCTGGAAGAACTACGAGTCCTCGGCCACGTAGTGTAGGTAGGAAGCAAGGTTTAAAGGTAACCAGCACTATTTCCCCGTCCACATTTTTATAACTCTCCAGTTTAATTTCAGTAGCCAATTTCCTCGGTGCTTTGGATAATTTTACGCAGACGCTTGGCCAAGACTTTAATAATAACCAGTAGGGCTCCTGGGTTAGTGCGTACAATGGCTTCCATTTTCCCATCTTTAAATAACTCTGTTACGCTAGAATCTTGAACGGCAGTGATGGATGCGGCGCGGGGTCGATTGTCGATCAAACCAAGTTCGCCAAAAATCTCATTGGGGCCAATTACCGCTTATTTTTTTATCTTACCGTCTGAAAGAGGTTTCGTGACCTCAAACCTTCCCGTATCCACCAGGTAGCAGGAAGTATTGATGTCCCCTTCTCTAATGACTACATCGCCCGTTTTGAAGTAATTTTTATTCAAGGTTTCCCCTTAATTTACTTTGCCATTTATATGATTTCATTTTTGATTGCCACTCTCCCATATTCTGTTGGCTTCGTTTCAATCATCAGGATCAGTTAGGAAGCTGGCCCTTCAATTCATCCCAAGTTTTTGACTGCCAGTTTCTTGCCATTTCCTGCGCTTTATTTAATTGTGCGGAAGACATATTATCTTCTACTGCTTTTATATTATCCATAGCATCTTTATTCCCATGCAAACTAGAGTGCACGTACCACATATGTGCTAACACATAATCTTGTAAAACCCCTTGTCCGTTGTAATACATGAACCCAGACATATATTGTGCTCTGGCATATCCCTGCTCTGCGGCCAGCCGGTACCATTTGATTGCTTCCTCATGACTTTTCGGAACTCCTTGACCATAATAATAACTACGCCCCATGTTATTTTGCGCAATAACATTTCCCCGCTCTGCGGCCAGCTGGTACCACTTGACGGCTTCTTTGTAATCTTGCGGAACTCCTTCTCCAGCATAATAGCTATCTCCCAAGTTGCTTTGCGCAAAAGCACCTCCCTGTTCTGCTGCTAGCTTCCACCATTTTATTGCTTCTTGGTAATTTTGCGGAACCCCTTGCCCATTGAAATATCTAGTTGCCAAACCGGTTTGCGCATCAACATTTCCCTGCACTGCGGCAAGACGAAACCATTTGACCGCCTCTTTATAATCTTGCGCAATTCCCTGTTCCGCCGCAAGTCGGCACCATTTAATCGCTTCTTTGTTGTTTTTTAGAACTCCCTGGCCCGTGTAATACATCAACCCCAAATTACTTTGTGCTTTCGCAAATCCCTGCTCCGCTGCAAGTCGGTACCATTTGACAGCTTCTTTGTAGTCTTGTGGCACTCCTTGCGCGTGAGAATAAACATACCCCACATAGAATTGTGCTGATGCATTCCCGCTTGTTGCTAACGGCAACCAAACCTTGTAAGCCTTTTCAAAGTCTTTTGCTTTATAAGCATCTATGCCAACTTGCAAATCATCAGCATAAACAGGTGAAGATATAAGAATCAGCATCAAAAATAAGTGAATCAATCGCTTCATAGATCCTCCTTATTCGCACCAATAAATGGACCAAGATAAGTTAACTCGGCCTATCATGCAGAAATATAATCTGGTCGCGGACAGTTTCGTTACAAGAAACATCTATATTCAACTTTCTCCCCTCTTCCACTATCACCCCATTGAGTGCTTCGATCTCAGTTTTTCTCCCTTCGCGGATGTCCTGGAACATGGAAGATTCGTGTCCATAAGTACTGGGTAACAACTGTCCATAAAAATCCTGTAGATAATCTTTTGCACTTAACCAATGACTGGAATACCCCATCCCCTGCATGACCTGAAATACTTCAGCAACAATACGTTCCATGAGGGCACGAGAATTTTCATTCTCTCCTAAATGCCCGTAAGGAACCTGCAATATAGCCCCCAGAGCATTGAGTGGACAGTTATAAAGCATCTTTGCCCACAAATCTTTTCCAATATCATCCGTGACAGCACTGGGAATGCCCGCCTGATTTAAGCCATCAGCCAATTCCTCTAGACGGGACAAGCCTCCTCCAAACAGGCTACCAAAATGAATAGGTTGAGCGTGAACCGTCACATCTACAATATGAGGTTCTGGTCGGATGAATCCAGTTATAACCCGTGCATTAAAAATCTGTTCTTCAGGAAAAAACCGGGCAAAAAATTCGGCATTGCCCCAGCCGTTCTGGCAAAGAACAATGGGACTTTTTTGATGCCCCAGAGTCGATCCTTCTTTCAATTGTTGCGCGGAGCTTTCCGTATCGAACGACTTGGTACAGACCATGTAAAAATCAAAGGTCTCCCTACCCGTTTCGGACAAGTTTGACGAGACCGTAAAATCTTGTGGGGAAAAACAGGCTGAACCAAAAATACCCTGCCGTTGCAAGCCATTTTGCCTCAACTTGAGAACAGTTTCCTCTTTTCCAACTAGATGGACACGATAGCCTCCCTGCAGTAAAAAGCTGGAAAGCCCTAATCCTACAGCACCTGCCCCAAAAACCAATACCTTCACAATCACCTATCCATCAAAGTTCTTAATAAGCCAATAACGTAGCACAGGCCGGGTAAACTGCCAACCTGTCCGCTATCGACCATTGATAAATGGGTCAAAGAGCGATAAAATATATAAAATGTATTAGCTCATCCCTCCAGATAATTATCACCGAGTACCCGAAAGGAGGAACTGTTATGAATATGGAAAACCATCAAGCTAAATTTAATCACGAAGACTGGCTCGAACAAATTTACCAGTTTATAGATACAGCTCGTCAGTTTTGTAATGAATTCTTAAGAGGCTTAAAAAACCTCTCACAAAAAGGTTTGTTAGAAGCCTGGAAAGATATTCGTTCTGCCATATCCCGGCTCACTCCCCAGGACTTTATTGTTACCGGACTGTTGACCTTTACCGGCATGTTTGGCGTGATGATATTTATGATTGGGTTCAGCCTTTTTGGCTATCAGGCCATACTCTGGTTGCAGGATGGAGTCTGGACTGAATTTCCGCTTTTCGTAGTTTTTGACTTTCTGTTTGAAAGCACGATTCTCCAGCAATGGATGACTCACCCGGAGTCGTGGGTGGGCCTGCAAAAAATGTTCTCATGGTTTTTGGAGTCTGTCCCACTTTCAATTGCGTTAATGGTCCCTGGGCTTTCCATTGCATTGCTAATGGCGGGAACCCTGGCGATGGCTCTACTCTTTCGATTTTATCAGTTGAAAAACAGGAATGACTGAAAATACTCCATCACTCAAGGAAAAACTGGAGCGTTCGAAAAGGTACCTTCAAAACGCCGACCTTAAAGGAGCTGACCTGGAGGGAGCCGACTTGGAAAGGGCATTGCTTGTCGGCGCTGATTTGCGTGGAGCAAACTTAAAAAAAATATATCTCAGTGAAGCCCAAATCTCTAAAGCTAATCTTTCTGGCGCAGAACTATCCGAAGCTAATTTTAGTGGGGCGGATTTAAATAAGTCCAATTTTGGAGGGGCTAATCTTCAAAACGCCTACATGCGGCGTGCCGATCTGCGTGGTGCGAATTTGAGCGATACCAACCTGACCAAAGCCAATCTTAGAGAATGTGCCCTTTACAAAGCATGGGTGAAGAAGTCAGATTGCAGTGGAGCCAATCTACAAAACATTAAAGGCTCGCAATCACAATGGCAAGATGCGATGCTAAAAGGAGCCAAACTGGAAGGGGCCGACCTTTCTGGAGCCCGACTTGAAGGCGCTAACTTTGAAGATGCCAGTTTGCAAACGGCAAACCTTAACCGATCAGTATTAAAGGGTGCAAACCTTAATCGGGCCGATTTGCGTGGGGCCAATTTGCGCTATGTAGTGGGGTTGACCTGTGACCAGATTGAAACGGCTCAAATCGATAGAAAAACTCTTTTGCCTAGCTACATAAAAATCAATTGGACCTCCGAAACGGCGTTTGAATTAATCGACGACAAAAACTAACTCTCATCACCTTTTGTTTCTTTGATCGATTTCTCCCAGCAGTTCCCCCACGGTTTTAATATTGACCAGGTCTCGGTAACCCGAGATCATACCAATGATCCCGATACTGAGAGGAAACGGTTCATCCCGATCACGTAATATAATCGTTCCCGTTACATCCTTCTCGTTGAACGTGGGAATCTGCTCTACTTTCAATGGAAGCTTTGCCTCTTCTACCTCAACCGAAAAGGAATATTGTTTTTCAAGATATAGTTTCAGTTCTTCCACTTCCTGGCCGGATAGGAAGTAATTAGCCCGACGCAGAATCCATAGTTTTTCCTTACCCGTTTGCGGCAAGTCCTGAAATTTTTCAATCAACTGGTCATAGGGAACCAAAGGCTCATCACGCAAATAGCAAACCCAGTCCACCTTCACAAAAGTTTCAGGGTTCTGTCCCGATAATAACCTGGAAGAATCTATTAAAGAAAAGGCATGATACAGTTTCACCTTTATTATCTCCTACTTCTACAACCTGCTATTCCTGGATTCATAAAATCGTACAACATGAAACTTTATATGTCCTCCCCCTCACACAAAGGGTATGATGGGAACTGTTTAATTTTAACCGACACCCGTTAATTTTCCATGGACAAAAAATGGATACTGATAGAAAACTAATCAAATTCTCCGCCTCAACAGGATTTTCAGTGGTTTTAGAGTTTGGAAATATTGAGGAAATGAAAGAATACGAAGAGAAAATCAAAGGCTCTGGGCTGCAATGCGAAATTATTCCAAACTTTAATCTTAATTTTGATCAGGCCGATTTGTTCATGGATATGAGAAGCCCTGAATGCCGATCTCAGTTTGATATTGAAGACTGGATTTAACCAGGTCGAGAGAACTCTTTGCTCAATCGAACTTGTTGCTAATTCGCACCGACCACCGGTCGACGCAATGTCTGCAGTCTATCTGCCAAGGTCTGGGGTTTATCTTTGCGATTCTGCAAAAGGCGGGTAAACCAGTCTAACCCCTCTCCAAGTTTAGGGTCCATTTTTATAGCCCGGTCATAATCTAAAATAGCCTCAGGGTAATGCCCCATCCGATCATGTAAGATACCTCGGTTGGCAAAAGAAACAGCGGAGCCTGGATCGCGTTCCAGCACTTCATTAAATGCTAGCAAAGCTTCTCTGTCTCGCCCTAGCTGCATCAAGGTTCGAGCTCTTCCCCTTTTGGCATGGATGAAGTCCGGGTTTTCACTAATACTGATTTGATATTCACGCAGAGCCTCTTCAAATTTTTGGTCTGTATATAATCCTACCGCACGACTGAAGGCAGGCCCGCCGGGATGAGATTCTGATCCGTCTCCTTTATAAAAGGCCCACGCCAAGGAAACAAAAATCAACCCTATCCCCAAATAACGGATTCCTCTATAAATCGTATTGGTGTCCATAGCGCAATCGTTTCCTGAGCTTCCTGTTAACCTAAAGAAGCGCGCAACTCAAAATGAGCGGAGAAGACCTAATTTTGAAGTTTCCAATGGGCAAGGCGAATATCATCTTTTTGGGATTTGCGAATGAATCTTTCCACTGCTGCCACTTCCATATTTCCATCGCTGTAAACTGCGTTGACAAATTTAGAAACAAGCTCCGGTTGGGTATGACCAAAGGCGGGAATTTTTTTACCGACCCAATCAAATGTAGGTTCATCGGCCGTATAAAACTTTAAAAAAGTTGATAGATGCAATATCAAACTATTTCGCCCCACATTTTGAGGCTTACGTTTAGGGTGAACTTTGTTAGTAGAAACAGATAATTGAAGACCGCCGATTCTTCTGCGTGAATCTATTTGGTCTTTTTCTACAAGGTACTTTGAAGCCAGGAAACAAGTGGACAGGACACTGCTTTCCAGGTTTCCATAGGGAAACTCATTGTCTCCTTGTTTTAATGTCTTCATTTGATCTATCGCCGATTTTCCCTTGGGAGAATAACAGAAATGGGCACGCCAGACTTTGAATTCTTTAACCGTTTTAATCATGGGGAAACTGCCTTATGTTAATTATGGCTGGCGGGGTCTGATTCCAAATTTTGTTCTGCCACATAGGTTTGGCTACCCCGCTGATGGACCAAAACATGATACCAGGGTTTATCTTTGGGAGGTTTGCTGCGAGCCATTTGATCATACCATTCATCCGTCTGTTTGAACTCCAGATCCACCCCGAGAATAATCCCTCGGTAGTCAAACAACTTATGATGAATCAATTGCCCAATACAAAATTTTGCTTTAGTTGTGCTCATCTCTTATTCCACAGACTGGAAATTAAAATTATCCACTGACCTGCACCTCACAAAGACAGAAATCATTACGGCCTCATTCTGCACTCATAGGTGTCTTCTGAGGTCCAATTCACTACAATATAGTCAGGAATTTGGGTTTTGCTGTCAATAAACGCCAACTCCAATTCTTCAGAGGAAATATTCTTAACCTTTCGCAGGTCCACTCCCTGGAACTTTGCTTCGATAAGCTCTGCTCCAGAAAAATTTGAATCCGTGAGATCGGCTCCTCTAAAATCGGCATCCCCTAATTTAGCCTTTACAAAACTAGCAGACCTCAGGCAGGCATTTTTAAAACTGGTTTCGCTCAAATTTGCATTCGAAAAGTCAACATCGGTGCAATCAGTTTCTGCCATTTCTGCCCCTGAAACATCGGCATTGTTAAACTTTGCACCTGCAAGTTTGGCATTATTTAAATTTGCTCCTCGACTAAAATAACCTTCACGCTGGTATCTGCCGGTCAATATAGCTTCGCTTAAATCAGCACCCTCCAGGTTCACTCCAGTTAGACAGGCTTCAACTAGTTTGGCTCGAATCAAGTAAGCTTTTCTCAAATTTGCTTCTAATAGATTGGCCCCCATCAAATCGGCATCATTGAGATTAGATTCATTAAAATTTGCCCTGGAAAAATTTGCCTTAAGAAGACTAGCACCCGATAAATTGGTATTGCTTAAATTTGCGCGCATACCTTTAGCTGTGAAAATTTTTGCCCCCGACAAGTCCGACCCGCTCAAATTGGCCGATACTAGATTTGCTGAAATCAGATTGGCGTTTTTTAAATCAACACCAGCCAAGTCCAATCCTTTCAGTTCTGCTCCTTCAAGTTTTTTGTTTGCTTGTACAATATTATCTTTATTCCAAGTCTCCATAATGGAGTTTTTCCTCAAGAAAAAATTAAGTTATATATAAAAAATAAGATTTTAATCTATTCATCTCCCAGTTCAAAGCCAAATAGTTCCTTTAAAACCTTAAAACCCAGGAAAATTGAGTTACACTGGGAGAAATAGTACGGGATAGATAAAATGAAAACAAGGATTAATGATCAGAACGGTTTCACTTTAATAGAGCTTTTAATCGTTGTTGGTATCATAGGTATTCTTGCGGGGCTCAACTTTTCCTCTCATCGACAATTTAAGACCCGTGCCTACGACACAGATGCCAAGTCAAATCTTCAGAGCCTTTTCCTCACCTGCAAACTATATTGGAATGATAATGGGTCAGCCGCCGACTGCAATGTTAACAATGTCTCGGGGACATCTTATGGTTTTGCTACTTCTGCAGATATCACCATTTCTGGGCAAGGTGCAGAATCCGGTTTTAGCGGAACAGCAACCCACAACTCCAGCACCACCACATTTGCTATAAACTCCATAGGTACGGTATCCCAATCAAACTAAATCGAATCACGAAGCCAAGGTCTTCCCCAAAAAGTAATGCCTCTTTCTATCTAATTATTCAATAATGTGCGAATTAAAATATTTGATCATCAAAAATGGAGGGGTGGTTTTCCTGACATAACTCATTTGGCAGAAAACTCAATCATGAATGCAGTTAATCACGTTGAATCACCTTTATCTAACTGTGCGTCGATAATTGTTTACTAGAGCCATTGAATCGTTGATCAGTTTTGAGATCTATTTCAGAGGAAAATAGTAATCCTAATAGACTGGAATCATACATAATATTGAGAGCCACTGAGCATTCATGAGTACAAAAACATTTTGAAGAAGCTTCAAAGAAATCCCGACAAACCTTTGAGGATAATAATTCAGGCAAATTCCAGTTAAAATCTTTCAAATTTGCAAATCCTTTAAGCATTTCACATTTTGCAACTTCGCCATTGGGCATAATTATTAATTCACTACGACCAGACCGACAGCTGGTTGCAGGCTTACCAGTTTTTACCATTTCCTTAATCGAATAAAGAGTCAATCGGTTTACCGCATAAATCAATTTATTTGGATATTCAAGCCAAAGGTTTTGGTTTATTTTTTCTAATGCCATCTCCATATCCTCAACTGTTAAAAACTCATTAAAACTGACCGGATTATAATCAGAAATTAATGATTGATCATCCAAGTTGAATATATGCTCTTTGGGAGAACGCACAAAACCGAAAGTCTGGGTGAATCCAAAACTCTTAACATCATCCACAATCTGTTCAACGTTATTAATATTTAGCTGGGAAAGTGTGGTATTAACATGAAGTGCTCCAATCCTCCCCGGAAACTTTGTAGCCAAATTTTTCATCAACGCTAAACTCTCAAACACTTTTCGATAGGACCCTTTACCACCTCTGTTCTGATCATGTATATCCTCAGATCCATCAATTGATGTCTGTATCCGAAATACGATGGAAGTAGTTTTGAGCAACTCTTCCATTTTTTTATTCAAATTTTCCGGCAATACCCCGTTTGTACAAAGAAGAATACTTTTAACGCCGCCCTTTTTCTCAGCCAACTGAATAATGTTAACAAAGTCTTCTTTTAATAATGGCTCTCCACCTGAAACAACAAGTTGTCCAATTTGTCCCATTGAACTTTTAAAAAATTTTTCATACTCAGAGAGTCCCATTTCCCAGTTTCTCGGATGCTCTTCATTGGAAATAAAGCAATGCGGACATTCAAGATTACATTGATCCGTCAGAAGAACTGTTACGCGATCTGGAATCAGTTGCTTCTTCTGTCTCCTTTCCATAAATGATGCAATACCCCCCTCTAATAGAGAGCGGATAGGCAAAGGAAGGGATTGTATAAAGGGATACACCTTTTCCAGTTCACTTCTTTTTGATAAAAATAAGTTTTTCATCGAGATCTAAACTTCAGTGGCAATAACAATCCATAAAAGTAATAGTAAGCGGATAGTAAAGCCAAGTTGAAATAATAGACAAACTTATTTTCCTTCTTGACCATGCTAAACCGAACAAGTTTAAAATTATATTTTTTAGATCCTAAAATTATTTCAATTAAAGTCAACATATCAAGTATTGGAAGAATAACCAGCTTCCACCAGCTATGTTTGTACAGAAGTATAGACCTTGTCTTCAAAAGATCCGCAAAATACTTTTTACTATCTTGAAAATGAGCAAATGCCCCGGAATCCCGTCCAGCTCTACTTAATTTATGACGAACTAAGGTTTTTTCTGACTGCATACTTTTGTACTCAAGTTTTTTTAGGGCCATACATAGATCCCCATCCTCATTCCTAGGAAGTCTTTCATCAAAGCTATTGGTCAACTCAAAAACATTTTTCAAAATCAATAAATTTGCTGTAGGTATTACACTAACAAAGGTTAATGGGTATGCTCTTCTTCGAAGATATTGTGGAATTCCTAATGTATTTAGAAAGGATATGGGTTCAAAAACCATCCACTCACCTTCTACGGGTTCTACTACACCGCCCACTGCACCAATTTCATGATTGGTTCTTAATACTTCGACCATGTTATTCAGAACCTGGGGGTTATCAATCTCAGAATCGCTGTCCAAAAACCAAAAAATATCAGCATCAGATTTTTTAAGTGCAAGGTTTCTAGCTCGGGAGGGACCAATATTCACATCACAATGAATTAAACTAAGGTTCAGGTCAGAGAATTCCAATTCGATAGATTTAGGTACGGGTTCTTGGCTGGCATCATCCACAATAGTTATTGATAGATCCAAACCATCAAGGTTTAAAGTACGTAATGATGAAAGGAGCTCTTTTACTTCGGAGAGACGATTATGAACAGGAACCACTAATAAAATTTTTTCCATTACAAACCCCTACTGCCTTACATTTAAACCGTAGGCATTCGCCATCGTTTCTGAAATGCTGTATGAGTGGGTGCTACTTACGGTCCTCTCTGGCTCTAGAGATTTTTACTTGAGAATCTATTGAGTTGGCACTAATTTGATTCATGGATAAACACAACCCTATTGGAATTTGATACTTATTAATTACTTCTTATAAAGCTTTTAATAACTCGCATTCCAACAGGCAACATGGTTCGGAGGGTGAACAATCCTAGATAACCAAAAAAATTCATAAATGTAACATTTATGGGAGTTATATATTTATAACTTACTTGCCTAAAAGTTTTAAATTTCGAAAGATACTTTATAAGCCGTATTGCTGGTCTCACATAATTTAGAAGAAAGGTGTAGTTCTGCATCGTGACCATTCTCTGCATTTCCTCACCCTTTATTGAAGCAGTGTTTATATATAAATCGCCCTCATCCGTCGTATTATAATCCTCTACCAAGAGGTCATTTTCGAGGCAGTAGTTGTACATTGCAGTTCCTTTATAGGGAACCAGAACATTAGTACACATTACCACCTTATGAGTATTGGCAAAATTAAAAACTTCTTCGCAATCTTCAAGAGTTTGAGTAGGAATGGCAAACATATTCAGCATAACAACTTTAATATCATGTTTTTTCAAATTTGCGATAACCTCAGCAAACTCATCATTGGTGTACTTAGGACGCAACAGAATATCTTTTCTGATTGTCTCGTTTGTCGTTTCCATGGCGATTCTAGCTATTCGGGCTTTTGCCTCGCCAAGTTTCTTTACTATTTCCTCGCCAAGAGTATTAACCGTTGCGCTGTATAAAAATGGCAAATTCACTTTTTCGATATAAAGATCAATAAAGGTAAGAAACCAATTTTTACTGATGGTGAGATTATCATCTGAGAAAGATATGGCATCAGCGGGGTATTTTTCCAAAGTAGAGATGATTTCCTCAATAGCATTCTCCGGACTTCTAAACATAAGTTTTACGGAACCTTGGGCCTCAAACTTATCATTAAAATTCGAATTATGACAATAGGTACATTTATATGGGCAACCCACCGACAATAAAAATCGCCTTACCCGCATGTTCTTTAAAAAAGGATATTTATCATAATAAATAGCTCTATTAGGCTTGGGGCTTAAGTTGAAATCGTCTACAAATTTGGTTTCAAAAGGTTGATTTATGTCAAACACAATATTTTGAAAATTTTCTTTCTTTTTATAATGCCCTTGACCAATCCATTCTGAGAAATAAAATTCCCCTGAACCGATACAGATAAAATCAACGGCCGTCAAATCAATGTCTTCATAGTTCAAGGTCGGGAAAGGTCCCCCAAGAATAATAATTTTTTCCGGTGCTATTTCCTTAATTCTTCTAACTAGGCCAATGACTCTTTGATAGTCGGTATTGCAGCAATAAAATCCGATAATGGGGAAATCCTTAAAATCCTTATCGATTTGATGAATGAAGCGATCATCATTATCAACAATTTCAACTTCATGAGGAACCTCTTGTTCATTTAGCTGCGTGGACAAAAGCATATAGGAATAGTATTCCAGCGCATCAAATTGGCACAATAAAACAGGAGGTTTTTGAACCGGGTCATGTTCACCTCTAGTTTTTGATTGATATGGACTCAGATCAATATCAACCATCTTACCCATGTTTTGG
This sequence comes from Nitrospina sp., assembly GCA_018673915.1. Lineage (GTDB taxonomy): Bacteria > Nitrospinota > Nitrospinia > Nitrospinales > VA-1 > LS-NOB. The sequence continues at coordinate 14,952 of JABHBK010000008.1, read as the reverse complement.
CTTCTTACCGGTCTTCCCAAAGAAGGAAGCATATCCACATTAGTATTTTCGTTCATATCATTCCTACTCTTATTCTGATAGAAAATTAAGTTTTAGGTGTCGGGTTTTATGATAAGCAAACATTACCCAAGTAGGGAAATTGCTATAATCACCAAACCGGACAGAATCTATAGCTCTTCGAATTAGCATAGCTCTATATAGAAAGGTTTTCAACTTGGGGTATTTCTTCTCTTCCTTTCCAGAAATGATTCTTTTCAAAAATTTAAGAACCATTGGAGATGGTTTAACGACCGCAAAAATACTGAGCAAATTGTTCAACGCATTGGGTTTATATGAAAACATATATTCCTTGTCGAACTGTTCAGCAATAAATTTATCGTCCCCCTCCTCTCTCGAAAGTGCCGTACCAGGCATAAAGTGCATAGAAAACAGACTCAATGTAAAAGGCCCATCCAAGCTATGCAGAAAATCAATGGTCTTGTATAATTGATCTTGGGATTCAAGGGGATTATCAATGATCATTTCAAATGCAGGGGCAACCATTTTATTCTTGAACTTTGACAGGATTTGCGTGGTTTTCCGAAGCTCTTTGGTTTTTGCTGGACGTTTGAAAAATTCCAGCATTTCATCGTTTCCGGACTCCATTCCCATCTTGATTCGGACAAGCCCCGCATCTGTGAGCACCCGCATTTTTTCTTCACGGATGGTGGCTGGGTTGGTCCCGCTAAGAATAAATTTCAACCCCGTTTCAGGAAACAGCCTGCCAAATTCTTTTAGCTCTGCCAAGCTTCTTCCCATGAAGTCACTGTCATAGAAAATCACATAATCAATGGCAAACTTTTTTTGCACTTCTTTGATTTCATTAACCAAATAAGCAGGAGACGGGCCTCGAAATTGCGCATATTCAGGATTCATGTCGTTCAGTAGATCCTGAGAACAGAAGGAGCACCGATAGGGACATCCTACGGACCATATTGTGTTGTAAACCGTGCCAATCTGCTTGTAAAAAATCTTATCCGTTAAGGGAGTGACTTTTTCATCCGCAACGCTGTATATGTAATTATTTTCCAGGGCATAGTCCATCAGAGCCCGGTCTTCCATCTGCTCCTTGGTCATCAACTCCCTATCCGGGTTTTTTGTAATTTCACCTTCGATATTGGTCCAAGTACCTTCTAGCCCTTCCAAACTCTCACCGTTTTTAACCCTATTCAGAAAATCCACAAAAATCAGTTCCCCTTCCCCAATGGCAATGGCATCTGAAAACTCAATCGCATCTTCCGGAAAGATGGTTGGATGGTAACTACCCAGTATGATCTTGATATCGGGGTTCAATTCCTTCACTTTTTCACACAGTGCCTTGCAGAGGTTGCGCTGGACACTCATTAATGAAAATGCAATGACATCACCATCGGATAAATATTTTGCCAGAGAATCTAATCGATCTTCTTCTGACAAAAAATTAACTCCAAAATCCTCACCCGTTTTTTGTCTCCACCAACTACCCGCATGAGTAGCTTCTTTAATATCGTCTAAAAAATAAATTGACTGGACATCAAACCCATTGCTTTTTGCAGCGGCCACAACACGCCTGAAACCAATGGCTAAAAGGTTTCTATCCATACTGACAGCATATATTTTCATAAAACCATCAACCTTTAATTCCGATGTTAGCAGTACTAATTATTTGATAAGATACTTCGCCCATTTTTTCTACCTAAGAATTTCAATCCATTCAAAACTGATTCCAACTTAAAACTAAAAAGATTATTGAACTCACTTGAGCAACTACAAAAGTGACAAGGCAACTCTTGCAATCTTTCCCAAGCCCCATCTACACCATACTCTTTTATGGAGTGAGAAAAACCTTCTTGACCATATTGAACAGCACATGGATGCATCAACCCGGTGGAATCCAACCAACAAACAAGGTCACCCATAACGCATTTTGGGAACTCCATTTTCCTGACGGTATCGTTGGATGGGATGTAACTGCTGTACGGGAAGGATTGGCACCATTGAATTATAGCATCAATAGCTCCATACGAGTTATTGGTAGGCATTCCATTCCTTTTTCTCTTACGTATTTCTGTGTACATTTTGATAAGTTTTTCGTTTTCTCCCAGAGTTTTACCTTTTGCGGCACCAGTGGGTCCAGGAATACAAAAATTTAAATATGTATTATATTTATTGGCCAATTCAGTCAAGGGTATCAGAGAGTTTTCTGCGGTAGCTTCATTGGTCACAACGGAGTGCAAATGAAATGGAATTTTATTTTCATCACACAGTTTTGCGGCCAACACAGCCTGATCATAGGCCCCTTCCCCTCTATAATTATCCATTATTTCGCGATTGCCATCGACACTTAATTGAACCTGATCCAATTTCTTTAAGGCATCAAGATGTTTGGAAAATGTATAGCTATTAGTAGTAATGGAGCAGTATATATTTTTTGATTTCACATATTCAATAATGTCATCAATCCTTGTATGCAAAAGTGGCTCGCCCCCCTGGAGCATAATCACTCGAGTTCCCATTGCATGAAGTTGATCAATAATCTTAGTCAAATCTTCAAAAGGCCAGTCCTTCCCATTCAAATTATCAACCTCAGCATAGCAATATTCACATTTGAGGTTGCATTTACTTGTCACACCTATGGAAGCAACAATAGGGGTTCTAGTTCCGAAAACCCTGTACTTCAAAACACTCAATGAAATTCCAATTAGATTCTTCAGCATTTTTCAATTCAGGATTGTATTTTCCTGTATTTCAACTTTCAAAAAATTCATTTTCAGCCTAAGTCTATAATTCACCAGAAGCATCTTCCCTATGACCGCAAAGACCATGAAGGAATTTTTCGATACTTGAGCTTCTTCAAAAAATCCGTCGCAAAATAAAATGAGTCTTTCAAATAAATATCTAAAGGAAACCCGGTGAAATGATGTTTGAACCTATATTTTGCCAAAACCTTGTAAACAAGAACCAGAGGATAAACCAAACGATTAAAAAGGTTCTCCCTCATGATAAAGTTCTCGTATTTCCGATCCACAAAATAAACCGTGAAATAAATCATATCCAAAAGATTCTTCCTCTTTTTATCAATCCACGGAAGGTTTTCAGCATTGGACTCCAACCTGAATCTGGCCCAGGTTTCTAAATTAGTAGGAGGATCAAACCCATGCTCCACTGCCGTATCAAAGAGGGGGTTTCCGGGATAAGGGGTAAACTGGTGAAACCCAGAAATCTGAGCTTGCGGATTTTCCTTTAATAGTTTCCCTATCAACTCCGTCGAACATTTCAGGTCTTCTTCAGTTTCAGTCGGCAGACCGGAGAAAAAATTGTATAATGGCTCCAATTTTTTATAGTCGGTCAGCTTTCTGTTGGCTTCCAAGACTTCCTCTATATTGATTGCTTTGTCTATCATCTCCAGCATTCTTGGCGATCCAGATTCAACACCGATGTTCATATGCTCCATTCCCACACGTTCCAGCAGCCTTAACAAATCATCATCCATTCTCAAAATCTCATCAATCCGAACTCCACGAAGGCCCCACTTTATTTTAATCTTGCGTCTTTCAACTTCTTCAAAAAAAGACCTCCCACGTTTGACATTCACAAAGAAGTCATCATCGATAATAGAAATATAATCCGGCGAATAAAGTTTCATCACATGTTCCAAGTGATCAACGGTCTTAGACACTTCCTCCGCCTGCCATCGTCGTTCCTTATTGGAAAGCGACGTAATGTAACAAAAGGTACAATTATGCGGGCATCCCCTACTGGTAATAAATGACATCACCTGAAAATCAAAGCCAGACCTTTTGTAGTTGCCAATATCCACCAAATCATAAGGGGGAATTGGGATAGAGTCGGCATCAAAAGCATGACTGTCTTCGTTGTGGAGTATTTCATTTTCTGGGGTTTTATAGCTAAGCCCTTTTACCTGGCTCAAGTCTCCATCGACATCGAGCGTTTCAACCAATTCTTTAAAAATAAACTCACCTTTTCCTCGAACTACTATATCGACTAAATCGTGTTCGAGAGTTTGATTAGCAAGAATGGTGGGGTGAATTCCTCCCCACACAGTAGGGACATTGGCGGTTTCCTTTACCAAACGGCAAGTTTTAAGAGCAAAGTTAATAGGCTCCCCGGTCATCACAGTTAAGGCAACGCAGAGGACTTGACCGGTTTTTAATTCAGCTATCAATTTTTCTTCAAAATCAGGTTCAACCCGTTGGTCAAACAAAATCAGCTCATATTTAGATCGATCGACCAAGCAGCCCGCATAGAGAAGGCTAAGAGGAAGGTCTCGTATAAACATGTCATACTTCCCCAAATGGGGCTGAACCAGAATTACTTTATTCTTCATCGAGGTAGGGTTCTTTCAGCTAAAGACAATTGTCATTCAGATTCAGATCTTGCAAACATTCTTTCCTTCAGAGATGGCGTTTTCTCATCCTTCGCTTTTAACCGATCAGGGTCCAGCTTCCCGGTGTACACCGGATGCTCATCCACCAAAACCGGAAACTCTTTGTAATTGGCAATGGGTGCCATAAAATCCTTTATATATTTATGGTCGGAACCTATGAGGCAATTTGGCGAACGCTGCGCAATCTCTGGGGAGAGCATCATTTTCTCACGAATATCCTTGAGACTATTTTTCCTAAGGTTTCCATAGGAAACGGGGTTCATTGGACAGGTTGCAATATCCCCATATGCACTAACCCCCAACTTCTCCCTGCCTCCAGGACATTCATTTTTTAGAGACATATTTATATTCCAGTCAGACCGCATGAAAGGATTTTCGCCCATCATATGGTTATACATATTCCATTCTTCTGTAGTCACATTGTTATCTAATTGCCCAGCCCATTCACCCATCGCGCTGGCTAGGGAAAGAACCAAAGCTACTTTTCTTTCCCTGCAGAACTCAATCATTTTCTCTATTTTCTTTTTATCACCATGTCCCGCAACTGTACTGATGGCAATATTGTAGCCAAGGTCCTTAGACCATTGAATACAACGAATAACCTGCGCGTAGTGCCCCTGATAACCGCGAATCTTATCATTCTCGTCGGGGTCTAAAGAGTCCAGGCTGTAGTGAATAGTGCTTAGCCCCGCCTCTTTAAGCCTTGCCAGCCTACTTTCATTCAATGCAATGGCATTAGTAGTCATGCACACAATATGCTTTGTAGCTTCGACAGCCTCTAAGACCTCAACCAGATCCTTGCGCAAGGTAGGCTCGCCCCCTGAGATTACTGATGAGAAGGCTCCTAGACTTTTAGCCTCTTGCCAAATTTTACTTATTTCTTCCAGAGAAAGTTCATCCTCAGAATTGCTGACATTTTGCGTGGAATAACAAAACTCACATTCCGACTGACAATCAGTATTGACAGAAAATTCAATGGTTCTAAGCGTGGGCCGCTTCAACACAAGGGTACTGAAATAACCCCATCCCACTCTAAAAATCAAATGAGGTTTTTTCATTAATAGGGTGCTATGCCCTAACATGCGTTTAAATATGCTAAATAAGTCTTTAATCATGCTTTTAGGATACCTTATGGTTGGCCGCTCTATATGCAGATTCAAATGTAGTTTGACAAGGTGCTACTTTTGTTAAACCCTTATAATTAAATAGCGTCTTACTTTCAAATTTCTTTACCTTAAACCAACTTTCGCAAAATATACCTAGCCTCCCCCAATGGTAATGGAAACAGAAATTCTTCCATTTTTTGAGGAAGTATGCGGGAAAGCATTGAAAGCCCAAAAGCTAATGATTTCGGCCCAAACTGTTTAGTTTGCGCCGAAAAATAGGCTATATCAGTATACTTTACAACATGTGAAAACTCGATGAAATTTAGTCCAAAGTTCTGACAGACCCAGTTCACAGTATTTTTGGGAAAAAACACCAAGTGTTCCTCCTTAAAATGAACCCAGGAACTACCCATTAACATACAGGACCAATGTCCGGGATCAGGAGTGATCATGCAAATTATACCATTATTTTTCAATAGTTTACATATTTCTTCCCAGAACAGGAAAGGTTCAGGAATATGCTCAATCAAGTCCGACATAAATATCACATCAAAACTTTCTGGCTCAAACCTTACAGTCTCAAGTGTGCCCTGAAAGACCTTTGCGGCTGGGTTCTCTTTTTTAGCAATTTCACAAGCCTGAACTGATAGATCTACTCCGGTCACATCAAAACCTTCCTCATGAGCAACCTTAAGGAAAGAGCCCAGCGCACAACCCACCTCAAGCACATCCCCTTTCGAAATAAATTTCGCGATATGCTTAACATGCTTCCGCATATTTTTTTCTTTAAGGAGTTTTACATGCTCCGGCAAAACATCATTTATCATTCCCCATGAACGGTAATAATTTTGATCGTAAAACTCTTGAGCTATGGGAGGAAATGGAGATATAAAATGAAGGTCGCATTGAGGGCAAATGAGAAGACGCAATCCGTAATTCAAAGTTCTTTTATAAAGATTTACTGTTGCACCGCACAAAGGGCAAGCAATATTTTTGTCATTCATATAAAGAAGATTGGTCAGGAAGGTTCAGGTTTCTATTTTCTGAAAACAGAAAAAAAATAAGAGGCCGAGTACCTGCGGATTTTCTCTAACCTCTTTTCAGATTTACCAAAAACCAAATTAGCTATGGGAAGCAAGAAAAACCGATCTAAAAAATAAAGAAATTTTACAGCAAAATAATAAAATCCTCCAAACTTAAGCTTCTCAATAAATTTCCAGCTGTACGGAGGCTGAATAAAGCGAGTATAAACTTCTTTCATTCCAAGGCCTTCCAAACTATTTCTGACTCCCATATAATTAACAGGCTTTTCTTCATCGTCAAAATATACATGCTTTCTCAAGAACGTATTTAAAATGATGTGTCGAGGCAAGAAAAAGGAGTTAGGCTCAAAAAATGCCAATATTCCGTTTGGCTTTAAAGAATTCACTGCCACCGCCACTGCCTTTTTTTGATCGGACTCAGTCAAATGATGAAAACTTACCCAAAAAACTGCTAGGTCCAATTTGTTTTTCTCAAAATAAGGATATCGAGCATCACAACAAACCTTACGAACCTTATCAGGTGCCAACTTAAGAAACTTCTCTGCAATATCTGCAACAAATATCCTTGACTGGTCAAACCTCAAGAAATGCCTCGCAAATTGGCCATCTCCCCCACCAATTTCAATCATATTGAAATTGCTATCACACGATTTTTGATCTAATTCATGCAACTCCTGAGAAATAAAATGTAAAAATTCCTGATTAAAATAACTAACACCATAAACCGGCAAACCCTCCATCGCATTTAATTCATTTACAAGGGTTTCATCAGTCAACTCAGGCGACAGCAACCTCGCAACCCTATTGTTAACCTCAAAACGTTCATCGGTATTTGCTGCAACTAAAGAGTTACCCGACAAATGAAGATTATCGGAGGTTCTAGGGCTAACAAGACCCTCAAACCAATCGGAAGGAAGGTGTCCTAAGGAGTTATCATCCTGATTCAATGGTTTACCTAATTAAAGCAGACTCGTTATTAAAAAATTTTTCTTCAATTTCGCTCAAGACCCGATCTGGAAGGATTTGTTTGAGACAGATATTGTCTTTACAGTCAATCTCAGCCTTATTATCAAACACAATAAGACAGGGGCTACATGGTATATTTTCAAAGAAACACAATGAATTTTCACTCAATGTTCCATAAAACCTAGGACTTTCCGGGCCGAAAAAGGACACGATATTTGTCTTAAAAACTGAGGCAAGATGAACTGGAAGACTATCGTTGGTGATCAACAATTTCGCCTCCTTCAACAATCCACAGAATTCATTAATACTCAACAAGCCTGCAGCATTAATAGCCTTGGTGGGAAATTCGCACACAACTTTATCAACAATATTTTGAACATACTGATTCTCTTTTTCAACTCCTACAAAGACATAAACATAATCAGGGTGCCTCTCTGCCAATTGAGTCACCAGGGTAACAAAATAATTCGCAGGCCAACGACGCAAAAAAGATAGGTGACTGGTGTTAGGGTTTATCACAATAACCGAATGACTTTCATCAATCCCTAATTTTTTATACGCCGAATTTAATTCACTCTGGGGGGGCAACTTTAAAGTCAGTTCATTCAAGTTTTCATCTTCAAATCTAGCACCCAAAGCTGCAACTAAATGATAAAAAACATAGGTAGCATGATGGTGAGTATTAAGAGATACCTTATGCGTCAAGTGCCCTCCACGAGCAACCTGACGCAAATGAAAACCAACTCTTGAAGAAGCACATGTCAATAATGCAAACAGGCTAGTAAAGTTTGAAAAAAATTCGACATCAACAGTGATCTCGGGACGGTTTTTCCAAATTGCAATCAAACATTTAAAATTATCCCTCAAAAAAGTAGCCATACTATATGGATCTATTGTAAGAACCTTATCAATTGTATCGATTTGCTCACATATTCCAAGGTTTTCGGGAAAGGTTAACAGCGAAATCCTTGCATTAGGATACATCGATCGAAGGCTTCGAAACATTGGTGTCATTAAAATGATGCTTCCCATTCCAAAAAACTTAATGACTAGAATATTTTTTACATTCTCATTGGTGGGGGTATAGGAGGAGGTTCTAGAAAGAATGCCAGCAAATAAATTCAGGAACTGATTTAAGAATCCTCCCAAACAAATATCGACTTCCCGCATGAACTTTACTTTCATTTGACAACTCGATAGTTTGAAAGGTTCATATCTTGACTGGAAATCCCGGCTACCAACCCTATGTTGTAGCCTAAGTAATAGTGCAAAACCAGAGAATACTGAGCTGCCCTAAAGTTGATTGAAATCTCAATGCGATCAAGCCCAGGTTCAATATTTTCTTACTGCGGAAACCAAGGAGGAATCAATACCATGGCAAAGATATTATAAATGAGCAAAAAAATCAAAAGAAAGAATACGCTGGGTTTTCTAAAGAGATTTAGACAAAGGTAAAAAGAGGCAACGTTTGACAATGCAAAAATTCATCCATATTGAGATTTCAAAACAATCATTTCTCACCTGCTCAGGAAGGCCGCACAAAGTATTTTTCAGATCTATAAAAGAGACTTGGGTCCTAAGCGAGCCGAGCAGTCATTGGGAGAGTAAATTTTAAAAGTCGTTTATGGTGAAATAAAAATGGTCTACCCAAATAATAGGATTGGGTGAAACACAAAGAACGCAAGCTCGTCTAAGAATATTATAGCCTTACCACCCGAAGTCATGCCCTTACTTTTCTCTGGGATTCCTTTGACCACTCTGGAGCAATGTAGACAGACCGCTTTTTTTCAGGAACCCGCTTTTGCAACTCAGGATATAGAAATTCCATTATTGGCTCAGTTAACCACAAAGGCAACAATGCAAAAGACAAGTTTGAAACAAGAATTAGTCCTATTTTTATAAGGTGATAATACTCCATAGGGTATAGATACCAACGCGGCTTCATTCTCGCCCACCAATGTTTGCTCTTGGAGGAAACCACACCAACTATCTTGTTGAGCTGCAGTATATTGAGAAAATTATATTTAATTATATCGCGGGTGATTTCCCATTCTGACGCATCCTCAGGAACGTAGGGCAGAGGGGCAGGTTTTTTTAGAGGAAAACCCAGGGTCCTGAGTGGGTGATCAAAACTTTCCCAAGTTCCCACAATATTTAGCCGAGGACTATTTTTCAGGCTATCGTCGTACAAAGGGGTACCAGGAAATGGTATCAAGTTTGCCACTTTAGCCATAACTGGTTTGATTTTTTTAACGATTTGATAGGCTTGCTCTCTATCCTCAGAGGTTTCCCCAGGCACGCCGAACATCAAATAAAGCGCGACCCCCAGGCCGTACCTGTTTGCCAGTTCAGCGGACTTGAAATATGTCTCAACCTTAATATCCTTCTTTAAGGTCTCCATCAGCCTATCCGTCCCTACCTCAAGACCAAACCCAACTGTGGTGAACCTGGCTTTTTGCAAATAAGGCATGAGTTTTTCATTAAAATCGTCTGCCCTTGTCTGCAAACTAAATTCACATTTTTCCCATAAACCAGATTCATAAATTCCGTCGCAAAGTTCTTTTACTCTGGTTTTTTGAGTAAGAAAATTATCATCCATTAAATAAATATTAGTCGCCCCCAACTCATTGACCAAAACGTTAAGATTTTTAAGTACATTTTCAACGCTTTGGTAACGGTAAGTTATCCCTGTCATCATTCTCTGTGCACAAAAATTGCACTCGTACGGGCAACCTCTAGACGTGATAGTAAATCCCCAATCATATTTAACATCAGAGGGACAGTTTTTTAGCAACTCCACATACTTATAATACGGGAAAAGGGGTAAAGTATTTAAGTCGGCAATGAGAGCAGCATCCGGCGTGGAGATCACTTGGTCTCCATCCTTAAAGCAGATTCCCTTAATCTCGGAGAAGTCTTTTCTATCACCACGAATAGCTTCATAAAGCTCTAAAAGGACACGCTCTCCTTCTCCCCTGACAACAAAATCAATAGCTCCTGTATTTAGGGACTCCTCAGGCAATGCCGTGGCATGGAAACCGCCAACAATGACAATGCAATCTGGATAGGTCGTTTTTAAAAATTTAGCCAGGTTATAGGCTCTTGCCGCCTGAGACGTTAATATGGAAATCCCAAATATATAAGGCTTGGGAAGTCCTTCAATAATTCGCTCTATGTTTTGAGCATCAATTAACTCTAATTCCTCATCATAAACCTTACTGGGATACCCATTAGCGTCCATATAGGCCGACAAAGTTCCAATTGTCATCGGAAGAGGAAGAGGAACATAATGGCTGAAAGAGCCACCAAATTTATACTTACTGGGATTGATAAGTAACACGAGAAAAACCTCTATTGTGGCAATAGAAGCAATGGAGCTTCTAATTTTTAGTAAAATCTTTTAATAAACTCTTAAAGGCATGCTTTGATAAACGTAGCGCTATACAATACCGTTACGGCAGTACTTTAAAAAAATCCATAACTTGTACTAGGAGAGTTAAGTAATTTCTTTCAAAACCTCACATTCAAACCTCTAGACCTTCACCATGACCCGGGTTCGTCAAAATCTGGAACTAGCTAAGAACATCAGAGCTCAAACACTCAGAAACTTGTTTCGCAATAAAGCCTTTATCTCTTTGAAATTAAAATACTTTAAACGATAAACTGCACAAACAATGCTAGCATACTTAGTATCGGGCAAAAATCAAATAATTAAAGGCCAAAGCAATCAGTAATCCACCAAAAGGTATTTTCGCAAAAGAACATCAGGCACATAACTTTATAAAAAATCCGGCTTTTCCCAAAAACCATACGAGATAAATTCCGAGCACGGCCTACTATATAAAGGATGCCAAATCAGAAATATAGATTCATAAGGTTTCTTAGAACGGCAAACCTGAGCAATTGAAACGTAATATTCCGGGCATGTCTGATAATCTTTATTTTGACCTTGATCCACTTTTCTCGAAGAGTGATAAGAATCCATTGTTTGATTCTTCATGGAAAACAGTTGTAGTCTGACTTCATTACCCCGAAAAGCATGGTAGCCCCCATACCCTGACTACCCACCCCTGTTGACAGATTTACTGCCAGGAACTATTATTCTCAGCAAGCTGTGTAGGCCTCCTTATCAAATAAGGGTTCCAACTTATTTGAGTTTCATGTCTTTTCTACCTGAGAGATCCCCATGAGATCCATCGTACTCAACTGGAAACAAAGCATTTCAGAAGGAGGGATAGGAGCCTTAATGGTATTCACCTTGGTTGGGCTTTTATTATTAGGGGTTTTATTCCAAACCGTTCACAACCGGACAGACTATGAATTCAAAAACAGAATAAATCCACGATGGGAAAATGCCATTATGGTTTGGATTCAACATGGTTATTTTAAGCATGGAGGACTATTTTTTTCAAAACCAGGAGATGCTGACCCTGCACCGGAGGCCTCGGGGAATTCAACCATGACCTTTGTTCAAGTGAACCATCTACTTCAACGTATTCACGTCTGGTTAACCGGAGAGCCCAGTTCCCGCTTGACCGCAATTCATAACCAATTTTTCACCATGATCGCATCGCTTATATTAGGCCTTTTAGCAATGCGACTGACACTGAGCCTAGGCGTTCCCCCCTGGCAATCTTTGTTGTTGGGCATTGGAACTCAAACAGTCTTTCAAACTTTCCCCATAAATTTGGGTGTTATATGGGATATATCCTCTCCAAATACAGCTACTGCTTTCATGTTACTTTTTCTTTTACTAGAAGAAAGGGTTTATACAAAAGGGGATAGTCCCAAACTTCAATTTTTTCGTGGTCTCGTTATTTTTCTCCTTTTTTACACAGATGTCATAACAAGTTGGTTTTTTATCCTGTCCTACATCATGATCAGAATATTGACTGCTCCAAAAGGATTTAATTTTTCAATCGTATTCCGGGTATATGTCATACCTATACTGATTGCCTATGGGTTTTATACCTGCCAAATCCTTTTGGTTAAATTCAATTTCCCCGAAATGGTCTTTGAAAAAAGTGTCGGACAAGTTCTAAGCAGGACCGGGTTTGATGGGGAAACTATTTACTACCTCAACCACATGGATTTACTACATGATAGGTGGTTATTACACCTTCCCAGCTGGCGCACTCTTTTTTATCTGGGTTCTTTGGCATTAATCGTAGCAATTGTATTTGCACAATTAAACAAGAAGTATCAAATCCAACAAACGATCCTGCTTGCAGGGCTAGGAATGTATATCCCACTCACTTTTTTTCTTTCCGAAGCTGTTGTGATTCATCCATACAATTTCGACCAACAGATAGCCTGGGCAATGATATTGGCTCTGTTTGCTTTACTTCCGGCTTGGCTGGAAAAATACAACCATTTTTCGGGAATTTTTATATTATTTGCCAGCCTTGCTGCCTTTGCCATGTCAGGACTCCAGCTTCTTTCTTACTGGCTTCATATTCCACCCTGGCTGGTTATTTAACTACCAAGTTGAATCAAGGTGAAAACTAGCACAGCCAATTTTAAATAGTTTTTTCTAAGAATTATGGAGGACTGATCATGGAAACTGATTCAAACAGCCCAACTACAAAGAAAAGTCTCACCTCTCATCTCGCATTATTCACAGCTAAAGTTACAATTGTATTATTTTTATTTTTAGGTTTTGGAAGCATAGCAATAATTTTATCGGGGAATATTTTCGCCAGCCTTTCAGCTAGAGTTATTAATAAAATAGAGAGCATTTCTCCAGAAGACGTGGAAACCTATAAATTAAAAATCCGACGCGCTGGGCAAAAATACCAACCATTACTCAAAGAAATAATTTCAGCGTGGGATTCTGCAAAAAAAGACAGAAAATTCATATCTGAGCTAGAAGATGAAGAATCCCAATAGATGAGAAATTTAAAGTTTCACAGGGGATAATAGAGGGAATAATTTCGAAGTTGAATGCAAGACCAACAAAATGACAGAACAAAAAATGTAAGCACAAAAATTCCGGAGTTGTTATTGAAAGTTTCCAGCCACCCTGGCAATAGAGCAAATAGAGCCAAAATTAAAGTGAACGCCAGATATACTCCATAAGCTTCAGGCAAAATAAAAGACTTAGGATTAAAAAGTAAAAACAACGAATAGAACCCTATTCCCGTTGCCAATATAATAAAGTGAGAAAAATTTTTCTTTTCCCTCCAAATCATAGCCATGACAACAAATGTCGCCAGGAAACCTGTGGCAAACAGAACATTCCAATCCGGCAACAGAGAGTCATACCTCTTTTTCAACACTCTAGTTAATTCTTTATCCTGTAAAAAAGACTTATCCAATCCTATCTGAGACCCAACTCCTTCTCCTATCAATTGAGCATCCGGGTAGCTGACTTTAACCCAAAGCAATTGTCCAGCCATCACAATAAATGCCAGAAAAACTGGTAAGGCAATTTTTGCCATCTCCATTTTTATTATTTTATTCCCTAGAGAAGGCAATCTACTAACAAGACAGTATGCTGACAAAAAACCTAAGGCTCCAACCCACTCAACAAATACCATACAAAAAATTGAAAAACTGCGCATGAGCGGAAAAGATTTATTTTCAGATTTCAGTTCATCTTTTGAAACCTCGCAGACCAGAAACAAGGCCATAAAAAATATAAACATAGTGGTGGGGTAAATCTCCCAAAAAAACCATAAGTTACTTGGAAAAGTCTGGTACATGGTCTGCGAACTTAATCCCAGAACGTAGGCATGAACGGGTCGAATGCCCAGGGGCAGAGTTAAGCGCATAGCAAGAAACCCTAATAAGGCCGAGGAAAACATAGGGATTAATTGGTTATGAATAGCTAAAAGACTAAGGCTAAAAGATCCATCCAGCCAAATTTTAAACCGCTCTAAAAGGTGTGCCCCTTGTAGAAACCCCATAGTGTATGGGGAGATCATAGTTTGTGCAGGATCTTCAATAAGAGATTTGCTGAACCATAATCCACCCTGAGCAAAATAGCCTTCATTCTCCCAAAGATGAATTACATTAGACCAACGCCCCTGAAGTTCCTGCTGGGGTTCGATAATATCTCGCGAATGTACGGATAAAAACAATCCAACTAAAACCAGGCTCCCCCATAAAAGAAATACCAATAGTCCGATATTACCGCCTGAAGCCAAATTTTGTTCTAATCTCTTCATCATGACCCGTCACATCCCAATCTATAATGGAAACGATCATCTCTCCCAGAATTTTACATGGTAGATAGAAAAAAACTAGCCCGCCAACGGGCTAGCGCCTAATTTAATGGTGCCCCCGAGGCGATTCGAACGCCTGACCTACGGATTAGGAATGTGAAACTAACGTTTTTAGGAAGTTATTGATTTCAGGCTGGTTTCTCTTATCTGCTTTATTTACATACAGTTTTAGGCTCTCTAAGAAT
>JABHBK010000033.1 GCA_018673915.1 Nitrospina sp. | reverse complement strand
CGGGTGCTGTCTTTTTCGCGACTTTCTTTTTAGCCACTTTTTTCTTGGCCGGCGCTTTCTTTTTTACAACTTTCTTTTTAGCCACTTTTTTCTTGGCCGGCGCTTTCTTTTTTACGACTTTCTTTTTAGCCACTTTTTTCTTGACCGGCGCTTTCTTTTTAACCACTTTTTTCTTTGCTAATTTCTTTTTCGTTGCCATTGCCGAATCTCCTGAATTGGGGAATTTTCAAATGAATTCATTCGGGAAGGTAACTCAAAACCTTAATTATTACCCAAGTTTGGATAAAAATTCCTTGAACTTTAGCACTTGGAAAAATAAAGTACAACATTTTATTTGCCCAGAGGGCATAAAATTCTTCTGGATTAGGGAGCATCACTCCCAAAACTATTAAAATATAATCGAATATTTATTTGGATTCATAGTCCACAACAGTGGATGAAGAGCAAAGAGAGCGCATTTTTTCAACTACGGGCAAGTGGTTTTTATGTCCTGCATAAGTTTTTAACCCATCTCTATCGTCAAAATAAGCTGTGAGAACTATGTCATAGCTTCTTTCTGAACCTAAAAAATCAGTTCCAATCTCTATAAACTTCAAAGCTTCAATATTTCCGCTCAGACTGTTTAGGGCCTCTACGGCTTGATCCATATTTTTCTGGCTCTTATCTGCAAGTTTGAACATAACTATATGTTTGACCATTTCCTATTTTCTCCATTTGATTATTTTTAATGTAAATATTAAAGGTTTTTAAGTTTTCCTGCTCAGGGAGTTGCAGAGCTTTGTATGTGTTATAGTTGCAATTTGTAAAATTTGCGTGAGAATTTTTATGTCATGGTGGATGGGTGCTGGTTTGGGTTTTTTACGTGGTGGTCCTTTTGGTGCCGTTGTCGGAGGCACCATTGAATATTTTTTAGGTAAAAAACTCCAGAAAAAATTGCAGGACAGCTTGCCCGGTATTATTCATCAGGGTGAATTTATTTCATGTTTGGTAATAATTCTGACTCGTGTGGGCATAGAGTCGGGAACATTTGGCCCCAAAAAAGTGAGTGTGATACATAACTTCTTCATTAAGAACCTGGGTTATAGTTCCCCGGATCTAAAACAACTTGATAGGTTGATGAAGGAGGTTCAGTCTAAAAAACCCGATATTGACCGGTTTGTTAAAGAATATAAAAAGTCTTGCCGAGACAATTATAATCTTTTGCTCCTCGCCCTATGTTATCAGATTTCCCTAATTGCGGATGGCCTGAATGAAGAGGCCCAAAGCATGATAAATAATATCGGTTTGATGTTGGAGGTGTCTTATGAAAAACATAACGAAGTCAGGGTGAAATATTTTCTTCAACCCTTTAAAACTCCATACGAAACTTTAGAGCTTTCCTCCAGTGCCTCGAATGATGAAATCAAAAAAGCTTACCGAAAAATGGCCAGTCAGTATCATCCAGACAAGTTCTCCACAGAGGATGAAGCGACAGTTCAGGAAGCCCACATAAAATTTATAGAAATTCAGTCTGCTTATCAGGAACTGGGCAGGATCAGAAAAGTTTAAAGGGGTGGTGATTCCTTATTGTTATCAGAATTCTGGGCAGGATCCAGTTTGCGGATGATCAGGGATTGTATTTTTCTCTTGCTGGCTTCTTTAACGGTTATTCGATAGAGTCCAACCATTACTTGATCACCGGGATTCGGGATTCTCTCGAACTTGTCAATGGCTAATCCCGCAAGAGTATCGAAGTCTCCACTTTGGAGATCCCAACTCAACATATCATTGAGAACACTAATTTCAGTACTGCCATCCACTAGGTATCCACCATCAGCATAAGGTTCGTAAGTTTTTTCGGGCTTGTCGTACTCATCCTCAATTTCGCCAACAATTTTTTCGAGTAGGTCCTCAATAGTAATCAAGCCGATGCATCCTCCATACTCGTCCACCACGATAGCCATATGCAGACCTCTTTGCTGGAGTTCCTTGAGGAGGTCATCTATTTTTTTATTAGGAGGAACATAATATGCGGGTCGGATGAGATGGGTAATGGGGGTATTGTCAACAGGTTGATCTAGCAGGTCGAAGGTGTTCAATATTCCAATGAGGTTATACATTCTTTCATGAAAAACAGGCACTCTGGAAAAACCAGAATCGTTTGCAACATCATGAGCCTCAATCATGGTAGCCGTATCTTTTATAGCAGTCATTTGAATGAGAGGACTCATACAATGTTCTGCCCGCAGTTCTCCAAAATTAAAAATATTGTGGATGATCTTTTTTTCTGTCACCCCCAAATCCACGGTCTGCGATTCCAGGCTTAATACATTTCGAAGTTGGTCTCTGCTAAATGTCTTATGTTCCTCTGCTGAAGACAACTGAACCCGGTTAGTGAGTTTCGCAGAAGTTTTTGATAACCAGGAGGTAAGCGGAGACAGAATTTTATTGAAAAAAATCAGCGGATAAACCATGAGTAACATGAGGGAATCCGCCCGATGTTGAAATATGACTTTTGGAATAATTTCTCCTCCAAAAAATATAAGAGGTGAAATAATTGACATTGCCATCCATTCCCCAGAATCTCCAAAATGGGTGACCATGAATGCGGTGAATATAGCCGTGCTGGCTACCATTGCCAGGTTGGTTCCCAAGGATGTGGTGGTGAAGAGGCGTTCGGGGTTTTCCAGCAATTTCAAAATAGACCGGGCAGCCGAATTTCCATCTTCGGCAAGTTGCTTCATTTTAATCCGGTTTACAGAAACCATGCCGATTTCAGATCCGGAAAAAAATGCTTCCAGCAGTATTCCAAATAACACTAGAATTAGGGTAGTTGCGAAATCCATCAGTCGTCTTGAGCCTTATCTTGATCCTCATCCAGTAAAGGAGGTGAGGGCGGGTTCAAAAGGGTAAGGAAGAGACTCAAAATTCTTGACCCTTTCATTTTTTCAACACGAAATTTAAACCTGTCAATGGTGGTTGATTCGCCTGACCGGGGAATGCGTCCAAATAACCCAAAAACATAACCACCGACCGTGTCGTAATCGTTCTCGGGCAAATCGCTTTGGAAACTTTCATTGAATTCAGCCAAACTATAGGCTCCTAAAATGCGATAATGGTTGTCATTCAATTTTTTACATGGAAGTTCATCCTGTCGCATTTCGCTGTCTATTTCGCCGACCAGTTCCTCAATGATGTCTTCGAGCGTGACCAGCCCGCAGACGCTTCCATATTCATCCAGAACGATGGCCATATGCCGCTTTAATTTTCGGAACTCTTCCAGCATTTCCTTTATTTTTTTTGACTGTGGGACTGAAACGGCGGGATGCAAAATACTTTTTAAGTTTACCTTTTCGCGGGATAAATGTTTAAGGCGCGTCAGGTCTTTGGTAAATAGAATTCCAAGAATCTCGTTATCGCCGGTATCGTATACGGGAACTCGCGAATAAAAATTTTCTATAATCCGAGGCAGGATGTCATCCAAGCTGTCTTCGATGTTTACAGTGAACATATCAATTTTCGGAGTCATAATTTCTTCAACAGTCGTGTCACCAAACTCAATAACATTCTGGATCAATTCCCGTTCATCAGAATCGATAACACCTTCTCCTTCACCTACCTGAACCATAGTCCGAAATTCATCATCGGTAATCGGCGATTCTTTAATGCCATGAGGTAAAATTCCCATTGATCCGATGATCTTTTCTGTCCATACCGTGAATAGTTTTTGGGCGGGTTGCACGAATTTGGCAAAACCCATTAAGGGATATGCGGAAAACAAGGTATAGGATTGGGCGAACTTAATTGAAATGCTCTTTGGGATGATATCCCCAAAAATAAGCAAGAGAAAAGTGCTCAGGCCAATAGCTATTCCTACACCCATATTGCCAAACATGCTGATAGCCACAGAGGTGATCACAACAGAAATTGCAATGTTGACAAACTCGTTGCCAATATAAATGGTGATGAGCAACTCGCGCGGTTTTTCCAGGAGGGAATTTACCATACGGCCCATGCGTCCTTTTTTCTCTAACATCTCATTGAGTTGAAGTGAGTTTAGAGAAAAATAGGCTACCTCACAGGCGGAGAAAAAGGCTGAACACAGAAGTAGAAATACTAGTATCAGTGAACGGGCAAATAATGAATCGTCCAAAATTTTTAAGAAACCTCAAGCTTGGCGGGCGCTTCTAAACCGGATTTTCTATAAAACGGTTTAGAATTTTGCAAATCTGGGTTGAGAAATATAGAGAGCTAAAAATGGTTGAAGCCCTCGGACTCAGGAAGAAATATGTTCCTTCCATCACTCTTTTCAAGCGACACTTTTTTTGGTTTGAGAGTAATCTCCCCGATTTGCGTGACAAGCGCTTTGGCCTTTAGAAACTGTCTTTTTAAATTTTTAACACCATCAGAGGGTAAAGTAAACAGTAATTCATAGTCCTCTCCGCCATTTAAAAGAAATGGGAGAGGATTGATCTTGTTCCTATTACAGGTACGGGAAAACTCCGGTGATTGAGGGAGCTGACTTTCCTGAATCCTTGCGCCTACCGATGAAGCTTTGCAAATATGATGAAGATCCTGTGCCAGACCATCACTGATATCAATCATTGAAGTGATATTTATTCGGGATCGGGCCAGAATATGAGCTTCCTGAACTCTTGGTGTTGGGTCCAGATGTCTCCCAACCAGGAAATTATGATCCTTACTCCTCTTTGTCTTTTTGCTTAAAAATTTCAATCCTAAGCTGGAGTCCCCTAAAGTTCCCGTTACGAAAATAAGATCTCCTGGCTTGGCCCCTCGGCGGGTGAAGACACGGTTTGCCTCACCGATGATGGCAACATTTATGAAAAAACTGTTAGGGGATGAAACGGTATCTCCGCCAGCAAGTTCCACATTAAACCGTTTGCATATTGTATTGAACCCAGCATATAGCTTGTCTAGAAAAGGCACTGAAATCTTTTTTGAAATGCCTAAAGTCACAAGGACTCTTTTTGGAGCTCCCCCCATAGCGGCGATATCACTGAGGCTGACGGACAGCGCTTTTCGGCCTAATTCTTCAGGGGTTGTGGTGGAGAGGTTGAAATGAATACCCTCGACCAGTGCATCTGTCGAGATGACCTCCTTGGACCCGCTTTTAACTGGGTAAACAGCGCAATCATCGCCAATGCCCAGAATAGAATTGGATGCTTGAAATTTTAACTTTGAAGTAAGACGATGAATGAGCCCGAATTCACCCAGTTCTTTTATTTTGCTCATAAATATTGGTCAAGCTTCATATTGTCAGGGGTAATAGCAAGTACCTTGTTTTCCTCATGGTACCAAAAGGAACACTAAAAGCCACGTTGACAATTTTTCTTTTTATTGAGGCTTGAAAAATTCCTGGGCCAGGGCATCGACATCAAATTTCTTTTCAATTTTTATGGTAATTTTATTGCCTTCCTCAAAACCGGCTTTTTGGACATCATGAACCGAACAGGTCATTTCCAAATGCTCTCCGGTTTCCTGAACCCAGATAGTCAGTTCCCGATACAAGTCGGCTTTATTGGGGGGAGTATTAACTTCCGTGATTTCTCCTTCTAACAGAATCATGCGTCCTTTCTGCAATCGGTGTGATTGCTTTGATTATGCGGAACAACTGGTTTGTTGGCTGAGAAATGGTTCCGGGGTATCTTGCGCATAGTGCTCCGCATCGATTCCGTATTTCTCAAAAATTTCAGGTTGTGTCTGATACGGGTTCTCCAGAATAATTCTAAGACGTTTAATTTCAGAAAAATCTGATTCTTTGAGTGCTTTGTCGATAGCGGATTTTATCAAGTGATTCCTCAAAATGAATTTTGGATTGGCGGAATCCATTTCTACTTTTCGTTCTTCATGACTTATGCCTTCACGTTGTGTCAACTCAAGATATTGGTTCAACCACGATCTCAATTCGTCATTTCCATTAATATTGCTCACTGGATTTGAACTATCGGGATAGTCCGCGAGAAACCTGAAAAAATTGGTGTAGTCGAGTTGCTGATCCTGAAGCAGGTGGAACATTTTCTGAACCAATTGAGTGAACTCGGAATCCAGAATAGCGAGCCCCAGTTTATCACCCATCTCTTCACGATAGAACCGATTGAAAGTTGGCTGATATTGTTTCATTTCTTCTCCCAGACATTCCGCGCTCACCAAAGGAACGAGAGTTTCTGCTAATTTATTGAGATTCCAGAATCCGATATCAGATTGCTGGCTGTAGGCGTATCGACCGTGCATGTCAGAATGATTGGGGGTATGGCTCGCTACAAAACGGTCCATAAAGCCATAGGGGCCGTAGTCAAAGGTAGTGCCGGTGATACACATATTGTCGGTGTTCATCACTCCATGGATGAATCCGACCGATTGCCATTTGGCAATAAGTTTTGCTGTGCATTGAATGGTGCGCTGAAAAAATATTCGATAACGATCAGATTCCTGAGCAATATCCGGATAATAATTTTGAATGGAAAACTCCAACAGTTTTTTTACATTTTTGGGCTGGCCGGTGTAGTGAAAAAACTCAAAACTCCCGAACCGAATATGTGAATCGGCAATTCTCACCAGTATTGCCGCTAACTCTGGTTTTTGCCGGTAGATCAGTTCCCGGATTCCGATGATTGCCAAAGAACGGGTGGTAGGTATTCCTAGTCCGTGTAAAGCTTCGCTAGCCAAGTGTTCGCGAATAGAAGATTGGAGAGTTGCCCTGCCGTCAAAACCCCGGGCAAACCGGGTAGGACCCGCACCTTTAAGATGAATGTCCCACATTTCCTGTTTCTGATTCTGAACCTCTCCTAACAAGAGTCCTCGTCCATCCCCCAGCCTAGGGTTGTAAGAACCGAATTGATGGCCGGAATAAGCCATAGCAAGGGGTTGGGAGCCCTCCAGCGGACAATTCCCGCTAAAACGGTCGAGGAAACCCTTATTCTCTTCTTCACCGGGGGGCAGATCTATTAATTGGGCCGCTGAGGGGGAATAATCAACCATATAAGGATCAGTCACCGGATCAGGAGCCTTGGCTTGATAAAACTCAGGTCCCAGTTCGGTAAATCGGTTGCGAAAATTCAGGTTTTTGGAATTTGTCAAAGGATTACTTTCAAGGCATTTTTCAGTTTTGAATTTCTTCTACACGTGTAGTTATGTGGATGGGCAAAGGGGGGGTGGGGATTCTTTTTTCTTAACCGGTGCAGCTACCAGCGTGACGCAGGACTCAACTAGCATTAGCTTTTGCCGGATAAAAAAAAGTGTCTCGACTTGAGTAAAGCTTTCTTGCATGTCCCCCTGACAAGGGGATTTAGGGGGTTGGTTTGTCACCCTGAAGCGGTGAACTTCGACCCACGCCCTCTTGCCCGAAGGGTGAGGGCGACCATTTTTTTATCCGCAAACCAATTGATAAATCGCAAATTAAATTAGTCACCTTAGGCTGATAATATAATTAGCTTGTTTAGGCCAAACTACTTGTGCGAATATAATCCCAGTCCAAATATTTATACACCTAAACAGGAGGCTTGAGCGATGCGAAATTTCTTGGCAACATTCTTGTTAATGAGCTTATGGGTAGTTTCATCAGCAGGGGCACAGGGTACCATCAACAATTCTTCGATAGGTCTTACCACCCCACAAGCGGGAACATTCACCAATCTGGAGGCAACAACCCAAATCAAGCTGGGAGCTGATACCGTCACGGATTTTGATGACCTTGATAGCGAGACGGTAAAATCCAGCGCGACCGATTCGACCGCAGGATTTTTGACCGATGAGCTTCAAGCGGGAACCAATGTCACGATCTCGGAAATCGATGTTGGCGGCAACAAAAAGGTTTCACTATCCGTAGCCGATAAACTCACCACCAAAGGCGATGTGCTGTATCACAACGGCACGATTGAAACGCGATTGGGAGTGGGGGCGAGTGGACAAATCCTCACCTCTGATACCAGCGGTAGTTTGTTGTGGGCCAACCCAGCCGAAGGTGATCAGTTGTTTAACTCCAATGTATTACTGAATTCTTATCGCATCGGAGAAAACCTCAATCTCCCAGCATTGAAAATGCTCGATGGTGCTGTCGATGCTTTTACCGATGCAACCGGAGTAGACGCAACAGCATCCACCAATGAATCTTTTGATTCCAGTAATGATTTGTATAAGCCTACCGCTAGCGGTGCTACTACATTTCCCATGATAAAGTTTAATGGCACGAATTATTTATCAAGAGTAGCCACTTCAGACTCAGACACTAAGGTTGGAACAATTTCTTTTTTATTTAGGCC
Organism: Nitrospina sp.; assembly: GCA_018673915.1. Taxonomy (GTDB): domain Bacteria; phylum Nitrospinota; class Nitrospinia; order Nitrospinales; family VA-1; genus LS-NOB. The sequence continues at coordinate 10,569 of JABHBK010000033.1, read as the reverse complement.
AAACCACGACTTTTCTGTACAGAGGGACATTCTCTCGCATAATGCAGGCTTTGTTAACATTTCTACAAGCACACAGGCAAGATTTAGAATCAGATTGCTTAAAAGCACAGGGGCAGCAGTACTTGACTTGCTTTCAACCAAAACTCTTGTCCAGGGAACGCTCTATCATATTGTTGCCTCATGGGATTTAGCGACAAGTGCTGTTCACGTTTATATAGATGGTGTAGATGATTCACCTTCTATTATAAATAATGTAAATGATTTTGTAGATTACTCAAGAGCTACATCTGAAATAGCAACGGACTCCAACCTGAACGGTACTTCCGCAATGGAAATAGGAAATTTTTATTTCAATAGGTCTCAGTATGTAGATATATCTATTGCTGCGAACCTGGCTAAATTCATTGATTCTCGCGGAAACCCGGTTGACTTAGGCAGTGATGGAAGTACGCCAACGGGCACGGCTCCTGAAGTTTTCCTTAATAATGCTGTTTCTACATTCCAAAACAACCTGGGTTCCGGAGGAAATTATACCGTAACGTCAGGAGCGTTAACTGCTGGTACGCCATCGACTGTATCCTCATCGGGTACGCCAGATAACCTGACCCTGATCTCCAACTCGCAGACGGCCAAAACGGAGCCGAATGGTGCGAATATTCTTTTGCTGGCAGAAGATGTTGGCGCGGATATTACTCTCAATACCGATCTCAAGGCTTCGGTGAGTCGGGATGGTGGGACGACTTTTTCTCAAGTCACCTTGTCCGATTCTGGAGAGTTTGAGAAGGGCAACCTGTTAACCGGCACGGTTGATCTTTCTTCACAACCAACGGGAACGGATATGGAATGGAAGGTGGAGACGCTGAACAACAAAGACCTCAATCTTCATGGCGTAGGCTTAGAGTGGCGGTAAGTAGTTAATAGGTAACTAAAGCGAAAGGGGTGGGGCCTTAGGGCCTCGCTCCTTCTGGCTAGAAACAGGTTACGGTAATCGGTTTTGTGGCTCGTGAGCGAAGCGAACGTTTGCCATAACTCTGCCGCTAGAGGGTGGGTTATTCGATACTCTGTACCAGCCAGACATGAGGTTTTTCTTCACTGTTGAAGAACCAGAAAGTAGAGCCGACATTAAAATGCACCAGCCAGGATGCAGTCTCACCCATCTGGCAGGTTTTTTTCTGCATCCTCCCCTGAAAGAGTTCCTCTATGAAAGATACTTCGTTGCAGGTGGTGGTCGACCAATAATAATGGCCGAGGCCATCATCGAACATGGGGTTGATCCAGGCCTTTTTTCCGCTGGAATTTATTACTCTTTCAGTGTGCATAAGAGTTTGTAACTCGGGTAATGTTGGGAGTCGCCAATCAGAACTTCCTGCAAAGGTTTCTGCTTCTGCAAAAGCCAGGGCATCTTTCAGTTTTAACTTTTTTATCATTCCTTTTTTAATCCACCGGATTTTATTGGCCGTGTCTGTGACAGTTTCATCTCCATTGTCTACAAATGCAGGATCAAGAAGTCTGGGTAATGTTGCTTCGCTAACCTTCCGACAATCTCGTAATATTGCCCCTGTATTTGGATTCGGGCAAGCGTTCAAGATGGAGAAGTGATCCATCTTTTTCATCATTTCACAAATGTCTGCCGGTTTGCATTTGGCAAAGGAAGGAATCGCCTGGACTAATAGAACGATTAACGTCAAAAGCACGATTCGCATATCAAACTCCGGGAAAGTTTTTCTGGAAAAAGAAACGTTAGTTGCGTTGGTTGTAAATTTAGAATCTGGTTGAGGATACTATAAAAACCAAACTCACGGAAACATAAAAAAGACCCTTAATTTTTACAGGTGGAGAAGGTAAGGTTCAAGCGCTTCCTCCGAATGTGATTCGATCCAGCTCCACAAAGGCTTCTTTACCTTTCATTTCCAGAAAATAATCCGTGTTGACAATACGGTTGCTGGAGGGGTCCAGGTTGACATTTATGACGGGAGTTCCACGTTCCATAAGATGGAGAGCAATATAATCATTCGTGGGGACGGCACCTGAACTGCCCACCAGAATTGCCAGGTCAATAGGCTCCTGCACAAACCTTTTAAAACTTCCTTCCTGCTCAGGGTGTCCAATATATTCTCCATCTCCAAACATCAAAATATGAGGCCGGGCGATTCCCCGACAATTCCTGCATACCGGGTAATTGGATGCTTTCATAGAACCGGTGTTCAGATCGCAAAGAGGGACTGAGATATCTTCCCAAAATTGGTAGCTACAGGTGTCGAGGCATTGGAGTCGCCACATGGATCCGTGAACCTCAAGGATCTTGTCTTCCGGACACCCCGATCTTAGATGTAATCCATCGGTGTTGGTGGTGTGGATGAATCCGTCTTGAGCCTCAAGCCATTTGTTGATGATTTTGTACCCTTCATGCGGTTGGTTTTCGTCAGCGTTACGACGTCGCCATTCATAGAAGGCCCAGGCATGCGGCAATTCATTGCGAAATGCCCAGGGACTGGCCAGGTCCTGAGCTTCGAGGTTTTTTTCCTTGAACGGGGGAAAGTTTTTCCAATAGCCGTCTTTATCCCTGAATGTAGGGATATTGGAATCCGCACTCATTCCGGCACTGGTTAAAAACAGCGTGCGGTTTGATTTTTTAATCAGGTCTGAAGCTTTATGCAGAATCTCAAGCTTTTCCATCCCACTCCTTATGAAACTGATCCAGATACGCCTGCATGTATTGGTGTCTTCCTTCCGCAAGGTTTTTGCCAGAGGCCGTATTCATCCGATCTTTTAATAAAAGTAGTTTCTCGTGAAAATGGTTGATGGTGTGCCCTGTATTTTTTTTATATTCCTCAAAACTCTGATGCATGACAGGAGGTTCATCCGGATGATACATCAAACGGTTTTTATGTCCGCCATAGGCGAAAGTGCGGGCGATACCCATGGCCCCAATGGCATCCAGTCGATCCGCATCCTGCACCACTTTTCCTTCAAGAGTTTTCATAGGGGTGGGTACTCCCGCTCCCTTATAAGATATGCTGGCAATGATTTCGATTACCGGATCAATGACCTCACTCCCGACCTGATTTTTCAACAGAAACTGTTCCGCCACTTTAGGACCTATGGAATCATCCCCATCATGGAACTTCCAGTCTGCAATATCGTGAAGCAGGGCCGACAATTCAACCACCCGCATATTCGCCCCTTCCTGTTCGGCGATATTTTTTGCCAGGTTCCATACTCGGTAGATATGCCACCAGTCGTGACCGGAACCTTCTCCGGCAAGCTTCGCTTCCACAAACTGGCAGGTTTTATCTATAAGGGATGTTGTCATAATTGTAGTACCATTAACTTGTCAAAATCGAGGCTATCATTTCATATCCCTATTTTACGATCAATGAACATTTGTTTTTATGAAATTTGAAGAAAATGCAAAGGTTGGTTTTGGAGACACCCTTCTTCACAGATTGAGACCGGAGGTCAAAATCATTGTTGCTTTAATCCTGATAGCGGCATCCGGGATGGGCAATGGACGGTCTCTTGCTATTGTTGGTCTGTTGTCTTTGCTGGGAGTTTTTATTGCCAGGGTACCTTTCAAACAAATTCTGAATATTACCCGACGGATGGCCTGGTTTTTCTTCGCTATTGCTGTTTTTCCTGTTCTGTTCACTCCCGGGTTTTATATCGATCTTCCAACATGGTTTCCCATAAGTATTTCCCGTGAAGGATTGTTCCTGGGGATAGAATCTTCTGTGCGATTGATCAATATCCTCCTTGTTTCATTTGTGCTGATGCGTACGACCTCATCTTCTGATGGGATGAATGGGCTGGAAAAGCTTCTTGGGCCGCTGGCTCAACGCTTGCCAGTAATTCGCGACCTGTTTGAGGTGACTTTGTTGTCGGTGAAGTTTTTGCCGATACTATTTTCTGAGGCTCAAGAACGTTTTGCGGACCTCCGCAAAAATGAGGATGAATCAGGGATTAAAAAATTACCATCCGTTGTTCACTCTGTCCTGCAATTTATTGTTGAGATTTTTTCCGATCTAGATCGCTTTACTACCAAGACTATGAACAACGATCAGGGGGTAGATAGCAAAGGCTTGTCAAATTCAGCCGAGATGACTTCTAGTTAGCTAAACGAGCTATTGCTAGTTGCCACCGGCGGCTCGCCGGGCGTCACCGCTGGTGCAGGCCGCATTCTTTATGTTCCGGGTTTTCCCACCACCAGCGTCCTGCCCGGATATCTTCTCCCTTTTCTACGGGTCGAGTGCAGGGGGCACAGCCTATGCTGGGATAACTCCTTTTATGTAGAATATTGATGGGCACGCTGTTTTCTATAATATAGGTCATAACATCTTGCTCAGACCATTCCGCCAGAGGATTGATTTTTATTAATGGTGGGTGATCTGGATCTTCCATAACTTTGGGAATGTCGGTACGGGTAACATTTTGATCTCTCCTTAACCCTGTTACCCATGCCTTCAGTTCTCCCAATGCCCGGTTCAGCGGTTCAACTTTCCGGATACGACAACATTCCTTGCGGTTTTCCACACTTTCGCGGAATGAGAAAAATCCTTTTTGCCGAACCAGTTGTTCAACTTCAGTTTTGTCAGGAAAATAAGTTTTGACCTCCAGTCCATATTTAGAACGTACTCGCTCCATGAGGTCATAGGTTTCCTCATGGAGTCTACCTGTATCGAGGGTGAAAATGGTTATGGGTCCGCCGAGTTTGGCGATCATATCGATGAGAAGCATATCTTCCATGCCGAAGCTGGAGGCCAACCCCGCCTCAAGGCCATATTGGTCCATGCTCCAACTTAATAGTTCTTCAGCAGATTTGAGTTCGAAATCCTTGGATTGTATCGTCATAATAGGCTTCCACTTGACAGGGGTGTGAATTGGTTATAAAACTGCGAATATCTAGATTCGTTCGCTAAATACTTTTTCATGACCGCATAAAAAAAGCAAGTAGCGAATAAAAAAGCGATCTCTTTCCATCTCTAAGCGGCCCGTTTGTTTTGCCGCTTCCCTGTGGTGTGAATCAACTATGTATTATTTCATGACAGATAAATCAAACTCAATAATGAAAACTATTTTATATTTCTGTATTTTGTTTTTTGGGGTACTGCCTGCCTTGGAAGGTGAAGCAGGAGTCCTGGAACAAGTTGAGAAAGAGTTGGTGGAACTTGCAGACCGGGTGCGGCCCGCAGTAGTCAGCTTGTCCCCCTATATTGCCAAAGGTGCTGTCGGGCAGGGGTTGCCGAATAAGGGAAGACCTGCAAATGCCGGGGCAGGGGCTATCTATAATGCCGAAAAGGGACTTGTGGTTACAAATAGCCACGTGGTACGCAATGTGGAAAAAATAAAGGTCACTCTTAAGGGGGGTCGGGAGATTATTGGCGAAGTGCTGGGGGCTGATGAAGATACCGACCTTGCCGTGGTTCATATCGAATCCGATTTACCCTTGACGGAAGTCAAGTTTGGCGATTCCAGTAAAATCCGAATTGGGCAGTTGGTTGTTGCGGTGGGGAACCCTTATGGTCTGAACGACACCACAACTTTTGGAATTATCAGCGGCTTGAAGAGGGAAAATATAAATCTTTCCCGTTACGAAGATTTCATACAAACGGATGCTTCGATCAATCCCGGTAATAGTGGAGGACCGCTCCTGAATATAAAAGGCGAAGTGATCGGCATCAATACGGCGATCATTAATTACGCCCAAAGCATTGGGTTTTCTATTCCGTCTAATATGGTCAAACATATAGTGAAACAACTGGTGGAGCATGGTGAGGTGCATCGAGGCTGGCTGGGTGTTGGGATAGACCCGGTTTCGGAGGAAGTTGCCAAACGAACTAATGGACAAGAAGGGGTAGGGGTCATCATCAACTCTGTTTTTGAAGGGGACCCGGCCCACCAGGCGGGACTTAAAATCGGCGACATTATCTTGAAGATTGGTGGGGCAGAAATTAACTCCCCCAACAGCATGATCCGGGTGATTGGTGCCATAACCCCTGGGCAGACGATCAATCTGGATATCCTCCGCAAGGGCAAGCACAAGATAATGCCCGTTAAATTGGAATCGAGAAAGAAAAGAACCACTCAATTGGCCACCTTACCTCCTACCATGATTCCTTCAGGGCTGGGGTTCACCGTGATGGACATGGAAAAGGGCAGTCAACAGCCTGGAGGAGTATTGGTGTCCGAGGTTACACCTGAAAGCTCCGCTGCTTCAATGGGTTTGCAGTCAGGCGACCTCATTATGGCGGCTAATGGTGAGAGCGTAAAAAGCCGGCATGAGTTTGACAGGATAGTAGGGGGAGTTAGGAAGGGAAGCTCGATTTTTCTGCTGGTTTGGAGAAATGATGAAAAGTTTCACTTGGGGCTTGTAAGGGAAAATTAAATTTGTTAAAGTTGCGCACCAAAAATGCGATATTAGTATTTGCAGGAAAAAAGTATTTTTTTAAAATGATCTCATAAACCTTTTGAAATAAAAGGAGTAATGTTAAAGCGGTCCACCATAAAGGGGTGGAAGGGGCCGCTAATATGATTTAGAAAAAACAACATCTAACGGTTTTTATTTAGCCATTTTTAGACGCACTACTTAGGAGGTAGAAATGTTTGGTGTCAAAAAGGGGTGGAAAAACTGGTATGCATTGGCTGTCGTTCTCGTGACCTTGGGGCTTTGTGTCCCTGCAGGTGCATTGACGACAGACCATTCGCATGGCGGTCACAATTCAGGCAACGTTGCGGTTGATAAACCCGCATGGTTGGAAAAGCTTGAAAACCAGGTCGACCATGAAGAATTGATGGGCGGCATGGAAGGCAGGCAGGACAAAATGGATCAGACCTTCATGAAGGTCATGGATCAATTAAAGTCCAAACTTAAAGAACACGCAAGTCCAGCTTCTGCTGGCGGTGGGTTCCACGACTCCTGGGCGGGTCATCAGTTGGGCCAAAGTTATCTCCTCGGGCCCACGGAAGCAGCCTCTAAGGTTTATAGAGGCGCTCATTGCCCAAGTAACGCTCCCGTAAAAAAATATGAAGTAGCCGCGATCAACGTAGAAATCACCCTCAATCAATGGGGCGATTACTATCCCGGGTACATGTATGTTCTGACCAAGGACATCGACAAGGTCCGCGCAGAAGAAGAAAAGAATGCGGCGGCTCGTGAAGATGCGCTGGACCCCGGTGCTGTGTCTAACGGTCTCCAGGGTGACGCGATTCAACCTTTTGTCATCCGTGCCAATCAAGGCGATTGTCTGCGCATCAAATTCAGCAACCAGTTGGAAGATGAAGACGCTGGGTTTCAGGTGAATGGTTCCGCGATGATCATCAGCTCTACTGGCCAGCCTGATACTGCTGCTACTCCAGGGGCGATCGTTGCTGCTGAAGAATCGCAGGACTATGAGTGGTACATTCCTATTGATGAGCAGGAAGGCGGACACATGATCCAGAACCATGCGGGTCGTGATCCTTCTTCTTTAGGATTGATCGGTACCATGATTGTTGAGCCCATGGGTTCAAAATACAAAGATCCATGGACCGGTGGCCCGCTTGAAAGTGGCTGGATGGCCATGATCACTAATGATGATGCTCGGGATTTCCGGGAATTTACTTTGATGTATCATGAGGTTGGCGATGAGTCTTTTCGTCCCCTCAATCGCCATGGTGAAATGATTCCTCAGCGTGACCCGCAGACAGATGCTTATCGTCCTTCTGCTCGCGCAATGAACTTTCGTTCCGAGCCGTTTGGTATTAATAACCTGGCTCAACAGGAAAAAAAGTTTCACTTTGAAGATGAATCTCTAGCTTATAGTTCTTATACCTTTGGCGATGCTCCGACCACGATCCCCCGTTCTTATCTGGGTGATCCGGCTAAGTTCCGTCTCGTGCATGGCGGTGGTGAAGTGTTCCATTCTCATCATCCGCATGGAGGAACCATTCGTTGGACTCGTTCTCCTCAAAGGGAAGTACAGCTTAAAAACCTGACCCAGGCTGCTTATGATGGTCCGGTTAAGTTCCCTGTAGTTCGTACCACCACTGACCGGGTTGACGTAGAAGTTATTGGTCCGTCTGAGGTGGTTGATCTTGAGACTGAGTGTGGATCTGGACTTTGCCAGCGTTTGGCAGGGGACTTCCTGTTCCATTGTCATGTTGCACATCACTACGTAGCGGGTATGTGGGGCTATTGGAGGGTTTACAATACCCTGCAAACTGGCAATTATCCTTTTGCAAGTACCGATGTCATGCGTCCTTTGAAAGAGCTTCCTGATCGTGTGGGAAGAATTCCTAAAGGACAGACTTCTGACAAACTGGTTGGCAGGACGATGGACTGGTTTGGCAAGAAGTTTAAAATTGTAGAAAAAGGAAAAAGCGACTGGACGAAAGAAGCTCCGATCGTCAACATCAAGGACTGGGTTAAGTATATGTTGCCGCCTAAAGGGCAACCCGGTCACTTTGATGATCCGATCAAGCAGATCAAGTCTTACGACGGTTCTGTTTGGGACTATGGCTGGAAAGGTAATCAGGTTCTATCTGAGCGCGAAACGATTATCAAATGGCCGAAATTTAAAACTCCGCATCCTGGCAAACGCCATCCGTTGCAATTTGACCAGCACGGTAAACTGGCGTGGCCTCATATGACTCCACATTTTGGTAAGCGTGTACCGTTCGCGCGTAACCATGGTGGTGCTCCCTGGTTGGAGCCGTTCCATATGCAAACAGATCACGACGTCATCACAGCTACGGAATCAGGTAGCGCACGAAGTGGTCCTGATATGGAGAATACAGGTGGTGCTAAACCTGGTGAGCAGGGTCGATGGAGTCTTTGTCCTCCAGGTGCAGGACGCAAGCAGTACAATCTGCATTTCATCAATACACCGATTGAGCTTTCGGGCGCGGTCGGTAAAATCCCGCCTGTCATCGACAAATACGGCTTGATCTATGTGATCGATGAGGAAATGGCGGCAGTGAAGGCAGATCCTAAAAAAGCCATTCCGTTGGTCATTCGTGCCAACGTGTATGACTGCGTGGATGTACTGCTTTCGAGTGAGTGGGATGATGATGATTTTACCAATTTCCAGATGTCTAAAATCAACATTCATCCGCATTTCTTTCAGTTCGATAATCAGGCTTCAGACGGCGTAATTTCAGGTTTCTCTTACGATCAGTCTATGAGGTCTTATACGCAGTTCACTAAGAAGATGAAAGACGGGCATCATGTCAGCATGCCGATTCCGATGAATGCCAAGCTGTTGAAGGCAACGAAACCGGGTGGTGACACGATCGAGATTGAGATGGCCCCGCATTCGCCCACCTACCATGTTGGAGCTGATATCATTGTTGGTATCGAAGTTCCCAACGGGAAAGATGCGCGTTGGATCGAGAACATCTCGCCTGATCCCAATAAAGGCCCGTCCAAAGACGGCAAATACACCATCAAGTTTAACGAGGGCATGACGCATGCACATGCGGCGGGTCAAATCGTTACGACCGAGTACGTTCGGTATCGTTGGTGGGTAGATGCTGATGTTGGACTGGTATTCTGGCATGACCACGCGTTCGGTGCGACCACCTGGCCGCACGGCGGAATCGGATCTACCATCGTTGAGCCTTGGGGTTCCACGTATCACGATGCGAAAACCGGTGAACCGATTCGTAGTGGTCCGATTGCTGACATTCATGGAACTGAGCCTTTCGCTTATGGGCGGAATGGTAGCTTCCGTGAACTGGTAGCTCAGGTTCATGATACGGTTCCGCACACCGCGCAGTTGGTGACGGCAGGGAATCCTCCCGGACTATCGCGTGAGAACGCGATCTCCGCAGGGCAGTCGATTTCCTTCCAGATGCCTTCTGATATGCTGGAAGTAGCTTTCCCTCACCTCAATGGTGGTACACACACCACGGGTGGTGGATTTAATTTTCGCGCGGCTTCATTGTCTGCTCGTCTGAGGAACAACAAGGACGCTTCCCAATTGTTCAGCAGTAAGGTGCATGGGGATCCGTCAACTCCTTTGCTGAGAGCCTACGTAGGTGACAATATTGTTTTCCGTCTCCTGCATGGCATGATGAATGAAACCCATACCTTTGTCGTATCAGGTCACGGTTACCGTCCGGAGCGTTATGACCGGGATTCACGTGTGACCAATACGATTCACATTGGTATTGCTGAACGCTATGATCTGGCAACCACCGCAGGTGGTTATCAGGGTATGGCAGGAGACTACCTCTATTACGATGGTAGAACCTCCAAACTTTCGGAAGGCGAATGGGGTATCATTCGTGTTCACGATGAGTTGCAAAAAGACCTTAAAGTGCTTCCAGGAAATGAAGGGTTTAAGAAGAAAGTTCGAAAAACTCTTTGTCCGAAAGGGGCACCGGTTAAAAGCTTCAGTGTAGTAGCGATCAACAAGGCGTTGAAGTTCAACCCTAATACTGAAGATGAGATCGAGGTCGACTTTGAGCGAAAACTTCTTCTTGCTAATGCCAATGCGAAGATCTTCGCTTTGGAAGGGGAAGTCAAGCAAGCGGCAGATGATGGCCACATGCCTCATCCGTTGACCCTGCGTGCCAACATCGGCGATTGTG
>JABHBK010000038.1 GCA_018673915.1 Nitrospina sp. | reverse complement strand
TTTGCATCGTGGAGATCGGCCGTATAAAGATTTAAATTCGATAGGTTCTGTCCCTGAAGGTCAGCCCCACTTCCTTGCAACAGGTTTATGCATTCGAAATTTGTGGGGGACGATTCCTTCAGGACGAGGTAATCTGGCAAATGGGTATTTTTATCGATTACGGCTGATTTGATCTGCCCGCAGCTGACATTTTTAGCTCCATGAAGATTTGTCCCCGCAAGAATTGTCTGCCTGAGGTTAGCCTTGCTGAAATCAGCATTCCTAAAGTCGGCCCCTCTGAGGTTTGCCTGGCTGAGGTCAGTATTGCTCAAATTAACTTGAAGGAGTTGAGCATCCATTAAATTGGCGTTCCTCAGATTTGCCTGGCTGAGATTGTCCAAATTCATGTTTATGCATTCAAAGTTTGTGGGGGACGATTCCCTCAGGTAGATGTAATCTGGCAATTGGGTATTTTTATCGATCACGGCTGATTTGATCTGCTCGCAGCTGACATTTTCAGCTCCCTGAAGATTTGCTCCCTTAAGGTTTGCCTGCCTGAGGTCAGTCTTGCTGAAATCAGCATTCCTAAAGTCGGCTCCTCTAAGGTTTGTCTGGTTGAGGTGGGCGTTGCTAAAATTACCGTAAATGAAGCTGGCTTCTATTAAATTAGCGTGATTCAGGTTGGCCTGACGAAAATCGACATAGTAAAGATTTAATTTAGGTAGGTTCAGCCCCTGAAGGTCAACCCCCTTTCCTTCCAGCAGGTTTATGCATTCAAAGTTTAATGAGGAAGACTGGTTTAGAGAAATATAGCTTGGTAGGCGGGTGTTTTTGTCGATCACGGCTGACTTGATCTGGTCACAGCTGACATTAACGGCTGTGCTTAAGTCCGCTCCTTTGAGTATGGTGCTATTAAGTTCAGCTTTGTATAAATTTGCGTTGTTAAGGTTGGCTTCATGTAAGTTTGCTGAATTAAGTTTAGTATTAACGAGATTGGCATATTTCAGGTCAGCTCCTTTAATGTTGGACTGGTGGAGGTTTGCTCCAAGAAAATTAGCCTGGCTGAGATTGGCCTTGAGGAGGTTGGCTTTTTGGAGATTGGCATTGCGAAGAAAGGCTTTAGAGAGATCTGCGTTAATGAATATAGACTCAGAAAACTTTCCCGACTCTAGGTTCGCTCCTTTGAGACGAGCTCCTTTTAAGTTGGACTCGCTTAGGTCTGCGTTCAATAAGATCGCATCACTGAGATTGGCATTGCTGAGGTTAGTATGGCTTAGGTTGGCATCGGTAAGGTTAGCTTTGGTGAAATCGACATTAATAAGTATGGACTCAAAAAACTTCCCCGAAATCAGGTTTGCTTCTTTGAGGTTTGCTCCTTTTAAATTAGACTCGCTTAGGTCTGCGCCCAACAATATGGCTTTGCTAAGGTCGGCATTGTCAAGATTGGCACCCTGTAAATTGGCATTGCTGAGATTAGTGTTACTAAGGTTAGCCTTGCTAAGGTTTGCTTTAGTGAGATCAGCCTCCACAAGATTCCCCTGGCTAAGGTCAGTTTCTCTAAGATCCATCTTGGAGAGGTCGCTACCCTTTAAATCAATTTTAAGATTCTCTATAGCCCTTCCGAGTACTCGATAAATTGTTCTATCAGTTTGACCTCGACTAAACAGCGAAATGAACACGGTATTCGGTTGCAAAAATTTAGGCTTGGATTTTCTTTTAAGATTTTGAACTGCTGCAACTTTAACAAGCCCGGTTTTATTATCAAGAGTTAAATTTGGCAATAAAGCATTGGCCCTGTTGGCGATGATGTTGCTCTCGTTAACATGAACATAGAGGCACGCCGCGAACAAAACTACATAAGTACCAATGATCCAAGCCATAAAGGAAATTAAGAATTTAGTCATAAATTATATCTCTTTGCATGAAAAACTTACTTCCAAAGGTATTTTTGCATGGGCGCTTCTGTTGTGTTTTGGTCTAGCTTCAATACTTGGGTGTGATATGTATTTGTGGTTCTTGGTCCGATGCTTTGCTGCGCGCAATCAGGCCTAAAAGAGAATGAAAAATCCAATTCAATTGCGGATATTTTAAACTGTCAAAGGTCATGGAGTGCATAAAAAACCCAGCCAAAACAACCAATATCAATAAGGTTTGAGTGCTATCAGAGTTTTTTGATCTAGAAACATTTATTATTAAACATACCCCTAGTCCAATATACGCCAATGTGAAGATTCCTCCCATTTCTCCCAGAAAACTTAGGGCCATATTGTCGAAAACCATTATTCCGACAACCATAGTTTGGAAAGAGTTATTGAGGTCAGATGGGTAAATTTTAGCTTTGTAGTCATCTGGGATAAACCTTGATAAAGATGAATTAAAACCTAACCCAAATATAGGTTTTTCTTTTAAAACATCAAGCGCTATATGGTAAAGCTCCATGCGGACGAGCAATGTTTCTTTTTTTAAAAGTTCGCTTTTGAATTGTAGGGGAACCTTGTCTGCAAATTGATATCCGATACCAACCAAGGCCAGAGAAACCATCGTGAAAATCCAAATTCCTTTACGTTTGGTTGCTGCCAAAAAAAAAGCCATTACAACCATGGTCAACGCAGGTCCTCTCTGGGCAATTAAGGTAATTAAAAAAGCGCCTGAAAGCACGATGAAGACCCAGAAAAGCTTATGCCAATTATTTTTAGATTTTGCCAGTAAAATTAATGGCCCTGCTGATAATAAAATAAGAAGCGATCCTGCCGGAATAGCGTTTCCAGTAAATAAATAAATTCCCTTTTCGGGAATATTGAATTGCTGGATAAATTCAAAAGAACCGTACCCTAATAGAATAATAAAGCAAAATGAGCATAAATAAATAAACCACTTTTGTATTTGTTTTGTAGCAAATAAAGAAAATGAAATGCTGAAAACCAGTATTCCGGACATCAAAAAAAGACCCATCCCTTTAAGCGAGGTAAATTGATCTTCGCTAAAGCAGATATTGAGCATGCCCAGAATAGTTATAGCCAAAACAAATTTGAATTCAATGGCCCATACATTTTTCTTAAATAAATCTGACCAATTTTTCACAAGAACCGCAATAGCAGGAAGAATGCAGGCCAAGATAATGGATCCTGGCGCCCAGAGAGATTGCCAGTTTTGTATGGCGTTAACAGAAAAAAAGACCATGAAAAGGGTGGAAAAAAAATAAATAATGATCGGAAGGTTTTTTCCTGACAAGCGGATATTACTATTCACCATTAATAACTCCGCTTAAACGCATCAGCCTGTTGCTTAGATTTATGATGGGAATATTAGGATTCAGGGTATCCATGATTCCGTGTGAATTTCGAAACTATGGAAGGGGTTTGTTAGAATGTATTGAAATCCAAGGGGAGCAAACGCTTATTGGGATAATGTTGACCAATAATTTAATCTTAGGACTCTCAATACTTTGTTAAAGCCAACCTTGTTGTTTTAGGAATTTGGGAAAACTTGTTTCGTTGTTTCCTCAGCCATTAAATAAAGGGAAATCACAAGTACCTAGATTATTCTGACATAAAATAATGTTTTTGGCTCTAAAAAAAATTTAACTCTTTCCCATTTACAAACTGGCTAATTAATGATTTTCAACCATCTACTTAATTGTTTAGGCGCATGACTCGTTTGTAATCCTTATAAGAGGCCTAAAACATGGTCACGCCATCTTAGAGCCTGATTCTACAACGCTCTAGAATCTTAATGGTTAAACTCAAGAGCATGTCAAAGTATTTTTCTTCCTGATTGCTCTGGCAAAATAATTTGCAAACAAGGCAGAGCATTTTGTAGTAAACTTGCGCTCGATATAGGTGGCCGAGCTCGATTCGCCCATGGCCAAGAGTAAAGCCATTTTTTGCTATTTTTCTGGATCAATGAGCATATGTTGAGCAAGTGGAAATATGCGCCGAATGGATTTTCAACGAAGCAAAAAGTAGCGCTATTTCTAAAAGACTTGAATTTATATTACTCTCCCTTTATGCGTGGTTTTTGAATTCCAACCTTGAGAAAATCTCTGTATACCTATTTAAGAGGTTAGTTGTAATAGGGATTCTTTAAAATTCCCAGCAATTATTATAACTCGTACGGTGAAAATTGATTTCGAGAACAAGACAATTAAGTAAAGACTCCCTCATATACGGGATTGGTTTTGCTTTATCTCGAAGTATGAACCTGGTTGCCCTTCCTATCTTTACACGCCTGTTTTCACCCGGAGAATATGCTTTCATTGATATGGTAAGCGTCGTAAACGTGTTGTTATGTTCCATTATCAATTTGGGTTTTGAATTGGGCCAAGGGGTTTACTTTTTTGAAGAAAAGAAAAAAGGTATACAAGCTCAAAAGGAACTCGTTTCCAGCATTTTCAGGATCAGGTTGGTTTGGGGAACAGGAGTGGTGATTTTTTGTACCCTATGCTTCCCAGTTTTCAATAGTTTATTCTTTGATAACCGACTCCCGTGGCAATATTTTCTCCTGGCATTTACAGGGTCTCTTTTTCTACAAATATCTGGCCAATGTGCAGATTTATTTCAGCTACTTTTTCGACCGTGGCTCTCTTCCATTATCACAATTTCTTATTCTTGTGGTTCTATGGCAATTGCTATTTGCATCGTTCTTTTGTTTAAAGTGGGCGTTTTTGGCGTCATTATGGGGACCTTAATAGGTTCCATTTTGTCGGCAATTTTTGCGTGGTGGATGGCAAGAGACTATCTGGATTTTTCATCTTATAATTCAGTCTGGTTGTCCCGTCTTTCTCGATTCGGACTACCTACAATCCCTCTAGCCTTGGCTGGGTGGTTGGTCTTGAATTTGGACCGAATTATGATTATGAACCTGTTGGGTCCGGAAGCTATGGGGGTATATTCGGTCGGTATTAAAATTGCGTTAATTTTGGCATTGGTGGTTGGTGCTATAAAAATGGCTTGGTTTCCCATTTCCCTAGATGCTATCCAAACAGAAGATGGAAAAATTTTAATAAGAAATGCTTCCTGCGGTTACTTGGGGATGGGGTTTTCAGTGGCCGTAATAATTTCTTTTATGGCTCCTCTGGTAATGCAAATAATTGCTACCCCTGCATATTTCAAAGGCCACATGGTGACTGGGATATTGTGTCTGTTTTTCGTTTTGGATGGTTACCTTGGAATATCTCAGTTAGGTCTTTTAAAAAATAAAAAAATTTACTTGTTAACGATATTTGCAGTAGTGAGTGTATTTGTTAGCTTCATAGCCATTTACTTGCTAATTCCGGTGGTAGGTGTTTTGGGGGCAGCCATTGGAATGCTTATTGGAATGATACTGAGAAATGTTTTATCCCAAATCATTAGTGAAACTTACTTTCAGGTCAATTTTATGAACCGTGTTGTATTTCTACAATTCATTTTGGCTCTTGTAACAATTCTTAATCATTTGACATATGGTTCCAATATATATAGTTTTCTTCTGTCCTTGTTGTCTGTCGGCCTGATTTGTGTTCAAACCTATCAGAGCTCGGCGGTTTTTAGACATATTTTAATGCGCGAATAAAAAATATAAAACATGCTTCTTCATGCCACAATCTCTCGATCAAATGAAAACATTCATCATGAAAGACGGTGGTTTTGTGGTTTTTTAAAGGCGAAAAATTTTAGTATGTCATTCGATGGAAAACCGATCCATCCAGGTTCCAAAACTGATAACTCGCCATAGGGCAGGATCATAGGGAACGGTTCCATATATTATTTTTGAAGCATTCTCTAGTATTAAATCAGTATTTAATTTTCCTTTCGATTGTTCCAGCGCTTGTTTAACTCTTTTCATGAAAAGATCTGGGGCATCATTTTTTACCCAAACCTCCTCAGGAGTCACATAGCCCATCTTGTCCATTCGCTGTGCAACTTTTTCAGGCAATTTATCACTCATGGATTTTCTCAGAATTTGTTTGGTTACACCATTCTTGATTTTGAAATCTTCAGGGCGTCCCATAATAAACTCAACAATTCTGTGGTCGAGAAAGGGGACTCTGCATTCAACCGAATGAGCCATGGAATCTCTGTCTGCCCAGTGAAGCTGGGCCGGTAAGCTGGAATGCAACAGCTGAACTCGTGACATGTCGTTTACAGATTTGCCATTATTTATATAGGATGAAATATTGTCTTCCTCATAGGAGACATTCAGCCAGGAAGGTTTAAAAGTGTATGTTTGCCTCCCCGATCCTGTAATTAATTTTCTAAGTCCACTGGTTAAAGATAGGTGCGGATTGTTACTATGTACTTTTCGAATGCTGATATATTCCCGAATTAACTCCATCCACCTCCCTTGCATCAGAAGATTCTGCAGTCGACCCTTAAAAAATACTGGATATCCTGCCATCAATTCGTCAGCACCATGGCCTTCCAGAGTAACCTTTACAGAAGAATCTTCTGAAACCATTTTAAACACACACCATTCTGCATAGATGCGGGTGTCCAGAGAAGGTTCATCCTGGTGCCACAGGATTTTATCAAAAGTGTCAAAAAGCTTTTTTAGAGAAGGGAAAGTAAAATGTGTTTTAACTCTGGTTTTTCGTGCAACTTCCTCAATAAACGGGCGTTCATCATAAGCATCAATATGCGAGCAAGATGAAAAAGTGTTTTGCAGGGTCTGGGTTCCTTTTTCGCGAAGGAGTTCGTTAATTACACAAACAATGGAAGAGGAATCTAGTCCTCCGGATAAACCAGTCCCAATCGGTACATCAGCTCTCATCTGTAGTCTAATGGAGTCGTAAAACAATACCTTAAATCGCTCTGCTGATTCTTCAAAATCTAGGTCTGTCTCCTGAGGTTTTAACTCATACCATTTTTTGATTGGCAGCGAAAGGCGAATGTCTGGGAGGAGGAATTGTGCAAACTCTCCTCCTTGTAGTTGGTTTACCCCTTCAAATAAAGTTTCTCTGGTATGATCCTGCCAACTTCGTGCAAAAAATTCATATATTCGGTGGTCATTCAGCACTGCCCTCCATCCGGGGAGAACGGAGAATTGTTTTATTTCTGAAGCGAATGCCAGAAACCCTTTTGGGGAAAACCAATAGTAAAGCGGTTTTATACCAAACCTGTCTCTTGCTGCGAAGACTTGTTGCTTTTGAGTATCAAACAAAACAAAAGCAAACATCCCATTGAAACGATGTAGGCAATCAGGCCCCCACTTACTATAGGCAGCCAGTATGACTTCGGTATCAGTGTCAGATTTGAAAGTATATCCAATGGTAGCCAACTCCTCACGGAGTTCGACATAGTTATAAATTTCACCATTGTAAATTATAGTGTACCGCTCGTCTGGAGAAATCATCGGCTGGTGTCCGGCCGGTGAAAGGTCGAGGATCGATAAGCGCCTATGCCCTAATGCCAACCGACAAGGGAGTTTGGGCCATTCCTTAATCGATTCTTTGGGGGCATAAGGCAAACTGCTTTGATAGATAGAGTCAGGAGAATCTTCCCCTCCCAAAATGACCTTATCCCTCTTGTTTTGCAAAAATAAAGTATATCCTTCGTCGTCGGGACCTCGATGGCGAATGAGATCATTCATAGGATGAATGTAAGGTGCTACATCAAACTGATCGAGACTAAATAATGCGGAGATTCCACACATAGTGTTTGTGAAAATTAAAAAGTTAGAAAAAAGGTAAAATGATTGTAAAATTTAATACTTCGAAGAATATACCTACTACGAAATTAAATATTCATATATTTACTGAGTGAGCAACAAATGTTAGAAATACTAGTTATGAAGAAGATATTTGAAAAAAGGAAAAGAAGCAAAGAAAAAAGATTTAACGTTGGAACTATTGAGGAGGGAGTGGGAGGCATAAAGTCTCTTGTTGGTGCCAGAAAAATATGAAATACAACTCACCAGTGATAGTTGTGGACTCAGGTATGGGGAACCTGGCTTCCGTAGCAAATATGATCCGAAAAATAGGGGGCGAAGCGAAAATATCTTCGTCTCCGGATGAGATTCGGCAAGCACATAAGCTGATCCTTCCTGGGGTGGGATCTTTTGACGCAGGTATCAATGCATTAAAAGAACGTTCTTTAGATACGGCTGTTAAAGCTGCAGTTAAAGAAAATGGTTGTATGTTGCTGGGAATTTGTCTTGGAATGCAGTTATTGTTTGAAACAAGCGAAGAAGGAAATCAATCAGGTTTGGGACTAATAAAAGGCCATGTCCGTTACTTTCAATTGAATGATGAAAAACTACGCGTGCCTCACATGGGCTGGAATATTGTGAAGCCGAAACGGTCATCTAATTTATTCGACCTGGAAGATGAGCATCGGTTCTATTTCGTGCATTCTTATCATGTAAATTGTATGAATGCTAAAGATGTGAGCGCAACAACGCACCATGGATATGATTTCGTTTCTGCCGCGCAAAGTGGCAATGTGATGGGTGTGCAATTTCATCCAGAAAAAAGCCATCGTTTTGGTATGGCTTTGTTTAAACGCTTTTACGATTTGTTGCCATGCTGAAATCGCGTGTTATACCGTGTCTTCTACTTCAGGATGAGGGCTTGGTAAAGACTGTAAAGTTTGCAAATCAAAAATACGTTGGCGATCCCATTAATGCAATTCGCATTTTTAATGACAAAGAAGTTGACGAGCTTATTGTATTGGATATTAGTGCCAGTAAAGATGGACGTGATCCTAATTATGGACTGATCGAAAAATTTTCCAGTGAATGTTTCATGCCACTTTGTTACGGTGGAGGAATTAGGTCGGTGCAACAAGCGCGTCAGTTGTTTGCCCTTGGAGTTGAAAAAGTATGCTTGCAGACAGCAGCTCTGGAGGATCCTTCTATTATTACTCATATTGCTGATAGTTTTGGCAGTCAGAGTGTAGTGATTTCGGTTGATATTAAAAAAAATTTGCTGGGCAATTACAAACTTTATCGGTCGTTGGATGGTAAAAATATTGAACAACCTTGGTTGCAGTTTCTTCAAAATATGGTGAAGGCCGGTGCCGGCGAGGTGATTGTAAACTCAGTTGACCTTGATGGAACAATGAAGGGAATGGACCTGGCCCTGATTCGAGAAGCTGCATCGGCAATCACCGTACCTCTTATTGCAGTAGGGGGCATTGGTAGCTTGCCTGATATGAAAGCTGCCATTAACGCCGGTGCCAGCGCAGTTTCTGCAGGGTCTTTTTTTGTTTTTCAAGGACCGCACCGTGCAGTATTGATCACTTACCCAGATTATCGAGAACTTGAAAATATATTGGGAAAGAAATAATGATCACGCCCTATAAAATATGCTCGCGTTGTGTGATGGATACCAGTGCGAGTGATATAACATTCGATGATTATAATGTTTGCAATTATTGCTCAGGTTTCCTTGAACGCTCTGGTCATATATTGGGCAAAGATCCTGATCAGCGCCAGCAGGAACTGGATGCTTTTGTCGCAAAGGTTAAAACTCTTGGCAAGGGCAAGCAATACGATTGTGTGATGGGTGTTTCTGGCGGTATAGATAGTTCCTGGGCATTGGTCCAAGCGAAAAGGCTGGGTTTGCGCCCATTAGCTGTACATATGGATAATGGCTGGAATTCAGAGTTGGCTCAGAGCAATATTGCGAATCTAGTAAGAGGCCTAGGTGTTGATCTTTATACACACGTTATCGATTGGACAGAATATCGAAATTTGATGCAGGCATTCTTTGACTCAGATGTAATTGATGTAGAGTTATTATACGATAATGCTATGTTGGCCGTGAACTATCAACAAGCAGCCAGGCATGGGGTAAAGTTTATTTTAGCAGGTACTAATCAGGCAACCGAAGGCATGCCTTTGCCTAAAGAATGGACTTGGTTTAAATTTGACAAGCGAAATATCAAGTCGATAGGAAAGCGTTTTGGAGATTTGCGTTTGACTACATTTCCATCGATAGGCACACTTGGATATATTTATTTCGAATTTGTCCGAAAAATCCGTTGGATAGCGTTTCTTGATTATTTTGATTATAAACAGGTTGAGGTACTTGAAACTCTTAAGCTTGAATTTGACTATAAAGCTTACCCCTACAAACATTATGAATCAATATTTACCCGTTTTTATCAAGGTTATATTCTTCCAAAAAAATACAAGGTAGATAAAAGGCGGGTTCACCTTGGAACTCTGGTTGCTTCGGGACAAATGACCAGAGAACAAGCAATTTTAGATATGAAGGGGATTGCGTATCCTTCGGAACGTTCTCTGGAAGATGATAAGATATATTTTACGAAAAAAATGGGATGGACATTACAACAGCTGCAAGAGTATATAGATAGACCATCAAAACCTCACTTGAATTATCCGTCTGAGAGGTTTGTATGGGATTGGTTAGTGAAAATTTATAAAACTTTCAAACCTGATAGGTCAAAAGCATAGGAATAATTCATGGTATATTTTGACAAGCAACATCAACTCTCCTGCTTCTTTGCTAATAATTTTTTGGCAGCATTAGATATAATCAGGTAGTTGAAAATTAGAGAAATTGACAATGTTTTATCGAACGGCTATAGTTAACCGCGAGTTATGAGTATAATTATCTCATCCCAAGTTTATAGCTTGGAACCTGTCATCGGCCCGAATTGCGGGTTCGCATAATGCCACGCTCGGACGCATTGCCTGTCTCTTGATCCTAAGGGTTAGCTCTCAGGTATCTTTCAAGAAAACAAAATTTTTTTACCCTGAGGCGTATGGCCCTAAATATGTGGGCAAGTATTTATAGAATGTTATTCGAAATGTGAGGAATAGCTTAACTTCCGAAGAATCCTCGAAAGATCAACCTAGCAAATAATTATAAAATTTCTACCATGAGTTCCCTCGAGACATTTTTATTAAAATATAAACAATCTTTTTATAAATCCGCTTTTAAGAGACTCTTCCCCAGTTATCGAGACATCGAATATAAAGTTGCTTATGAACTATTTCAAGATTGTGCTCGAGTACTCGATGTAGGTTGTGGTTCCGGAGGTTTTCTTGAAGTCTTGCAACAAAGTGAAAGGATTGATGCTGTTGGAGCGGATTTCAATCCTGACTGTGTCGATGTATGTTTGGAAAGAGGATTAAATGTCAGTCTCGGTAATGCTTTGGACATTCCTCACCCAGGGAACAGTTTTGATGGAATCTATTGTTCTCATGTAATGCAGGTGTTTGCATCTCCACAAGCTGTTACATTAATAAGCGAGTTGAGCCGGGTAGTCAAACCCGGGGGAATTATTGTCATCACTACCATTCCTATGCATAAACGTTTATTTTGTGACCCCGCGGATGTTCGTCCTTATCCACCTCAAGCGCTGCGCGGAATGTTTGCCAAGGCCCATCAAGATGGACACTCTGCCCCAACAGTGAGGGAATTGCCACCATTAGTGGAAGAATTTATTTGGTTGCGTAGGCCTGCTTTGTTCGATTTCAATTTTCAAGGCAATCGAATAATGTATGGGGTGGGTCAATTTTTAAATCAAGTGCAGTACTTTTTTTTCCTTCGCAAATACTGGAATTTTAATGGCTATATCATGGCATTGCGAAACAAAAAGTAAGTTATATATATTGGTAATTACAGAATTCTCCCTCTATCCCCAATTAAGGTATTTTTAAAACTTTTCATTTTATAAAATACAACTTCCGAGATTTTTACATGCAGGTAAAATTTGTTGATTTAAATGCCCAGTACAGTGAAATAAAACTTCAGATTGATTCAGCTATTGCAAGAGTTTTAGATAGTGCTGTTTTTATTGGAGGTCCGGAAAAGAAAGAATTTGAAAATAACTTTTCCAAGTATTTGGGAGCTAAACACTGTGTCGGAGTGGGTAATGGTACCGATGCCCTGTACATTTCCCTAAAATCTCTTGGTATTGGGAAAGAAGACGAAGTTATTGTTCCCGCTAATTCTTTTATTGCTACTGCTGAGGCAGTAGGAATGACAGGAGCGAAGGTGGTTTTTGTTGATTGCTGCGAACAAAGTTTCAACCTGGGCTTGGAGGGCCTGAAAAATAAAATATCAAAAAATACGAAGGCAATCATTCCGGTCCATCTTTATGGAAACCCAGTAGACATGGAACCTATTTTAAATATTTCCAGGGAAAATAATATAGCGATCATTGAAGATGCGGCGCAAGCACATGGTGCGGAATTCAACAAACTCAAAGTAGGAACAATAGGGCATGCCGGCTGTTTTAG
Organism: Nitrospina sp.; assembly: GCA_018673915.1. Taxonomy (GTDB): domain Bacteria; phylum Nitrospinota; class Nitrospinia; order Nitrospinales; family VA-1; genus LS-NOB. The sequence goes on along the minus strand of JABHBK010000038.1, from coordinate 64,388 downwards.
CTTTTTCCCAGGTAAAAATTTGGGTGCTTATGGAGATGCAGGAGCCATCGTTACCAATGATGATCAATTTGCCATAGAGGCGCGGATGTATGCCAATCATGGAAGGAATAATAAGTTTGATCACGAATTTGAAGGAATTAACAGCCGACTTGATAGCTTGCAGGCTGCAATACTCAATGTGAAATTAGAATTTCTTGAGAAATGGACTCATAGGCGGAGAGCTATTGCGGCATATTATAATGAAAAACTAAAAAACATTGTTGAGACTCCTGAAACTTCTCCAAAATCAAAGCATGTCTATCATTTGTATGTCATTAAAGTTTCAAATAGAGATAAGGTAAAAATGCTTCTCCAGGAGAAAGGAATTTCAACAGGTATCCACTATCCTATCCCTCTGCCTTTCACGAAAGCTTACCGATTCTTAAATCACCAGCCTGATGAATTTCCGGTAGCCTATGCGCTGAAAGACCAAATTCTCAGTCTACCTATCCATGGCAGCATGCCCGATGAAGAGGTAGAGTATACAGCTCTTCAGCTGATTAATATTGTAAAGAATAATGGTGCTTAAACAAATATAATGGAAGAAATAATCAGGTTTGCATTGATCGGGTGTGGGGCGATTGCTCATAAACACGTTTGTGCATTAAATAGAATTCCAAATGCAAAAGTTGTTGGCGTTTACGACAATAATTCTGACGTTGCAAATGCTTTTAGTCAACAATACTCCATTCCCTGTTTTCAGAATGTTGAAGATCTGATCAGTAAAACAGATCCAATGGTTTTGAATGTTTTAACGCCATCGGGATACCATTGCAGGGATATTTTAGACTTGGCAAAATTCGAGAAACATTTTGTTGTAGAAAAACCTCTTGCTCTTAACCTTGATGAAACAGACCAGACCTTGAGTAAGTGTAATGAGTTGGGGCTGAAAGTATTTGTCGTCAAACAAAATCGGTTTAATCCTCCTATTAAAAAACTAAAGGAGGCCTTGGACAAAAATCGATTTGGAAAGCCTGTTCTTGGCACTGTTAGAATCAGATGGTCACGCGACCAGGCTTATTATGATCAAAGGGCTTGGCGGGGAACTCGTGAATTGGATGGTGGGATTTTTGCCAATCAAGCTAGCCATCACATTGATTTATTGGTTTGGATGATGGGTGAGGTAGATAATGTTGTCGCTACAACGGCAACGCGTCTAATGGACATCGAAACTGAAGACACTGGCGGGGCCTTGATCGAATTCAAGAGTGGAGCCCTTGGAATCATTGAAATAACTACAGCAACTCGGCCTAAAGACTTGGAAGGTTCGATATCTATACTTGGCGAAAAGGGTTCCGTTGAGGTGGGTGGATTTTTTGTGAACAAATTAAAGACATGGAATTTTGAAGATTCTCACCCCATGGATAACGATATCTGGGAGAATCATTCATCAGTTCCTGATGAGCGGGCCTGGAACCATACAGAATTATTTAAGGACGTTATTAGCAGTTTAATTCAGGGAAGCAGAGGTTTAATCGAAGGTGATGATGCCCGAAAGGCTGTCCAGCTTATAGATGCCATTTATCAATCGGCACGAACAAAAGAAAGAGTTTATTTAAACCAATAGGGAAAAAACAATGGGGAAAACACCCTTCAAAAATAGATTATTTTATAGCATACTCTTTTCATGAAAATTTTGTTCATTACCTATCACTTCCCTCCGTATAACTCTGTAGGAGCAGTGCGAACAAGTAAGACAGCGAAATACCTTGTTGAAGCCGGGCATGAAGTCAAAGTTCTTACATGTGGCAATCAACTGTTACCAGATAGTTTGTCCTTGGAAATCCCTGAGAAAAATGTTGAGTATACCCCTTGGTTTAATATAAACAGCCCAGTGTCATATGTTTTAGGCGGGACAAAACAAATAAGCACGAAAGGTTATGTACCCAGCATAAGGTATTTCGCTGGCTGTACATATTTTTTAGGCACCTTCTATAGGAATCTGCTAAATTTTCCAGATGGCCAGATAGGTTGGTTTCCTTTTGCCAAACGTTTCGGGAACCAATTGATTCACCGATGGAAACCTGATTTGATTTTTGGAAGTGCTATTCCCAATACGGCACTTTTAGTTGCGTCTACCTTATCCAAAAAACACAATATCCCTTGGGTGGCTGAATTACGAGATTTATGGGTGGATAATCATCAATGGGTTCGCCCCGCCTGGCGTCATTTTTTCGAAAAAAAATTGGAGCGTCATGTATTGAGTTCTGCAAGTGGTTTGGTGACTGTTTCAAGTCCTCTCGCTGAAATATTACAGTCAAAGTATTCTCAGCCCTGCGAGATTATTACTAATGGTTTTGACCCAGATGACTATCCTGATTCGCCCAAGGTTCCCTCTTCAAATGGTGTCGTTCATCTTGTTCACACCGGTCAACTTTTTAACCATTGGCGTGACCCTTCACCACTATTTTCGGCCTTGGAGTTAATGGGTGATGAGGCGGAAAAGGTTCGAGTACATTTTTTCGGACGTTATCTCAATTTAGTTCGTGAAATGGCCATGAAGCATAATGTGAGTCATCTGGTGCAAACCCATGAACCTGTGAGTCATATTGAAGCTTTAAGGATACAGTCCGAAGCTGACATTCTCCTTCTCATACCCGGAGCTGGTAATAAAAATAATGGGGTATTTACAACAAAGCTTTTTGAATACTTAGGGGCAAGACGTCCTATATTATGTGTTGGGGACGACGGTGGGGTTGCCTCAAACCTCATTCAGGGTCGAGGAGCCGGAATTACTTTCAATGAACCTGAAGGAATAGCCCGACAAATGAGACAATGGATCAAGCAAAAGCATGATAAAGGTGGAATCCCTCATTTGCCCTCTACTGTGGGTGAAGGATATTCGAGAAAAGAGCAGACTGATAAGTTGATACGTTTTTTGGAATCATGTTTGAAAAAATCCGAATCGACTTAAACTTCCACGAATAGGTTTCGGGGACCGCAGAAGTTGGAACTTTTATCAATCCGCGCGATTGATGTTACGCCATGGATATTTAAAACTCAGGAAATTTGTAAACACCGTTGTGTTCAGAAATCCATTTTTTTGCTCACAACAACATGTTAGAATATGTGACGTTAGGCTATTGTAAGGTAGTAAAAACCTCCGCAGAAATCAGAGTACCGGGATAACCTTCAAATTCTGACTTGAGGGTTTTTGATTACCTGCAATCTCATCATAAACCCGCACTAAACCTTTTTTCATAAAACCCTCATGCCTGAAAATAAATTGGAATCCTTAAACTTACCAAAAGAGGGTGATTGCAAGCAATGGGCCTCGGGTTCTTTTTCAAGTATGGCGCTAGGTATACTTTTCCTGGTGCTGGTATTGGCTCTCCCCTCGGGAATCACAGCTTGGTTCGATGGTTTGCCGTGGACGGGTGGAGTAGAAACCATAGTCCTATTAGCTATTGTTCCTTTCTTGTTAATTCTCAATCGCCGATTTCTCTCGTTGCGATTTCCGATAATTTGTCTTGGTGCGTTATTAGTCCTTAAAACCGTATTATTCTTTGGATGTCCGTCCAGCGGTTGGTTGATTAAAGTGTACCCCAATGTCACTAGTTTTGCCTTCGAAGCTTTTAAACCAACCCCCAAAACAGAAGCCCGTCAAAGAGGTCAATCACATAACGGAAAATTTTTTCTCTTTCCATTAGTTGAGGGAGATAGCTGGGTAAACACTTATGCTACTACTTGGAATAAAAAAGCATCAGGTATTCTTAAAAACTCATGGGCTGAAAAACTGGATTTCCCTTTGGATTGGGCGTTGATGGTCATTGGTGGGTGCAGCACCTCAGGAGCAGAATGCTTTCATGAATTGAATCCTTTTATTGAAGTTAATGGGGCTCTTATTATTCCAGAAGGGAAAAAGTTCTCTCTTATAGCAGCGGGAGTAAAAGAGGGAACGTTTATAGCAACAAATGAAAAAGGTGAAAGTGTCGTTATTGTACCTGCAAAAAATCGTGAAGAGGCGACTCAATCTCAATATCAGTTCCTTCACAGTGGCAGGTGGAGAGTATCAGGAAAGCTTTCATATGAGGGTAAAGAGTGGTCTCTCATGCCAACATTGGTTGATGCTAACGGAGAGGTAAGTTCAGACTTGGGCAGAAAGGTGCTTTGGCAAAGTGAAAAGGATTTATCCAACGAACATATTGGGCGCTATGAAACCCTTAGTTTTATGGTTGATGGCGGGATACTAATCTTCCTGTTTGCGTGGGTAGTTTCGGCGGTTCTTTCATTGGTGAGCAGGCAACTTCTCAATTGGCCTCTTGTGTTATGCAGCATAGCGTTGGTTTTTATTCCTGTCCTCTTAGCTCCTGTTTATGCTGGCTTATTAAACTTAGTGCATTCACCAGATGTTACTACGATTTCTTATCTGGGCTTTTCAATTATTGCAGTGTGCATTGGTTTTCTAACTTGGACCCTATGGAAGAAAGATTTTCGCAGTTTTAAAACGGATCGTTTAGTCCTATCTGTGTTGCTACTTTTTGGCCCTGCCATGCTATTTTTCTTTGCCAACAAGTGGTGGTCAATCCTTGGCCAGTGGAAAGTTTGGGGTGCAGGCAATGATTGGACAGCATATCAGCTTTTTGCCCGTAGAATTATAGTAGAGAGAGAGTGGTTCGATGCAGGTGAGGGAGTTTTTCTAATGCAACCTCTCTACCGTTATATTATTGGTGTCTATCATTTATTATTTGGGCAAAGTGCTTTTGCTCAGCATATGTCAGATGTGTGGTGTGTTTTAGGAGGTACCCTAATAGTCGTTTCTTTTGCTGTGAAGTTTCGATTATCTCCTTTAATTAGTTTTGCCCTCGGTTGTATATATTTGGTAATTAACCTGATTAGCGCCTTCAGGTACCATATTGGCATTAGTTTGACTGAAAATCATGCCATGATTTTTATGATGTTAGCTGCATGGTTCCTATATAAGGCTAAAGAAGGAGGATGGAACCGAATTTTATTAGCAACATTGTTTGGTGTACTAGGATATTGGACAAGACAAGATCATTTGGGAGCTATTGCAGGGCTGGCTTTTTTAGTGTTGGAACCCATTGAGGGACCGACCGGTGGCTGGAAGGGGTATTGGGATCGTTTTAAGTTACGTTCGAGTCGTATGATGTTATATTGGGGGGGAGGGGTTCTCAGCGTCCTTGCAATTTGCTTTCGTAATTGGTGGTTGGGAGGGGCTTTTTACCCCGCCGATGTCCAGCATCCAAATTTTGTAGATGACCTTGATAGAGGATTTTATTATTGGATTCTTACAGGATCTTATTGGCCCAATGTCCCTTCAATTTCCGGTCTTTTAGTAATTTCGGGTGTGTTTATTGCTGTCTTAGCGTTGGTATGGCGTTTTAAGGCAATTTTGAATTTTCCTTTCAGCTTGGGTGTTATCTTTTTAGGTCTGTTATCTCCTTATGCAATTTTGTGGACAGGAGGATACACACCTCGTTTTAGCATTCACATTTTGCCTTTAGCTCTTTTGTCCTGGGCGATCTTTTTGAACTATCTGCATGGGGTTAAACCTTTTTTGCCTCAGGTTAGGTGAGTAGGGGGTTTTTTAGTATTCGAGGAGTGGGCAGAGGGACTATGAAATCTCCTTTAAAACCATTCTGCGCTATTTTTGGAGCAAGTTCATCTGCGATATGCCAAGAGAGTAAAAGCGCATACTCAGGTTGATCTTCGTATAATTTGCTTTCCTCAATGACGGGAATAAGTGTGCCGGGAATATATTTTCCGATTTTATGTGAGCCTTTTATTTCCAGTACGCAGTCCATAATGCCATCATCAATTCCCACGTAGTTGATCAGTGTGCTTGCACGCGATGGGGCACCAATTCCATAGACTTTCTTGTTTTGCTTCTTAATATCCAAGAGCATGGAATGAAGTTCAAGTTTTGAAACCACAACCCTATTTTTAAAATCTAAAAGACCCTTCCCTTCAAGCTCAATTTTTTCTTCTTCATCAAGAATTTCCACGACAGAACTTTTTACCGGAAACTTCCCTTTTCTGGAAACATAGGCTCGAATTGACCCTCCATGGGTGGGTATTTTCTTGGCATGGAAAACCTCCAGACCATGCTTTTCCAAAAGGTATTTTAGTGAATGCAAAGAATAATACATCAGGTGTTCGTGGTAAATGGTGTCATACTGAAGCGTTTCTACAAGTGACCCCAGATAGTGGCATTCGGTAATGAATACCCCGTCTTGGTCGAGTAACTCGAGTATGCATTCAACGATTTCATTGATGCCGTCAATATGCGCAAAGACATTTGTGGCGGTTACGACTTTCGCAGATCCATGCTCTTCCAGTATCGATTTGACGACTTCTCTGCCAAAATAAGAAATAATAGTTGGTATTCCACGTTGAATGGCAATTTTCCCAATTTCTTCCGGGGTTACTCCCAAAACCTTATGATCCTTTTGGAAGTTGCTCAATAAATTTCCATCGTTCGAGCCAATATCCACCACGAGATCCTCAGAGCCAAGCTCCATAAGGGTCATACATTCTCTATACATATCGGCAAAGTTTTCTCTGAGAATCTTTGTGGTGCTGCTTGTGTAGGGGTATTCTGGTGGGAAGAGAATCCTAGGGTCTACAACGAGGCCAATTTGCACCAATTTGCATTTTGAGCATTGTAACCATTCTGCTGGATATCCGGACTGCTCAGAGGGTCTGGTTCCAATAGAATTCATAGTATTAACGGGAGGTAGATATCCAAGAAACAGGATAGAGCGGAGGTTCGAATGACCACAAACATGACATTGCTCTACAACATAACTTGTCCCTATTCCGTTTAAACTGTCTTCATTTTTACCCATAATTTTTTAATCCCAAGTAAAAGAGCTTAGTATGGTTTAGATCCGTTAATTTTTTTCAGCAGACTGTTCATCTATGATTGGTGCAGTCTGGTAGTATGGCAGGCGTACCATGGCAGGTTCACTTTTGTTTTTAGTGCCTTTTTTTAAATTTTTTAGACCCCAAATAAACCACCGAAGATACTGCGCAAACCAGGGGCCCAATTTGAAAGTGGATTCACCCCCAAATAGGCGATCTATAGAAATAATTGGAACTTCTCCTAGCTTGCAACCCTGTAACTGGGCTTTGATGCTCAATTCAAATGCAACGGCCCAACCCACAGGGCTGGAATCAAGCTGGATTTCATCAAAAAGTGTTTTCCGAAACATTTTTATTCCAGTGGTGCAGTCTGACAAGGAGGAATTGAATAAATAAAGAAATAATTTGTTTGCCATCCATGAAAGTATATGTCCAATTTTAGTACCTCCTAAACGTCTTCCGCCGTGAGCATAGCGCGTGCAACTCACAAGGTCACACCCTTTATCCATCAAATACAACATGTCGTCAATGGCTAGAACCGGGCCCACTTCATCGGCGGCAAATATTAATATATATTTAGCCTGAGAGGCTTTTACCCCAGCTCTTAAAGCATTTACAATACCTATTCCAGACTGGTTGTGAATCAAGCGAGTGTTGGGATATTTGTCTTTCAAGTTATTGACTACTTCAATGGTGGTATCATCAGGGTGGTCATACACAATCAATACTTCGTGGGGTACTTCTATTACGGCATGCAATATCTTCAGCATGATTTTCACATTTAGTCCTTCATTGCGTACTGGTATTAAGACAGAGAGTATCAAGGAAGAAGGAGGTGGCGTAGAAGTCATGTGGTTATTAAAATTTTGAAGAAATTAGGATTAAATTTGGTTTTTTCCGAAAAACTTGCGAATTTGATTGCATACTTGTTCTATATCGGCATTTGTCAGAGAAAAAGAAGAGGGTAGCCAAAATGCCTTGGCTGACAGATGGGTACTATTGGTAAATGCATCATCTGGCAATTGATATGGTTTATGAGCGTGCAGGGGAAACCAGAACCTTCTGCAGACGATATCACAGGTTTGAAGATATTCCACTAATTCGTCCCTACGTTGAGTCAAAGCATCCACCCATTGAGGAATTTCACCCTTTTCTAGCTGAAAAGGTAAGAGAGTTAATTCTTCCAGATCACTTAAGCCTTCTGTATACATCATACAAGTTTGTTTCATTCTTTCGGTTCGGGCAGTCAACTTATCCAATTGGGCAATCCCAATAGCTGCCTGTAAATTGGTAAGTTTGAAATTGTATCCAATTTGATCATGTATATCATTTCCTCCTGTGCCCCGCACAGGCCTACCTTGGTCCTTCAACTCTCGTAATCGTACTTCAAGAGAGTCGTCATCTAATAAAATAGCCCCTCCTTGCCCTGTTGTAATAGTTTTGTTTGGCGAAAAGGAAAGAATGCCTGCCTGACCAAATGTGCCGAGACATTTGCCATTCAATTTGGATAAAAGTGCCTCAGCAGCATCTTCAATGACTTTTAGGTTATGATTTTCGGCAATCTCTAAAATGTTAGGCATGTCTGCAGGACGCCCGCTAATATGGACAGGAATAACAGCCTTTGTTTTGGGAGTAATGGCTTTCTTGAATTCGGCAGGAGATAAGTTCAAAGTGTTGGGATCAACATCCACTAATACGGGTTGGGCACCTGCCATAGTGACGGCATTTGCAGTTGCGATAAAGGTGATGTCGGGAACGATGACTTCATCGCCAGGGCCAATGCCGCAAGCTTTTAGAGCAAGAAACAATGCGCTGGTTCCACTTGTAACTGCTACCACATGTTTGCAACCCAGCAAGTGGGCCAGTTTTTGCTCAAACTGAGTTGTGTATTCGCCATCATTCAAAAAGTTACTGTCTAATACCTGGATAAGGAGTTCCCGCTCTTCTTCTCCCACCTGGGGTTCCCACCAATCTATTCTTTTTGAGGTAAGGCTCATATATTGCACGGGTTACAAGTTCTTGGGTATTCACACATCGCTAAATCTCTTTGGCTGGAACTCCTGCAACTTTTAAATCAGGAGCGACATTAGAGAGCACCACTGCTCCCGCCCCAACTATCGCATTGGCACCAATTTTTATTCGGTTAGCAATCAAAGCGCCTATATTAATTTGGGCGCATTCACCCACCGTAACGTTTCCCGCTGTTACAACAGCTGGGGAAAGCTGACAACACGACTCCAGAATATTGTGATGCTCTACGATGGCTCGAGTATTAATCAATACACCCGATTTAATTTCAGACTTATAACCTATTATCGCTCCGGCATTTATCCAGACACCTGGTTCTATCACAGCTTGATCCATTATCTGGGCAGTAGGGTGAATAGCGGAAACCAATTTGAATTTGTATTCTGAGCATATCTTTAAAATTTTAAGACGGCTTTGATTGTCTGGAGCTAGTACAAGAACATTATCAATGCCTAACTCTAAAAGCTTCGATGGCCAGTTTGAGCCGCTGAAGAAAGGTTGACCCTTAAATAAATCATTTTTAGGATACTCAAACCTTATATTAGGGCGCTGGCTCAAAAGTTCAGGGTTGCAAAATTCTTCAAGGGATTCGCTCTCGTCAATGAATAAAGCAATCTCCAAGCCTGTTACAGCCTCAAACCATTCAGCAGTTTGCCCAGCCAAACCGTCATTAAACCCGATAACGGCCACAGTTGTTTTTTTTGATTTTGACTTGGTCATTTAAATATAAATTTAATGACTGTTAAAAAAATTCACCCAATCTAAGAATAAACTAGAATGAAATTTAAAATAGTTGGCGAACGAAACATTTGACCTTTAAAAGCTACCCGCGCATCCCCCAAGCATCAACGATTTCTGCCTTTTTAGGAATTTTAAGTTTTTTATAGGCTGCATGAGGAACACCAATAATAATAATGTCGCATTCCTTGACTAACTGTTCCTTTGAAACGAAGGTGGGGTCCTTTGCATATTCATCGGAATAAAAAACCTGGGCTCCATGAAACCTTAATATTTTACCTAACTTAAAAGATAATGAGTCTCTGGTATCATCAATTTCTGCTTTGAAAGCCATACCTAAAATTCCGATTTTCTTTTTGCCTATATCATGCCTTTTACGGATATCTTCGACAATAAAATTTGGCAAGCCTTCATTCACCATCATGGCAGCATGGCCAAGGAAAAAATTATTATTATTAAATGCAGCTAATTGCATTGTATCTTTAAGAAGACAAGGTCCAGCGGCAAAGCCAGCGCTGGGGATATTATAAGCGCGGCCATATCCATCTGACATAACCTGACGAATCCGATTAAAGTCCAAATTAAAATCATTAGCAATCATATAAAATTGATTGGTTATGGAGAATTGGATATACCGCCAAGCATTGGTAAATAGTTTGACCAGCTCAGCTTCTTCCATGCTTACTTTTATAATTTTAGGTGCTATTAGTGAAAATAGTTTGATTGCACTATTCTGGGCTTTCTGCGTAACTCCAGCAACGAGCTGGGGTAATTCTTTGAGTTCTTTGATAGCATAACCCTGTGCGATTCGCTCAGGACAATAGGCTAGTAGCACATTCTTTCCCAATACCTTCATAATTTGCTGGCAGGTCCTGGGATATATGGTGCTCCGGATAATAATAGTCTGATTTTTTCTCAAATACTTTTTTAGGGTTTTAAAATATTCTAAAAATACGCGTACATTCGGATTCAAGTATTCATCGACAGGTGTTCCAATAGCAATCACAACATATTTGGCAAGCGAAACATCTCGAATGTCAGAAGAAACGGTTAATGCATCTTTCTTTTTGATAAGTTTTTTCAAAATAGGATCTGCACCATACTCAATAAAAGGCATGACTCCATTTTGAACCAGCTCGGCATTCTTAATATTTTTGTCATGAAGACATACTCTAAGGCCTTTATTTGCAAAAACCAGCCCAAGTGGAAGCCCTACATGGCCAAGACCGCCAATGATGACTGCATCATATTTAAAATTTTTATCTCTTTTAGTAGCCATAGGTTGTGTCAGGATTTAGTCTAGTAATTCGACATTTTAAGGTTCATAAAGGTGCGTGAAATAATCATTCTGGTATGCAGGAGTTTTTGGGTCTCTCGTTCGCATGTTTTATATACCAGTCTACAGTGGGAGCCAGGGCTTCATCGAATTTTAGCTTTGGACTGTAACCCAGTTGTTTAATTTTGGATATATCCGGGCATCTGCGGAGAGTGCTCCCTGGGGTTAAAGGACCCGGCTTAAGGTCAATTTTCCTTCCCAAAGCGTGTACAATTTTTCTGGCTACATCAGCAATGGGTATTTCTTCCTCGGTACCTAAATGATAGACCTCTTGGTGCCCGCCTTTTTCTATAGCTATCATTAATCCATCAGTAAAGTCTTCAACTCCAACAAAGGCTCTCGTCTCATTACCTTGGCCTTGAATCGCAAACTCTAAAGGACCCTGCGGATTCTCCTGGCTCTTATCATGAGCTCTCAATATAAATTGCGGTACCACGTGTTCCCAACCCATATCCGGACCAAAAACATTATGAGGACGAACAATGACTACCCGGTCAAAATTATTTCGTCCATAGTTGATTGCAAGTAGCTCAGAAATAGCTTTTCCCCCGCCATATGAATAACGTGGGTTCTGGATATCAGGGATGACTAAAGGAACATCTTCTGGAGTAGGAATAGTTGGGGGAGTCTGGTAAACCTCTGAGCTGGAAATTAGGATTAATTCACGAATTTTTTGGGATTTACAGGCATCCAAAACATTAAGCATCCCCTTGACACCCACTTCTAAAACCAATTCAGGTTTTGTGTAAAAAAATTCTGTGCCATTTACATAAGCCATATGTATTACCGATTGGCACCCTTCTGCCGCGTGCTCCACAACAAGTGGGTCTCGAATATCCCCAACAACCATTTCAACTTGACTCATTTCATTTTCAAGTCGACTCTTTCGTCCTCTGGAGTCATTATCCAGGACCCGGACTTCCTGCCCTTCCTTCAAAAGCCTTTTCACTAGATGGGCACCTAAAAAACCGGTTCCTCCGGTCACAAGAAACTTGCGCCTCATTTAATACTCCAAAATAATTAAAGGGTTTTCTTAAAAAGAAATTATTACGAATACAATAATTTCATTTTATTGCTATATTTTCAGCTCTTTTATGAAGCCGCGAAGAGATGCCATGGCAATCAAAGAAATTTGTGGACAACTACTAAACCTGCCATCTAATATCATTTCGCGAAGCTCATTAAAATCTGTCCAAACTAATTTGATCCTACTTTCAATAGTGGCTGTTGTGTCAATTTCCACATTGGATGCAAAAAAGCAATGAAAGTGATTGTCAAGTCGGCCAGGGTCAGGATTTAAAACTCCCAAGCATTCTGCATTAGAGGCTATTAAACCCGTTTCTTCACGGAGTTCAATGAGAGCTGTATCCTCTGGAGTTTTATCTGTATCTATTAATCCCCCCGGCAGTTCCAGACTTGTCTCCTCTAGAACAGGTCGATATTGTTGAACTAATGGAATTCTGAGATCACTTGTCACTGCCAAAATGCTCACATAGTCGTATGGACGTACGCTATGGTAAATTTCAATGTCTTCCTTATCGGAAAAAATGACGTTTCTCTCAACTAAAGTTAGCCATTTTGAAATGGGGGTTTCTCGTTTAGAGATAATGTTGGGAAAATGTTCGTTGTTCATATAAAGAACTGGGAGGAGAGGATGGGCCAGAGGATAAATTTATTTTCGCACAATACTCATGGTTCTCAATTTTCAAGGCCAATGATAACCTAAAAACCGCCCTAGAAAAATTTATTTTAAAGGTTTTGTATGTTTATTAGGCGCAGGGCTAGTTGAAGTCACTTAAAATGGTCTAAAATCTATTTGTGACTAGGCAGACCCATTTATGAAATATTCCCAAATTTCGATGAAGAAATATTTCTCGTATTAAAGATTTTTGAAAAAGTGATTACTCTCCATCGGGGCATTAAGTACCTATAATGATAAAATAGTATTATTATTTTGACTATCCTATTCCCATCGCAGATAAAAGTATCCCTGAAGGTCTTGAAGTGGTAATTTTAAGGTGGAAACATCCTTTGAATGGTTTGTGCTATTTACCTGTGCTGAGTAAAATTCTCAAGTCCCCGATTGTTGTTAAACTATTCATGATGTTTCCTGGTATTAGGCGGTTTAATCGGAAAAGCAGATACTTGTGTTAGCAGAAAAACAGCTTTATGATTAAGTCAAAGTGTAGTAATTCCGCTAAAATGAAGGAAGATAAATGTTTTCCCTCCCCCTGAAATTGTGATGCGTATTTGTGGGTTGGTGTTTTTGTTGATAAACCGTTATATTTCCCCAATTAACCGATGAAAATCTGTCTGATTGAGCCTCCGAAATTTGTATCTCTGACGAACTTCGTGTCTACGATCAGTATGCCGCCGATTGGTTTGGCTTATATTGCTGCAGCAATTCGTGAAGAAGGTCATGATGTCACTGTGGTGGATGGGCCCGGTTCTGCTCCAAGAAATTATCATGTATTTAAAGATGAAATTCGGGTGAGAGGTTTGACGCAGGAACAAATTCTTGAGCGCATTCCCACCGATACCCAAGTGATTGGCTTGGGTTGCATGTTTACTTCTCACTGGGTATATGTGCGTGAATTGGTTTCAAAAATCCGCAAGTTATTCCCCCGTTCATATTTATTAATGGGAGGTGAACACGTTACGGGTTTTCCTGAGTTTTCCCTGGAAGAAGCTCCTTTGGATAGCGTGGTATTGGGAGAAGGGGAAGAAACTATTGTTCAATTGTTGGAGCACGTTGAAAAGGGTTTGCCTTTAGTCGATGTCGCTGGCATTGCTTATAAAGACCCTGACGGGATAATTAGAGTAAATTCCCGCCGCAAAAGAATGAAGGATATCGATTCAATAGCCCAGCCTGCATGGGATTTGTTTGACATTCAAAAGTACAATGAAGTCAATCAGCCTCACGGTTCCTCCCAGGGAAAGTTTATGCCGATGCTGGCGACGCGTGGGTGCCCATTCTCTTGCACCTTCTGTACAAGCCCCAATATGTGGACGACAGAATGGATTCCCAGGGATTACAAGTTGGTGGTGGATGAGATGCAGGAATATCAAAGTAAATATGGCGTTTCAGATTTCCAGTTTGAGGATCTCACTGCAATTGTTCGAAAGGATTGGATATGTAGCTTTTGTGATGAAATTATCGAACGTGGTATGAAAGTTACCTTCCAGTTACCATCAGGAACTCGTAGTGAAGGCATTGATTTTGAGGTTGCTCAAAAATTAAAGGCGGCAGGTTGCCACGAGTTTTCATTTGCCCCGGAATCTGGTGACCCTCGTGTATTGCAGGCGATAAAGAAGAAAGTCAGTTTACCTAAAATGTTTGATTCTGCACGCAGTGCATTAAAAGCAGGGATTAACGTGGGATGCTTTTTTATAATTGGGTTTCCTGAGGATGATTATCGGAGTGTTTTCAGGACATATGGAGCCATTATCCAATGTGCCTTAATTGGTTTTACCAATGTAAATCTCAATGCTTATTCCCCTCAACCAAACACCGAATCATTTCGAGAGCTTCAAATGGCAGGGGTTATTACTGAATTTGATGATAAATACCTGATGAGTTTGTTTACTTTTCAGGATTTTGGAGCTAAGAAAACTTCCTATAATTCTCGTTTTGGCGATTTAGAGCTGTCCCTGATGGTAAATTTTGGTGCATTTTTGTTCTATTTGATCTATTTCTTACGCAAACCCTATAGGATTATTCAGCTCTTTTCAGATATGGGGAGTGAGTCATCAAGTAACAAGTCAACAAAAATGGCCAAATCTCTTTTTAAAGATGCTTTTACAATAATGAAAAATAAGCTGATAAAAAACTGATTTCTTCCGGGAGACTTTTATCTGCTTAAAATCTCTTCTATACAATCTAGCTACTTAGCACACCAATATAACAACCAAATCAAATTATCAATGACTTCTGGCTCGAAATGGATCTGATTGAGTTACTGAAAAAGCAAGAACAATTAAGGGAAGATTATTGGAGGAATGTTGACTATTTTCTCTCGGTTCGTTTGAAATGGCGAGCTCAAATGGTGCGCCATTTTTTTCATCTGTTTCCCGGGAATAGTATTCTTGAGATTGGGGCTGGCTCGTGCCAATGGACTCGAGAAATTTCTGAGGCCAATGGAAACCGCAACCCCATTTGCGCCGCAGTCCTTAATAAAGAGTTGTACGAAGATGACAGGCAAGATTCATTCCCAGAAAATATAGAAAGAATCCATTTGGATAGATTCCCGGGAGAACTCAAGGGACGCTGCTTTGATTTTATTGTTGGATACCAATTGTTGACAGATGAAAATACCGGAACATTGTTGCTTGAGTTGAAGAAATTATTGAAGCCAGGAGGGCAAATCTTGTTTTTTGACCCAAACCCTTGGAATCCTTATTACAAAATTAGGAGATTAGTTTCTAAGTTATTCTTTTTTTTAAAGAGAGATGAGAAAAATGAATCTCTTAACCGGGTGGACTTGTTTTCTCTGCTTTCGGAGGCCGGTTATATAAAAATAAAAATACTTCCGTATGATTTTTTATTTCCACCGATTCCTAAAATGCTCCTCTGGCCAATGCAAAACCTTAGCTTGATTCTTGAGAATTTCCCATATGTGAGAAACTTTGCCGGATCATTGCTAATCTGGGGGCAGAAGCCAGCTGAAGAAAACTGGAGACGGCCTATGTCCAGTTTGGTTCGGCATGATTGTTTTAAAGGCCGACTTTCAGTCGTGGTTCCAAGTCGAAATGAAGAATTAAACATTCCTCCCTTAGTCGAAAACCTGATAGCTTGCTATGGAGACTATATTAAAGAAATCATTATTGTCGATGATAATAGTCGAGATGGAACTGCAAAAATGACAGAAAGTTTAGCGCTCGAAGATTCTCGAATTAAATTGATTCGAAGAAGTATGCCCAATGGGGTTGGCCGAGCCTTGCGAGATGGCTTTGCAGAAGTGAAAGGGGATTTTGTCCTCACTATGGATTGTGACTTTCAACATTTACTTCCTGAACTTGCAGACTTATTTGATACGGTCGCCAGTGGTGCTGATGTGGCAATAGGTAGCCGGTTTTCTCGGGAGAGCGTGCTTTTAAATTATGCATTTACAAAAATTCTTGCTAACCGCGGATTTCATATTCTCGCTAACCTTCTTTTAGGCAGGCATTTTCGCGATGTCACGAATAACCTTAAGTTGATGAGAAAAGAGGTTCTTGAGAGTATAGTACTCGAAGCCGATGATTTTGCTGCCAATGCTGAGACGGGTTTGCAGCCTATTTTGCTCGGTTTTAAAGTTGAAGAGGTTCCTATTTCATGGATCAACCGTTCTGTGGATATGGGTTTCTCGAGCTTTAATTTATTGAATACAGGCCCGAATTATTTTATCGTATTGTTCCGGTTGGTATTTAGGAAATGGCTTGGCAAGAATATTGTTCAATGTCCACCTGCTAAGTAATCTGTTAAAACTTGATTTGAGTACGAATTGGAAACAGTTATAATTACAGGATCTTCAGGGCTGATTGGTTCTGAAGCAGTTCGATTTTTTGCTGAAAAAGGCATGCGTGTCATTGGCGTTGACAATGATATGCGTAAAGAGTTTTTCGGTGATGAAGCATCGACAGAATGGAACCGGAGTCGGTTGGAGGAAGAATTCCCTGGTTTTCTCCATTACGCTTTGGATATTCGCTCTGAGCAAGAAATGGAAGGTTTGTTTAACGAGTACGGAGAAGAGATTGATTTAGTTATTCACGCAGCCGCACAACCTTCGCACGACTGGGCCGCCAAGGACCCGATTAAAGACTTCTCTGTCAATGCCAATGGGACTTTAGTTCTGCTTGAAATGGCAAGAAAATTTTGTCCCAATGTAGTTTTTATCCACTTGTCTACAAATAAAGTTTATGGAGATATCGCAAACTTACTTCCATTTGAAGAGCTTGAAATGAGATGGGAGTTGGACCAAAACCATCGATTCCATGAAAATGGAATTGATGAGTCTATGAGTTTAGATGAAAGTAACCATAGCTTGTTTGGTGTTTCCAAAACGGCTGGAGACCTGTTGGTGCAGGAGTATGGTCGCTATTTTGGCTTGAAAACTGCTTGTTTTCGAGGAGGATGCCTGACAGGCTCTGCCCATTCAGGAACTGAGTTGCATGGCTTCCTTTCCTACTTAATGATATGCACCATGCAGAAAAAACCTTACACCGTGTTTGGGTATAAGGGGAAACAGGTCCGCGATAATATACATAGTTTTGACATGGTGAATGCCATGTATCATTTCTATAAAAACCCGGGAATAGCAAAAGTTTATAATATTGGAGGTGGCCGCCACAGCAATAGTTCTATGTTAGAAGCCATCAAGATGTGTGAGGGAATTTCGGGAAACACTCTTGCATGGAATTATGAAGATAAGAACCGTTTCGGAGACCATATTTGGTGGGTCAGTGATGTCCGCCGATTTAGAGCAGACTACCCAGACTGGAATTATCGATATAACATGGAAGGAATCTTGCTTGAAATATATGATGGGCTACGCCAGCGGCTAAGTGGAGAGGGTTGATGTGAAACGTCTAATATTTTCTCCCGTGCCCTAAAAACAGCGCCCTTCCTGAAATATTCAGTAGTCTTTCCCGGTCTTCACCCCCCATCCATTTAATGAATGCTATGCTTTCTTTGTGTAAATAGAAAAAAACATGAGAAATAAAATCTTATTTTTATCTTTTTTGCTGCTCCTGTTCTTCGCAATGGCGGCTGTTTTAAATACTAAATCTATTACGAAGCAAGGTATAAATTATCATGTTTCAGCAATTGAAATACCTCTTTATCTAAAGGTGTTGAATTTTTATGACCGACATTACAATTATAAGTGGCTTGCAAAACGCATCACAAAATCCCTGGAGACAAAAGAAGAAAAAGTATTCCGGTTATTTCAATGGACTTATGAAACTATCCAGCCTCAGCCTAAAAGTTTGCCAGTAATGGATGACCATGTTTGGAATGTTTATGTGCGCGGATATGGTGTCAGTGATAATTTCCATGATTTATTCACGACACTTTGTAATTATGTTGGGGTTGATGGTTTTTTTTTCTGGGTAAAAGCTAAAGACTCCGGTCATATTGGCATGTCATTTGTTAAATTAGAAAAAGGTTGGGTGCTTTTTGATCCTTTTAGAGGAGGTTATTTTGTAAACAAACTGGGTAGTTGGGCTACTATCGAGGAAATTAATCAGCATAACTGGAAACTGGAAAAATTAATCCCAGCAGAAATTTCAGAATCCTTTTACAGTCCATACTTAGAAAACTTACCCATATTAGATGAAATTGGCTTGGTGAGAGCTAATACTCAATCTCCCATGAATCGTCTTTTATTGGCAATTCAGAAAATGGACTTCTGATTTCGAAACCTATAAATTATTGAGCAAAAAGTGCATTATTGCTCAAACTCTGGATATTTATAAGGAGCTGGTTGAGTGAAGATATTGGTTACCGGAGCCTCCGGTTTAGTTGGGAGCGCGCTTTGTTGTCGCCTTGTGAGACAAGGCTTGACTGTTCTTGGTGCAGTGCGAACTCTGCCTGATAAAATAACTGCTGGGGTAGATTATCGTATTGTTCCAGATTTGGGTAGCGAAACAAACTGGAGTGAGGTGCTGGCCGGGGTGAATGTCGTTGTCCATTGTGCTGCTCGTATGGATGTTATGCAGGATACAGTGGACGATCCATTGATGGCTTTCCGCGAAGTAAATGTGGAGGGCACTGTTCGTCTTGCAAAACAGGCTATTGATAGGAAACTTAAAAGGTTTATTTATATAAGTAGTCTCAAGGTGAATGGCGAGTATACGGAGGACTATCCCTTTACAGCAGGTGATGTGCCTATGCCAACAGCCCCTTATAGTATTAGCAAATGGGAAGCGGAGCAGTCCTTGAAAAATATTGCGGAGGGGACTGATTTGGAAGTCGTAATTATTAGGCCTCCTTTGATATATGGTCCGGGCGTTCGCGATAATTTTTTACTATTATTGAAACTGGTCAAGTTAGGCCTGCCATTACCTTTAGGGGCAATTGAGAATCGTAAAAGCTTAGTAGGGCTGGATAATTTGGTAGATTTGATTGTGACTTGCTTGAACCACAATGCGGCAGCCAACCAAACATTTTTGGTCAGTGATGGAGAAGACCTTTCGACTCCAGAACTTCTCCGACGAATGGCTGTAGCAATGAAAAGGCCTGCGCGTTTAATTGCAATTCCCGTCCCCTTATTAGTTAAACTTGCTGGTTTACTGGGTAAAGAAGGTTTTGCGTTTAGACTGTGCAGTTCTCTTCAAGCAGATATCAGCAAAACTCAGGAACTGTTGGGATGGTCACCACCGGTTTCGGTTGACGAGTCTTTGCAAAAAAACACCGATCACTTTATGTCTCTATGATCCAAATTGAAAAACAGCTATTGCAATAAAGTCATCTTTTAGTTTGAATTACGAGGATGGTAAAGTCTCCGTTTTCCTGAATTTATCAGTGACTGGTTAGTTTATGAAACGTTTTTTAGATTTGTTAGTGGTTGTGCCTGCCTCAATAGTATTTTTAATTCCGGCAGGCTTTGTTGCATTGATGATACGTCTGACTTCAAAAGGACCCATCATTTTTTGGTCTGAACGAGTGGGCCAATATAATAAAAATTTCAAAATGCCTAAATTCAGGACCATGCGGGTCAATACACCTGTAGTCGCCACACATCTTTTGGCCGATACCAACCAACTTTTGACACCTGTCGGTTCATTTTTGAGGAGGTCGAGTTTGGATGAGCTCCCTCAGTTATGGAGCATCCTCCTTGGTGATATGAGTTTTGTAGGCCCTCGGCCCGCATTATTTAACCAGGATGATTTGATTAGGTTGCGGACTGAAAGTGGTGTCCATAACTTGATTCCAGGTTTGACAGGTTGGGCCCAGGTTAACGGTCGTGACGAATTGGATGTAACATTAAAGGTAAAGCTTGATATCGAATATTTGGAACGCCGATCACTTCGATTTGATATCTATATACTCTGGCTTACCTTATTAAAAGTAGCTAAGCGCGAAGGAATATCCCACTAATTTGAGTTGAGTAGGCCTTCAGCAGTACTCATTTTGGCTTATATTTAGGATTTTTGGCCCTGATATTTGTCAATGGTTCGCCGTCCAGTAATATCTCCTCTTAAAATATTTTGCCACAGAATCGTTATCCAAAGGCAAAAAAACCCCGCTGGGGCTAAATTTACCAATATTACTTTTCCGTTAAAAATGTTCCTATTTCTGTATCGTGGTGAAGGAGTTGTTTTATGAGTCAATGGCGTGAATAAAATTCTCCAAAAGTATTGTATTTAAAGAATATTATTAAAGTTTTTTCGTGTGATTTCCGAATAGATAAATAAGGAAAAAATCTAATATATTTAAGAGAATGATGAATGGATAATTCGGAAATTGACCTATTTCAGATGATGAAAACCATCTGGGAAAAAAGAAAGCAGATACTTTTTTATACAATAATAATTGTGTTTAGTGCTGTTGCGTTTGCATATGTTCAACCAAAGGCATATGAAACACATACGTCTGCATTTGTTTTTCCTTCTAAAGGAAATACATCTGCATTCCAATATGCTCTGCCCGAGGGGTATTATGAGAAATTCTCAAAAAGTCCGAAAATTTTAAAGGCCGTATTAGAAAATTTACCCAATGAAGCGAAAACTAAAGAGAAGGCTTTGTCTTTGGGTGATCTTAGATCTGCTCTTCGTGTGGAATCTACAATGCTCAATGCTTCATCTGGTCTGACTTCCGCCGCCCTTAAATTTAATTTTTACGTCCGACACACAGACCCATTTTCTGCTCATCAGATTGCAATTACATGGAAAAATGTTATCGAGAATAATATTGCTGCTTTCGAAAAAAGCGTAATTTTAAGTAAATATTCTCAAGTGGAAGAGCAATTTAAAATGAGTAAGGAAAATTGGGAGCAAGCTAAAAATAAGTTACTTGCCTTGAGTAAAAGCTTTAATGTCCAAAATAAATCCTTGGAATTACAATCATTTCGGCGGTCAATTTCGAGAGCGCGTGTAAAGAGTGAGGTCTCATCGCCAGTTCATAAATTAAAGCTGAAAGAGGATTATCTTCTAGCGAAAGAGACGTTAGACGAATATATGAGATTACTAGCACTTGAACCCAAGGTGATCAATCTCTCTATGGATGCTGCTGGTAAGTTTGAAAAAAATATGCTGCGGATAAATCCAATTTATACGGAGTTGCGGGAAAGAGTTTTGGCAAGCAAAGTGGCTCTGAACGCAATTAAATCGCAACAAGCTCTGTTGGAGAGAACCATCAGGGACTCTGAATCAGATATTAAAACTCCAAGCAAGAATGCTGATAGCTTAAAGTTGACCCAAAATGAAAGTCAATTGAAAATAATCACTAAACAAATTCAAGAATATGAAAAAAAATCCAGGGATTTGGACAACAAAATAATAGAAATGAAAATAGCAATCCGCAACTTGAACAAAGAAGAGGCGGCCTTGGCAAATTTGCACCAAATAAGCTTTAAAAAATTCGAGGAACTGAGGTTGCTCAGAAGTCAAAATGAAAGTAGGTTGAATTTTTTGTCCTCGGAATTGGAGCCTCCAGTATTTCTGGGTTCTTCTATGCAAAGAACTGTTTTTATTGCTTTCGGAACGGGGCTGATTTTTATGATTTTGGTGACGCTTATAAAGGCTAATTTTAGTGCTCAAGATAAGAATGGAGTTGCTAGTGAGCAAGTTAATACCCAATATGCAAAGGCATCTCTTGCTGGTAAGGCATCGGGCGAGATGAAAGCTGTAACAGGTGAAAAGGTAACTCCCCCTGCACATGTTTCAGAGCCATTGAATGAACCAAAACCCCAATATTCTCCCGCCCTTATGGATGTTGGATTTGTTGAAGATCGCTGATCCTTGTTTAATGGTAGAGGTTCATACTTGTGAATGATATCCATCCTGTTCCAAAAATAACTGGGAATCAATATAACCTGCCAGAAAAATTTCCTGCTGATGAGCAAAAAATAATATCTGGAAAAATCAAGCATGTCTTGCGCAATCTCCTCAATGCACAGCAAGTTTTAACCTCTTTGGCTTTAATTTGCGTTTTGGTTTTGTTTAGTAATCTGATTGAATCAGGTTTTCTTGCGGCTTTGTGTTTGTTTGTGGTTATTTTTTTAATGCCTTTGTTTTCCCTGGAATTGAGACAAAATAAATCCATCCTGCTGGGTTATTTTTTTGTTATTACTCTGCATGAAACTATTGCATTTGCTAATGCCTATTTGTTTGTAACATTTGGTGCTGGTTTTGATGCTGCGCTTTTTCAGAAGTTGGGAGGAGAATTTGCGATGCATGAGGAGTGGGGCCTTGCAATAGGTCCTCAACTTTATGCGCAGATGCTAGGTCTCGTATATAGATGGCTTGGTGTATCTCACCTGCTAGGAGAGCAGCTTTCCATCCTGGCTTTCTCTATTTCTTGTATTATCTTTTTAAAAATAATTCGGTTGTGTGGAATAGTTAAATATAAAATTTATTCTCTCCTTGCTTTTGGCGCATTACCGACCATGGTATTTTTAGGGTCGATTACTCTTCGAGAATCATATCAAGTACTCTCATTTTTACTTGTTATGTATTTTGGTATTAAAATGCATATGAAAGGTGGGATAAATAGTTACATCATAGCTTTTATACTTTCAGTGCTAAGCATGTGCGTTATGCATAGGGGTTTGATAGGTTATGGAATGTGGGTAGTACCATTATTTTTTATATGGAGTATTAGACCGGTTTCGCGCCTTGGAAACGTAAAAATACTCCGCCTGGTGGTATTTGTAATTGGACCCATTTCCATAGCGGGCCTGATTCTTTTAATAAATGTGGTGCCAAGCCTGGGTGCGTATAATATGATTTTTGATCGTAGCTGGCTGGAGTTTATTAATACTCTTCGGACAGGATCTATTAATGTTTCAGGAAGGACGACATATGGGATTCCACTCGACCTTTCATCAAACATGATGACTATTTATTCGAGTTTAAAGTTATATGTGTACTATCTGTTTGCACCATTTCCATGGCAGGTAAGTAGTGTTCAGGATGTATATGGGGTTATGGAGTCATTTTTTCGCATGATCCTGATTTACTTTTCAGTAAAACACTGGTGTATTGCTGAGGGCTCGCAACGGCGACTATTCGCGCTCCTGTTAATTATGTTTTTCAGTATTACCTTGTTATTTTCGATAGGCACATCGAATTATGGAACGGCCATGCGCCACCATATGCTGAGTTGGTGGATAATTGTAATGGTTGGTACTCCGTTACTGATGGCGAAATTGAGTTGTATTCGTTTTGGAGCTGGAAATAGCGGGCACAGGATTTTATTAAAACCCATCGAAAATATTTCCTGATAATTTACGGTCTTTTAAGCCAGGTTGAATTTTTCCTGTGGAGCAGGAAGTATTTCAGGGGATGGGCATGGTTTTCCCACATGATTGACATTTTTTGTCATTGTCCAACCGATTCCCGCATTCACACATCCATCCATGAAGCTTAGCTGGGTTGCCATAGGCTAATCCGTAATCGGGTATATCTTTCGTAACGACTGCTCCAGCTCCTACAAAAGCAAACTTTCCAATTGTGACTCCGCAGAGGATGGTAGAGTTGGCTCCAATAGTGGCCCCTTGACGGACTATAGTAGCCTTTAATTCGTTTTTACGCGGAATCTTGGACCGTGGGTTAATAACATTTGTAAAGACACAGGAAGGACCGCAAAACACATCATCTTCCAGGGTGACCCCTTCATAGATAGATACATTATTTTGAATTTTGACATTATTTCCCACAACCCCATTAGGGCCTATCATTACATTTTGGCCTATATTTGCACCCTCTCCAATTTTTGAACCTGTGAGAATGTGTGAGTAATGCCACACCTTGGTATTCTTCCCTATTTCACATTCATCATCTACATCACTGGTAGGGTGGATAAAATAAGGTGTTTTTTTAGCTGAGTCATTTTTATTATCCATACTCGCTTGAGCACGTTGTAATACCTTCAAAACCCTCAAACCTTCTTCTCCGTCCGTAAAAGCTGGTTTGCCGTGAATTGAATTAATAAACGCGCGTCCTTCCTCCATTAAAGGTTCTTTCCATTGTTTCGTTAGGTCGACGGGGTTGCCCTGTTTTTTATCTGGAATTGGAATTCCATTTTTCCAGGATATCTGATGCGGATACATCATAAGTTTTTGATCTGTAGGAACCGTATCGTCAAACACAATCATACCTTGATCCCCTATGAGTACCAATTTTTGTTCTTTGAAAGGATGAAGCCAGGAAACAAATATATGAGCTCCGACACCGGAAGGAAATTTAATATTGGTGGTAGTTGTATCAGCGATCTCGGGATGGAGAATGTTAGTCCCTGTAGCGGTAACTTCTATGGGTTCTTCACCTACCAAGGATAAAATCAAAGAAATATCATGGGGAGCAAAAGACCAAAGAATATTTTCCTCACGTCGGATTTTTCCCAGATTAAGTCTGTTGGAGTAAATATACTGCAGTTTTCCGAGCTGGCCATCCTGAAGTATTTTTTTGATAGTCTGGATGGCAGGGTGATATTGGAGAACGTGTCCGACAAACAGGACTTTTCCTTTTTGTTTCGCAATTTGAACTATTTCCTCCCCTTCTATTGCGGTCATAGAAAGAGGTTTTTCGACAAAAACGTGTTTACCTGCAAGGAGAGATTTTTTTGCCAAACTATAATGCTGTTCGGCAGGGGTTGCTATGGCAATTGCATTGATATCTGTAGATGCTAAGGTATTAGCAAAAGAGGATGTGGTTGCAATTTCAGGATACTTTGCAGATTTTCTTTTAAGAACGTCCTCAGAGGAGTCGCAAATTATTTTTAATATGCCGAGCTCAAAAAAAACTCGGGCCAAGTTTTTTCCCCAATGACCAGCCCCGATAAGCGCAAGGTTGATTTTATCTCCCAAAAACTAACTCCTGAAATATAGATTAAAACCCTGATTTATTATGAGTATATCCCATACAAGAAACGGCGACAATTTAAAAAACAAAGTGTTAGGATATTGGTTTGATTTGATGATTCATGTGCATGAGAATAGAAAATTGAAGGAATTTTATGGGTGAAAATGTTCAATCTATTATTAAGAAAGGGATAAACTTATGTTTTTTAGCAAAAATTCCGCTAAAATTATCATGAATTCGGGTTTGCGAATTGCTTTAGCAGCATTTCCCATAGGGTTTGCTAATTGTCTGGAATTTGAAAATTAGTCATTTTAAGGAGCTACGGCATGGCCGAATTTCAAGGAAAAACCATTCTTGTAACTGGAGGAACAGGCTCATTTGGAGGGTATTTTGTTAATTTCCTTCTCGACAAGAACTTTGAAGAAATTCGAGTTTTCAGTCGAGACGAGTTGAAGCAAGAGGAAATGCGCCTGAAGTTCCAGAACCCCAAAATAAAATTTTATATTGGAGACGTTAGAGACCGCGATAGTGTCGATGATGTGATGGCTGGGGTGGATTATGTGTTTCATGCCGCTGCGTTAAAGCAAGTTCCCACCTGTGAATTTTTTCCCATGCAGGCGACGCAGACCAATGTGTTGGGAAGTCAGAATGTAATCAATTCGGCTATCAGTCATGGAGTGTCCAGAGTTGTCAGCCTCAGTACCGATAAAGCTGTTTATCCTGTCAATGCCCTAGGAATCACTAAAGCCCTTATGGAAAAAGTGGTTCAGTCCGCTTCCCGAAAACTTTCAGAAGGGCAGACCATTCTTACTTTGGTTCGTTATGGAAATGTTTTGTTTTCCCGCGGCTCAGTTATCCCACTATTTATGAAATTGATGAGGGAAAAGAAACCTCTTACAGTGACGGAACCAGGAATGACTCGGTTTCTCCTGCCTCTAAAAGAAGCGATCAACCTGGTTGGGTTTGCTCTTGGGAACGGGAAACAGGGGGATATATTTGTCCGCAATGCCCCCTCTTGTTCTGTGGGTGATCTCGCTCAGGCATTGAAAAATATATTGGGTTCCGACTCTGAAATCCAAACAATTGGTATGCGGCATGGAGAAAAAATGCACGAAACCTTAGCTTCCCAGGAAGAACTTCTTAGATCAGAGGATATGGGGGATTACCTTAGGTTAAGCATGGATGACCGCGACTTGAACTACAATAAATATTTGAGCGAAGGAGATAAAAAGTTTGAGAAGGTAGAAGATTATACCTCGCAGAACACAGTACGGTTGACGGTTAAGGAAATAGAAAAGATGTTGTTAGAGCAGCCTGAGATAATCTCCGAATTAAATCAAAATAAATAAGGTCTTTTTTAATTAGCTTAACTTGCTGTCTATTTGATCGCAGACATGTTCTGCAAAAGGCAGGGCGCATGTGAACCCTGGGGAAACCGCGTTCAAAATATGCATAGACAGATTATTCCCTTCCAGCACAAAATCCATTTCAAGCTTTTTTCCCCGAATGTTCAGCAATTGAGCACGAATGCCCGGTTCTCCCCATTTACGATAATTCTTAATCTCTACTCCTTTTGCCAGAGAAGAGGCCAGTGAAACCATTTTTGGACGGGAATATTTTTGTAGCTCTCTAATAGCCAAAGCTTTAAAGTCAAAGTTTGACGATAAAAATAATCCTGCCTGTCTCAATAGAATTTCTGTCAGTTCATCAAATCGGAAATTGCTCCAGCCTTCATATTGTTCGCGCCAGAATGCTGGGATGGCCGTTGGGCCTAGCTTGACTTTTCCATCCGTTGTGACTGTGAGGTGGACCCCTAGAAAGGGGTTTGCAAGATCTGGAACGGGGTAAATGTGGGTTCTCAGGGATCCCGAAGGTTCATTTGAGTATAAATATAGCCCTTTGAAGGGTAGAATCCGGTAGTCTTCTGAAAACCCGAAGTCCCTGCCAATTTTATCAGCATAGAGTCCAGCCACGTTGATCAAATACCCTGCTTCAAAGAGGCCAGTTGAAGTTTGAATTGTATTTTTATCTTTGCGATGCAAATATTTCGTATTGGTGCAAATTCGTACCCCTTCCTGGATAGCATCAAGTTGCATGGCTTTTAGCAATTCCTTGGGATTAACAGAAGAGGTAGATGGAGAGAACAGGGCTCGTTGAAAAGTTTTGGCGCGAGGCTCAATGGTTTTACTTTCTTCTTCTGTAATCGATTCTAGTGGAACCCCGTTATTTTTGGCTCGAACCATTAACTCATCTAGCCAGGTTAGTTCCGATTCATTCTGGGCGACGACTAACTTCCCACATTTATTGACTTTGATGTTTTTAGAATCGCAATATTTCGTTAGTCTTTTATTTCCGTCTCTAGTAAATTTAGCTTTGAAACTATCTGCCGTGTAATAGAAACCGGCATGCAGAACCCCACTGTTTCTCCCGCTTGCGTGGAGCCCGCATTCCAGCTCTTTTTCAAAAATACAGATGCTGGAATCGGGATAGCGTTTTTTTAACTCACGAGCAATACTGATTCCAATTATTCCGCCGCCTATCAGTAAAAAGTCAGATTTTTCCATTTTCTATACCTGTTGAGTTAAACCTGACAAGGGGAGGATTTAATCGGTCTTTGAACACGAAAACCTTGGAGATGAGTGCTGGGATTGTTTGCTCATCGAGTGGGTAGGCTTACTTTGTAGTAATCGACATACCATTGGATAAAGTTTTTAATGCCATCCTTAATATTCCATTTTGGGGCATAATCAAAAACCTTAATCAGGTTCTCAACATCGGCATGTGATTTGCGGACATCTCCATCTTGCATGGGCATCAGGTTTAATTTAGCTTCCATCCCGAGGTTTTTTTCAATTTCGCGAACATAGTCCATCAACGGAACAGGGGAATTGGACCCTATATTATAAAGCCTGTAGGGTGCAGATGAAGAAGCTGGGTTGGGGGTGTCTCCTGACCATTCAGGGTCAGGTTCCGGCACATTCTTTACGATACGAAACAATCCTTCGACAATGTCATCGATATAAGTAAAATCTCTTACCATATCACCTTGGTTGTATAGGTCTATGGCTTCCGAAGCAAGAATGGCTTTTGTGAATAGGAATAAAGCCATATCAGGGCGGCCCCAAGGCCCATATACTGTAAAAAATCTCAATCCAGTGGTTGGAAGTCCATAGAGATGAGAATAAGAATGGGCCATCAACTCATTGGCTATTTTTGTCGCTCCATAAAATGAGACAGGGTGGCTGACATTGTCGTGAACGGAAAAGGGGAATTTGGTATTCAGCCCATAAGCTGAACTGGTCGATGCATAGACAAGGTGCTCCACCGCATTATGTCGGCAAGCTTCAAGGATATTGAATGTCCCTACAATATTACTTTGGATATAAACTTCTGGATGTTGAATGGAGTATCTTACGCCAGCTTGTGCGGCTAAATGGATAACTCGTTGAAGGGCTTCCTTTTTAAATAAATGATCTACGGCTTCCTTGTCTTCAAGATTATTCTCATAAAAGGAAAAGGGCTTGTAATCTTGAAGAATTTTTAATCGGGCTCTTTTCAATTTCACATCGTAATAATCATTGACGTTATCCAGGCCAATGACATTATAGCCATCTTCTAGTAATCGCCTTGCGATGTGAAATCCTATAAAACCAGCGGCTCCCGTAACTAATATTTTCACAGAACTTGAGTGTTAAAATTTTTGTAGAACATTAATAATCCTGAAAAAGACCAGAAATAAAAACTCAGAAAAAAAGAGTAAAAATTATGATAAGAGGTGGATTCTCTATATTCCCTGAAGTGATCATATTTTTAAAAGTCTGAAGAATCAAGTAACAATTGAACTCAGTTTACTTTAGGCCAACGATTCGTAAGATTTAAGCTACCAATCATCTTGATTTTGTCAATGGGGTATAGTATTCAGAAGAAGCAGGATATCGGAGAATGTGGTCGTTCCGAGCTATATCTTGTCGGTGTCTCTTCCCAAAAACTACTTACCTTTAAAACCGGCCAATTTCTACGTGATTAAAAATACCGTATATATTTTTGCTGGCAGAGCTTCTAATGCAGTTTTCCTTTTTTTATTAACTCTGGTTGTTTCACGCCAACTGGGTCCAGCGCTTTTTGGAGTGTATTCGCTTCTCACAACCGTTGTGCTTGCGGCCAATTGTTTTTCCAATTTTGGATTTGACATCTGGATGGTTCGAGAAGTTACCAAAAAACCCACTCAGGCCAAGAGCTACCTTTCGAACATACTCGGATTAAAAGTTGTAACCTCTTTGGCGACTATTCTCTGTGTATTCCTGCTTTTTCAAGCTACTGACTTGCCATCAACTACCCTGCATCTGTTAGGGGTGTTATCTATTTCCCTGTTGTTTAATACACTTTCTCAATCACTTTGGCATTATGGCAATTGTTTTAAGCAGTTTATTTTTCATTCTGTTCTCTGGGCATCCTCCAATGTGATCAAGTCTGTGTTGGGTATCTCATTGGTCTTATTATACCGGGAACTGGAGCCTTTGATCTGGGGCATAGTAATAGCAGAAGCCATTACTCTAATTCTATCATTTTGTGTTATTCGCAATCGGTTTGGAGCATTTTTCCCAGAATTCAGGATTTCGATCTGGAAAGATTATTTGACCCGGTCTGCTCCGATAGCTTTGGGAATGATATTCAGCGTACTTTATTTTAGAGTGGATATTGTAATGCTTCAATTGATGACCAATGAAAAAGTGGTTGGATTTTATAGTGCCGCTTACAAATTGTTTGAGGTGGCCATTATTTTCCCTTCCAGTATCATGCTGGTACTGTTTCCCACCCTTGTTGAGGAATATCATTCTAATCACCCCCAGTTTAAAAAGAGCTCAAAAAAGGCATTGGGACTATTTTTCCTGGTTGGAGGGGGTATTGCTTTGACTTTGTGGGCATTTTCCCCTTGGATCATTACAATCATATTTGGCGATAAATTTTCTCCTTCCATCGCGGTACTCGAGGTTTTATCAGGAGCCATATTTTTGTTCTTTTTGAACTTTTTATTGGCAAATATACTCATATCCTCGGGCAGAGAGAGCATTAATACCTGGAATTTGGTGGGAGCAACCGTAGCAAATATAACTCTCAACCTGGTTTTAATTCCTCAATATGGAGCAATTGGGGCGGCCTGGTCGACCTTGTTTTGCGAAGCGGTATTAATTTTCGCACTAGGGATTGAAGTCCGTAAATGTATTAGTTCAAATTCTTGACAATCTATTTATTGAAAGCTAGTATCGCTGGTGGGATGTTAGACACATCCCCAATTCCACATTCAATTCTTGGGAGTTTTTGTGCGAGACAAAATTCTGCAATTGATTCAAACGAGTCCTAACCTTCCTCCATTACCGGAAATTCTGCTTGGTTTGCAAAAATTAATTGATGATCCTGATTGTGAAGTTGAGGATGTTTATCGATTATTAAAGGCAGATGCGGTTCTGTCTGGGCGATTGATTACCCTTGCTAATAGCGCTTTGTTTGGCGGAGGTCGTGATGAGACCCGGAATCTTGAGGATGCGGTGGTACGTTTGGGGATGAAACAGGTGATGGATCTGGTGTATGCCCTTGAATTGCCAAAGACATTCAAAAAAGGTAAAGCTTTCGATCAAATCGAATTCTGGAAGCATTCTATGGCGGTGGCTTTTATTGCGCGGTCACTGGCTAAAAAAGTACTTACCGATTTAGAGGATTTAGAATCCAGCTTCCTGGCTGGCTTGATGCATGATGTGGGAATTTTGGTGTTGGATAATGTTATTTCCCAGGAATATTTTCAATTTCTTACCTTAAAGGATTTGAGTTCTTCGGATAAGCCTTTGGAAGTTCTGGAAGAAGAGGAATTTAAAATATCCCATCCTGAAGCGGGAGCCGAATTCATGAAAAAGTGGTGGTCGCTTCCTCCTAAAGTAGCCTCAGCGGCCTTGGCGCATCATGGCAAAGGACCGGTTAAAGGCGAAACTTTGACCTTGAACCAAGTCGTAAGCACTGCCAACCGCATTGCCAATATGAATGAGTTTAAGCATCCTGTTACCACGGCTTTTGAAGACTCTCCTGAAGAAGGCTATCTGGATGCCATGGAAATCAGCCCGGAGGAATTGGATATTGTGGTGGACACCACAGTAATGGGACTGATGGCCGCAGAAACCCTATTGCGTTCCCGCTAAAAGGGCTGATGGAAAAGAAAATATCAGGGTTTCATCAGGACGAGGAAAGCTTTTGGGTGGCAGAATTGGAATGCGGACACAATCAGCATGTTCGACACCGTCCGCCATTGATTATTCGCCCCTGGGTGAATGATGAAGAAGGTAGGAAGGAAAGATTGGGAACCCTTTTAAACTGTGTAGTCTGCGACTCTGAATCTACCGGGTAAGGAGATCAGGAAACCAGCCCCCCTTGCTCCCAGGTCCCGGAATAGATACTTCCATTTGTCAGGATATAGATTCCCTGTCCGTGGGGTAAATCGTTTTGGAATTCCCCTTGGTATCGATCCCCGTTTGCGTAGTTATATTTCCCCTGACCATGGAGCATGTCATCCAGAAAACTTCCCTCGTACTGGTCGCCGTTGTCATAGACCAGTTTTCCTAGCCCATTAGGTTTTCCATATCTGAATTCACCGGTATAAACATATCCTTGAGAAGATGTGAAGATTCCCCTGCCATGCATCTGGTCATGAAATATCTGTCCTTCGTATTTATCTCCATTGGGCCAGACTTGCGTGGTGAACCCGGGAACAGTGTCAGAATGTTGAGTACCTGGTTTAGCATCAGACGTATCAGCTTTGGGTTTTTGGGAAGTCCGTGTGGCCCGCGTATGTTGTCTTTCCTTCCTGTCATAAGCGCGCTTATAATTTTGCCTTATCTGGGCATTGATTTTTTTATAGGCGGTCGTGATCTTCTGGAACATTTCATGAGCCTTTTTCTGTAGTCGTGGGGATTCCTGAGGAAACCGGTCTGGATGCCAGATCTTGACCTGTGCTTTGTAGGCCTGTTTAACATCTTCAAGAGATGCGCCGGGTGAAAGTTTTAGTGTTTTAAAATACTGCTCCATAATCACTTTAGTGTTCTAGAATGCAAAAAAATATAATTTTCTTAATGAATAAACCAATCCTCAGTTCCTTCATGGCCTTCTTGGTGTTTTTTATCTACTTCCCAGGCTTCTAATACATGATCTATGCTGAACGTCTCCCGGGTGACTGAATTTCTCAAGTCAAAATATCGGTATCCTCGATAGTCGGGATAAAAGTTTTCAATAGTCAGTGGCAGGTAGCTCATTCCCTTGGCCTCTGCTTCCTGTTTTAAATTCTCCCGTTCAGAAGAGTCCCGGGCTTCAACAACTATTCCGGACCCTTCTTTTTTCAAGAACATTAATTGCCTTGGTGAAGAGGTCATTCGATTACCAGTGATATGATTTTTAGAAAATATAGTCTTAGTATGATAAGTATAGATTTTGTGCCAACAAAAATTCAATAGGCAAAATTAGACACTTTTTGCAGAGTTCAGGCATTCTAGCAACGCATCCTGCCAATGAGGCATTTCATGATGGAAGACCTGTTTTAATTTTTTGTTTGAAAGCAGTGAGTTTTTGGGCCGAACAGCGGGGGTGGGATACTCGATGGTGGGGATGGAAATCAATTCGGTATTCTTTATTAAGCCAGACAGTTCAAGGATTTTTTTTGCAAAACCAAACCAACTAGTCTCGCCACCACACGACATATTAAAAATTCCTGATTGAAGAAAATTAACGCCGTCTTTGGTCAGGCTTTGTTCCAGAATTCGAGCTGTTCCTTCGGCAATGGCCCTTGACCAAGTAGGACCTCCAGTTTGGTCATCAACAACTTTTATTTGCTTTCTATTTTTAGCCAGTTTTTGCATGGTAAGTAGAAAGTTATTGCCTCTCAAGCTAAACACCCCACTGGTTCTAAGTATGACATGGGGAATGCCAGTTTGGATCACCCCTCTTTCTCCCTCCAGCTTGGATTTCCCGTACACGTTTAAAGGAGAGGTTGGATCGTCTTCCTTGTAGGGGGATGGGGAGTTTCCATCAAAAACATAATCGGTGGAAAAGTGAATCATTCCTGCGCCAATGTTTTTGGCTTCCTGAGCGATCACTCCCGGTGCGATGCCATTGACGGTCATGGCTAATTCTGGTTCTGATTCGGCCTTGTCCACTGCGGTGTATGCGGCAGCATTTATAATGACATCTGGCTGGACTTTTTGTATGACAGAGCCCAGAGTTTCTGGTTTGGAAAGGTCCATCTGGTCCCTGCCCATCGCAATAACAGTACCTAAAGGAGAAAGAGAGTGCGCTAACTCCCAACCCACTTGTCCGTTTTTACCTGTCAGGAGAATTCGCATGAGTTTTAAAGTTGGACGGGGATAGGTATCCCAAAGATGTGCCAGGGATAAGGTTTATACTTTTTGAATTAATCGGAGTAAATATTGCCCGTATCCGTTATTTTTTAAAGATCGAGCCGCCTTCTCCAGGTCTTCTGCTGTGATCCAGCCTTTACTGTAGGCAATCTCTTCAGGACAACAGACCATCAGTCCCTGCCGACGTTGTATAGTTTCTATAAAATTGGAAGCATCTAGCAGAGATTCATGAGAACCCGTATCCAGCCAGGCAAATCCGCGGCTCATTTTCTCCACGGATAGTTGGGCTTGATCAAGGTATACCTGGTTGACATCGGTGATTTCGAGTTCTCCTCTTGCTGAGGGTTTGATGGAGGATGCGATGTCGACAACTTGATTGTCATAAAAATAAAGCCCGGTAATAGCAAAGTTCGATTTAGGTTGAGGGGGTTTTTCTTTAACGCTGACAACTTTGTTGTCTGGGCCGAACTCGGCCACTCCATAATTTTGCGGGTCTTTTACCCAATAACCAAAAACGGTAGCACCAGAATCTCGTTTTTGGGCGTCTTCCATGAGAGCCGGTAGTTCCTGACCATAAAACACATTATCTCCTAGGATCAAACTGCATCCATCATTGCCGATAAACTCTTTGCCTATGATGAATGCCTGAGCCAGACCGTCTGGGCTAGGCTGAACACCATAAGTGATGTTGGCTCCCCATTGACTTCCATCTTTCAGTAATTCTTGGAACAGGGGTTGGTCTTGAGGGGTGGTGATAATAAATATATCCCGGATATCTGCCAGCAGAAGGGTGCTCAGCGGATAATAGATCATTGGCTTGTCATAGAGCGGCATCAATTGCTTGCTGACGACCTGGGTCAATGGGTAGAGCCGGGTTCCCGATCCTCCTGCTAAAATGATTCCTTTGTTGATCATATTTAATGTTCCTTAAGTTTCTCAAGACCCAGACGCTCCCCTTTATAAGCGCCTGACATTACCCTGTCTGTCCAATTCTTGTTATCCAGATACCATCGCACGGTTTTTCGTAGGCCAGTTTCAAACGACTCCTGCGGCTTCCATCCCAACTGATTTTGAATTTTGCTGGCATCAATGGCATATCTGCGATCATGCCCTGGTCTGTCCGCTACATTCTGGATCAGCTTTTTATGAGGCCGATGGGGAGAATCTGGAAGCATTTCATCCAATATCTGGCAAAGGGAGTGGACGACATCCAAATTGGTTTTTTCGTTGTGCCCACCAATATTATAAACTTGCCCTACTTCTCCTTTTTCCAATACCTGAAGAATGGCTCTGCAATGGTCCTCGACAAACAACCAGTCGCGAACTTGCTGGCCGTCTCCATAAACAGGTAGATGTTCCCCATTCAGTGCCTTTTGAATCATCAATGGCAATAGTTTTTCAGGGAATTGGTAAGGGCCATAATTATTGGAACAGTTTGTCGTCAGTACCGGAAGACCAAATGTTTTGTGATAGGCTCTCACTAAATGGTCGGAGGAGGCTTTGGAAGCCGCATACGGGGAATTCGGTGCATAAGGTGTTTCTTCCGTGAACAGCCCAGTTTTTCCCAGGGACCCGTACACTTCATCGGTGGAAACGTGAAGAAAACGAAAATTCTTATGTCTATCTAAATTTTTGGGTGCCACATACCCGCGCGCCGCTTCCAGTAATTCAAAGGTGCCAACAACATTCGTACGAATAAACTCTCCCGGAGTTTCAATAGATCGATCTACATGCGACTCTGCAGCGAAATGGACCACATAGTCAATGTCATAACTTTCAAACAATTTGCAAAGTATATCCCTATCGCAAATATCTCCCTTTACAAATTCATAATTGGGGTCGTCTTCAACGGATGATAAGGTGTCCAGGTTTCCCGCGTAGGTCAGTTTGTCATAGTTGATAACTTTGGCCTGACCCTCTTTCAACAGGTTCAGAATAAAGTTACCACCAATAAAACCAGCTCCACCGGTTACAAAAAATGTTTTCATTTCTGTAAAAACCTGTCGGAAGGTGATAAAACAAGGTTAGCAGGAAATATCAGGTCTACTCAAAGGAGTATATGCGGTTAAGCCTGTATTTTCAACCTTATACCCATAGATTTGTATCCCAATATCTCATCGAACAAATACTCTGATTAGTGAATGAAATTTTCTAAAAAAATTGCGGTAGTTATTGTCAACTGGAACTCCGGTGAATATCTTGGTGAATGTCTACGCAATCTTAAAAGCCAAACCTTATTACCAGATCGTGTTTTTGTCGTAGACAATGCCAGCACAGATGGTTCCATGGAGAGTCTTGAGGAAAATTTTCAGGAATGGGACTTTGTAGCCTTAGATAAAAACACAGGTTTTGCCAGCGCAAACAACCTGGCGGTGAAACAAGCCACAGATTGTGATTGGATCGCATTTTTGAATCCAGATGCCTTTGCTCAAGCGGATTGGTTAAAAAATTTAATGCATGCTACAGAGCAATATCCTGATATCAAAATGTTCGGCAGCCATATGCTTGGCCACAATTCTGACCTGTTGGATGGAACTGGAGACATCTATCATGTATCAGGTGTGGCATGGCGCCGCGACCATGGAATGAAATCTTCAGAGATAAATAGAGAATCGGGGGAAATATTTTCACCCTGTGCTGCGGCATCATTAATTTCTCGAGAAGCTTTTTTAGGAGTTGGAGGATTTGATGAGCACTTTTTTTGTTATAACGAAGATGTTGATCTTGGTTTCCGGTTACGTCTAAAGGGGTATCGGTGCATTTATGTTTCTGATGCAGTTGTAGAACATGTAGGGTCTGGGACCACCAGTCGTTATAGTGATTTTGCGGTATATCATGGACAGAGAAACCTTGTTTGGTCGTATTTCCGGAATATGCCGGGAATATGGTTCTGGATATATTTGCCCCAGCATATTCTATTCAGTTTGGTAGCTTTGATTTGGTTTGCCTTGAAAGGTAAAGCCGGCTCGGTTTTAAAAGCAAGGTGGGATGCCTTGAAAGGGCTTCCTCGGGTATGGAAACTTCGACACGGAACACAAAATACAAAAACCGTTGCGGGACGTGAGGTGGTTGATGCGATGAGTAGAGGCTTTTGGGTTCCATACACCCGGAAAAAAGGTTCACGGTGAAAGGGTCTGCTCAAGAAGCAGGTCGATTTTTTCTTTCAGAGAAGGACTTTTGTTATACCGCAATGCTGATGTCAAATGTCCTTGTGCCAGAGCAGGATCGCCGTTTAATTCCA
This sequence comes from Nitrospina sp., assembly GCA_018673915.1. Lineage (GTDB taxonomy): Bacteria > Nitrospinota > Nitrospinia > Nitrospinales > VA-1 > LS-NOB. Next base: position 27,781 of record JABHBK010000038.1, on the reverse strand, counting down.
GAATGAGATTCCCAAGGTTATAATGTGCGTCGGGGATTTGGGAGTAATAATTTATTGAAGAATTAAAAGCATCCTGAGCTTTTTCGTATTGGTTGCTCTTGATATAAAGGACTCCGAGGTTATTGTATGCCTTTGCTGAGGCTAAACCACCTTCTTGAATTTCCAGATATGTTTTTTCCGCCAGTGCGTTATTACCTTCCTTTTGATATATTTTTCCAAGTAGTAAAAGTCCATCAGAAGAAGCAGGAATTTTATTCAGAAATTGAAGGGCATGTCTCTTCGCTTCAGAAATAGAGTTCAATTCCCAATTTACCCGCGCCAAGCTCAAATCAAGGTCCTTAGGCATGGAATACCCCCAATTGTTACTCATGTATCGTTTCTGGGCGCGTAGAAGTTCTATCCGAGCTTGTTGGAATTTCCCTCGAGAGGCATAAAAAGTTCCCAGGTTGAGGTGCCCCAGAGGAAGGCTGGGTTCCAGTTCAATGGCCTTAAGGAATTCTTTTTCAGCCTTTGAGGAGTTCCCGTTTTGTGTGTAGATACTTCCCAGATTGCTATGGGCGAATGCTCGATAAAAGTTTCCCGCTTCAGATCGTGAAAGCCTTAACAGGGGTACAAGAGCTTGCTGGTAACGCTTTTCTTCCAAATAATAATGGCTAAGATTATGAAGAACTTTAAGGTCAGCAGGGGATTTTTTATAGGTGTCCTCCCAAAGGAGAATGTTGGAGCGGTAAGTTGAATTGCGAGTTAGTGACAAGGTACTTTGAATTAAAAAGAGGGTCACCAGTAGTGCCAAGCCCGGCCTAGATAGTGAAGCACCCGACTTAAGGGTAAACAAATGGTAAAAAGCAAAAGCGATAAGAAAGGAGAGGCCAAAAGAGGGGAGGTATAAATTTCTTTCGCTCAATAAATCTTCACGGGGCAAAAAACTGTTTGTGGGTGAGATGGTGATGAGAAACCATAGGAATGAAAAGACCAAAACAGGAGAAATTCGGCGGAAGTTTTTTACGACTACCAATATAGTGCCCAACCAAATGGCAAGAGGTATGAAATGGGAAAAAATCAGAGGCCCAAGGTTGGTTGATAAATCATAGTCAAAAGTCAGATTTATCGGAAATAAACAAAGTTTTAAGGCATATACCAAGATCGAGGCTTGAGCAAAAGCATAGTTAGGGTCTGCTTTCCAGAACCAATTCATTACCAAGGTGCGCATGGGAGGCGAAAGTATTACAAAGGCGGCTACTAAAATAGACATGGGTAAATAAATAAAAAATAGTCGATTTTTGAAGGGGCGCCAGCCTTCACCTCTCATGAAACACAGGTCATATAAAATTATTGCAAGAGGAAAGGTGAATGTTGTTTCTTTACTAAGGAGTGCGAGGCTAAACATAAATAGGGTTAGAAAATAGTACAACGGAAGCGCCGTCCTTGAAGGGATGGTGCTTTTGTGTCCCATAATAAAAAATAGCAGGGCGAGTAAGTAAAAAATTCCTCCAGAAGCATGAATAAATAACTCAATAAAAATGGCAAAAGGGAGGTAAATCAAAAGGAGTCTGTTTTTAAAAGGAAGCCAGCCCTTTTTCTTCATGACGCACAGGTCGAATAAAATAATTCCCAGAGGAATAGGTAATGTGGATCCCTCGCTCAAGAAGGCTATGCCAATTGCTGATAGACTCAGGAAATAATATGCTGTCTTAGGATTACTGTTTTTTTCGCTTCCTAAAATGAAAAATAGTAGAGCCATTAAATAAAAAAAACCTGCAATGGCACTAGATCGCCCTGAAATATAGGTGATAGCCTCTGTGTGAAGTGGATTGAGCGCAAACAAGAAAGCTGTGGTAATAGAGAGGCCAAGGATTGATTTGATTTTCCAATGGGGATTGTTTGCAAGGGTTTTGAAGGTAATAAGAAGAACAGCTATAGATGTTAAAAAGTGAAACAAAATATTGGTCAGGTGATAGCTGAAAGTTTCCAGGCCGCTTAAAGAATGATTAAAGCTGAAGCTAAAATATAAAAGATGCCGATATCGGATAGGCCACATCTGGTTGAATCCAGTGGGGTCATTTAAAATTACTTGCTGTAAAAGTGCCTGATCGTCAAAGTTGAAGGGAGAGAACAGGGTGTTTGCGTAGGCAATAATTATGAGAAATAACAGGCCGGGAATCGAGAAAAACAACTGTGGTTTCGTTGAGAAATTGTCAGTCATTATTTTGTTTTTTCTCGATTCGATGCAAAATATAAATCAGGATGGCCACGCTGGCAATTGTGAAGACGAAATAAATAGGAATGAAATTAGGAATCAGGTGAATCCGGTAGACGGGAATCAATGCTGTTAAATCAAAATAAAACCCAATTGCAAATAATATAGAAATTGCCTTACTTGGAGAGAGGCCGAGTTTTTCCAATCTGTGATGGAAATGATTGGCATCTTTGGTGAAAGGGCTGATGCCTTTTAATATTCTTCTGAAAAAGGCGAAGGTGGTATCCATAATGGGAATCAGCAGGGTAATAACTGGAATTAGATAATATATTTCGTCTGTATGACCCTGATTGAGAGGCAATAGAGTAATGAGCGAGACGAGCAGGCCAAGTGGCAGGCTTCCGGTGTCGCCAAGAATGATTTTTGCTGGTGGTAAATTAAAAAAGAAGAAACCCAGGATGCTACCCGCAAGAATCACGGCCAGGAAAGAAGCTTCAACAATATTGCGTTCCAAAAAAACAAAACCCAGCGTTAGACAGGAGAAAAAAATGATTCCCGGTGCCAACCCATCCATGCCATCTATTAGATTGATGGCGTTGGTAATTCCAACAATCCATAAAACTGTTAACAGGATGGAAAAAGGACCCAAGTCAACCAGGTTGCCGATGCGATCAATTTGAAAGCCAGCAAAATAAAGGGTGCAGGCAATAGCGATTTGGACGAGTAATTTTACTCTGGGCGGACAGTTAGTGATGTCATCGTAGATGCCCAATATTAACATCATACCCAGCCCCAGGGTTAGCACGCAAATAAGGTTGAGGTTGCGCGCATCCACCAGGCCTGAAAATAATAGTAGCCATAATGTAATCAGAAAAGAGAGGATTACTGAAAGCCCTCCAAATGGACTGATGCTGTTTCCTGCTGAAATGGGAAGGCGGTTTAATAGGAAGGTAAGAAAGTTGAACCCTCTTATGGCTTTTATCAGATAGAAGGTAAGGCCAAAAGACAAGGCCAGAGCCACAAAATATCCTGTCAGATAAACCTCTCCTGAAATGGGAAACGTACTAAATTTCATTTGAAAATATTGAAGGCCAGTTGGGTAAGACATCTTAGCGATATCATGATGTTGACAATCATTCTTGTCCCCAGGTTTTCGCCGTGATTTTTTTTGTAATAATGAATCATGCCAAGATGCCGTTTTATAATAATGTCTGCTGGTACTTTACTATTGCTGGTGCTGATATGGTGCGTAATCTTAGCTAAAGGAAAATAAATTACTTTAAACCCGTGTTGGTGGATGGCTTTACACAAGTCTACATCTTCATTAAATAAAAAATAATGTTCGTCAAAGCCCCCTGCTTTTTTAAACACAGCATGGGGGATCATGAGGCAACACCCTGATAGCCAGTCGACTTCCCGTATCTCCTCGTGGTTAAAGTCTTTCATCATATACCTAACGGAATAGGAGTTGTCTGGGAACCATTGTGAGAGAAGCGAGTAGCGGTTGAAAAAACCCGTCATAAGCGTGGGGAAGCGTCTGCAGGAATATTGCAAGCTCCCATCTGTATTCAACACTTTTGGGCCCAGGGCTCCTATATCTGGGTTGGATTCCAGATGCTTTTGCATTTTCTCTATATCTTGATCGGTTAAAATAGTGTCAGGGTTTAAGAAAAGAAGAGTTTCACCCTTAGCTGCTTGGGCAGCTTGGTTATTGGCTTTAGCAAAACCTGTGTTGGTAAGATTCTGGATATAATGAGTTTGTGGATAGGCTTCTATTAGCGATGCCATTCCCGGGTCATCTTGGCTGTTATCCACAACGATTACTTCGAAGGATATGTTTTTTAATGTTTGGTAGATAGACTCCTGGCAGTTTTTTAGAGGAGCACTGTTATAATAATTGACGATGATGCAGGAAAGGTTCACGGTGTTTGCCGATTCTATAAGGGCAGGAAAGTAAAGCTACTTAACACGGATTATTGCCCAATTTAGTATGGAATTCAATATAGGAAGAAAACTTATCAAAAATCAGGGAATTGAGGGGAAGGACCATAGCACTCAAGTCCTTTCACAAAATTGCCGATTGAGATATGATAACAGGAGAAAACCTGAGACCCGCTGGAGAGAGCAGGTCTCAATTTCAACTTACCGGAGAGAATAATGGGTAAAAGGATTTTGGTGACTGGAGGAGCCGGGTTTATCGGTTCACATACAGTGGATCAGTTAATAGCGAGAGGAGATACTGTTCGTGTTTACGATAACCTCAATTCTCAAGTGCATGGAGAAAATGCCAAAAGGCCCGAACACCTGCACCCGGAGGCGGAATTCATCGTAGGAGATGTCCGTGACCGGGATCACCTAAAAAAAGCCATCGAAGATGTGGAACTTGTCATTCACGATGCCGCGGAGGTTGGCGTTGGTCAGTCGATGTATTCCATCGATCAGTACATTTCCACAAATGTTCAGGGTACGGGAGTGTTATGGGACATTCTGGTAAACGAAAAACATTCAGTCGAAAAAGTTCTCGTTGCCAGTTCCATGAGCCTTTATGGAGAAGGTTACTACCGTTGCGCTGAACATGGCAGGATTTCACCTAAACCCAGGCCGGAAAATCAGCTTATTGAAGGGCAATGGGAAATGCTATGTCCTGAGTGTGCTGTACCGGTAGTTCCCGTTCCCACTGATGAGGATAAGGAACTGGATTGCACCTCTGTCTATGCGCAAAGCAAAAAAGATCAGGAAGTGTATTCACTGATAATAGGGAAAGCTCACAAAATTCCTACTGTGGCTTGCCGCTATTTCAATTGTTACGGTCCGCGACAGTCGCTGAACAACCCTTATACTGGAGCCGGGGCGATTTTTTGCTCGGCGGTTAAAAACGATTCTCCGCCCCTGATCTATGAAGACGGCAATCAACGGCGTGATTTTATCCATGTCAAGGATCTGGTGCGAGGAAAACTTCTTTTGCTGGATCACCATGATGCGAATTATGGTATTTTCAATATTGGTACCGGAAAGCCTTCCTCTATTCTGGATTTGGCAAACACCATCATTGAGCTTTACGGTAAATCATTCCAGCCGGATGTGATTTATAAATTCCGCAATGGCGATATCCGGGATTGTTTTGCCGACATTTCCAAAATCAAGGCCTTGGGTTTTGAACCCGAATTGTCACTAAAGCAGGGTCTGGAAGACCTGATTGCCTGGAGCGATACCCAGCATGCTGTTTCCCGTGTCGAAGATGCTCATAAAAAACTGGTTGAAAAGGGCCTGGTGCTGGAAACGCAGCCGGTTACCAGTAAATAACCCTCGGTTCTCCCTCATTTCACCGACTCCTTCTTGGAGTAACGGAAACATAATATGACCCAACGAAGCGGTCTCGTTCTTGGCGGGACTTTATTTTTTGCATTTCTCCTGCTTACTCCTTTAGGAATATTTAATAACTGGATTCCTCCTGATACTCATAAGGGATATTACTCAGTAACTACTATTGATGCGGGGGATGATACTGGATATTACGCATTCCTCCGTTCTGTGTTTTTTGACGGCGACTTGGATTTTTTCAATGAGCTTCGTTACGCTCATTCAGAAAAAATAATGCCGACCGGTTATATTTTCAATAACTGGCAAATGGGGCAGGCGGTTTTATTCCTTCCGTTTTTTATCATTGGACATTTATTAGCGCTCCTTTATCAGGGATTGGGTTATCCCGTTTCTGCAGATGGATATTCAGCGCCTTATTACCTTTCTACTGCGGTGGCTTCTGTTACATTTTTGTTTGCGGGTTTGATTCTGGTTTATAAAACCTTGCATTTTTTCATGAGTGAAAGATTTGCCCTGCTGGTTTCCCTCTGCACATGGCTTGCTTCGCCATTGATTTATTTTTCGTTCATCCGACAACGTATGGCTCATACCGCCGAATTTTTCCTTGCTGCGGTTTTAATATTTGCCTGGGTCCAATTCCGCTCATCCAGGGACCCGGTGCGCTATGCCCTTTTGGGGGCGTTGCTTGGATTTCTATGCATGACAAGAGTGATCAATATCGCATTTTTTGCCTTGTTTGCTGTAGACCTCTTATGGAATTTTCGTTCGGATTGGAAATCCAATATTACAGGAGCGGTTAAAAACTTAGGCGTGCTGGGTGGAGCTATGTTGGCTGGGTTCATTCTAGTGATGCTTCCCCAAATAATAGGCTGGTACCAGTTAAATGGTGTGCCTTTTCCACCGCGGCATATGAAATATGCTGGCGAGGGCTTAACAAGTATCTCGATGCTTCCTTTGCTTGGAAAAGTGTGGGGTCTGTTTTTTGATGGAAAATGGGGTTTAGTATTTTCCATGCCCTTGGCTGTAGCAGGGCTCGTTGGTTTATTTTTTAAAAATGAACGGCTTCGGGAAATTCGCCCAGGTTTACTGGCCTATCTGGTAGCAATTTTTACTGTATTGGTTTTATACCCGGAAGATTCGGCTTCTTACGGGCACCGGCATCTGATTTCAGCGCTACCCGTTTTTGCATTGGGGTTGTGCAATTTTTTGCATCGTATTTCAGCTGTGTCTAAATGGGGTACCTGGATAGCTGCCATCGGGTGTGTGTCAGCGGTGTTGATGCAATATTTTATGATTATTCAATATAAGGTTACTTTGCCCTATAACCACCCAGAGTTCACATTAAAAGCTTTAGGGTCAACGGTGGAACTTTTATCCAATCGCTCAGACCTGTTACTACGTTCGACCAATTTTTTTAATTTATTTACTTCTGTATCTCCGCCTACCTGGAACTATCTGGATGGATTGTTTCTATTCGTGTTCCCGATGTTTCAATTGATGGGGCTAGCGGGGGTATTGTTTTATATGAATTGGTTGGAGGGGGCTTCTTCGTTCAAGGCGAAAGTTTTTACTCCAAAATTTATGCTTGCCAAGAGCGTGGTTATTAGCGCACTGTTATTGGTTATTGTTTTAGTTTCCGCTCCCACTAAAACGCAGTCCGAAATTAGTTCCCGCATGAAATACCAGGAAGCGGTTAAAAATGGCGAAGCACATATAAGGAACGGAAAAATTGGAGAAGCTCAAGCCGATTATATTCTAGCTTCGGAAATGGAACCTCAGGCCTGGAAACCTTATTTGATGATTGGACAGACCTGGCAGGCTCAGGGTAGAATTGATGAAGCCAATCGGTTTTTCCACAAGGCTTTGGTTTATAATCCAAATCACAGCCCAACCCTGACCTTGTTGGGAAATAATTTAAGAAGGCTGAGTAAAACCGAGGAGGCGGAAGAAATGTTGCGTTCCGCGATTCGCGCATGGCCACTGAATTTGCAGGCTTACGATTCCCTGGGTCAGGTTCTGGCGATGCAGGATAAACGTGAAGAGGCGATTCAATGGCTCAATTATGCAGTTCAAATCAACCCCAATTATGGGCAGGGCCATATTAATCTTGCCATGACGTATCATTCTCTTCATCGTTCCGAAAAAAGCCGGTATCATTTGGACCGGGCTCTGGCGTTGGGTATGCAGGGGCCTGGGGTTGAGCAAATTAAATCCATGATCCTTAATACGGCCAAATAAACATGATTGATGAAATCGATTATTTCCCCAGAAGAGACCAGCATAATAAAAAGAAAAAGGCGGACTCCGGTTGGGGAGAGCTTAAAAAGCAAAAATCTGAGCAGGACGCGAAAGTCCAGGATGCAAAACCGGAAAGTGATAAAAAACCTCCCTCCAGAAAGAAAAATTCCTCCAAATAGAATATTTTTATATTCCTGGTTTGGTATGGAACCTCTCCACTGTTATAATATCTAATATATCAATTATAATTTCCCCCTGACAGGAGCTGGATGATGGGCCGTTCATTTTTATTTTTTAGAAATACATTTGTTCTTTTTGTGTTTAGCACTTTTTTGCTACCAGGTTTGGGTTTCACTAGTGTGGTTAATGAAACACTCGAGGGAGATGCTAAGTTGGTCCTGGGTAAAATCGAGGAAGCCGAAAAGCATTATGCCAATGCCCTTAAAATGGACCCTGGAAATTGGCGGGTCATGCGCTCTCTGGCTGAAGTCAAGTTTAAGCTGGAAAAATACAAAGAAACCAAAGAATTGGTGGACGGTGTTTTGGGCATGGAAGTGATCAAACGTAATACGGTTATGGTTAAGGTTGAGGGATATCCCGAACCGTTCGAGGCAGAAATAGTTGATGAAAAAGTTGTTACCCCTGATGGCGGTAGTAACAATATGAGAAACTATGTGGATGGAAAAGTCGCAAAACCGATTCCACATTATCGTCTCTTCAATCTGAAAACCGGGAAAATGCTCCTCATCCCGCACCAGTCTGCCAAAATTAAATACGAGAAGGTACCAAGCAGAGTTTATGCCTATGTGCAGGATCTGCACGCTAAAGTTGAAAATAAATTGATCAGCATGGCGGGAACAAAAGGCCCAGTGGAAATGGTGGAACTCAAAGGCGGCTGTTTCAAAATGGGTAGCGAAAAAGCCGCTTTGTCAGAAAGGCCAGTCCATGAAGTTTGTTTGAAGCCTTTCAAGATGGATAAGTTTGAAGTAAGTCAAAGAGCTTTTCAAGCGGGGATGGGGCACAATCCTTCGATGTTTAAAGGAGCAGATCGGCCTGCCGAAATGATTACCTGGGACGAAGCAGATGAGTACTGCAAAAAATCTGATAAACGTCTGCCAACAGAGGCTGAATGGGAATATGCCGCACGCGGTGGAACCAATACAGAATACTATTGGGGCAATAATTTCGATGCTTCCAAAACTAATTTTTGCGATAGCCAGTGTATCTTGAACATACGAAATAAAAATTTATCCGATGGGTTTCCTAATACAGCTCCGGTCGGTTCCTTTTCAGCTAATCCATTCGGACTCCATGATATGGCAGGGAACGTTAATGAATGGGTGTCGGATTGGTTTGAGATCAGGTATTACCGAAATAGTCCTAAGGACAATCCTTTAGGACCCGTGCGTACCAATCCTTCTAAGAGAAAGGGTGGCGGAACTCAAAAAATCTATAGAGGCGGTTCCTGGCGATCCGATGCAAACAGTCAACGGTCTGCCTGGCGAAAAGGATTTGAAACAGATTATCGTCTGGAAGGTACTGGCTTCCGCTGTGCTCTCTAGCGAGAGTGGCGACTAGCAAAAGCTTTGTTTGGTTGGCAAAAGCTTAGCTCGGCTTGATAAGGTTTTACCCATGGCCTTTACAATGGCTAGGTATTTTTCAAATCAGCTTTGACTATTTTCCCGGTTGCGGTTTTTGGCAAGGATTCCATAAACTGAAACGTGTCGGGGATCATGAAGGCGGGTAATTTCTTCCGGCACAGTTCTTTAAGTTCCTCAGCTGTGGCCTGACTCCCTTCACGAACCACCGCGAACACTTTCACTTTTTCTCCCACTCGTTCATCGAGAATGCCTACTGCCGCCACTTCGGCGATGGCGGGATGGTTCATCAGAGCATTTTCAATTGCCAATGGCGATACGTTTTCCCCCGCACGGATGATGAGGTCCTTCTTTCTACCAGCGGAAATATACAACCTGCCGTTTTCGTCCATATGACCGAGATCTCCGGTTCTCAGCCAGCCTTCGGCTGAAATAGTTTCTGCGGTTTCATCCGGCTTGTTCCAGTAACCTCTCATCACTGTTTCACCACGGACTCGAATCTCTCCCACCTCCCCCTGCTTGAGGGATTTCCCGGAATCATCCACAATTTCCAGTTCGATATTTGGCAGAACGGGACCTACAGAGCCAGGGACGCTACCATCTTCCATTGTGTTGACAGCGATTACGGGTGAAGTTTCAGTCAGTCCATAGCCTTCAATGACCGTGACCCCTAATCCCTCTTCAACTCTTTTCAGCAGGGTTTCGGGTAGAGATGCTCCGCCGGAGATGCAATAGCGCAGGGAAGAAACATCGTACCCGCCTCGGGCGTACAACTGCACTAGAAACGAATAAATGGTGGGCACCAATGGAAGTATGGTGGCTTTATGCTGGGCGATGGAATCCAATATGGATTTAGGCTGAAACTGCTTGAGTAAAATGAGGGTAGCTCCCGAGCGCAATAATACCAGGGCCATGATATTTCCGAACGAATGAAACAGGGGCAGGGCAACGATCACTTTGTCCTCAGGGGTAAAATGCAAATGCTCCAGGAATCCGGTGCAGTTTTCATTGAACTGACTTTCTTCCAGCATGACCCCTTTGGGTTTGGCAGTGGTTCCAGAAGTGTAGAGGATGACATCGGGGAGGCTTTCGCCTCTTTTATGTTTCGTTAGAGAATCACTGGCCTCTCCCAAGGCCATGAACTCGTCCCATCTCAGGGTTCCTTCTCCTACTTGGCCTGGGTCAGCCGGCCCTATAAGAATTTTATTGGAAAAGAATTTAAAGAAGGGAATCACCTCAGGCTTAACAAAAGCGGAGTCAACCATTAGAGTATCAATTCCCGCATCCTGAGTGATATAAACCAGATCTTCAGGCTTCAGCATGAAGTTGAAAGGGATAACGGGAACGCCTTTGAGTAAGGCGGCAAAAAAAGCAACGAGATATTCTTTCTGATTCAGGCACAGAAGGCCGATTTTACTATTGTCGTTGAGATTAAGTTGGGATAAAGCATTTGCGAAACGTTCGATTTGGGAGACAAAATCACCATAACTCAGGCTGGCATCTCCCTCAATGATCGCCGGATGAGACGGGTTCTTTTCTGCGTGTGCTTTCAGGTGTTGATAAAAGGACATTTTTAAAGTTCCTTGGTTGAAGTAACAATTTGTGAGGCATTATACCTTTAGAGCGCTAAGGCTAGGTAAGAATATCACGTGTTCATTATCCCTCGCGGTTCGCTGTTTGGCGTGGCCCAATGAGAAATTATTTTCTGGCGAGCAAAGAGCTTCGTTCGGTAAACGGGTACTTGCTATCTGCTACTCTCGCTAGAGAGCCAGCGGGCGAAAAAGCCGTTGGGCAGGTTGAGTCCGGATGATAAATCGGGGATGAACATCTCCCCTGTCTCAAAACTCCCTTGTTTATGCGAAGGGAGATAGGTTCGCATCATATTTTCGAGGGTCAGGGCGGAAAAACCGGGTGAATGGGTGGTGAAAAGCAAAAATACCGGAGAATCACTGAGGATATTCTGGCAGGCCTCCATAAACTCGGATAGTTTATTCTCGATGTTCCAGACCTCTCCTTTGGGTCCCCTGCCGAAAGAAGGAGGGTCCATGATGATGGCATCATATTTTTTCCCGCGTCTATGTTCTCTCTGCATATATTTCAATGCATCATCTACAATCCAGCGCACCGGGCGATCCCCTAGTCCGGAAAGCTCCAGATTATGTTTGGCCCAGTTGACCGAGGCTTTGGAGGCATCAATATGAGTGACATGAGCCCCGGCGGAGGCCGCCGCCAGGGTGCTTGCACCCGTATAACCAAAAACATTAAGTACTTGTATTTCTGTGCCGTTAAGCTGTTTAAGCTGGTCCATAATCCATAGCCAATTTGGGGCTTGTTCGGGAAAAAGCCCGATATGGCCGAATCCTGTGGGTTGGACCTTGAAGACGAGATGGTTGAACTTGATATTCCATCCATCTTTGGGGAGTCGGGTGAACAATTTCCATTCCCCACCGGTTTCTTTACCTTTGAAATATTTGTATTCTCCCTCGGCCTTTTTCCATTCGTCCGGGGGAAGGGACTTGGGCCAGATGGCCTGAGGCGCGGGACGGATGAAACGGTGCGGACCGAATTGTTCCAGCTTCTGAAACGATCCCGTATCCAGCAGTTTATAATCGAACTGGTCGATCGGGTAGTTTGGTAATGGCGAATGACCCATGAATGTATTTGAAAACCTTTGAGTGCTAATATAGGATAATTATTTCAAAGTCTTACTTTAAAAAAATGCCCTGTTAGGGGGAGGATTATATCAGAATTTTGTTTTACAGATTATATCAGTCTATTTTCCCGCTACTCGTTTTAACTCTTTTCTTGGTTTCCTGTTCTTCCTCAGAAGATAAAGCTGAACCGGCAAAAAAGAAAGAATTCGTGCTCCCGGTCCAGGTTGGAAAACTTGTTTACATGGATGTGGCGGACGAAGTGCGGGCGTTGGGAAATATCCAGGCCGAGCAGAGGATCGTGATCACCTCTGAGGTTCGTGGAAAAATTACCCGGATTCCAATTGAAAAGGGGATGAAGGTAAAGGCCGGGGACTTGCTGGCACAGATCGACCCAAGGGAATATGAGTTGATTCTCGAAAGATTGCATGCCGACCTCTCTTCTGTGCAAAAGGAATACAAAAAAGCCCAGGGAGGATTGCGCCATGAAGAGAAGCAGAGGTTAGAAGCCAGGATGAAAGCCAACGAAAGCGCTTCGGACCTGGCCATAATAGAATTTGAGCGTATCCAAGAACTGGTGGAGAAAAAAGTTTTATCTCAATCGGTGCTTGATGTCGCCAACGACAAGGTTCGTCAGGCTGAGGAGTTTTTGAATGCCAGCAAGGCAGAATTGGCCGCAGGTATGAAAGCACGCAGTGAAGATATTGAAAAGCTGGAATCGGATATGCAGGCGGTTCAAAAACAGGTTGCGGTGGCAGAACTGAATCTTTCAAAGGTTAATATCAAGGCTCCCTTCGAAGGGGTTATCATCGATAAGGAAATTGATCTAGGTGCTTTTGCCGAGGCGGGAACATCTGTAGTGAGAATGATTGGGTCTTCTCGCTTGAAAGCGGTTCTCGAAATGCCGCAGAGTTACAGAAATAAATTAAAAAATTTAAAGGGAGCTCAGTTTCTAGCCCGCGAGCTGGGTTTGAAATTTGAGCACCATAGAAATCTCACACGGCTCATCCGGGTGATTCCCGATGCCAACATATTTTCCGGGAATATCAAAGTGCAAATTGATTTGCCCGACCCAGATCCTTCTCTGTTTTCTGGATTAACAATTGAAAGTACCTTGAATTTTGGAATTCGAAAAAATATACCTCATGTTCCATCGGTGTCTCTTGTCATTTCTGAGAAAGGGACGGTCGTGTACATCGTCAAAGAGGGTAAGGCTCACCTTGTTCCGGTTAAGGCTTTGAAGGAACGGGGTGATTTTGTCGAGATTGAGGATTTCACTCATCAACTGGGGCCAAAAGCGGATATCATCTTGCGAGGTTCCGGTGCAGTATTCCCTGGCGTTAAAGTGTTTTTAACGAACCCGGATTCAAAATTAGAAACGCCGTTCAATTCGGCAGAAAAAATCGAAAAAAAATCTCCTGCTAAAACTCCTGAAACCTGATGAAACTCATTGACCAATCCATTCGCAACTATCACACGGTTACAGTAATCATTGTCATGACTTTGGTGGTGGGTTACTTATGTTTCCAGACCCTGCCGCGGCAGTTGGCTCCCACTGTCGATAAACCCGAAATTGAAGTTAAGACCGTGTATCTGGGGCTTTCCCCGGATGAAGTGGAACGCAATATCACGCGCAGGTTAGAAGACCAGCTTGAATCGGTGGAAGGCATGAAAAAAATGAGTTCTACCAGTCAGCATGGATTGAGCACCATCAACCTGGAGTTTGAATGGGGAATCGACAAAAACCTTGCGATGCTTGATGTAAATAACAAGCTTCAGCAGGTTAAAGACCTGCCCGTCAATTCAGACAAGCCAACCCTGAGATCCATTTCGAGCGACAACTCGAGTCCCATTATGTGGATCGTGATGGACAAGCCCAATGAAAAGATGCCCAACCTGGACCAGAACTATATGTATAAGGTTGGCGAAGATATTATTGTTCCTTCTCTGAGGAGAGTAAAGGGTATTGCCGATGTCTGGCATTTTGGCGGTGAAGAGAGGGAAATGCGAGTCGAGTTTGATCCCTACAGTATGGCTCGTATGCATCTGACCTACAAGGAAGTGATAGACGCTTTAGCGGAAGAAAACCAGAACACCCGCGCAGGATTCCACGATGAAGCCAATAGATCTTATACCGTCCGCGCGCTGGGAGAGTTTCTCAATCCGAAAGATATTCTCGAAACAGTGATCAAGCGGGATGGCGACAAAACAATCAAAGTGAAAGATTTTGCTACGGTGGTGGATGGTTATCGACGGACCAGTTCTCTGGTGCGTATCAGCGGCAACTTATCCAATGCCTTCGGAGTGATTCGCAAGGCCGGGGCCAATGTGGTGGAGACCTGTAATTTGACGGCTAAACGAGTCGATGAACTGAATCAGGAATTGTTAAACCGGGGAATCCCGATCAAATTAAAAATTGTTTACCAGGATGTGGATTATATCAATGAGGCCATGCGACTGGTGAAATCGAATCTGGCTTTTGGAGCTATTTTGGCAGTGGCCGTCCTGCTGTTGTTTCTGGGATCTGCGCGGTCTTTATTAATTGTAGCCATCAGCATTCCTGTAAGCCTGATTTCTGTGTTTATCATTCTTAAGGTTCTCGGGCGAAGCATAAACATCATCTCTCTTGCGGGCATGGCTTTCGCGGTTGGCATGGTGGTCGATAACTCGATTGTTGTGCTGGAAAATATTTATCGTCATCTCACGATGAAAAAGGGAGTTTTCAAAGCCGCCTACGATGGCGCATCGGAAGTTTGGGGAGCCGTACTGGCCTCTACGTTGACGACACTGGCGGTATTTATCCCTATCGTATTTATTCAGGAAGAGGCGGGGCAGATGTTCCGGGACATTGCTATCACCATTAGTGCCAGTATCGCCTTGTCTTTACTGGTTTCCATCACCGTCATTCCGACCTTGACCACGTTATTGATTCGTCTTCAGCCGGGGGAAGAATACCGGCCAGGTTTTTTTCACCGCACTCTTTTCAAACCGTTTGTACTTTTGGGTGCGAAGCTGGGGGGTGTTTATACCGGACTCATGCAATGGATACTCCGCCATTCACCCGTCAGTATTTCTTTCAGGATCCTTGTCATCGCCGGGGTAGGGTGGATGTTGTGGTACAGCGGTCAAACTCTGCCAGAAAAAGATTATCTGCCTTACGGTAATAAAAATATGGTTTTCATGCTCATCGAACCGGTAGCGGGAACCCCTGCGGAAACAAATATGCGTTATATGGCCAATTATGAAAAAAAGATCGTAGCGATGGAAGACGTTAACCGCAACTTTCTGGTTTTTTCGTCTCGCTTCAATGGGGGAGGGGCGATTATCGAGAAGGAGTTGGCGGCAGGCCAGAGAGGTGAAGTAAAGATGGCGGTTAAATCCAAAGAAATGGGCCGCGAGATATTCGGCATTCCCGGATACCGTTTTGCCTTTGCTGTGCAGAGGCCCATTTTCAGATCAGCAGATAAAACCTTTGAGGTAGAAATTACCGGGCCAGATATGTTGCAACTTAAAGGCACTGCGCTGGATTTGATCGGAAAAATTTCTTCAATCAAGGGTGTGCATTCGGTTCGGCCGGAGTTTAAATTTGGTAACCCGGAACTCAGGTTCATTCCTCGCCGTGAAGATGCGGCCCGGTTGGATATGGGGATGAATGAGATCGGAGACATTGTTGAGTCGCTCAATGCCGGAAAATATCTTGGAGAGTTCAATGACCAGGGCGAACCGATTGACTTTGTTCTGGTGCAAAAGAAGGATGACCATAAATTGGGATTGGAAGATTACCGCTCCCTGCCTGTATGGACGGATGAAGGCATGATGACCCATCTCGGGCATCTGGTCGATATAAAAATTGATGCCGGCCCTGCGCGCATAGACCATATCGGAACGGATAGAGCGATCAAGCTTCGAGTCCAAGTGAGAAAAGATGTTGCTATGCAACTGGTCATCAATCGGGTTGATAAAGAAGTACTGAATAATACGAGAATAACATTGGGAGCAGAATACGGGCTGCGTATCGGCGGCTCTGCCGATGAACTGGCTTCCACCGAAAAATCATTAATGAACAGTTTCGCCTATGCCTTAGGTTTTATCTATCTACTCCTTGTGGCCTTGTTCTCTTCTTTTCTCAGACCATTTATCGTTATGCTTACGGTGGCGCTGGCGGTTTCCGGTTCTTTTCTGGGAATCACCTTTAACAACTGGTTCCAACGCGGGAATATCCTTGAGATTCTTAAAGAATGGAATGTGCAAAATGCCGAAGCTATGGCTAGTGACTGGAACTGGATCACATTTGATATTTTGACCCAATTGGGGATTGTTATCCTCGCGGGTATTGTGGTTAACAATGCCATACTCATCGTGCATCAAATGCTCAATAATATTAAGTCCGGTATGGAAGAGCGCGAGGCTCTACTGCTGTCGTGCCAGACACGGTTAAGGCCGATCATGATGACGGTCATCTCCAGCGTGTTTGGCATGATTCCTCTGGCTTTTGGTGAGGGGGCGGGTACTGAATTGTATCGAGGTATGGGTACGGCTCTTATCGGTGGATTGAGCATCTCTACCTTGTTTACCCTGTTTCTCGTTCCTGTGCTGATATCTTTGCTGATTGATATGGGATTCCACACCCAAAAAGAAGACCTCGTTAAAGAGTCTTTAGCCAGTGCGACTGTCGGTGGCAACGAGCAATAGCTGGCTAAAAACGGGTTACCAGGATTATACGAGTCCTTGCTAGTTTCCCTTCCACGGGAGTGAGTGGGGTGGGGGACATTCGATACAAACTTCTTCTTTGCTTGTAGGGTGCTTAAAAGTCAGGCGCAGGGCGTGCAGAGCAATTTTTCCGTCCGGCAACGTTGAATGTGCGCCATACTTTTTATCTCCAACGATGGGGTGCCCGATGAAGGAAAGTTGGGCACGGATCTGATGGAACCTTCCGGTATGCAGATGAACGTCCAGCAAGCTGGTGTTTGTTAACGTGTCAATGACCTCATAATCGAGCAAGGCTTCACTAGCGTTAGGTGTGGGGCGGGGAAAGACGGTCGCCTTGAAGGTTTTTTCTTTTCTCAGGTAGTGCGTCAGGCGGTCTTTTCTAGGGTCAGGAATTCCTTCGACCAGAGCTCGATAAATTTTCTTTGTGGTTTTCTGACGAAATTGCTCAGAAAGTCGCGAAGCCCCTTTGGAAGTGCGGGCGAAAACCACCACCCCGGAAACCGGTCGGTCTAGTCGATGGACGAGCCCCAGATAAACTTTACCGGGTTTTTTGAATTCATTTTTAATCCATCCCTTTACCTGATCCATCAAGGAAGCTTCGCCAGAATCATCTTGCTGCGTGAGCATGCCTGAAGGTTTACACACCGCTATTAAATGGTTATCGATATACAGGATGTCGAGAGAAGGGTCAGGAGGGTTGCTCAAGCTTCAGTCCTTTTGCTTCGATTATTTTAAGGCTTGGGGGGGTGACGATGCCTCCGGAAACTACATACTTGATGCCTTCCTCAATGGTCATGGACACCTCAGTCAGTTCTTCAGGCGGAGAGAAGATTAGGAAACCGGAAGTGGGGTTGGGCATGGTCGGGACGAACACGTTGAGCATGTTTTCCTGGGTCACCTGCTGCACTTCTCCACGGGATTCACCCGTAACAAACCCAATGGCTAAAAGTCCCCGACGCGGGAACTCGAGCAGGACCACTTTGCGGAAAGCAGTGGTATCTGCCTCGGCGATCGATAAAACTACCTGTTTGGTACCTTTATAAATGCGGCGGACGAAGGGAATTTTTTCAACAATGGTTTCGCCGAGTATGAATAGTTTTTTTCCAAAAAAATTAGTAGTAAACCAACCGACCATGAGCACGATCAGCAGGGTCATTCCCAATCCAAGAAAAGGAATACGATAACCTTCGGGAATCGGTACACCAACCTGTATCAGCATATTGGTGAACACAGGTGATAGCGCATCGAAGTTTTTAAGCAGAAACTGCAAAATGAACCACGTCAGCGCAATCGGAAGGGTGATCAACAACCCGGTGATGAATATATTTCGAATTCTGCGTTGAAGTTTAGTAATCACGGTGATAAAGACGTTTTAAAAGAATGAAGGGTAAGACCCTGATCCAAAGTCTGTATGGAATTGAAAAAACTTATTCTATTATATAAAGAAAGTGGCAGAAGGCAATAGAGGTTAAATAGGGCTTGTATTCCGCTCGACAGTTGCAGGATAACCGTTAATGCCTAACGGTTCGAATATAGCAAAGTGGATCAAAACAATTAATGAGGCTGTGGCGCAGTAGGGAGCGTGTTTGAATGGCATTTGGTCGCCGCACACCAACAACTTCTTGAGCATTTTCATGATGATACCTCAAGCACGAAAATTGATGCTTTAATAGCGGTGCTAAACGAGAATAGCTTAGTTGCAGAGGAGGAAATTTTAGAGAAAACAAATGAAATAAAGAGACTGAAATTAACAAGTTCTAAAATTCTTCATCCCGAGCTTTCATTTTTTCTGGCTCTAACCGAATTTCCGGATGAGTTAAACTCCAATTCACTAAAGTGGAACTTGCAGCATAGTAAGCCTTTCCCTTCCTGGCCTAAAGGGTCTGCGTCCAAGCGACTAAGAAATGACTTCCAGTCAAACCCATTTCCTTCATCAGTAATTATCCACTCGCAGTAAGAATCTCCCGTTTTATATTCTATGGCCACTTTACGTGAGCTGAGTAAGAAGTCGTTGACAGGTTTTTCTCCTTCATTTCTACCCAAATTACCATGTTCAATAGCGTTAATCAGAAGTTCCGTCAAACCAAGTTTGACGTCCAGCCTCCCGCTTTCATCAAGCAAGCTACCAGTTGTTTTCACTAACCAATCGACCATGTCTGGCACTTTTTCAACATCACTATCCAGTTTAATAGTAAAGGAAGTCTTTTTCTTTATTTCTGGTTTTTTTTCTGAACTTGCAGGCGCATCGATGAGCGACGCATACTTTGTGAGTAGCGGCAACAACTCTGAATGCCGGACGGGTTTTTTCAGATAGTTGTTGGCCCGCAACTCCATCGCCTTCATGGCATATTCTTCACAACCGAATGCGGTTACCATAACAACAATTGCATTAGGACTGAGTTTGCGAATTTCCTCTAAAAGCTGAAGCCCATCCATTTCAGGCATTTGTATGTCGGAGAGAACTAAGTGAGGATTTATTTGTTTAAAAACTTCCAGACCAAGCAAACCATTTTCAGCCACATGGGTCTCAAACCCCTGGCTTTCTACAGTATCCTTCATAAAGCCTCTGGAAGGCTTATCATCTTCAACAATCAGAACTTTCATAATTAACCTCGGACCTTTTTTATTTATTGAGTTGGCAGATTTCTCCCCAAAGCTTCAAATAATTCTTTTGTTTGAATGGGTTTTGGTAGATGCTCCGTGCAGCCAGCCGCTAGACATTTTTCTCTCCCATCATTTCCGGCGCTAGCTGTTAAAGCCAGGATAGGGATGTTGGAAAATTCTTTTAGCTCTCGTAACCTACGAGTTGCTTCCAGCCCATCCATTACCGGCATACTGATATCCATAATTATCAGCTCTGGTTTTTCAGTCTTGGCAAGGTCTATAGCTTCCTGACCATTTCTCGCCACCACAACTTTATGTTTCATAATGCTCAGCATATCAAGCAGCATTGATAAATTCACGTCATTATCCTCTGCCACCAGAATTTTGTTTCCAGTATTTTTATCTTCAGTAGGTTCCATTTTTATCTAAATTACCACACTCTGTTCCTTCATGACCATGAGATAAGCTTGACATCCTATTGCCGATAAATGCGTGATTGGTTTTTGACCCCAGATTTAATGTTGGATTTTCAGAAGCAGGATTGAGCTTCAAGGTATTGATTGCCCATTCAAATATGAATAAGCTTTTAGAAATGAAATTTCAGCCACATCTGAGAGAAAAAAGTATCGTTGTTGTTACCAAAAAATTCTTTCGCTGCATCTCCTGGAATAACATATCCCGCCCCAAAATGAGCATTCATGTTTTTGTTGACTTCATAATCCACCAGAAAATTCCATTCATTGGCGTAATCATCATTGCTCAAGGCCCTTCTTCCTCTTGAAACCCCCAGGTTCTGTTCAGCCAAATAATGTTTAATAAACATGAAAGACATTTGCATTCCTGGAAGGGGTGAAAAACCGGCGTCGGCTATATAGGCAATTTTGTTCGAATTGGAAAGCTGGACCTCACCCACAAGTTGTCCGATCAGCCATTCATTCCAAATGTTGCTGGTAATGAACATGGGGTCATAATCTTCGGCTTTATCATCTTCAAGATTCGAGTCGCCAGAAAAATTTATATACATGAGCTTTAGATAAGGCTTTGCAGAATGATTGAAGTTATATCGCGCTTGTGCGAAACCGGCATACGCATCACGGCTCAACTCCTGCCCTCCAAGACGTCCGGCATCGCCCAGCTGGTAAACAAATTCCCCAGCAAAATGAAAAGCTTTAACCGAAGCGTCAAAACCGATATCCAGGGCATTGGTGTTATTTTCAGAAAAAAGGTCTTTTCCTCCAGGAGAAAAACTGCTGAAGGTAATATTGCTTTCATCTATTTTTCTATAATAGCCCCCATATAAATATGCGGTTTCGGAAATATCGTAATGCAAATTTATTCCCGTAAAAGAGACGCCTTCTTTCCCCCTTTTTCCTAGCTCTCTCTGGTCACCCTGTTGTGAGTATAGTTCTGTGTCGGCCCAGAAAGCAGTGGTTTTCAATTTCCCAAAATCCCCGTCCGCCCTTACAGCAAGGGGAAAACTTTTATGCGCAGAAATCCATATTGCCGCATCTTCAGGGTTTGCATCTCCGGAAATAAAGGATTTCTCAATAAAGATATTCTGACGACCAACCTTGATGTCAAAGGGGGATTGATAGATGTTTTTAAAATTCAGAAAACCTTCATTCAGGTCACCCTGGCTTTCATCATCGGCCACTCCGTATACATCAGCATTAATGGTGGTCATTAATACTCCGCTGATTCGGCCCTCTAAATCCGTCCAAGCCAATTTCTTTTCAAACGTGACTCCCAATTTGGCCACGGTTTCACCAAAAGTCGTTTCTGATCGCCCTCTCGAATCTACTGCCGCTCCAAAAGAGGGGTTGGTGTCGTGCCGCAAAAATAGATGCAACTGACCATCTACAGAAAACTTGTCAAAAGTATTGGGAAAGAGACCCAATTCTATTTCGGCGTAGGCTTGATTTACCGGGCTGGATAGAGCAAATATTATCAAAAAAAGGAATTGGAATTTTAGATAGAATTTGTACATGGAATGGTTTTGGAAGTAGTATTATTTAAATGAATTTATAAATTAATCAAACTTGTCAATGGAACCATCACGAATGCCCATTTCGTAAATCTTGGTCTCACGGAACAGAACCCCGCTTAAAAGAACCAAACCGATTAGGTTCGGAACCGCCATCAAGGCATTCATAGCGTCAGAAAAATTCCAAACCAGTTCTAATTTAACCATGGAACCGACAAAAACAAAAAGTACCCAGAGGTATCTATAAAGATGGACCCAGTTATCTCCAAAAAGATATTCGAAACATTTTTCTCCGTAATATTCCCAGGCTAAAATCGATGAAAAAGCAAAAGTGATTGCACTCAGGGTTACGATAAAGTGACCCCAGTTCCCTGGCAGGCCAGCAGAAAAAGCCTGAAGGGTCAATGCCACTCCTGTTTCCCCAGACACCCAAACTCCAGTAGATGCCAATGCCATTGCAGTAAGAGAACAAACCACCAAGGTATCCAGGAACGTTCCGCTCATAGAAACCAGTGCCTGTTTAGCCGGTTGGTTAGTTTTTGCTGCCGCCGCCGCAATCGGAGCGCTTCCCATCCCGGACTCGTTGGAAAAAAGTCCACGTGCCACGCCATATCGAATCGTTTGGGCTAAGCTGGCTCCTATAAACCCTCCTGTCGCCGCAGTTCCGGTGAAGGCATGCTCCAAGATCAATTTAATTCCAACTCCCAATTGACCAAGGTGAGTCAAAATAACTATCACAGCACCAATAAAATAAATGGCCACCATAAATGGAACAAAATAGGAAGCAACATCGGAGATGCGTTTGATACCCCCTATGATTACCATCCCGGTCAAAACGGACAATACAATCCCCACCGAAAATTTACTTGAGCCTAGTGATTCAACCACCGCAATTGCTGCGGTGTTGGCTTGAATCATATTTCCGATACCGAAGGCAGCAAGGGAACCAAAAACGGCAAAACATACACCGAGCCATTTTTGACCGAGCCCATGTTCCAAGTAGTACATCGGGCCGCCTGAAATTTCTCCTTGCTCATTGACCTGGCGATATTTAACGGCTAAAAAACTCTCTGAATATTTGGTAGCCATCCCCACCAATCCTGTTAACCACATCCAGAATATGGCACCCGGTCCGCCAAGGGCAACCGCCGTGCTCACTCCCGCAATATTGCCCATTCCCACTGTTGCCGCCATGGCAGTCATCAACGCGCCAAAGTGAGAAATATCTCCTTCTCCTGACCGTTCTTTTGAGAAAGCCAAGCGAAGTGCGTAAAACAGGTTACGAAACTGGATTCCTCCTAACCGGAAGGTTAACCAAAAACCTACTCCTAACAAGAGAATGAGAAGCCACGGACCCCACATTAAACTGGCAAAATTGGCGAAAAATATATTCATGCTAAGTATTTGTCTCGATGGTGGGCTATTGGTTCAATATTGATCGAGTCTTATGCGTTCGACTTGATATTACAAAAATTGTTAATGTTTTTCCAGAGTATGAGGGCTTGCTTTGTATGTTATTATTGAGCATCAAATTTTTAATAAACTACGCCAGTAAATACGGTTTTTTGCTCTGCCAAAATCCCGTTTTTATAAAGGGACAACTTTTTGGTGTGATACAAACGAGCTTTGAACGTTTTAAAGAATTCGTCTATAACACCCCTCAAGGCTTTATAAATAGAACTTGATGCCATTGTATATAAAATGAAACAATTTCGCTTAAATAATTTTCGGAACACTAAAATTAAGTCTCTCTTTAAACTAATTCTGTTGCTGGCAACTTTATTTTCTCATGCCCAAGCCTATGGTGAGGTGGATACCACTGTTTTATTGACGGACGAAGAGAAAAGATGGCTCATAGAGAATCCAGAAATATCCTACGCCTCAGATCCTGACTACCCCCCTATTGAATCCCTTAATGGCGAAGGCAACCACGTTGGGATGACCAATGATTTCTTAACCCTTTTGGGGAAAAAAATGGGCCTCCGATTCAACATGGTGGCAGCCAAGAATTGGACCGATGTTCTGGAAATGGGACAAAGTCGACGCATTGATATGTGGTCGGGTGCCGCCGCAACCCCACAACGGTTGGCATATATGAATTTTACCAAACCTTATATACAACTTCCTGCTGTGATCGTCGTAAAAACCGAAAATAAGGGCGTGCAGACTTTAGATACCATGGGAAATAAAAAGATCGCAATTACAACTGGCTACGCTGTTCATGACTACATCCTAAACAATTACCCTGAGTTAAACATTGAAGCGGTACCCAATGTTTTAACAGGGTTGAGAATGGTTTCCCTGGGATTGGTCGATGCCATGATCGAAAATATTGCTGTGGCTAATCTTTATATAGAACAGGACAAAATTACCAATCTTAGAGTGGGTGGGAAATCGGGATTTACTTACAACCTGGCATTCGCTTCGCGAAATGATTTGCCAATTCTCAATAGCATTTTAGAAAAAGGATTGGCACGCATCACCAAAGAGGAAGCCCAGAATATCTATAAGAAGTGGATGCCGCACGAAGAAGAGACTTGGGTTACGGTTAAAAATTTACTAATTTGGGTTTTAGCCAGCCTGTTAATTTTTGCCGTGGGCAGTACCGCAGTCTGGAGTTTGTCACTAAACAAAGAAATTAAAAAAAGAACTCTGGAATTAATCGGTGCAAAAGAAGAGGCGGAAGCGGCGAATCGTGCTAAATCGGATTTTTTGTCTGGCATGAGCCATGAGTTACGAACCCCACTGAACGCAGTTCTTGGGTACACGGACCTATTGCGAGGAATGTTTTTCGGTCAGCTCAACGAGAAACAATTAAGCTATGTAACCCAGATAGATGAAAGTGGTAAACATTTACTGGCCTTGATCACTGATTTACTGGATATGACTAAAATTGAAGCAGGCAAGATGCATCTACAATTGGAGTCTTTCTCGCCGCAAGAATTGTTTGATGCCAGTTTGTTATTAATGAAACCAAAACTCCAGGAAAAACAGTTTAAAGTAAAATCAACTGTGGATCCCGATCTGAAAGCCATGACGGGAGACTTGCGCAGGTGCAAACAAATTATGCTCAACTTGTTATCGAATGCTGTGAAGTATACCCCGGAAAAAGGGCAGATTGAGGTCTCCGCTTTGAAGCAAAATGATCATGTCCACATCACAGTGTCGGACACGGGGATAGGAATCAGCAAAGAAGATCAGGTTAAAATTTTTTCTGAGTTTGAGCAGGTGAACCGCGTGCGAGATGAGGCTCTGGGGGGAACAGGAATTGGTTTGGCACTCACGCGGCGCCTGGTGGAATTACATGGAGGGGAGATTGGAGTTGAAAGCGGTTCCAGCGGCACGACATTCTGGTTTGACCTTCCCCTTAAAATATTGCGTCCTGAAGATAAAGATAAACCTAAGGAATCAAATCAGCCGGCTTCCCTTGCGAAGAACAGCCGCAGAATCCTGGTCGTGGAGGACAATGAAGTCAACTTGGCGATGGTGTTGGACATGCTCCATATTCATGACCACCTGGTTTATGTAGCCAGGAATGGTCAGGAGGCCATCGATCTAGCAGTAGCGAACGATCCCGAATTGATTCTGATGGATATCCGGATGCCTGTGATGGATGGTCTGGAGGCAACCCGCAGATTGAGAGGAATTAACAAATTTTCCAAGGTGCCCATCATAGCCTTGACAGCCAGTGTCGGGGAGGAAGGCCGTGAAAAATGTCTGGAAGCGGGGTGCAACGAGCATCTAGCCAAACCAATTCAATCTAAAGAATTGTTTGAGACCATGGGCCTGTACTTATTGCCAAAATAGCTGAGTCGAAAATAAAAGCGGGAAGCTGATCTTACAGTGTCAGCAGGATCGACAGGGTGATCACCAACCCGGTGATAAAGACGATTTAAAAGGATGAAGGGTAAGACCCTGATTCAAGGTTTGCATAGAATTGAAAAAACATTTTCTATATAAAGATAGTGGCAGAAGGCAATAGAGGTTCAATAGGGCTTGTTTTCCGCTTGACAGTTGCAGGATAATCGTTAATATCAAGCGGCTTGAATGTAGCAAAGTGGATCAAAACAATTAATGGGGCTGTGGCGCAGCTGGGAGCGTGCTTGAATGGCATTCAAGAGGTCGCGGGTTCGATCCCCGCCAGCTCCACTTTGAATAAGAAGGGGTCAACTCGAAAGGGTTTACCCCTTTTTTTTGTGGATTGTATGGTAATTGTATCGTGGAATTATGCTAAATTTCTTCTCTGAGAAATTTTCATATTTACCAGGGTTATTGTTAAATCCATTATTTCCTTTTTTACATTAGAGTATTTCTATGACCTTACCTTCGCAAGTTTTTTCATCCATAGCACTTGCAAAAGAAATAGAGTCTCCAGAAAACCCTGGAGCACTGGAAAAACGTGTTGCACTGGTTCCAGCAGATGTTGGCCGACTTACTCAAGAGGGTATTAAAGTTTACGTCGAATATGGAGCCGGAGAGGGTGTGGGGTTCAGTGATAGTGAGTACGAGCAAAACAACGCTATTATGCAAACGCCAGAGCAACTTTACCGGGACAAGGAACTCATTATAAAATTTAAGGGCCCATCACTCTCTACGATTGAAGAGATGAGTGAGGGGTGCACCTTATTTTGTATGGCGCATTTCCACTCTTATCCAGACAGGGCGAAATTGCTTCAAGACCGGTGTGTCAATGTAATTGCAATGGAGGAAATAAACGAATCGCCAAAGGTGAATTCAGACCAGCATATTCTGGGTCGCGTTGCCATGGCAGAGTCTTTAAAACCATTTATTGAAAAAAACATCATTGATGGTTTGCAGGTTAGGATCATTGGGTGGAGTGAACGACTGGGCAGTGCAATCCGCCGTTGTGGCAATCGTAACCCATTTTCAGAGCAGGTTATTCAGCCAACATTGTCTTTTGAAGAGCTAAATGCCGTTGGGCCGGAGGCTTTATATTTTTATGACAGTCAAAACTTTGAAGATCGGCAAGGTATTCTGGCTAATTTGAAAAATGAAGGCACACATATTTTTGATCTTCATGAATTTGAACAGCGATATGGCGAAAAAGCCATTGCTGCTTATCGAGCCAGCCACCCACCCGCAGAGTTTGGATTGCGCCGTATTCAGTGTCTGCATGAAACCGGCCAGGCAGGTGCGCGGTACGGTGTTAAATTGTTGCTAGAAAATAAACCTGCATTGGACATTGTGGATGCAAAAGCGGTTATTCTGGGTTATGGCAATGTGGCTTGACCAGACCCCACTATTTATACCAGATTTAGGATTCAGTTCTCATAAGTCATAATTGTGTTTGGAATCTGTATCGTTTCTGGTGCTGGCGGTCGATACCCCAGGCTCGTATGTGGCCTTTTGGTATTATAATGAACACGCCATCTTTCGATCATGATTTTTGCTTCCTTTAGAGTATAGAATATCTCTCCATTCAGTAATTCATCTCTGAGTTTTCCATTGAACGATTCATTATAACCATTCTCCCAGGGACTGCCCGGTTCGATAAATAATGGGCCTATCTCCAGATTGTTCAGCCATTGTCGTATCGCTCTTGATGTAAACTCCGGACCATTATCTGAACGGATATGCTTAGGCAGTCCTCGTGTAATAAATAGCTCTGACAAAACTTCAATCACATCCAACGAAGTAAATCTTCTTCTCACAACCGTGCCCAGGCTCTCACGAGTAAACTCATCTATAACCGTTAAAATCCTAAACGACCGGTTGTCTTTTGTCCGTTCGTGGACAAAATCATACGACCAAACATGATCCTTATATTCTGATCTATGACGAACACAATCTCCATTGCCAAACCACAATCGGGCCTTCTTCGGTTGTTTGGCTGGAACCTTAAGTCCTTCTTCTCTCCAGATCCGAAAAACCCTCTTATGATTGACCTTCCAACCTTCTTGATTCAGTAAAGCTGTGATCCGTTTATAACCATACCTGCCATATCTACTGGCAAGACTAGTCACACTGTTGCGTAACAACTCTTCATCATCCGTCCGCTTTGATTCATATCTCTGAGTCGCCCGGCATTGACCCAGTACTCGACACGCTCGTCTTTCAGATACTCCATGGTATTCAATAGCATTCTCCACCATCTCTCTACATCGTGCCGGGCTTACAAGTTTCCCGAGGCAGCATCCTTCAATATCGCCTTATCCAGACTCAAATCTGCTACCAATCGCTTTAAACGATTATTCTCCTTCTCCAACTCCTTAAATCTCTTGGCCTGATCCACCCTTAATCCACCATATTCTTTACGCCAGCGGATCAATGTCTGCTCGCAAATACCCAGCCTTTTTGCTGCTTCCACCTGAGTCAGGCCCTTCGACTCAATAATCTCTGCTTCTCGAAGCTTTACAATGATTTGCTCCGGGCTGAATCGTTTCCTCGCCATAATATCCCCCTTACCAAATGGTTTTTATAAGTTTAACATTTGGACTACTTTTCGGGGGTCGGGTCA
>JABHBK010000037.1 GCA_018673915.1 Nitrospina sp. | reverse complement strand
TTGTAAAAACAATACCTTATAATTCTTGGGTACATCCAACAGTTCACGGACATCCTTTTCCGCCTCCTCGTGAACAGATACAAATTCCTTGCCTCTGTGGCTCATCTCCATGATCGAAGCCCCAGAACCATGCCAATCCGGCAATTCTTCTTGCGCCTGCTTTAGCACGGCTTCTGGTAACATCGCTGGGCCCGCACTGAAATTATATTTTCTGGGCATTACGACATATCTCCTGCTGTTCCAGTGGTAGCAAGAATAAGTACATCTTGCTTGGTTTGAAAAAGATATTTGGCTCCTTCTGCGGCTTCACCAAATATCTTACTGAACTGGGGAGTGCGGTGATGTTGCATGGGAAGAGCCATTTCCAGAGATACATGTTCTGGAACCGGAGTAGGACCGGGTGCGAGTAGATATTTTTTTTTCATTCTGTTATTTTTCCTGATGGGGTTATCAATAAGTTAAATGAGCCGTTTTTCCGGCATAAAAATTAGCTTGTTTGAGGATATAAAAATTATTACCCATATTTCCTTTCAATAATATCCCTCACGGGCCAAATTAATGGCTTAGTGCGGTTCTCTTAAATAACCAGAGTCCGAAAGAAAAAGTGGGTTATAGGGTGTGCGGCTTCCGGAATCGAGAAGAAAAAAAACCGAATCGGAACCTTTTCCCTAGGGATTACTGCTTAACCATGAACTTCCCTTTATAAAGGAATTTTGTCCTAAAATCCAATTTATTCTCTTCAGGAGGGGTCTTTTTGTGGTTAAGGTTTTTCTGAATCCGGGGGTGGGGAATCCGAATCCTCCAGTTCAAGCCCTAGGTCTTCAATTTCAATCTCAGGGATTTCAATATTGGTAGTAGAAAGCGGCCCATCTGAATCATCGATTTCCAGATTCAGGTCTAACTCTTCAATTTGGACTGGGAGAGGAGGGGGTTCGGCCGGACTTCCCGTTTCAAAATCTTCATCAATCTCTAAAGATATTTCTTCTTCTCCAAGATCTAATACCGGGGATGTAGATTCAATTTCTACTTGATCCTCTTCGACAACCTCAATGCCTGTGTCCTCGGAAACCTCACTTGAATCAGTAATTTGAATTTCATCATTTTCTTCTGGTAAAGAATTCAGCACTACTTCTACGGCAGGCTCATCCTCTATCGCGATTTCTACTGAGGGATCGCTGCTATCATCGGCTGCCAGGTCAATAATTACTGGCTCCTCCGTTTCGGGAAGGGATGGTTCCTCTTCTGATAAAGAATTCAGCACTACTTCTACGGCAGGTTCCTCCTCTATCGCAATTTCTACTGAGGGATCGCTGCTATCATTGGCTGCCAGGTCGATAATTGCTGGCTCCTCCGTTTCGGGAGCGGCTGGCTCTTCTTCAAGGGGTTCCAGTCCCAATCCAAGCCCTTCAACTTCCATTTCCTCGAGGTTGATATCGGCATGGGAACTAAACTCCAAAACGTCTGATTCAGACGTTGAAGGTTTAAAGTCAGTTTCTGGTGATTCTTCTTCCGCATCGGATAAATTCAGAAGGAATTCCTCGGAATCCTGTTCTGGATTAACCAGGGAATCACCAGGGGGGTCCATAACAGCAATTTCTTCACTGTTTGCCGGAGGGGTTACAGCCGAGGATTCTTGTTCTTTTTCAATAATTTCCGAACCAGCAAAAATTCTAAAGGAATCATTCCTGAATAAGGATTTGGTAGAAGTTTTGGCTTTCTTGAAATCAAAGCCACAACCACCACAAGCTTTTGCCTGCTTGAAACAAATATAACCACAGTCTGGACATTGCATGTTAAAAAAATATCGCAAAAACCCCCTAACGTCAAGAAAAATAAACAATTATGGGGGTTCTTGCTGGAATTGTAACTTTTTCATCGATTATTTTGCTGGATAAGCCGAAGAGGTAAAATAGCTCTATTTTTACTTTTTTGGGAAAAGGTTTAGGAATCCTTAGAAAACCCGAGGGTTCCAGGCAAAACCTTAAAGCTTTTATTTTTTAAAGGATTATATTGGTTTTCTCACTGATTTTCCTTGAAGGTTGACGCTAGCAATGAATTTAGTTAAAATCGTTCTATCCAAAAGATCATGGGCTTATAAAAATCAGGGATTGTTGTGAACGGTCCCAGGGGTTTTTCTACGCATGAAGGGGTGTGAAATTGAAAAAAGTCAGTCATTTGATTAGTCTTGCTCAATTTAAACTGGGAGAACTTATTTTCCCAATGTTTGAGCCCCTGCTCCGTTTCCTCGAAAATAAGGACCCTGAAGTACGTCGGCATTTTATTCATGCCCTTGCCAGTTTGAAAAAGAAGAAACAAGCCATCGCATTGCTTAACCTGAATATGGTATTGAGCTTAAATCCTAAACATTTTCTTGCCCGGGTTTTCAGGGGGCGGATATATATAAAGGAAGGCCAGTATCGTCTGGCATCTGAGGACTATTTGGAAGCGAACAAGATCAGTCAGTACCGGTTTATTCACTACGACCTCTATCGGGAATATTTTAGATCGGTCAATAGTGAATTTGGGAGTGAGGGAGGACCCATTCTCAAAAGTTTTGACCAGGTATTTGAGACATTGCAACTTCAGCGGGATAGTAGTTGCAGAGATGGGCAAACCGATATGGGTAAAGAATTGCAGGATAACCTTTCCATCTTAGAAGCGGGTTTGAAGGAGGGAGATGAAATCACTTTCGAGGAGCTTGCCCTGAGTCCTGACGAAAAGGAAAGGTTTCAGGTTCTTGGCCCTATTACCCAAGATGAAATTGAAGAAACGGATTGGGATCAACTATTGGATGATTTGACTTCCTGACCCTCTGGCGAGGGAGGCCGCTGAGCAATAGCTTGGTGAGCCGAGAGAATGTTTGTTCACAGAATAAAGATATTACCCCTCCGGGGCACGAAAGCTTAGGAAGAAAATTACGTGCTACTTATCAGCGGAGATTCTCCGCCTCACCTTATTAAATATTAGGTCGCATTTTGATCAAGCGGCAAGATCTCGAAAAGCTTGAAGCCAACTCCCTTGCTCCCTACGCAATGAAAAGCGGAGAGAGTAAAGGACGCCAGCATAAGGAAAAGGAACATAAGTACCGAACCCGGTTTCAAAGAGACCGCGATCGAATCATCCACACATCGGCATTCAGAAGACTGGAATATAAAACCCAGGTATTCGTCTACCACGAAGGCGATTATTACCGAACTCGCCTTACCCACTCCCTTGAAGTTGCCCAAATTGCTCGTTCTATTTGTAAATCCCTTCAGCTTAATGAAGACCTTGCGGAAGCTGTAGCTCTCTCTCACGATTTGGGACATCCTCCTTTTGGACACACAGGGCAAAGTGTTTTGAATCGATTGATGAAAGGTTATGGAGGTTTTGAACATAATAGACAGAGCTTAAGAATTGTAAAACTGCTCGAAAAACGTTATCCGGAGTTTGATGGGCTTAACCTGACTTGGGAAGTGATGGAAGGGATAAGTAAACACACGCAGGATGAAGACAACCCTGTTACTTCTGATAAAAAGGTTCGTTTTCCTTCCCTGGAAGCCCAGGTTGCAGATTTTGCAGATGGCATTGCCTACAATGCCCATGATCTGGACGATGGAATCACCTCCAACCTGCTTGATCTGAGTCAGTTAAGAAAAGTAGCGCTATGGAAAGAAAATGAGAAAAAATTTGATGAGAAATATACGGGGTTGGATTTTAAGCTGAAAAAATACCAGGTGGTTCGAAGCATTATCAATGAAGTCATCAGTGATTTTTGTCTGACTACATTAAAGAACCTCAAACGGTATAAAGTGGGAACAGTTAATGATATACGTTGTGCTCCCCTTCGAATTGCGGGATTTGGAAAAGATGTTGCTGCAAAAAATAAGGAGTTAAAACAATTTCTGCATAAAAATATGTATTCCCACCGCAAAGTTTTACGTATGGAATTTAAAGCTGAGCGAACGCTGGAAGGAATCTTTAAGGCATTTATCAAAATGCCCGAGCTCCTTCCTGAATCGGTTCAGAAAAATTCCGAATGGGGAGGCTCGCTTGAACGCCGAACCTGCGATTATGTATCCGGAATGACAGATCGCTATGCGATCAACGAATATAAAAACCTTTATTCAGTGGATGAAGGAATTTAAGAGTTGTTATCCTGCCGAATTCAATAAATAAAAATGGATAAGATACAAGCTATCTGTGTTTTTTGCTCATCGAGTGACTCTGTGGATGATTTGTTCAAAAACACAGCATTGGAACTGGGTCGAGAACTGGGGAAGAAGGGTATTGATCTGGTTTATGGCGGGGCTTCGGTAGGGTTGATGGGTTGCGTAGCCCGTGGAGTTCATGAAGAAAAGGGGAAGGTGATTGGTGTCCTGCCAGAATTTTTTAAGACCAAGGATATTGAATATTCCGAAGCCGACGAGTTGATCGTTACACGAGATATGCGTGAGCGGAAAGCGATAATGGACCAACGGTCAGACGCCTTCATCGTCTTACCCGGTGGTATTGGAACCTACGAAGAAGCGATAGAAATCCTTTCCATGCGCCAATTGCGTCAAACCGAAAAGCCTCTGGTTTTTATCAATACTCAGGGGTTTTATGAGGGACTGCATGCAAACTTTGCACAAATGGTGAAATTGAAATTTGCCAAGCCCGGTATTCTGGATATGTATGCAATGGTCCCCGATCCGCAAAGTGCCCTGGCTTATTTGTTCAGCCATTAGACACCAGTGTAAACGCCAGTAGCAGATAGCAATTCAACAGAGCCGCTGGATACACGGCTACCTTGATCAATGTTGAGGTCTGCTTACGACCATATCGGACATTCAGTTAAAGAATGAAATTCTTGTCGTCAAATGCATCAGCCGCTTTTTTTTGGATTTTTAAAATGAAAAATGCGCTGAACCTTCCAACGTGTTTTTTCCTCTTTTGGTGGCCCCTTTTCTTTACCTCACGGAGCCGTTCACATTTATATGTGAACTTCTAATTTTGTCCTACTAAACTTATAAGGCGGGTTCTCAGCCTCCATACAAACCTCCTTGCTAAGTTGGGTCTCAATCCCTTACCAAGAATAATGTAATCCCTCGGCAAGAGGTTCGCCAGTAAATCAGCAAACAATTTGTTTTGGGGGTTGGGTCAGGGGAATGTGTTCTAAAAAGATTATTAATTTAAAACATAACATTACGAATAAAAATCACTTTTACCGCATCTATAATTAAAAGTTGGCAATGATATTTTTCCTAATCATTTTTTAGGGACAGTATAAATGAGTCTGATTAGAAGATTTTGTTATTTATTATTGGTTACATGCTTATTTGTATTATGGGGCACGGATATCACTTTAGCTGAAGTTTGCCCGCAGGGAAGGTATGTTTCCCAAGCACCTGACAATATTTATAACCAAATTAATCCGCTAGGAAATACACCCGATGTACAGGCAAAGGGCGAGAAACTATATCATTGGACGGCAAAACCATTACCCTGTGCCAATTGTCATGGTATCAGCGGCAACGCCAAAGGAATGATGGCGAGAAGCATGACTCCAAAACCAAGAAACTTTTCTTGTAAAGTTATGATGAAAGATATTCCCGATGGTCAATTATTTTGGATCATTCGTAATGGTTCCGCCGGCACCGGAATGCTTCCTTATAACAAGTTAAATGACGATCAGATTTGGCAGTTGGTTGCCTATATCCGACATTTTTCCAAATAAATGTGATAGTACCTTCAGTAAGCGTAAAAGTCCGCCCAATATATGAATTATCAAAACAAACCCATTTTTTCGATCAAGTGTTCTAGCGTATAAACCTTCTAGGTGAGCTAGGTTGTCCTTTTAGCTAATTTCCAAAACGAACCCATTTTATGGTTGAGGATTTAATCTGAGCCCACCCTCAAGGTTTTTCAAGCTTCCCCTTAATACGAAAGAAGATAAAACAAACATTTCACCGGATTTTCTTAGATATTAAGAGGAAATCACTTACTAAGCTTTTAGCATCTCACCCGACCCTCCTTTCCTGATCTTTTGCAAGGCTATCAATAGTTTATAGTTTTGAAAGATAGAGCGCTCAATAGATCCCCCATATTTAGTGATTTTGGCAATCTCCTTTTCATTAGGAATCGAGTTTATAAAGATTAGGTGGTTTAATTTTTCTTTAGATTTGCGTTTTTTCTCAACGATCTCAGAAATATGGTCAGCAAGTTTGAAAATACCTGCTCGGAGAGCACCTAGCTCCTGATCAGTAACAGAACTCAAGTCTCCAAACTTTTCAGCCACTTTTTGTGCCACTATGCTCATTTCTCTGCTACTGGTATCCGCTAAGCCGATAGCACAATCAACCGAAGCTGTGGGGTCATGGTCAAAGTTTTTTAATGTGAAAATCACTCTTTCTGCCTGCTTCACAGAATCAACCAACTCGTCACCTGTAGAAGGCAGATATTGCTCAAGCTCTCTCTGAATCATCTCTGACTCATAGCGATGCAGGCGTTGTAACTTGATGTGGCCTTGGGCAATATTTTTAATGCAAAGCACTTCGTCCATCTCTTGAGGGTCCCATGCCCTGACCAAACCTTCATAAATCAAATTATATGAGCTTAACTCTTCTGGATTTGTTGTGCCCATGGAAAAGACTTGTTGGGAAACCCCATGCTTCCATGAATTCCCCGAAGATATTTCCTTTCCTTTCTTACTCCGAGGTCCCGTGGACAATTTCGCATTTTTCCTATTAGCGGCTACTTGTTTGTCAGAAGGGATAGAGCCTTTTTTATTATTAGAGCTGTTGTTACTAATTAGTAATTCATGAGACATATTCATCTTATTGTTATTCATTTCTGTACCTTTGAGTATTTAAAAATTCTGTTTAATTTAGTTGCTAATGTTTGTAATTGCTCCGCTTAAAAGGGTGCTTAAATAGATGTTAAGGTTTTGAGCTAGGTTCATCCACTATTACGGTCCCATAAATATCCTTAAAATTTGAATGTTGAAGAATAAAAAAAGCGGTTGAGGCGACACAAGAATTCTATGTCAATTGCCTCAACCGCTAAGTATAGCTATTCGGTTGCTTATATAAGCATGTGCGAAATTAAATTAATTTTTTGATGTGAAGTATCAACAACGGTTTAAATATTTCAATAGGTTACAAGAGAGTCAGTGTTGACCAGGCGGGTTAATGTTATAGCGTTGCCGGCCTCTCACGCCGGAAGCTAAGGAGCGAATCCTTGGTGCCACTCTCTTTGATCTGTATTTGTGGAAATGTCCGCTATTGGCCGGCTCCAGACATAGGGCTAAGGAAGCGGATTGGCAATTACCTTCTTTGCCGGATCTTGCCGGTAAAAATCCTGTAAAACCCGATAAAGTTTTGGATGATGGCGTTTCATGTTTTCGGGTTTACAAAAAAAATGTTCCGTCACCACCGCGAAAAATTCAGATTCATTCGTTGCCGCATAACTGTCGAAAAAAGTAGGCTTGCCATGTTCCACCTTGTCACATAGCTCCAGATACTCTTTGGAACATACTTCAATCCACCGCTGATATTCCTCAGGAGTTGTTAGTGGTGGAGTGCCATCCGCACTGTCATCGAGCATGTCCAATTTGTGGGCGAATTCATGATAGACCACATTATGACCATGTTCGGGATGCCGGGTTTCTCTTTTCACCGCATCCCAGACGAGTATCACCGGGCCGCTATGATGGGCTTCGCCTAGAATTGGCATCGGACCTTCCACGGGGGACGTGGGAACTTCAAAAACCCCTATTGAATCCTCAGGGGAAATGATTGTTGTAGGATAAACATAAATGGAATTCACATTGCGGTAATAGTCGTTTGGCAACGCGAGTATCATCAGGCAGGCATGGGCGGCGATCATGACGCGAATTTCATCCGTCAATTCGA
The DNA here is from genome assembly GCA_018673915.1 of Nitrospina sp. Classification (GTDB taxonomy): domain Bacteria; phylum Nitrospinota; class Nitrospinia; order Nitrospinales; family VA-1; genus LS-NOB. Next base: position 26,089 of record JABHBK010000037.1, on the reverse strand, counting down.
GATTGTTGCACCCCAACCAATGCTTTTCGGCAATAAAGAATTGGATGAGATCCTGTAAACGCTTTTTTTCTTCATGGTTGAGGTGATGATAATATTGAATATTATTTTGAATGTTCCTCTCCCACTCGCTTGGGAAAGGAGTGGCCAGTATTTTTTTTCGCCGATTACCACGAAACCATTTCCACATAAAATTTAACCTTTTAGTCTCCGTAAAATGAAGTATATCTCAGAAGAAAAATCCGTACTTGGAAAAAGCTAAGAAACATGTGTCCTACTTTTCAAGTGAATGTGCGTTATTGGTCGTTAGTGAGAAAGTAAGGCTAATATAATTCTTGGTGGGTTTGCCGCCAACTTCCCGTAAGGAAATCAACACGAAATATTACACCCCTGCGGGACAGGAAATTAATGTTGGTGATATAACATATCCCTGCGGGGCAGGAAATACCCGTTCCGGGCATGAATGTTAAGGAAGAGGACATCACTGCTACGGAAGAATGTCATGGGCTAGCCAGAAAACGCTATAGCTAGTCGGTCTCACGCCTAGTGGGGTTAGTTTGCCTGAACCTCGACATCAGGGTGTATGGCTTCTTTCAGGAATTGTTCTATGTATTGCAGGGTTCCGGTGGTTGAGCTGGGGCAACTGCCGCAGGCTCCTTGATAGTGAACTTTGATAGTCTTATCTTCTACGGCAAGAAGATTGATGCCTCCACCATCATTTGCTAGTGCGGGTCGAATGGCAATATCCAGCAGGGCATTGACCACTTCGTTTTTTTTCTGGTCATTGTAATTGAAAAAATCTTCCTTATTGAAATCTTCCAATACCGGATGAACGTCTTGATCTCCCTCTGCTTTGGGTTCTTCCGCTTCATCCCCTTTTTCATAATGATCCAGAAGTGCTTCCAGGGTGGAACCAATTTTTTCCATGATGGTATGCCAGCCCACCACATTCGACTTGGTAATGGTGACAAAGTTTTCTTTAATAAAAATACTTTGTATCCCAAATATTTCGAATATGGCCTTGGCCATAGTGTCTCCTGTCGCATCATCCGGAGAGTCGAAAGTTTTTGTACCCGTCTCAATGACTTTTCCATTTAAGATAAACTGGAAGGCATCTGGGTTTGGAGTAGGTTGTATGCGCAGTACTTTGAACTGCCCCTCTTTAGAGGATGCGGAATCTTGACTGCTTTCATTTTCTGCAGCCATCGAAATTCCAAATTGTTTTTGTACCCAGGCTAAAAGTCCCATACGAAGCTCGTTAATTTAAATTTTTGGAGTATTTCTAGTATTATATCTGATTTCCTGGTCATCGGGGAATCAGATTTCCCCTTTTTCAAGAAAAATCAATTGGCCTTTGAAAGTATTGAAGCTTCCTTCGTCGAAAAGAATAAATGTAACGTTTTTAATTCTGGTATCACGGGAAAAATATTGCCAGACAGCAGCGCTAATTGGTGATATCACCCTGTTCCAACTTGAGGTAGGTATTATTGACCCGAATTTGCAACAGGAAGGTCTCCCGTTGATCCAAAACCCGATGTGTTGCGGGTGGTTTCACTCAAATGGTCGCTAGATATAAACTCGACCGTCTCAACTTTTTGGATGATCAACTGGGCGATACGATCTCCGGACTGGATTTGGATTTCATCATCGGAATGATTGAAGAGAAGCACTTTTATCTCACCCCGATAATGCGAGTCAATCACTCCAGCACCACAATCGAGCCCCAGCTTAACTGCCAATCCACTACGAGGCCAAATCAAACCCACGTAGCCTTCAGGGAGTTCCAGGCGAATTCCGGTAGCAATAAGTTCTCTTCCTCTGGGAGGAATTATCCGGGCTTCCACAGCTTTTAAATCGGCTCCGGCATCACCCTTGTGCGCATATTGAGGAAGATAATCCCCCTTGCAGGGAACAGGTTTGGTTTTGTTCACAATATTACCTGTAAATGGTTATTTGGAAGGGATTATAAACAAGGAGGAGAGGGAAAGCGATTAAAAATAATTCGAGGCCAAAAAAAAACGGGAAAGGGGGTAAACGCCCCGCCTCTCCCGAATAAACTCTTAAAACAAAATTTTCAAAAAACCGTCCTTGACATGGAGGCAAAACCTAACAAAACCTGCAAACTCCAGAAAAAGCGGGGCGCGTCCTTTTGAAGAAAGGAGGCGGGTTACTATTTTGTCGGGCTAAACCCAACGTTAAAAATAGGTTCCATGCTACGCCAATTGGATGGAAATCATCTGCCGATATTGAACGGAGGATTCGGCTGGCGCTCAAAACATTTGGGGGTTTGGGAAGGGGTTTGAGACTGGAATACATCCCACTGGTTGTTTCTAATAATTCGAATTTGGGATGCATCTCATTCATTCTATGGAACCCGTTTTCTAGTAACCCGCCGCTGGAAGATCTGTAACTGCTCTCAATTTATTTTTTCTCTCCCAAGAAGACTGAATTTGGAACCGGATCATGCCTTTTTTACGGGTCCTGATCTTTAAATACAGTTCCTTTATATTGTATGCTTTGAAGAAAGTACCACCACATATAGTACCTGTCAAGGATAAATTTGAAAGAAATTGCAAAAAAACGCGTAAAGCCTTTATTTATATGTGCTTAAATAGTGAAAAAAAACAATTCCTTTGGAGGTTTTGTTCTATCCCCACTACATAAAGTGTGGTTTGGATAATTATATTACAATATAAGGTGGATTAAAGAATTAGGCTTTATTGAATTTCTTATGCTTTGATAGCGCCTGTTATGGCCTGAATTTTCCCAGGGTGCGGGGGATGGAATCGAGGGATTTATTCTTGATCCGATATTGCTGGTTTCCGGCTTGAACGATGTATTCTTGCTCTTTTTCAAAAAGTTTTCCTACCTTTAGGGTGGAGATATTTACCTGATCATTTTTCCAAAGGCTGATAGTAAATGTGGGGGTGTCCAGTCCTGCTAGTTTCTCGGATAGGGGCGGGGAGACGATAGATTTAAATTCCAACCCTTTCAGGGACCAAAGCAAATCATGCCCGATGTGTTGAGTCTCTAATTTTTCAGGTTTTTCAAGATGCCATTCAGAATCATTTTTCTCCAACTCAAAAAGATTGTCAGGAGTTGTGAGTAAAATCTTATTCACTTCGCTGCTTTCAAATTCTAAAATCTTTTTATTTCTTAAATCGTAAAGGCTGCGAAAGAGTTTTTCGACTATTTCTTTAGAAATTGAAAATGCCGTTGTTTCACCGGTTCGGTTGGCGAATACCTGACGACCATCGCTGGTATGATTGCCGAATTGGAGAGTCCAGGTTTTTCCATCTTTCATTTTCAAGGTAAAAGATTTATTGGGAGTATCCAGACCAAATACTTCGGGGATGTCCAAGGAGATTTTTATAAACTCTGTAATTTGAGCTTCTTTGAGATCAAAGAGCAGGCTGTTCATGGTAGATAGATCTGCAGCTGCTTTTATCGGGCTTAGAATGGCCCAGCTCCCGTTTTCCCCACGGACTATTCGAATGGTTTCATTTTCGGATCGTAAGGATAACTCAAGAATTTCACTTTCATCAAACTCGAGTAATTTTTTATCAAAAAAGGCCACAGCTTTTTGGGAAAGTGTTTCAAAAAGCCTACTGCCTAGCAAAAGGATAGTTGAGGAATCATTAATTTTCCCAAAATAGCCTTTGTCTTCCTTTGGATTCCCTAAAGCAAGTGTTTGGGTTGCACCTTTTTCATTTTCCAAAACCAGTTTTAGCTTAGGCGGGTTAAGCCCATAGTCCTCCAGCGAGTCAGGTTTTTCATCAACAAATTCCTGGATTTTGGAAAACTGAATGGATTGGAGAAACTTCATGATGGTGTCTTTATCTCCTTTAGCACCCATAGTTCCTGAAATTTTCCAGACTTCATCCACTTTTTCAAACTCGAGAGGGTTTGTCTCCCTAATGATTTTGATTCGTTTGATAGTACCCGTGCTGAAACTAAGCAGGGTTTTATCGCGAAAATTATAAACGGATTTTTCAAAATGGGTTTTGGAAGCCAGGGCCATCATCACTGAGGGCTGGCTTCCCCTTTTAAAATAGAGACCTCCCCCCATTGGACTTTCGTCTCCTATCAGCAAGGTTTCCTTGATTTTATTGTCAAAAGTGAAATGAATTTTAATAACTGGCGAATCTAGGCCATATATGGAATAGTCATTAGGATTTTCTTCAACCACTCGGGTTTTTTTAAGGTTTGCGATTTCTGATATAAAGGCTTCTGCTTCGGTTGGGTCGCCGGGTGCTGAAAGTGGTTGGGTAAGACCCCAGTTATTAGGGTCTTTACGTTTTAAGGTTATGGGATTGCCATTGCGGATAATAGAAAACTCAACCACTTTTTCTGTTTCGAGGGGAAGAATTTTTTCAGCCTGCTCTTTTTCGGAATTTTCTTTTTGCTGGGCGGGAATATCAATGAAAAAATAATAAAGAACCAGACTCAGGAAGACAGCCGCCATCAGGACCGTTCCTTTAAATTTCATAGTCGTCGCCGCCTCCACCAAGAGCGAATTCCAATTGCGGCGATCAGGCCAGGAAATACAATGACTCCCATAATGAATATTGCACTTCCCCAGGATTGGGTCATTTGAATGGGAGTGCTTTTTCTTTCTTTAGGGCGGATGGAAATCAGGTTTTCCTCTTCGGCAAGCCATGAAATGCTGTTGAGGAAGAAATCGCCATTTCCCGAAAAATTGGTGTAGCGATTATTGGCAAAATCAGAATCGCCGACGACCAACAAGGTAGCTTTTAATAGAGATTTAATATTATTTTGTTTCTCTAAGGTTTCAACGTTTTCCGGGTTTTCGCGACTCACACTTTCTAAATTCTTTGTGGCAATGACAGAAACGGAAACCGGTCCTTTGGAATCCTTCCCCTCGTCAAAGCGTACCGTTCCTGAATCAAAATTAGATTCTGCCCAGCTGTTTGCACTGGTTTTTAACAGTTCAGTGGTAATGATTCCCTCGATGGGGACTCCCTGAACAGATCGTATAATTGGAAAAATAGTTGCGAGGACAAAGTCGCTGGTAATTTCATGGGCTGTGTATTGATTGACAACCGGTGCCGCAAAATCTCCTCCAAAAAGTTTGGACATGGGGTCGATGACTATGTTTTCCCCAAGTTCAATGCCCCAGTTTTTAAGAAAAGTTTCCATGCCAGATGAGGATTTTGGGTCTATTAGCATGAATGCGGAACCGCCGGAATTTAAATAGCTCTCAATAGCATTTTTTTCTTCATCCTGCACAGGTTTTTTGGGTCCGGGAATAACCAGGACTGAAGCGTCTTTGGGGACTACTCCAGATTGGAGTAGCAACAAAGGCTTAACAATAAACCCGTCTTGCTCAAGATTTTTTTTGGCCGAAGAGTAGCCCTCATTTTCAGAGCTACTTATTTTGCTTTCGCCATGCCCTTCAAGAAAATAGATAATCTTTTGCTCGTCGCGAGTCACTTTTAAAAGCGCGTTGGTGATATTTTCTTCGGTAGGATTTTGAATCTTGGTTTCCTTAGGACCGCTTTCCAAGGCCACAGTTCCATATGTGGTGACACCATATTGCTTGGTGACTGAAGGGCTTTTGTCCGGATCCACATATTGTAGTTTGATTTTGTCGGTCTCTTCAAGATAACCCGCAATTAGATTAGCAAAAGCGATTTTTTCAGGGGACTCTGACTGAAAAAAAGCAGTCAGCTTTACTTCGCGAGGGATATTGGATATAAATTTTTTGGTTTGGGGTGCCAGGGTAAAGTAACCCCCCTCGGTAAAATCAAAACGATGTTTATGGCGGAAGGCAAGCAGGTTTACAAATATTAAAATGCCTAGAAAAATGCAGGTCAGGAACAGGGTGTTTGCACCGTATAAAGCAGAGCGCGAAGAGAGACTCTGCTTTAACTGAGGACCTTTGACAATAATGAAAAAAAGTCCATTAACCAGGCAGACGATAGCCAGGGAAGCAGATAAGTTTTTGAGATCAGGAAGGACTATATAAAAAAACAGGGCGATAAAACCTGTTGTCAGAGCTAGCCATCCTGCCATAGGGCCGAGTTTTTTCATTGCTTTACCTCCATCGATTGGAATCCAATACGCGGTGGCAAAGGAAAAGGCTGAATAAAATAAAGCTTAGGTAGTAAACCAGGTCGCTAGTATCGACAATTCCTTTTAATAAACGCTCCAAATGTTCAACAATGGAAAGGTATTGAAGAACCTGCCCGGTGGTGGAACCTGCGGCCTGAGCTCCCCAGCCAATGACCCACATGAATAAGGAGAATCCGAAAGTCAAAACTGCAGCGACAATTTGATTGTCTGTTAAGGATGAAGCAAAAATTCCCGCCGACACATAGCAACCCGCCATCAATAAAATCCCAAGATAGCCTGTGATAACGGGGCCCAGCTCGGGTTCCCCCAGTAAAAAAAGAAACCCGACAGAATAGGAAGAGATCAAAACCATAACCGCTACTACAATCATGCAGGCGAGGAACTTGCCCAAAATGATTTCCCGGAGATGCACCGGGGAAGAAAGCAGGAGGCGGAAAGTTTTCATTTTTTTCTCATCAGCAAAGCTACGCATGGTGATAATGGGGATGATCATCATTAGAACAACTGACATGTTCTGAAAGCTGGGTTCAATCACCATCTCGTTCAGGTTTAGGCTCATTCCCATAGATTGCATTTGCCCTGCCTGAAAACTCTGGAAGCTGAAAAAATTAAGGATGTTAAAAAAGATAAAACTATATAGGAGTAAGAAGACGGTGGTAACCACATAAAAAATGGGTGAGTTGAAAAAAGATCCCAAGTCTCTCTTTGCTATTGTCCAGGCCATTCTCATACCTTTACATCCTTTTCTTCGATGGTTAGTTTGAGAAATACATCTTCCAGTGTCATGGAGATGGGTTTGATCTCAACAAGGCCCCATTGGTTTTCCAAAGCCAGGCGAGCTAATTCATCCTGAAGGTTGGTATTCAATTCGCACTCGACCATGAACTGATTTTCTTCGCCGGGTAAAACTGCAAGCACCTGTTTTAAGGATTTTAATTTTTCTCCAACCTCCTCGCCGCCTTTTCTGACTGTTAGTGAGAGGCGTTCGCTTTTTCTAAGAGAGGCGGTTAAACCATGTAAAGAATCCACAGCGGCAATTTCACCTTCATTGATGATAATGACTCTCTGGCATAATTGTGTGATTTCCGGAAGAATATGGGAGCTGAGGATGATGGTGTGCGAAGCGGCCAATTCCTGAATCAATTTGCGGATTTCTATAATTTGAATAGGATCCAAGCCAATGGTAGGCTCATCAAGAATTAAAATGTCGGGATCATGCACCATCGCTTGTGCTAATCCAACTCGTTGCTGATATCCTTTAGAGAGTCGCCCAATGATACGATGGTCGACATCTTTTAATGAACATTTTTCGATTACCCTCTCTACGGCACTTTTGCTTCCCTTGGCTGTTACTCCGCGGACATGGGCCGCAAACATGAGGTAATCGAGAACACTCATGTCCTGGTAAAGCGGTGGTGTTTCTGGCAGGTAACCGATTATTTTCCTGATTTCCAACGAATGTTCAAAGGTATCGTGTCCTTGGATTCGGGCGGTTCCACTAGATGCTGGAAGAATGCATGAAAGGATGTTCATGGTTGTGCTTTTGCCTGCCCCGTTAGGGCCGAGAAAACCCACGACTTCCCCTTGCGCTATCTGAAAAGTTAGATTGTTTATAGCCCTTCTTGGACCATAGTGCTTGGTAAGATTTTCAACCTCGATCATCGGGGCTCTCCATTAAACTTTAATCTTCCAAGGGATTCTTAACTCTGTGGTGCTGAAGAAAGACTTGAAGTGGATCATGATGCAGAAAATTTATGTATCAAAAACTATCACAGGGCATATGTGTTTTACAATTAAAAATTTTTAATTTTGAGAAGATGGGCAGGCTAAACTTACGCATTGAGAAGGCCCCAAATCCATATGCAGTAAAAAACTATAAAGCTGGAAACAAAAAACATGGCAGGGCGTTTTTTAACATGGCCTTGTGGTGAAAGAGCCTTAAAGATGAATAATAGAATGCTTGAAACCCATCCGAAAAACCCGATTTCACTCATTATTGATGGGAATGTAAAGGGGGTTCGGTCTTCCTCTAGTAAAATCAGGTACTGGGATTTTTTCTCAGCAAAAGTTGCTTTCTGATTTTCTTTTGAATCAGTAAAGTTTACTGCCATCAGGTGGGCTATTTTTTCATTACAAAGGTCAATCCATTTTTTCCCAGGGGTGTATGTGCTGCGAACAGAATAAAATGAGCTGCGAAGAATTCTGTAAGTTTTCAAAGCTTCTGCATTTTTATTTTGAGTTTGAAGCTTTTGAGCAATCGACCAAAGTTTTTCTGCCGCAAGATAAGGAGTTTTGGAAAAGGGTAAAAACCAGTGCAGGGCTCTCTCATAATGAGTAATAGATTTTGAAAGTTCATTTTTGGCGAGGTGCTCTTCGGCCAATACAAACTCTTTTTTGCTAGTCGTTGCTATTTTTACACAAGTAAATACAAGTAATAATGTGAGGGCAACTAGTAAATAGGTTGCTATGGTTTTGGAATTCATCTGACATCCACGCGTTTTCCCTTCTGTTGTGCTGACTGGTAAACCGCGGTAATGATTTCAAGAGCACTTAACCCATCTGCTCCTGTTGAGGTTCCGGGTTTTCCTGTTCGAATAGCTTTGAGTATCTCGCGTGCTCCTCCTATAAATGGAGATTCAAATTTTTTCGGTTCGGGAAAAGGTATTTTCTCCAGTTCATGAAAGTCGGTGAAACGGGAGCTTTTTTTTGTGACATAAAGTTCCTGTCCAGAATTGCCAATGAGTAATCGGCCTTCTGAACCTTGAATGTCGAGCTCAAAATTAAAATATTTTCTTGCTCCACCTCCTTCAATAAAACCAATGGCACCATTTTTAAAAGCCAGCATTGCACTTGCGGTTTCTTCGATAAACTTTTTTCCGCCGGGCCTGTTTTCATGTCCTGAAACCCAACTAACAGGGCCGCCAAAAAAGAGCAGGAGATCTGTGAGGTGTGTTCCATCATGAAAAAGAGGTCCGCCACCATGTTCGCTTACCGGTAACTTGCCGGGTTTCCAACTCAAGGCATTTCCAATGATGGTTTTTATTTCTCCAATTTTCCCGGAAAGAATCAGTTTGCGGGCCTGTTGGTAGTTCGCGTCCCATCTTCTTTCGTGGTTGATGATTAAAGGAATATTATTTTTTTTGCAGGCACGAACCATTTTTTGCGCCTGAAGAAGATTGATGGCGATGGGTTTTTCACAAAAAATTCCTTTAACACCCGCTTTTACAGCATCGAGTGTCATGGTTGCGTGGAGTGAGGTCCAGGTGGCGATGCAGAGGATATCCAGCGCCTCCTTGTCCAACATTTTCCTGTAATCAGAATATAATCCAGATACATTCCAACGCTTTCCAAATTTCTGAAGCCGCTCGGAATTTATGTCACAGCCTGCGGATAAACGGATTGCTGGCAAGGCTGAAAATCCTCCAGCGTGAGTGCAAGGCTTACCGCGCAAGGGGTCTTCTTCCAGAAGACTTCCTATCCGTCCACAACCAACAAGTCCTGTCTTAAAGATTTTCACGGAAAATTATGAAGAGAAGATGGGTTTTTACAACTTAGATATCGCGGTCATTATAACACTGGATCAACAGAAAATAGGTGTTGATAGAAGATGAGGGATTTCACGGCAAAATCATTCCTGCATTGACAAGAATGATTTTGTTAACCGGATCCGGGGCCCTATGTTTATGGCCCCGGTTTGCGATTTGAATGTGATGAACTAAGCAGTCTGTTCGTGCTTGAAAGCAACGTTATTATATTCGCTGATTCCTTTGCTGAGCGCCAATTTTTGCTCTCCGGGTATCTGGCGAACTTCTTTTCCTGTTTTATCATCAACGACTTCAACGATGATTTCTTGAGATTCGGGGTCAATGCGGACTCGGGTTTTATTTTCAGAACCCGCCAACCCTGTATTTTCAGAGGAAACATCGTTGTCATCAGAAATTATTTTCACCGTGTTCAAATCGGTCTGGTTGCCTGAAACCTGCCCATTGGATTCTACCTGAGGAGGACCGTTGGCTTCAAGCGATTGTGCTTTTGCTGCTTGGTACTGAGGTGAAAAACCCACAGAGAATGCTTGCGGAAAAATTGTTAATGACATTTTAAATCTCCTGATTATTGTTGAATGAAATGCAGGGAAGCTAAGGCTCCCCTTTTCTCATCAATCTTATTATTGAACTCCTTCAAACAGTGTCAAAACAGCCTGAGGAATTAGATTGGCCTGCCCTAGCATAGCGGCACCAGCCTGAACCAGAATCTGGTTTTTAGTCAGATTGGTCAACTCGTACGCTATATCTGCGTCTCGAATGGTTGAAACCGCTGCCGTTAAATTCTCGATTTGAGAATTGAGATTATTCAAAGCAGAAGTCAGACGAACTTCTACCGAACCCACCCTGGCGCGGTTGTTAATCAAACCGTCGATAGCAACTGTTAAATCATTGAGTGCTAGAAATGCTCCGCCTTGAGTATTTAGGTTTGAATCACTCAAGTTAAGAGCCGCACGACTCACTTCGGTCAAGTCAATTTCCGCATTCAGATCAATCTGATTGTCTGAAGAAGAGTCGACACCGAGTTGGAGAACGAGATGTTCCGCGGCACTGTCTGCCAGCGATCCATCGAGAAGATTGGTTCCCCGGAATTCTGTTGTGCTTGAGATTCTATCCAGCTCAGCCAATAGATTTTGATATTCGAGATTAACGGTTTGTCTTTCATCATCGCCTACGGTTCCATTAGCTCCCTGAGATGCCAGGGATCGAAGTCTTATAAGAATACTGGAAACTTCGTTCAAGGCACCTTCTGCAGTACGGATTAAAGACTGGCCGTCACTTAGATTTCTTGACCCTTGCCTCAGAGCCTGGACATCTGAACGAATACCTTCGCTGAGAGCTAGTTCTGTGGCTCCGTCCGAGGCACCGTTAATTTTGACGCCTGACGACAGGCGGGTGATGGATTTCCCAAGTTGGGAACGGCTTAATTCGAGAACTCGTTGTGAGTTCAGCGAAGCCAAATTTGTGTTGATGGTTAATGCACCCATATTCTTTTCCTCCCTGAAAAGTTCTGGTAGTTAATTTTTAAGTTTCAGCTTCCTTGCTTTATTAACTCGGGTGAAAATTATTCGTTCCGAGATTAATCTTTTATTACTGGAGAAGCTGCAATACCGATTGTGGAATCAGGTTGGCCTGACCCACCATAGCTGTTGATGCCTGAACCAGAATCTGGTTTCTTGTCAACAGGGCTACCTCTTCAGCGATATCCGCATCACGGATGGCTGATTCAGCGGCTTGCAGATTTTCAATAGTAATAGAAAGATTCGAAATGGTCCTGACCAACCGGTTTTGCACGGCACCTACTTTGCCTCGCCCCTGGGTTACCACTGAAATAGAACTGTTCATCTGGTCCAAGGCAGTCAAAGCTGCTCCGGCCGATGTCAAGTTCAAACTGGCAATTCCCAGACTGGATGAAGTTACTGCATCCAAATTCACCTGTTCATTCAGGTCGATTCGACTGTCGGCATTACTGTTAATCCCGACCTGAATAAGAATGTGATTGGCACTAGTGACGGATGAGGCTAATGAGCCGTCAACCAGCCGTTGGCCGTTGAACTCGGTGGTATTGGCGATACGATCGATTTCCAATCGAAGCGCATCAAATTCCAACTGGATGGTTTGGCGTTCTGTCGACCCAACGGTACCCGTTGCGGCTTGAGAAGCCAGTTCTCGGAGACGAATTAGAATTCCTGATTGCTCGTTTAGAGCACCTTCAGTAACGTTGATGAGTGAAATACCATCGTTAGCGTTTCTTACCGCTTGGCGCAATGCACGGATATCAGATCTTAAAGCCTCGGATATGGCTAGACCTGCAGCATCGTCTGCACCCCGGTTAATACGGATCCCGGAGGAGATCCTTTCAACCGATGTTGCTAGGCGGTCGTTATTGATACCCAAAATTCTCTGGGCATTCAAAGACGGAATGTTGTTAAATATTCTTACGGGCATGATTATTATCCTCCTTGATAATTAGGGATGAAGATGCTTCCCATTTCAGCATCCTTGCTGAAACTTGAAAAAAAAACGGATGATTCCTTTCTTAAAGCAGTTACAGTTTGAATTTAGAGTTCCAATGCCAGTTCGACCAATCCCCTCCAGGAAAATCAAACTTATGTTTTACTAAACTCAAGTCTTCTATCGGGATTTGAAAAAAATAGCTTTATAGTTTTTTTTAGAGGAATGTGAAATAAGGAGAGAAAAAGAGGTAATTTATAGAGGTTTTACAGGTCTCTTTAGCGATTAACCGTATATTTTATGGTGACTTGCTAGAGTTTTGGGGTAGGGCAAAAAAAAATGCGCCCTTTAGTAATCTAAAGGGCACATTATTAGTATTAATGCATTTTCGGAGGAGCCAGTTAATGATATTTGAACCAGATGTCAGGTGGTTTCATCCAAAAATTTCTGATTAAACTCGGCGATACGCTGGGTCAGCTTTATAAAATCTTCTCCAGGTATCTGTCTGACCACTTCTCCTGATTCAGAATCTACCACGCGGATGACTACATCGTTAGTTTCCTGGTTGACCTTATAGTCGACCTTGTGATTCGCTGAGAAACTTATTTCATCCAGCGCTTCGGTTTTCGCAGAATCAGGTTTGTTTTCATCTGCATCAAGAATCTTTACAGGACTGACCTTCAACTCGCTTCGAGTGCTCTCTTTCCCAGACCTATAAGTTGCCCTGGTATGAGAGGGGCTGTCCAGCCTGTCCGTAAAGGAGGATATATCTAATGACATTTGAATCACCTCCTGTTAATTAATCATTTTCGAAAAATATAATGAAGCAATAAATTTCAAAAAAGAAATCTTAATATTTATCCCAGGAGCTGTAATACCGATTGTGGGATCAAGTTTGCCTGTCCTACCATGGCAGTTGAAGCCTGTACCAAAATCTGGTTTCGAGTCAACAGAGCCACTTCTTCGGCGATGTCTGCATCTCGAATGGCTGATTCAGCAGCCTGCAGGTTTTCAGTTGAGATGGACAGATTCGAAATAGTTCGAGTTAATCGGTTTTGCACCGCACCCACTTTACCTCGGGATTGGGTAACGATAGAAATAGAAGTATTAATTACATCCAAAGCAGACAAAGCACCTGCCGCACTTGTAACTGACAGAACATCGACTCCAAGAGTGGATGACGTAACTGCGGTAAGGTTGATCTGTTCATTCAGGTTAATCCGGCTGTCAGCACCGCTGTCAAGCCCAACTTGAATGAGTATCTGGTTTGAAGCAGATACACTTGAAGATAAAGAACCGTCTACTAGCTTTTGTCCGTTGAACGCTGTGGTATTGGCGATACGATCAATCTCTAATCGCAGGGCATCAAATTCCAATTGAATGGTTTGCCGTTCCACCGATCCTACTGTTCCGGTGGAAGCCTGAGAAGACAGCTCTCTTAATCGGATAAGGATACTGGATTGCTCGTTGAGCGCACCTTCAGTAACATTGATGAGTGAAATACCATCGTTTGCGTTTCGAACGGCCTGCCGAAGCGTACGAATATCAGAACGTAAGGCTTCTGAAATAGCCAAACCGGCTGCATCATCAGCACCTCTATTGATCCTAATACCGGATGAAATACGCTCGACAGATTGTGCCAAACGGTCGTTGTTGATACCCAAAATTCTTTGGGCGTTAAGTGAGGGGATGTTGTTAAAGATTCGAACTGGCATTGTAATCCTCCATGATTAATTTTACGGGTTATCGTTTTGGCCTCCGTACCAAAACAAGCCTCCAAGCTATTAACCCTTTAGTGAAGAATCCGTTTCTTCACTTTTAAACTTTTAAAGCCTCCTGATAAAAATTATAAAATGTTCCTAATTCAGGATATAAACATGCTCAATGAGGCCTATCGGAGAAGCTGAAGATAACTTTAGAAAAAATAATAGGGCAGGGTTACAGGAGAGGACTTTTGAGGAAGGTTGTTCAGAAGGGGTACCGGGGCTTGAATTCCCTAAATCACCATAATTAAATGATTTTTTTTGTATTAATTCGTGCCCGGTGCCGATTTTCGGTCAGAAAATTTATTACAGAATACTCAATAAATTCTGACCAGTAAGATTACTTTGCCCGACCATGTTGACTGAAGCTGAGGCCACAATCTGGTTTCGAGTCAGGATGGCTATTTCTTCCGCGATGTCGGCATCGCGGATGGTGGAATCTGCTTGAGTCAGAGATTCGATGGAAACCCCGAGAGTGCCGAGGGCTTTGGAAAAACGGTTTTGCACGGCACCGGCCTTTCCTCGGGAATCATTTAAAGCCTTCAAAGCTTCATCCGATTGGGTAATAGCTGATTGAGCGCCTTCTTGAGTAGAAATCAATAAACTTCTAAGCCCCAACTGAGATGAGTTGCTTGCGCCCTGGTCCAGTTCTGTATTCAAGTTGATCCGGCTGGCATCTTGGCCATTGATTCCAATCTGGATGGAAAGTTGCTGGGAAACCTGAACCGATTTAGATAGCGCTCCATCCAACAGGCCTTTGCCATTGAATTTGGTGGTTGCGGCAATTCTGTCAATTTCAGCCACTAGGGAGGAAACTTCCAGTTGTAGAGTCCGACGTTCAAAATCACCGATTGTTCCTGAAGATCCCTGTGTGGCCAGTTCTTTTATGCGAATGACCGCCCCTGCTTGCTCATTAAGTCCACCTTCTACAACATTTAGGAGAGAAACTCCATCATTGAGATTGCGAGCTCCCTGTCTCAATGCACGGATATCGGATCGGAGGGCTTCGGAAATGGCGAGTCCCGCTATATCATCTGAGGCTTTGTTGATTCGGGTGCCAAACGATACCCTTACGATAGATTGACCAACCCGGTTAAAATTGGTGCCTAAATATCTTTGAGCTGTATTGGATAAAGTATTGTTGAGGATGCTATTAGCCATTTTCTTTACCTTCCCTGAGTACTTTTATCGCACAATTCGTTGTGCGAGAATAATTAAGAGGGTTTGACCTCTGAATTAATCGCCTTTGCTCTTATTAATAAAATTGCTAGCCATCTTCAGGAATTCTCTAGCCTGCTCATAGGAATCGGGAGCCATGTCTGCCGCATGGTGGTTCTCCATGGCGGTAGACAAATGTAATTGAATTCCCTGTAGATGGGTTCCTAAAGCAGTGGATCGTTGATTCACTCGGTTTAGGATCCCTAAAGCGTTTTCCAGAACCATTAAACCCTTCAATCCATTTTGAGGAGAGTGAATTGACAGGGCTCCCAGTCCCAGAGTTTTAGAATTTATAGGGGGAATATTCAGGCTGGTATTAAGATTTATCCTGTTTTCTGGAGAACCGTTTGCTCCGACAACCAGATAGGAATGTGCGTCGGCATTTACTGAAACGGATAACGAACCATTGAGAAGTTCCTGTCCATTATATTTACAGGATTCTGCTACTTGATCCAATTCCCTCAACTTTAATGAAATCTTAACTGCTAGTGTGGCAACTTGTGTGTCTTCCAGGTTTGATGCCAATGCAGGGGAGACCCATTGTTTGATTTGAGACAGAATATCTTCAAGTTTACTGCTGGCGTTATCTAACACAGAGACCAGTTCCATCCCTAATGAGACATTGTGAATGGCCTGATCCAGGTTTTTAAGATTGGTTTCCCAGTTCGCGAATTTTAAAAATTCCAAACCGGAAGTTTCTGGTCCCGGTTCGATAGCCTTCATTTTGTAGGCAGGACCGGGTATGGTTTTCTGATTCATGACGTACTCCTGACGTTTGATGGATTAAATCGGTGAATAAAAGTCGATTAAGCCAGCAACTGGAGTATGGATTGTGGAATCAGATTTGCCTGACCAACCATTGCTGTTGAAGTCTGGACGAGAATCTGGTTTCGGGTCAGGGTTGCAATTTCCCCGGCGATATCAGCATCTCTGATCGCGGATTCCGCAGCTTGCAAGTTTTCAATTGAAACGGAAAGGTTTGCTACAGACCGAGTCAACCTGTTTTGCACCGCACCCACCGAACCACGGCTCTGAGTAACTTGTGATATTGCAGTATTAATAGAGTCCAAGGTCGTCAAAGCAGCGTCTGCCGCAGTAACGGACAGAACATCGACTCCCAGACTTGAAGACGTAACTGCCTGTAGGTTAATCTCTGTATTCAGATTAATCTGGCTGTTTACACCGCTATCAATACCTACCTGAATGAAAACCTGGTTTGTAGAAGAAACTGTTGAAGCCAAAGAGCCATCAACGAGTCCCTGTCCATTAAACTGTGTGGTATTGGCGATACGGTCGATTTCATTGCGCAGAGCCGTGAACTCAAGCTGGATCGTTGCACGTTCTGTGGATCCTACGGTACCGGTTGCGGCCTGAGAAGCCAGCTCACGGAGACGGATAAGGATGCTCGATTGTTCGTTGAGCGCACCTTCAGCAACGTTGATGAGAGAAATACCATCGTTTGCGTTTCGAACTGCCTGGCGTAATCCGCGAATATCAGAACGCAGTGCTTCCGAAATAGCCAATCCGGCTGCATCATCTGCACCACGGTTGATCCTGATTCCTGAAGCGATTCGTTCTACTGATGTTGCTAGACGGTCGTTGTTGTTACTTAAGATTCTTTGAGCGTTAAGCGAAGCTATATTGTTGAAAATTCGTACTGGCATATCCCTAATCCTCCACCATGAGTTGGAATTGTTGTGCCGCTAATATATTGGTTTAACGTTTACTGCTACCCCTGATGAGTCTTTATTTAGAGTGGCTCTCTTCAGTCTTCCACCTTTAATTTCAAACCCATAAAGCAGATATTGGGGTTTAAACTTTGACTTCTGTTGTTTCTCAATCCTTGGAAACAACTCTGCTTAATTCAGGTTATCGGTAGAAAACCTTAGAACTTTAATTATAATTAATAAAATTAATGATTTTCTTTTCGCCAGTTTTTTTGCGGAATATCAATGTTTAAGGCTACAGTTTCGGGGTGGGCAATCAGGTATTCAATGACGGTTTCTAGATTCAGTGGGGATTCAGGAGAATGGGTGAGATTATTAAAAAGCTCATCCATAATCTGAAAATCCTGATCTGTATCAACCGTCAGACGAAAGGTATGATTTTTTAAATAGTCAGGAACGTTAATCCGTTTGATCCTGAATGAAGAAGGGTGTTCATGGAACCAGGTGGTCACATGTTCGCGATAAATCGAACTCTTAGCGAGTTCATTGATCTTTTTCAAGGCCGCTAGGCGCACGACTTCACAGGCGCTTCCTAAAGGCACGGGGTCTTGGGGTAGGGTATAATCAGCCTTATCTGTCAGATGAGCCTGAATTAAAGAACGCAGGAGCGGTATATCTATAAGAGGATTATCGCCACAGACCCGAACCAGATGTTCTGTCTGGACGCTTTCTCCTGCTTTAATGAATCGATCCAGGACATCTTCTTCCGATCCTTGAAATAGCGGAATATGGAGGCGGTGGGCAAACTCAATAAGCGGAGACTCTGTTTCATTTTCAGGTATTGCCAGGAGGATGAGGTCAATTTCCGGCACCTGTTTTAAACGATTAATGATATGCTCCAGCAAGGGAAGGCCGGCAATTGGGCGCAGGCTTTTACCGGGAAACCGGGTAGACCCCATTCTGGCTTGAATGATAGCGGTGACAGAAACCATTTTTCTATATTTAAGATAAGTTCCCCAGTATTGTAACCTTTCAAAAGTGATTTGTAATGTCGAATCCGATTCATCCTCTTATCCGGCCGCCTCAACTGAAACGAGGAGATGTGGTAGGTGTCGTGGCTCCAGCGGGTCCGGTAGATAGGAACCAATTGGATAAAGGGCTGGAAGTTATCCGGGCCATGGGGTTTGAGCCACAGCTGGGCAAGCACGTTTACGCTCGTTCCCGATTTATGGCAGGGCCAGATAAGGAACGCGCTCAGGATCTTATCGATATGTTTCGAAACCCTGAGGTGCGGGCAATTTTTTGCGCCCGAGGGGGTTATGGCGTGAATCGTATTCTTTCTTATCTAAAGCCTGCAATAATAAGAGCCAACCCTAAAGTCGTGGTGGGGTCCAGCGATATTACTCTACTCCTTAATTTTCTTGTGCAAAATTGCGGGCTGGTTGCATTTCATGGCCCTATGGTTGCCGGGAGTTTTGGTCGGGCTGAAATGAAGCAGTCCCGACGCCAATTTAAGGCTTTATTGACGGGTGATGCCAAGAGTAGGGTTTTGCGCTCCCCCCGAGCGAAAGTATTTTCTGAAGGAATAGCTCAGGGAAAAATAACGGGAGGTTGTCTGACCCTGCTCTGCCGTTCATTGAATACCCACTATGAAATTAACACTCGTAACAGGATTTTATTAATAGAAGATGTTAGCGAACCTTTGTACCGGATAGATGGAATGCTTTGGCAGCTAAAAAACGCGGGCAAGTTTAAAGGCGTGCGGGGGATTATTTTTGGTGAAATGGTCAACTGCCGTTCCCAACGCCCAGGGGATGGGACGATTGAAGATATTTATGCGGATCTTTTTCCAAACCCAGGGTTTCCGATTTTGACTCATTGTCCTATAGGTCATGGAAAAGAGGTCTGGACCCTCCCATTAGAGACATCAGCCATTCTGGATAGTGCATCCAAAAGCCTGGAACTAAAAAATTGTGGGGTTAAGCAGGGGGTCTAACCGTTACGCCTTTGGATTGCAGGAAAGTTTTGGTTTCCTGAATTGTGAATTCCTTAAAATGAAAAATGGAAGCGGCTAAGACGGCAGAGGCCTTGCCATTTACAATTCCCTCATATAAATGCTCAAGGGTTCCTGCTCCTCCAGAGGCAATAAGGGGAATGGTGATTGATTCTGAAACTGTTTGATTGAGTTCTATATCGTACCCGGCTTTGGTTCCATCGCGATCCATACTGGTGAGTAGAATTTCTCCAGCGCCATAATATTCCATTTTCTGAGCCCACCTTTGCACATGAATTCCAGTGGGGTTTCTTCCTCCATGCGTGTAGACCTCCCAATAGGGAGTTGAATCAGATTTTTCTATTAACAGGTCCGGGTGCTCGGAAGCCCACTCAGGATGTATGGATTGAGGTCCGGAAGGTTGTGCCAGTTTGGCGTCAATAGCGACAACAATGCACTGGCACCCAAAACGTTTTGCCGCACGTTGGACGAAATCAGGGTCCTTGACAGCGGCTGTGTTGATGGCGACTTTATCCGCCCCCGCTTTCAGAAGATTGCGAATATCCTCCAGGGTGCGTACTCCTCCTCCAACTGTCAAAGGCATGAATACCTTTTCAGCAGTACGGGCAACTACATCCAGAATTATGTCTCGTTTTTCGTGCGAGGCTGTGATGTCCAAAAAGGTGAGTTCATCGGCACCTTCGCTCTCATAGGCCGAAGCAATTTCAACGGGGTCGCCAGCATCGCGGAGATTGACAAAGTTGACCCCTTTGACCACTCGGCCATCTTTTACATCCAGACAAGGTATGATTCGTTTAGCCAACATGGAGTGCGTCCCGTGCTTCTTTGAAGGAAAGGGCTTTATCGTAAAGGGCTTTACCTACGATCACCCCCTCAACACCATAGGGCTCCAACTTGGCAAGGTTTTTTATATCTTCAATGCGACTCACTCCCCCCGATGCGATTACGGGTAATTGAGCGGATTCAGCAAAATTTTTGATACTTTCCAGATTGGGACCCTGGAGCATGCCGTCGCGGCTGATATCAGTGAAGATAAATCCGGCAATTCCATAACCTTTCATTTTTTGGGCGAGATCAGTAGCTTTTTGATCCGAAACCTCCACCCAACCTTTTACTGCGACTAAACCATTTTTAGCATCAATGCCAACTATGATTTTTCCGGGGTAACGTCGGCAGGCTTCTTCAACAAATTCCGGTTCTTTCTGAGCAACGGTGCCTAAAATAATCCGGTAGGCGCCTGCTTTAACATACGTTTCTATGGCGTCAAGAGTCCGGATACCACCTCCAACTTGTATGTCCACAGAACTGCCGTAGATAATGTTTTTTACAATTTCAGAATTGATGGGCAGCCCTTTGAAGGCGCCATCCAGATCCACAACATGAATGGTCTGCGCTCCTTCTTCATCCCAATGGTTGGCCATGGCAACAGGATCATTGGAATACACGGTTTCTTGATCCGCTTTTCCCTGAGAAAGTCGCACGCACCTTCCTTCTTTAATATCTACAGCGGGTATTATTTTCATTAGAAGATTTGATCAAAAGGTTTTTAGATAGAAACCGATACTAACAGATTATAGAACATTTCTCATCTTCAACGTTGTTTGCTAACCTTGAGATTGCATTATATAATCCGAAATATCGAGTTCTTTTAAGTGTTCACCATTTTTACATAGGAGAAATTTTGAAAGCCAGCCGAACTGAATTGGAGGGAGTTTTACTCATCGAGCCCACCATTCATGGTGATTGCCGAGGGCGATTTTTTGAAAGTTATAAAAAGGAAGAATATCATGCATTTGGAATTGAGGATGATTTTGTCCAGGAAAATCAATCGCTCTCTCAAAAAAACGTGTTAAGAGGGCTTCATTATCGAATCGAACCGGAGCAGGCCAAACTGGTTAGGGTGATCCGGGGAGAGGTCTTTGATGTGGTGGTGGACATGAGAAAAAAATCCCCCACTTTTGGAAAATGGCAGGGTTTTATCCTTTCAGAAAGTAACCACATCCAGTTGTATATTCCGGTAGGCTTTGCACATGGGTTTTGCGTTCTCAGTGATACGGCAGAGTTTTTGTATAAAGTTACAGAATATTATTCGGCAGAAAAAGAAAAAGGAATTATCTGGAACGATCCTGATATTGGCATTGACTGGCCGATATCCGATCCCATTCTTTCTGAAAAAGATAAAATTAACCCCCGCTTGAAAAGTTTGTAAAGCAAAAGTGTAATACGAACGGGAATTGTACTTGGAGTGAATTAGGTGGTTTTCAGGTATTTAGAGAATTCATCGAAGGCCAGGTTGACGGTATCCTCTATATTGAGTTCTTGTCCGTTTTCAATGGATTCAATATTTTTTACCAGCGTTTCATCTAAATTGTTTCTGAGTTGTTTTTCAAAGCTGGACGAATTTGTTTCGGCATTGTAGAGCGTTAAAATTTCTGTAGCGATGGTTTTCCCTGGTTTGCTATCCAGTATTTGCTCATAATCAAATCCTTTCTTCTCACCAAATTCCAATAAACGATCAATTTTACCTGAAAGTTGCGTGTAAGCATCTTCGCTGATGGTAGACTGAACGGAATTTGCAAAAACGGGTATCAAGCAGTCGGGAATGCCGGGTTGCTTAATATTTTTTTCCATCAAATTAA
The DNA here is from genome assembly GCA_018673915.1 of Nitrospina sp. Taxonomy (GTDB): domain Bacteria; phylum Nitrospinota; class Nitrospinia; order Nitrospinales; family VA-1; genus LS-NOB. The sequence goes on along the minus strand of JABHBK010000037.1, from coordinate 4,699 downwards.
TAAAAAAGCGACCGACATGTTCCTTACGCTGGTTCCGGTCCTTTCTTTTCATCCGCCTTTTGGTTCGGGCCTTGTCGTCCTTATCCTTGTCTTTGGGCGTACTTTCTGCATTGGACTGGGTCAACTGGTTGAACATGGATGAGGTAGCAGATTCCACTTGATTAAACAAATCATCCGAACTCAAATCGGAGTTGTCCTTAGCCATTTTCAAAATCTTAAAAATAATGTCCTGCCTGAGAGTGTCGCTCATACGTATTTTTATACTTTATAAATAGGTTTCCCCAGAAAACGAATATTCCTGGAAAGTAATATTAAACTATGTGTGGAACAGAATATTTCTTACCATTTGTGACAGGGTGATTGCAAGCCTTTGTAAAAATCCTATCACAGATTTTGTGAATTACTCAATTGGAACATTCTTGGAATCCAAATAACTCTCCTAAAATCAATGCCTTATTTGAGGTTAAATGAGGCAATATAATATCTCTAATGTTCCGTCGCTTATTAGCCGATAAATATTACAAGCATGAAAAGAAAAATTTAAAAATTATTCGGTTATCAAAAATGGATTTGAATTTGTCTGAAATTGGTTTTCAAAATGCTCCTCTTGAGCAAAAAAGTTCCTCAGCTTCTGTGAGTGCTTTTTATGCGAGCGAGTTGAACCTGAGAACTAGTGAAGGCGATCTTGTTAATTTGTCATTTGCTGGGGAGCAGTCCCTGTCAGAATCCAATTCCCAGACGCTAACGCAGGATAATGGAGCTGTGCAGGAGTTCAGTACTGTAGCTCAGGCCGCTGCCTCGTACTCTCTGGCTATACAGGGGGATTTGAACGAGGAGGAGTTGGCTGCCATAAATAAACTTGCCAGTGAAATTTCTCCATTGGTCGAAGAGTTTTTTGCGAGCGGAGAATTCAATCTGGAGGATTCCGCTAATATTTTAGCTAATAATCTCGGTACAATTCAAGAATTGGAATTGTCACTGGAAAGAACAGTCGTCGCAACATTTGAAACTCGATCCTTTTCGCGTTTACCGGAAGAGGCTGGTAACACGGGTGAAGTTATTGCCCCATCAGATCAGGTAGCTGAATTGGATACGGGAGGGATTCGTGATTTCCCCGCTCTGGTTCAAGCAACCATTGATGCGGTACTCGAGTCCGGAGCAAAACAGACTCCCGAATCAGAACCAATTCTTAGATCTTTGAATGATCTTTTAGATTTCATCCGCAATCGGCTTGGAGAATTTTTTAATCCTCTGACCGGTCTGGATGCCTTACCTGTTGAGCCTGCGCCTGCAGGATCAGTCTTGGGGAGCGATGGAACTGTTGATGTTGAGCCACCGCAATCCACTAGTGTAGAAGAAATAGTTTAACTTCCTGTCAAGCGACCAAAATCCTTATAACAGTTTTCAGTGCTTCCAGCGGCTCGCTGGCCCCACGCCTAGTGGCTAGGGCATGAGTGCGCCGTTGTTGATATCGAGGGTTTGTCCGGTAAAGGAAGTTTGCTCTTCAGAAATCAAGAAGGCCACTAGCTGGGCGACTTCTTCGGGCTTTGACATTTTCCCTAATGGTACCTGCTTCATCGCTTCTTTGTAGGCTTCATCCTTAGAAACTTTCAAGGCATCGGCAAAACCCTGCAAACCTTCTTGCGCCATTTCGGTGTCGACCCAACCGGGACATAAAGCATTCACTAGAATTCCATCGCCACTGAGTTCACCTGCCAAAGACCGGGTGAGGCCCAGTAATCCTGCTTTGGATGCGCAATAGCCCGAATAACCCGGAACTCCTAATCTTGCCAGGATAGATGAGATGATAATTATTTTTTTAAACGGGGCGGAATTCTTTTTAATAAGGGGAAGGCATTCATGAATGGTTTGGTAGGTTCCGGTTAGGTTGGTATCTATAATTTCTCGCCAGCGGTCCTGTTCTCCATATTGGTTCTCGCCGCCGATTCCGGCATTGGCGATGAGGGCATAGAGGGAAGAAACATTTGCCAATGCTTGACGGATTTCCCCGGAGCTTCTGATATCACAGCTCTGACATTGGTGTTGTTCTGGGTTTTTTAGCATTTTTTTTGTGGCTTCGAGATTATCCAAATTGCGACCCAATAGAAAAAGAGAAAATCCTTTTTCTGCCAGGGTTTGGGCAATACACCGGCCGATTCCGGAACCGGCTCCAGTTATAACAACAGTCATTTAGTGTCCTCGGGTATTTTCGGGGTTCAGCAGAATTTTGATATAGCTGGATAGGGTTTCAGCTTTTTTCAACTCGTTGGAACTCTGGTAAACCTGGACCAGGTTATTCATCATTCGGACCAGCGTTTCCCGATGCGTGGATTGGGAAAGGAAATGCTCCTCAAAAGGTTGACCAAACTGTTCCGAAATTTTTATGCAGTCTGCGCGCGTCAGCGTTCGTCCCTGATGAAATGGATCAAAGTAAATGCCTCCCTGGGGAAGATTATATTTGGCAATGTAGTGGCCTGGTAAACCGATACCTACAATAGGTAAGTCTAGACGGCTAGCAACGAGAACGCAAAGAGCTGAAAGGGTGATGGGTAAACCGGTTTTATGTTCCAGGACTTTATTGAGATAGCTATTGTCTGGATCCATAAAGTTATTTTGGTTCCCCTTAAAATTTTCTTGTTGGAAAAGCAGTTGCGTTAACGTAACAACAATCTGGGTCGGATCAGCATCCAGAGCCAAATTTTGTTCAAGTTGACGGGCTAATAAATCCAGGTCCTCTCGGCAGGATTGTGGGTCAGAGTTGGGGTAGCCGAATTCCATAATCAAAAACATTCCAGCTTCCAAATCGACATCCCGACCAAGCCCTTTTTGAGCCAATTGACGAAATTTTTCTCCAAGTTTTATCGGGAAAATCGCGTTAATTATCTCCTGCGCCTGGATACGGAGAGGAACTTCTTCACTGCGGACGGCCATTTCCAGAAAGGGCAGGGCATCTTCTCCAAGTTCAATCAATTGTTCGCGAACCTTTTGTCGGACAAAGTCGTCGCGGTCGGTTAACAATTGGATCAAATGTGAAATTTGGCCCAGGGCCTTTTGATTTTTCATGGCATAAAAAACGAAGCGGGCATTGCTGCCCGCTCAGTCTGGAGTATCAAAATCGACTATAGGTCGGGTTGCGGTGTGGTGCGCAAATAAGGTTTGATTACTTTATGTCCCTTAGGGAACTTTGCAGGAATATCTTCTGTCTTTATTGCAGGGACTACTACACAATCATCACCATGCTTCCAATCAACAGGCGTGGCTACCTGATAATTGGCAGTGAGTTGCAGTGAATCTATGACGCGAAGAATCTCGGCAAAGTTTCTACCCGTAGATGCTGGATAGGTGATTGTCAGTTTAACTGTTTTATCCGGTGCAATGATGAAAACTGAACGGACTGTCAGGTTGTTCAGCGCATTCGGATGAATCATGTCGTACATTTCAGCGATTTTTTTATCTGGGTCGGCAATGATGGGATAGTTTACGGTGCAGCCCTGGGTTTCGTTAATGTCTTTGACCCATCCTTTATGCGAATCGACCGGATCCACACTCAAGGCAAGAACCTTGACATTGCGCTTGTCAAATTCACTTTTCAGGTTAGCCACTCGGCCTAATTCAGTCGTGCAAACCGGAGTGTAGTCTTTGGGATGGGAGAACAAAACCCCCCAGCCATCGCCCAGGTATTTATGAAGCTCAATGGTTCCTTCTGTGGTTTCTGCTGTGAAATCTGGTGCGGTATCTCCTAATCTGATAGCCATATCTACTTCCTTCTCAAAAAAGATTTTAATGGGTATATGTGCTTTTGTTTATACTATCCAAACGATCCCGGAAACAGGGGTCGTAAAAATGCTTTAAACTAAGGGTCGATGGAAATTGGTAAAATTATATCATACCTAATAGCGGGAGCAAGCAACCCCCTAATTTGCGGGGGTTTGCCCCTATTTTAGAGGGACCAAATAAAACGCTATTATATGGTACCTTTATAAGATGATTCCTGACAACAGAAGATGCAAACAATTTTCTGATCCTGATTTCTGAGGGGTTCTGTGGCCAAATATAATCTGGAAGAGACCAAAGTACTTTTGCGGCAGGTCTGGACATTTATGCTGATGGGACTGTATGGCACTGGTATTTTTCAAGAACGCTGGGTTAGTTTACAGACGGATGGAACTCAAGTCGTCGAATCTATTCTCCCGGATGTGGCCAAAGTGATGTTTTTTGGATTGATCTTTGTGTCGTTCTTGATTGATATCGTGGAAATGCGTGAAGATAAAAATAGAGCTTACCAATTCTTATTTTTATCGCTATTAGCAGGAGGGCTGTCTGCTCCAGTCAGTGCTTTGCAATATCAGATGATCACTTGGGTCGCCGGGGTAGGGTAAGGCCGCCTTTATCTAGAGCGCTGATAAAAATTTTTGAATACTGCAATGCTACTGTGTTTAAGACTCCCTGTTTATGGCACACGAACCACAGCTTGCCAGTCCGATACAGATTGGGTAGAATGATCCATAATTTTCATATAAAAAGATAGTGAGGGCCGTTAGCTCAGCTGGCAGAGCAACTGACTCTTAATCAGTAGGTCCTCGGTTCGATCCCGAGACGGCCCACCATATTTTACAAGGGGTTACAGGTTTAGGCCTGTAGCCCTTTTTGTTTGTGTAGGCACTATGTAGGCACGAGACTTCAAACAGGTGCGGGTTTA
>JABHBK010000011.1 GCA_018673915.1 Nitrospina sp. | reverse complement strand
GATACGAGTTCAATCCATTTTGTCTGCTATCAAAAATGATCCAGATGCCTTTTTAGAAGCGTGGGAGAATATCGCTGACCGCGTCAACTGTATTGCCGATGAAGCACGCGATTTGGAACTCATGGAAATGAATCATGACCCAGAGTACTTATGCCCCACCCCCTGGGCCAGAATGACAATTGCACATGATGGAAAGGTGCATCAATGCAAGGTTGATTATGACAGAAAAAAGGTCATGGGAGATGCTAACGAGCAAAGCCTTTATGAAATATGGCATGGAGAAAATTTCAATTCGCTGAGAAATGCTTTCAAGAAGCAAACGGCACTAAAAAATTACGCCGCCTGCAATCTCTGTACAGACAATGTGCTGACGGAAGAGCGGTCAGTGCAGGTGAATGGGAAGGAATTGAGCCTGGGGAAATTTAAGGGCGTTCATGATGTGGTACACGAGGGGCAGGTCATGTCACAAGTCAGGAGACGATCTAAAGTTCTTCCAGACGTGGATAAAGTGCCCTTATAGTGGTCAAGTGAAACCTGGGGGATTTGGGGGTTTTTACACTATTACGGACTTATGGTTTTATTGCAGTAGTTTGGCCCGAAACTTGAGTATTTCAAAAATCTGGAGATTCTTTTTTTAATCTGACTCAGCGCAAGAATTTCCTGTGGGAGAAAATAACAATGTCATTTGAAAATTTCAAAGTGATGTTCGTTTTCGTCAATGATCGATTTCGAACCTTCATACCAATTAATATTTCCTATCTTTCTGCAGCTCTAAAAGAAGCAGGTTTTTCTACCTGTCTTTTTGACACTTCTTTTTATGCGGAGCAGGAAGGTGTTGAGCTTGAAAAGAAAAAGGAAGAAGCGGGTATCTTTATGTCCGTGGATTATGAATCCATTGGAGTACGCCTGAAGGACGATGACTTGTTTCAAGACCTTTTAGATGCTGTAGAAAATGAAAAACCCCGGCTGATTGCTTTTAGTATTTTTTCTCAGGCAAAGTTTCAGAACTTTGATTTGGCCAATGCCATTAAGGAAAAATTTTCGGATATTCCAATTATAATGGGAGGCATCCACGTTAACGTTGAGCCAGAGGAAGTTTTTAAATTGAGCAAAACGGATTACTTGTGCCTTGGTGAAGGAGAGGAGGCCTTGGTAGAGTTGGCTAAATGCCTGGCTACAGGGGGAGACACTGCAAATATTGAAAACTTGGCTATGAAAAGAGATGGTGTCATCTATAAAAACCCTCTTCGTCCGACCCAGCCTTTGGATGAATTGCCTTTTCCGGACTGGGATCTATTTGAGCCTTATCATCAGTATGGCCCCTTTAGGGGGAACTTATACAAAATGGCATTAGTAGAATATTCCCGGACCTGTCCCTTTGATTGTCATTACTGTGGAAATGATGCATTAAGAGGAAATTATCGCGATAGTGGCCAGTTTATGGGGTATCGCTATAAAACCCCGCAACGCTGGATTGATGAGTTGAAATACTTGAAAGATAAATATGGAGTGCAGTTTCTCTATATTGTTGATGGGACGTTTGCGGCCCAAAAATCGTCCAACCTTGAAGAAGTTGCGGAATTGTATGCAAAGGAAATCAATTTGCCATTTTTTTGCGATGCTACAGTTTTTTGTCTTTCTCCAAAAAAGGCTGGGCTTTTGAAGGCTATGGGGTGTGTTTGCGTGAATATGGGGATCGAGTCGGGTAACCTCGAATATAGAAAAAAATACCTGAATCGAACGATGACAAACGAAAAAATTATAAGCTCGTTTTTGGAGGCTAGAGAAGCAGGGCTGGAGACACGCTCGTTCAATATTATAGGTAGCCCGTATGAGACCAGAGAAGATATTATGGGAACCATTGATCTCAATCGTAAGGCAAAAGTCGGTTCTATTTCATTATCTGTCTTTATGCCATATGAGGGAACACCGCTTCGCAAACTGTGCATCGATAATGAGCTTATGGCCCAGGGTACAGCTGTCTCAGGAGACGGGACAGAGCCAATTATTAAAAACCCCAACCTTTCTCATGATGAGTTAATGGGGCTTTATAATACTTTTTCTCTGTACGTGCTTGCGCCAAAAGAGATGTACCCAGATATCAGGCGAGCCGAGGCAAATACTCCAGAAGGGTTATTGCTCAGAAAAGAAATTATGGGAAGAATTGAAGCCAGCAAGGCTTTCCAGTATGCCGATCCCGGTTAATAAAAGCAGGTTGTAACAGTTTATTAAATTGCTTGCTCGGCCTGCATCAACAAGATTGTCTTTATCGCCGAATTTAAGAAATGCTCATTCCTCCGTTCCATTGGGAAGAATTCGGTTTTTTCCTTCTGGCTTATGGTCATCCTCAGTGAAGCCTTAAGAAATGCTGCCCCGGAAGCCAGCCCATTTTCATACTACAGTAATGGTTAATTTTTTCAATACCAGGCGCCATAGCGATAACCAAAAAATCCCCAAAGAACTTATTCCACACAAACCTGTCTGAAAGAAATATTGATGTTTTTAGCAACTACAGCCGATCGGCGATACTGGAAAACGGATGGAAAAATTTTATTTCTTGGTGAGTGGTGCAAGGTATATGACCAAAAACATTTCTGGTCCAAGATTGACTGCCAGATTTTACCCTATCATTGGAATGACAGGAAAAAGATGCATCAGGACTACCAGTATTTGGACGGGGTTTATGAGCGCTATCTGGCAATTTTATCACAAAGATTAAATAAACTTCACTCCACAAACTATTCCTTGCGTTATTGGCGCATAATCATTGGCCCCTGGTTGAATTTATTTATTGGGATTATTTTTGACAAGTTTCTTTCTATTCAGGCAGCCAAAAACTCAGGCCTGGTAACCAATACATGGGTGTCGTCATTTAAGTATCCCGACTTCTTGGCCAAGGATATTCTTAGCTTCCGCAAGTTAATCACCATAGATGATTGGAACCATTTTATATATGGTCAAATCATCCAATCGATGGGTGGTCTCCCCTATGAGACCATGGATGGTGAAACATTTTTGACCCGTTGGGATCAAGGCGACCCCGCACCTTCTTCCACTCACACAAAAAATACATCTAGATATCATTTGGGAGAAATATTCAGGTTAGTGCCAAATAGGTTTAACAAAATCTTTATAACAGCTACTAACTTGAATTTCTGGGATCTTATTCGACTACAATTATCACTAAGACAAATTCCATACTTATTTACTCCTCGCGTAGAAATAGAAGATAGCCCTGTAAATGAACTTGCCAGAAAAGAGATGAGTTTTGAGGTGGGTGAAAACCAATTTGAATCCTTGCTGGATGAATTTATCCTTCAAAATTTACCTAAAGTTTATGTGGAGGGTTATGCCAAGGTTCATTCAAGGTCTATTGAGGTTTTTCCAGAACGAGCCAAGTTAATTTTTTCTGGTGGCTCTATATATTCAGATGAGGGGTTTAGATTTTGGGCGGCGTATCAGGTAGAACGGGGAACAAAATTATGCCAACACCAATACGGTGGTAGTTATGGATCGATTCTTTGGAGTGCCTTGGAAAACCACGAAATCAAAATAAGTGATCGATATTTTTCCTGGGGATGGGCACTAAATAATCAACCCAAGGTGCTTCCCTTAAGCGCGGGAAAGTTAAATAAAATCAAAAATAAAATAAGGCCTAAACCCAATGGTTCTATATTATGGATGAGTACTTCCTTCCCCCGTTATTCCTATTGGATGATGAGCCTTTTTTTAGGGCCAAAGTTGCTGGACCATTTAAAAGAGCATGAGCGTTTTGTTGGTGCTGTCTTACCCAGTGTGCGAAATCTTCTGTTAATGCGGTACTGCCCCTATGACTATGGCTGGGGTATAGAAAAGCGCTTAACCGATGTTTATCCTTCTTTAAACGTTTATAGAGGGGAAAAACCTATGTGCGTGGATTTAAATAATTCCCGGCTTTCAATCTCTTGCGTTAATTCGACCACCTTTCTGGAGACCTTGTCGGCAAATTTCCCAACATTACTGTATTGGAACCCTGATTTTTTTGAGTTGCGAGAATCTGCTTACCCGCATTTCAATGTCTTGCGCCAGGCAGGTATTCTTCACGATAATCCCGAATCTGTCGCTAAGAAGGTCAATGAGGTTTATGAGGACACTTTGTCTTGGTGGTCAGCTCCAGAAATTCAAGATGCAAAAGACCAGTTCTGCCGCCAATTTGCTTTTACCAGTGAAAAATGGATTAGCGAATGGAAGGCGGAAATATTAAAAGCCTGCGAAACCTAAGCCTTAGGATAGACCCCTCTGTTAAACCCTGATAATATTTGGTGGTGGTTAAGAATCTTGCCGCCCATCTTTTTTTGTGGCAGGGTTGGTTTTATAAAAAACTCAGGATAGTTGAATATTGCTCCCAGATAGTTTTTTAATCTACTGCCTTTATCTATTTAATGTAGTCTTAATTATTGTTAACTATGATTTGCCAGCTATCCTGACCCTTTGGTATAGGAGCGCCAGATTAAAAATATAGCGCAGAGAAGCGTAAATAAGAATTAAAGCTAATTGAATCCATTGACTGCCAATTATAAATATAAAGATATAATTTTGGTTCTTGGATTGTTTTTAATGGGAATTAGATGAGTAAAAGTATCAATCCAAAAATTTTATTTGTGACAACTCCTATCAGGCCGGAACCCTCACCATTTCCCCCAATTGGTAGTTTGTCAATAATAAGTGCTTTAAAAAGAGAGGGTTTTGAAAACACTCACTTTTATAATATAGATCTGCTTCGCCCAGATTATGACCAAGCTATTGCTCATATAAAGGATGAAAACCCGGATATTCTGGCTATCAGTGCGGTGGTTTCGACCGCATATGAGTACACTAAAAAACTTTCTTTAGATATAAAAAAGGCCCTACCCAATATTACGATTATTCTGGGAGGAAACCTTGGGGCGTCTGCCGAAATCGTCTTACATAAAACCGGTGTAGATTTTGTTTGCACCGGTGAAGGCGAAAAAACAATGGTTGGTTTTGTCAATCGCTGGCAAGAAACAAAAGATAAAACAAACTTCGAAAATGTGCACGGATTGGCATTTTTAAACAGCGCTGAAAACCTGATTATAACCCCTTATAGTGAAGCACTGGAGGCTCATCAAGTCTATGATATTGACTGGTCTATATCAGAAGATCTTGATCAAATGAGGTTTTATGTCCGTCCAAAACAGGATAGGCCCTTGTATGAAATCAGTTTCATAAAAGATCCGCGAGCTAATGAAATTAAAAGAAACGAAAAATCCGTAGTTACAATGGTAGCGAGCAAGGGGTGTGTGGCCAAATGTACTTTTTGCCACCGCTGGGATCCGGGTATTCGTTACATTCCGGTTCCAATATTGATGAAACGGATCGATTATTTTATTGATAACTACGATGTGGGTTTTATAGATTTTGGAGATGAAAATTTCGGTTCAGATCATAAATGGCTTGCAGAATTCTTAAAGGAGATTAAAAAACGAGATTTGATTTGGCGGGTAAGTGGAATGAGAGTGTCCACTATTTCTTTAGAGTGGGCAATAAAAATGAAGGATGCAGGTTGTTCTGCCATGTATTTCGGGATGGAAAGTGGCAGTCAAAAAATGCTGGATGTTATGGGAAAGGTTACAACAGTTGAACAGAATAAAAGCGTCGTAAAATGGTTGCCCGCCAACGGAATCACTACCTGCCTGCAGCTTGTTTTGGGAATGCCGGGAGAGACTCGGGAGACGATTGAGGAAACCATGGAGTTTGCTAGTTTTTACGCACAGAACTCTGAAGACACTGATCCAAACAGGCTTGGTCTGAACTTTGCCCAAGCTCTTCCTGGTACCCCATTGTATGAGTATGCTCGGAGGAAAGGTTTGATTGGGTCGTCCATTGAAGACGAAGAAAAATATTTATTGCAAATATCCGACCGCGATGCCAGAGATGGGGAGACCTTCATTAATTTCACCGATTATCCCAGGCTTCTTCTGGAAAAATGGTATTTTGATTTGCAAAACGGGACCCGAAATGCATTTATCGAAAAATGGGGAATTCAGAGCTATCATAATGTTATAGGCAATGCACATAGTTTGCAGATTCTAAAAAAACTGCAAGAGACACCTATAAAAAGAGACAGTGGTTATTTTGCATTTCCTCAAAAAGCAGTGGAACAAATTAAGGCGTTGGAAGAAGGAAGTAATCGCCAGGGTGGTTCGGTAAAGGACACGGGTGCGGAGATGCCTCGTACTGAAAAAAATGGGTCCAGCAATGTAGTTGGTCAGGTTTCTCTGTTATTTATGTTTTTTCGTAAAGGCATGTTTCGTTACATTCCTATTTACTTTCCTCGTTTTTTTTGGCGAATTAGGTTTCTTTCCGTTGTTATTGTTTGGGTCAACTCCGTTAAAAAAGGTGGTATTAAAAACAGCGTAAAGATTTTGCTAGAGTATTTAACTTGGAAAATATCCAACCTGTTTCCCTTAATAAAGGGCCAACCTTTTGTGAAATATATTTCTTTGAGAAGGATCATCAACAAGAATTTAGTCCCTGAAATTTCTAGCGATAATCCTTCCATGGCCAAATTGAGGAAGGGGCGATGAGAGGCTGAATATGAGTGACACCTTTAAGGTTGTAAATCAATAGCTGATTTGTTTTTCATCTGTGGCGAATTAAAAACGATCAAATTGGAAACCCTGCGGTCTGCTGGTTATATTTGCCAACCCATTGACAAAAATCAAGATAAGTATGCCTTGGGATTCCAGCGTTGTCGGTAGTCTGTCTCAAGAGAGGAAATAGTTTAATGGGGTTGGTCTTTTTGCTTTAGAAATTTTGCGGACGTTTAAGGTGTAAAATCACTTGCTAAAATCTTCTGTAAAAGCTCGTTTTTCCATTTCCTTTCTTTCAAATGTCCTTCGAGGCTTTTTGTCTCTTTCCACAGGGTTGTTGATCGGACGGGGTCTGGGCCCACAAACCTATGGCGATTTTGTTTTTCTATTAGGAACTTTTGCTGGCATTAAACAGCTTCTAGACATGGGGTCGGCCCATGCATTTTACACATTTATGTGTAAAAAACCTCGCGGAAGAAAATTTGTCCTTAGTTATTTAGTATGGCAGGGAATTCAATTTTTTCTGCCTCTTATATTTATTGGACTGTTACTCCCCAAACAATGGATCCTTGAAATTTGGGTTGGTCAGGAAAAGGGGTTGATTCTGCTTGCGTTTGTGGCGGTTTTCATGAAGGACAGTGCGTGGATCACCATGAGCAATATTGGCGAGTCCTTTCGATTAACTCATAAAGTCCAGTTTTTTAATCTGTCTATCGTCGGGACGCATTTTCTTCTGGTATTAGTTCTTTTTTGGACCGAACATCTTTCCCTGAACTTTCTATTTGGTTTTATTTTTATTGAGTATCTTGTAGCTGTATGCGTGGCTTTTCGTATCTTTAGCGGCAATATGCTGGAGGATGAAGAGTTTGATGGTAAAAATATTTGGAATGACTATTTCAACTACTGCGTTCCGCTGATTCTTTTTTCATGGTTGGGGTTTGTTCGCGAATTTTCGGATCGATGGTTTTTGCAGACATATGGGGGTAATGAAGAACAGGGCTTTTATGGGATAAGTTATCAACTGGCAGTGGTGAGCCTTTTGGCTACCGCGTCCCTGCTCAGAATTTATTGGAAAGAAATTGCTGAGGCAAATGAAAATAATGATCATGAAAGGATGTCTAAACTACACCAGAAAGTTTGCCGTTTTTTGTATATGGTGGCGGCCTCCATCAGCGGTTTTTTAATTCCCTGGAGCGAGGAAATCGTGGGACTGTTTTTGGGCCCTTCTTATTTGGGAGGCACTGCGGCAGTTTCTATTATGTTTCTTTACCCGCTTTATCAATCCTTGGGCCTTATAGGCGGGTCTTTTTTGTTGGCAGTCGGGAAAACGAAACCGAAGGTAGTCCTTGAAGGCTTGGTATTGATAGTTAGTATTCCTGTGTCATACTTTATCTTGGCCCCAGCGGACGCAAACTTCCCAGGGTTAGAGTTGGGTTCTACGGGGATGGCATTAAAAATGGTTGGCTTTTGTGTAGTCAGCTCCAACCTTGTCCTCTGGTGGATTTCACGCAATTATGGTTGGAAGTTTGATTGGGGGTATCAGATCCTGACATTGGCCGGGGTGCTAATGTTGGGTCAGCTTTCATTTGTAGGGGTGAATTACCTGGGTTCGATACATGCGATGGGCTTGTTTTTAAAAGGCGGAATGGCTTTGGTAATTTATGCTATAGGTATAGGAGTATTTCTCTGGTCTGTTCCATGGTTGGCAGGTTTGACACGGAATGAAATAAAAACACAATTTTCCCAAACCATACAGGTTCTAAAAAATTTATAGATTATTGGTGAGCTAAAATTATGTATCAGCTTAATAAACCCTTTGTTCTTTGGCTTACTGGATTGCCCTGTTCGGGAAAATCTACACTGGCCAAAGCAATTGAAGAGGAGCTTTCAATTGACACAGATTTTCCGGTAAAAGTTTTGGATGGTGATGAGTTCCGAAGTCAATTTTCAAAGGAGCTCGGATTTTCAATTGAAGATCGCCATACCAACAACCTTCGAATAGCAAAAAAGGCTATTGAAACTGCGAACACAGGCAAGGTTGTGGTGGTGGCAGTTGTATCCGCTTATAGAAAAACCCGAGAAAAAATAAAAGAATTATTTGAGGGTTTAATCGAGGTTTATGTTAAATGTCCGGTCGAAACTTGCGAGGCTAGAGATATAAAAGGTATGTATAAAAAAGCCAGAGAGGGCAAAATGAAAAACTTTACGGGTGTCAATGATCCGTATGAAGAACCTTTAGATCCAGAAATAGAAGTTAATACAGGTGAGAATGGTATCGGGGGATGTTCAGCAATCATTATTCAAGGATTGGTAAAACTTGAATATATTTCAATAACCAATTCCGGTGCCACAGGTGATAAATTGAAGGCGTAATGAATCAACCTGAAAGCTTTTTATATTGATGCTTTATTTTGACCTCGATATTTTATCTTTTTTCGCAAATTTGATATATACTCGATAAAAGAGCAAAATAAATTCCTTGAGGGTTAATTGTTCTTGCGCTTAACCCGATTTATAAAGGTGATGACGGACAATTTAGAAAAATGAGAAAGCATATTTAAACAAACTCAAAGAAATATTAAATATGCCCTCCCTTCCCTTGGTATTCGCAGAAATAACGGATTTCTAAACATATTTTTCCTTGACCCCTCTGACTCAGTTGGAAGCCAGATGACATCTTTAGCCCGAAAACCTATCCAGGGAGCAAAAGAAATATTATGCACCCTTTACCGACGTCATATTTGGGTGCGCCGTTTGGACAGGTTCCGAACAGGAATATGGGGAATAAAAAATCAACTTCAATTCAAGTATCCCCATCGCATACTATTTATCGCGGGTATGGCAAAATCAGGCTCATCCTGGGTCCATGCTTTCCTTAGGAGTATACCGGGATTTCAAAGGCCCCCCATCGTTGATAGGAGTGCCGTTGCCAAGGGCGAATTATGGGATGATACTTACTTTAGCAATATTCCCAAATTTGGTTACTATGCTCTTAAAACTCATGCGTCGGCCTCACCGGAGCTCCTTGAAATAATTCATAAAATGAATTTGCCCACGCTGATAACCTATCGAGACATCCGTGACCAGCTTGTCAGCCGCTTTCACCATATTCTGGTTGATCCCAACAGTCTTCATTATAAATTATACAACGAGCTACCTCGTGAGGAAGCGTTCAGCCATTCCATTGAGTATGCAATTGATCCATACAGAGATTGGATTGATGACTGGCTGAAAGTTGCTGAAAAGGAACCAAATGTTTATAAGGTTATTAGTTATGAGCAGCTCCTGAAAAACACGTTTGAAGTTTATAGAGATATACTTTTGTTTTATGGAATTGATTTACCCGATCACAAAATCCGTAGCATAATGGTTGTCGCTGATGCCCAGACCAAGGGTGGGGTTGGTTCTCTCGCAGAACGTATTCGGGTAGGGGGTGGAGCCAATTTCAGGGGCGGGAGAACGGGTGATTGGCGGAACCACTTTTCCAGAAAAGATGTGGAGCTGGTTAAAGAACGGGCCGGCGAGCAACTTATTCGCCTTGGTTATGAAAAAGATATGAACTGGGGACTTTGAATGTAATTAGTAGTAAGTAGAAATAGCTTCTTCTTTTACTCAAGGCACCAGTCGTTAGCAGAAAAATTCGCCACTATTCCCAATCGATATAGCTGATAAATTTATGGGTAAGGAAATTCTTTGTACAATTGGGCCGGCTTCCCTTAAAAAGTCTGTTCTGGAGCGATTGAATGAACTCCCCGTTTCTTTACTGCGGATCAACTTATCCCATACCTCTATTGAAGACCTGCCGAAGCATATTCAGTACATAAAAAAAATCACCTCAATTCCCATATGTATAGATTCTGAAGGTGCCCAGATCCGGACCGGGAAAATGCATAATGGTACAGCATGTCTTGTAGAGGGAGGTTTGTTAAAAATAAACCGGCAACCGGTTGCTGGTAATTCAAAGCATATAAGTTTTTATCCTGAAGAATCGATAGACCTTGTTCAAATTTATGATCTGATTTCCATAGATTTTAATACGGCCTTAATCCAGGTGGTGGAAAAGAAATCTGATTACTTGATAGCAAAGGTTATCACCGAAGGATCTATTGGAAGCAATAAGGCTGTCTCGGTCAATAGGCAGATACGGATGAACCCCCTTACCAGGAAGGACGAAGAATCGATAAAGATCGCTGTTGGATTTGGAGTTAAACATTTCGCACTTTCTTTTGCCAATCACCTGGAAGATGTTCAGGCAATCCGGCACCAGACACCTAAGAACAGTTTTATTATTTCCAAGATAGAAAGCCGTGAAGGAATTAGAAATTTGGAGGCTATTGCCGATGCGTCAGATGCCATCTTAATAGACAGGGGTGATTTGTCTCGTGAAGAGCCTATTGAATCCATTCCCCTTCTTCAAAAACATATAATTAATAAAGCCAAAAGCACTGAGACAAAGGTATATGTAGCTACAAACCTTCTTGAATCCATGGTGACTCAAACAAATCCTACCCGGGCTGAAGTGAACGACATTTTCAACACCCTGCTTGATGGGGCCGATGGTCTGGTTTTGGCGGCGGAAACGGCAATAGGAAACAACCCTGTAGGCTGTGTCAATATGATTTCAAAATTAATGGACCAGTTTAATAATTTTAATAAATTTGATACAGATATTTCCAAATATGAAAAAAGGTCTTTATTGATCGAGGCCCATGGTGGTTCGCTGGTATCCAGAGTCGAAACGGAGCCTGATATTCAAGAGCTGTCCAAACTACCCGTCCTTGAAGTAGATGGAAAAATAGTTTCGGATTGCGAACAGATTGCTACGGGAGTTTATTCTCCTTTGCAGGGCTTCATGACTAAAGAGCAGGTGGAAGGCGTATTAAATAATAATTTGCTTCCAGAAGGCACAATTTGGACGTTGCCTATTATTTTTCCAGTCTGGGGCGATGCAGTTAGAAAGCTCCAAAAAGGTGATTCTGTTGCTTTAAAAAATGCTCACTCAGGAGAAATATTTGCTTTGCTATACCTTGAAGAAATATTCCCCTTGCAGTTTGAATCCATGGCCAAGCGAATGTTTGGAACAAATTCCCCGGAACATCCCGGTGTGAAACAGTTAAAGCATTCAGGAGATATGTTGTTGGGAGGAAAGATTGACCTGATCAGGTTTTCCAATAAATCCAAAGAGGTTTCGCCATTTATTTTCACGCCCCAAAATACAAGGATGATATTTGAGCAAAAAAACTGGTATCGAGTAGCCGGTTTTCATACGCGTAATATTGTTCATGCGGCGCATGAATATATTCAGCAAAAGGCTTTGGATGAATATTTCTGCGATGGGTTATTTATCAGCCCTGTGGTGGGTCCCAAAAAGAAAAACGACTTTAAAAGTGAACTGATTTTGATGGCATATCAGCGTATGATTGAACTTAATTTATACCCAAAGAACCGGGTGTTGGTAGGGGCATTTTTTTCTTTTTCAAGGTATGCGGGACCCCGAGAGGCTGTCTTCACAGCAATATGCAGAAAGAATTATGGATGCTCGCATTTTATTGTGGGGAGAGACCACACCGGGATCAATAATTTTTACCCGAAGGAAGCAAACATTCGTTTTTTTGAAGGGGTTGGGGATATAGGAATTAAACCAATTTTTTTTGATGAGGCCGCTTATTGTGATCAATGCGAAGCGATGAGATTATCCTGTGAGCACCCGTCCTCCTGTATTCACCCGATCAGCGGGACGCTGATTAGAGACTTTCTTGACAGGAATGAAAACCCACCTGGCTGGATGATGCGGGAAGAAATAGCCAATATGCTGATTGAAATGATAAAGAATAAAGAAGAGATTTTTATTTCGTAGTATTTATATAGACGGGTTTCTGGTGATCCCTCTCCTTTTTCGCGGACACACCTATTTGGGAAAGGAAAATTTTCCGCTTACAAAATACTACAGCTTTACCCATATTTGGTTGTAAGTATTTTTAAACCTGCCCAGGTCAGACATTTCTGCATGTCGTTTCTCTCGAAATGTGAATCCAAACTTGAAAAGTGGTATAACTCACAGAGGCAGTCCATTGGTGATTTGACAGGATTATGTCTCATAAATCGACCGAAAGCGACATCGTTGAGAGAGCGTTTTCACACTTAACCAGGTTTGTTTTTCATGGCAATGAGATACGTAAGGGGATTAATGCGAGAGCTCACGGAGTATCTTGAGTTTTTTATAATTTACATACCAGGTCAATTGGGACAAATTATTCGCGGAAAGTATTACTCTCTTTATATGGCATGCGGAGAAAATTTGAGAGTGGATGTGGATGTTACTTTTACTGGTCGAAAAAATATAAGTATGGGCAACAACGTTTTGATAATGAAAAATTCATATATACACTCGACCGAAGCTAAAGTAACCATCGGAAATAATTTTAATTTGAATACAAATTCTTATATTGATGCGGATTTCGGCACTATAATCATTGGTAATGATGTGATTATTGCCCAAAATGTTGTTCTTCGCGCCGCTGATCACGCACATGATTCATTATCCGTTCCAATAAGATACCAAGGTTACCTTGGTGGTGAAATAGTAATTGGGAATGGTGTGTGGATTGGGGCGAACTGCGTTATCACAAGAAACGTAAAAATCGGTGATCATAGCATTGTAGGTGCGGGCGCAGTTGTAACTAAAGACGTGGAACCATTTACTGATACGCCCCTAGATTTATAGACACCTTGTAAGGTAAAAATGGAATACCAAAACAAGGAGTTTATGATGCCCAAAGGAATACGTTACGCAGAAGAGTTTAAGAGGGATGCGGTTTCTCAGGTTACAGATCGTGGTTATT
>JABHBK010000012.1 GCA_018673915.1 Nitrospina sp. | reverse complement strand
CCAGCGATAATCGTTTTAAAAAGGAATAAAGTCATTCTAAGTTGACAGGGTGATTCATGTTTTGGGAATTAAACCAATTTAAAAAATTAGAATACTATTGCTTTATCCTATCCCCTAGGATAGGATATGTCAAGTTATGAATATACACTCCTCACATGCAGATATAATTAAGCGCCTTAAAAGAGCTTCAGGGCATTTGGATAAGGTGGTTGATATGATTGAAAAAGAAAAGGGATGTTTGGATGTTGCTCAACAGCTTCAAGCTGTAACCAGTGCCCTATCCAAAGCAAAGCAAATTTACGTTCAGGATCATATTGAACATTGTATTGAAACAGCGAGTGGTAAGAAGCCAGAAGAGTTTTCAAAACAAGTCAGGGATTTAAAGCAGATAACAAAATATTTATGATAAATTTCTTTTTTAGTTAAGTGGAAATGGTAAATGTCCGCTTTTGGCCGTTTCCAGACATAGGATGAATGGGTTAAATAGTATATAACATATTGCTTATCGGCCCACCGGGTAGCGGTAAGTCCATGCTGGCAAAGCGTATTCCTACCATTCTGCCTTCCATGACCCAGGAGGAAGCCATCACCAGCACTAAAATACATAGCGTGCTGGGTCAGTTGAAAAATGGCAGAGGACTCTTAAAGTTGCGTCCTTTTCGTTCACCTCATCACACCATATCCGATGCCGGACTGATTGGCGGCGGGCGAGTGCCCATGCCGGGGGAAGTATCGATGGCGCATAACGGGGTGTTGTTTCTCGATGAGCTTCCCGAGTTCAAAAGAAACGTGCTGGAAGTTTTACGGCAGCCTCTTGAAGACGGGGAAGTCTCCATATCCCGTGCCGCCGGGTCCATCACCTATCCGGCAAACCTTATGTTGGTGGCAGCAATGAACCCCTGCCCCTGCGGGTATCGGTTCGATCCCAAACGTGAGTGCGGATGCACACCGATGATGATCAAGAAATATGTCGGGAAAATATCCGGTCCCCTGCTCGACCGCATCGACCTGCATATCGAAGTCCCGGCACTGGACTATAAAGACCTTTCATCCGAATCTGGCGGGGAAAGATCTTTAGCTATTGCCGCTAGAGTAGAGGAGGCACGCAGTGCCCAGTTAAAACGTTTTCATCAGGAGGATGAAAATAATTTCAATGCCAACATGAATCCGCATCAACTAAAAACCTTTTGCCAACTGGATGAAGCATCTAAAAAGATCATGGCTCTCGCCATTGATAAATTAGGACTCAGTGCACGTGCCCACGATCGCATCTTAAAAGTCGCCCGCACCATCGCCGACTTGGCAGAATGCGAAGCTGTGCAGTCCGAGCACATTGCAGAAGCAATTCAATACCGCTCTCTCGACCGCGAAAGCTGGTTCTAACTACCAGGCATAAACCGGTAACTGGCTAGTATCAAGGGAAGTTTATCTCGCTGAACTCCTGTTATCCGGAATAAATTTATCGCCTTCAATCTCTTAAGTTCAGTGGATCCTAAATTCGAATCATCAACTAAGAAACTCCAGACTTGAATTACTGGCTTTGTTCGGTTAATCTCATTTCTTCTCTATAAAACAAGGAGTTGAAAGAATGATCAAGACCACTCTGGTCGGGCACGCCTGCCTGCTCATACAGTCCAAGGAAACTACCCTACTGACCGACCCGGTCTGGTTTGATTATCTTTGGGAAGAAATCAACACTCTATGCCCCAGTATCGTTCTGGAAAAAGACAAGGTTCCACCGCTGGATGTACTCAATATTTCGCATAGGCACCAGGACCATTTCGATGTGCGCACTCTGGCTTATCTGGTAAAAAATGAGCGGATTATCACGCCTGACACTATCATTCTCGCGCCTCAGGACAACCTGCTTCTCGATATTCTGAATGAACTGGAATTTAAAAATATACGGGTGGTTGCAGATTTCGAACCCATCCAGATCAAGGACATCACGATAACCCCGACCCCATCACGAAACCAGTTGAGTACCGCTGAAGACCCTTTTCCTGAACATGGATTACTGGTTAATGATGGAGAGGTGACCATTTGGAATCAGGTAGATTCCCTGGTGAACCCCGATATCATCCAACGCATTGGAGAATTATACGGTCAAATTGATTTTTTTCATTCTCGCTTCGTTCCATTGATAGAAGGAAATCTTTCTTACAATAAACCCCTCACATTACCCGTCGATGAGTACTGCACTTTTCTGAATGTGGTGAAAGCGCTTGGCCCAAGAATGGTGGTGCCCGGCTCCGCTGCTTTTAGATACCGGGACGAATTAACTTTTATGAATCAGGTTTCATTTCCTACCACTCAGGATCAGTTCCTGCGTGACTTGGCCGCGTTTTGTCCAGAGGTTCCCAGTGCTCCGTTTTTTTCCGGAGATGTCGCGCATATTTCTGCCGATGAGGTTCGCATAGAAAAACAGTCCTCCGGTTTTGTGCGCGTCAAAGAAGATGATAGCTATTTGGTAACTTTCAAACCGCATTCCTACGTTCCCATTATCAAAACCCAAACCACCGACCCGGAGGAATATAAGCGGGAAATGAAACTGGTGAATGACTTCATTGAAAATTGTTTGCTTGAACGAATCCTAAAAAGCGAGTTGCTAGGGGGTTGGCAACATTGGCAGATCGTTTATCAACTCGAAGTGTTTGGACAGGAAGGTTCCCAACAGGCATGGACTGTAGACTTTGCGCCACCCGGCAATCCACAGCTTCATAAAGGAGAAATTGGCAAGATCAATCTCTACGAAGGAATTTCTTCTTCGGAATTATGTGCCCTGGTCGAAGGAACCACTTCATGGGATTATGTCACCCTGTGTGGCAATTACCGGACCTTTAATAATATCTACAGGGTCACAAATGGCGGATTCGAACTGCCCCCTGAAGATAAGTCGAACTATGCCCTGGAACCTTTGATGGATATTTTTCCCTGGGACACAGACATGGATCGCCAAAAGTTCATGAAGGACGTTCAACGCTGGAAATGAATACTGACATCGTGATTAGAATAATCATGGGTGCGATGATGGCAGTACTCACACTCTATTCCCTCTGGGAATAGCAAACCCAGTTCTCTCCACTTTTCTTCTACAGGTATGGAGATTTTTCCATTCCGAACCTATATTGACGGTAGCGCAAATTTATAGGGAGGTAGGCCCATGAGATCTTTCGCGTTCTGTTCTGTCCTATTATTTCTACTTCTTCCCACTTCAGCTCAAAGCCAGAATAAAGGTATTCCTGCAGCCTTGGCAGCAGATCTCATCCACTCAGTGATTGAGGCTGGACGTACCACCTACTCTAAAAAAGTGGTGGAACACTTGGCCCGGCAAGACGCCATTGCCGCTTCTGAAAACTGGGAACATGAAAACACTTTGCCTTTGCCTGCCCAGTTTCTTTCGATGTCTTCCAAAATCTCCAACTCCCACAGGGTGGGTATGAAATACCGGCTGATGAGCCTCTGGCCCATCAACAAACACAACTCGCCCCGATCGCAAAATGAAAAGCTTGGACTAGAAGAAGTCGTGAAAAACCCGAAAAAGCCTTTCACCTGGATCGTGCCGCGTGACGGGCGCTGGTATTTTGAGGCAATTTATCCGGATATTGCAATTTCAAAAACTTGCTCCAACTGCCATAACAATCACCCTAACAGTCCCAAAACCGATTTTGAAAAGGGAAGCGTGATGGGGGGAATTATCATAGACCTGCCTTTGGGAAGACGAACTGAAAAAAATGTTGATGAAAAACTGGTATTGGCTCCGGAAGTGGTGGCGGATTACGTGCATTCAGTGCTGGAGTCAGACCGTACCGTGTATGCCAAGCATATTGTCAACCGGTTGGAGGATCTGGGTATTATGCATTCAAAGGAAAAATGGAAAAATGATAAGGCCCTTATGCTTCCCGCACAATTCTTATTGAACAGCGCAGAGGAGATTGAAACCAAAAAAGTGGGACTGAACTTTCGTTTGCTCAGCCTTTATCCCATCAACCCTCAGAACCGGCCTGCCAATGAGTTTGAACAAAACGGGTTGGAAAGTGTAGAGGTACACCCCGTACGCCCCTATATCAAGCATACCAAGGTAGGACGGAAAAAATATTTTCAGGCTATTTATCCAGACATTGCAGTGACGCGTGGTTGCGTCAACTGCCACAACGGTCACCCCAACAGCCCCAAAAAGGATTTTGTACTGGATGATGTGATGGGTGGCATTTTAGTCAGCTTTCGCATCCCATAAAAAGCATAACCGTGGTGCGGTAAGAAGAAAACAGACTTTAATTCCAGATGGATTGAAACTGCTCGAGAAAATCGGGTTCCATTTTGGTGGTTCCAAATATCTTTACGTGCTGATGAGAATTGAACCCGTGAAAATCACGACTACCTGTGACGATCAGTTTGAAGGATTCAGCCAAATTGATAAAGTATGGAACAGTGCCCATTCTTTCATGATACGGGTAATGGCATTCGAGGCCTAGAAGCCCCATTTCCTTCAACTCTTCCAGCAAAACGGGAGCGTTCTCGGGGTGCCTCCCCTTTTCGGGACAAATCAGGGAGTAAGATCGCTCTCCAGGATGAGCCATCACTGGAACGCCCTTGCTTTCCCGTACGAGGCTAATTGCGGTTTGTACATCCAGGTTATCCCGCTCTACATTATATTTCACCAAATACCGCTCAAATGCCTGCCCCGTGCTCGAAACAATGCCAAGCCTCACCATCTCACGCGCAAGATGAGGTCTGGCGAGAACTCCTTCCGCGGCTCTTTTAACATTTTCAAATTCTATCGTCCCCTGGAACCTTTCAGGAATCACCCCGTTTACCCGTTCGATCAACTGGTGCATACGGTTTTCCCGGGTTTCGGTCATTGTTTTGACCCGGTCTTTAAGTTCAGGCTTGAGGGATTCATAATCCCTGAAATAGGCTAGCAGATGAATATTGAAGTCGTGGAACTTTACGGTAATTTCAATGCCAGGAAAAGCAGTGATTTTTGCTTCCTCCGCAGACTGAAGGAATTCTGGTATACCATCGAAGGTATCGTGGTCGGTCAGAGACAGAATAGAAACTTCATTTTTTTCCGCAATCTCAATCAATTCTGAAGGAGAAAATTCCCCATCGGAAAATATAGAATGCATATGAATTTCGGACTTGCGCATTGGCATAGAATAACCATCCCATTTTCTCCGTATATTAGCGGGTTTTCCAAAAATTTCATAACGAAATACCATTTTGGGGACAGTCAATTAAAATTTAGGCCTCAAAATCCTTGTTTCTAAAATCCACTCAGGGTGAACATTGCTTTGAGAAGAAAATTCCGATACCTTAATGACCATGAAACCAATGGTATTGATTTTTCTGACAGTTATAGTTGGCTGTCTTTCGTTTGAGCCAAGCGCAGTCTCAACGGAAGAGCCTCGAGAAGTCCTTATTATCTATACAGGCAATCTGCTGGCTGAGCTAAAACCCTGCGGATGTGCCAAAGAGGAAGATCAGGGCGGCATCGAGCGGAGAATGCAATACCTCAAAGACACACGCAAAACACACTCGCACACGTTACTAGTAGACACCGGCGACCACTTTAAGGAACCCACCCGCCAGGGAAAACTGAAAGCCGAAACTCTTCTTACTGCAACAGAAAAAATGAAATACGATGCGGTTGCCTTGGGAGACCGGGATCTGGTTTATGGCTCACAGTTCTTACAAGATTGGACGCAGATTCCCTGGATGGCAGGAAACCTGATGATCAATCAGTTTGAGCCCGCCCGGTCGCGAGTGAAAAAGTTTTCCAACGGATTGAAAGTAGGAATCCTGGCAGTTGCCGACCCCGACTTATTTTATGATCATGTTGACCTGCAAATTAAAGACCCAAAGCATACTGTCTCAAACCTGATTAAACACATGCGTGAAACGGAAGAGCCTGACCTCATCGTTCTTCTCACCCATGCCAATAAGGAAACGGCTCTGACTTACCTGAATATGGATGGAGTGGATATTGTAATCAATGGACATATTGTTACCGAATCTGATGTCATTGATATGGCACCCGTGCAAAAAAATGGAAAGCTTTTCGTCCAGTCCTCCTCCAGAGGACAGAAAATGGGGGAGTTGAGGGTACAAATAGGTCCAGATGGAATCAAATCTTTCAAGCAGAACCTGGTTAAGCTGGATTCAAGTGTGAATTTTGACTCCGAAATGGTAAAATTATATGAACAGTACAATGAAAAAGTAGAAGCCATGTTTTTTGAAGCTCTGGCTGGCAAGCGGAGCAAAAAGAAACAATTCATTTATGCTGGGGAGACCGTGTGCAAAAATTGTCACCCGACAGAACACAAAGTCTGGTCAGAATCGCGCCACGGTAAGGCTTATAACACTTTAAGAAAAATTAATAAGGCATTCGATCCAGAATGTCTGGTTTGCCATGTGGTCGGCTATAACCTTGATGGCGGCTTTATCAGCGAACTGGATACCCCTGGCCTGAAAAATGTCCAATGCGAGGTATGCCATGGTCCGGGACTGAATCACGCATCGTCCCCCCAGGCAGGCTTTGGGAATAGGGCTGCACAGGCTTGCAAACAATGCCATTTGAAAAACCATAGTCCGCGTTTTAATTTCGCGAAATATTGGCCTAAAATTATTCATTAATCAGGACGTGCAAAAAAAACAAGGAGTGGTTCATGAGAAAGCTTTCCGCCGTTTTATTGACTTTACTTTTCTTATTGCCCGTTGGGGTCCAGGCGGATGAAAAAATTCGCGGTAAATATGAAGTAATCGGAGACATCAGTAGACTCAAAAATGTCAAAACGATCGAGATGATTGAGTTCTTCAATTATTCCTGCGGACATTGCTATCGATTTCTGGAAACATCGAAACGCCTGCACGCCAAGTTCAAAGATAAGCTTCATCATAAAAAATCACCGATTTACTGGGGCAACCAAACGGCTTATCCGGCAATGGCTTTTTATATCGCTGATGAACTAGGGGTTGAAGAAGAATTCACTCAGGAATTATTTGATACCAACTTTAAATTAGGCGTCAATATTTTCCAACCTAAAGTCATTAAGTTTCTGGCACGCGATTTTAAGATAAGCAAAGAGATGACCGAGGGAATGCAGTCCGCTTCCATCAAAGCCAAAACCGACCATTCTCTGGAACTCGCCAAACAATTTAAGGCCAATGAAACACCAACGATAATCATAAACGACGTCCTGAAAGTAGCGCCAAGCATGACCCATGGAAGTACTGAGGAAATGACGGACAATCTGGAAAAAATTTTTGATGACATATTAAAGAAGAATGGATAGTTTTCTTGGCGATCTGCCCTCACAACATTTTTAATAATCCGAGATGAATCCAAAAACAAACTCTCGAAAGTATGCGTTCAGCCTGATAGCAGGTCTGTTTGCCCTCTTATGTCTGCCTCAAGTTTATACTCTGGGGCCAGCCAACTTTAAGGGAACAGCTGATGCCGGGTTTTTCAACAACGATCTGGAAATATTTGAAGAGGTTATTGATCTGGTTTCTGAAAAATATGTCTATTCTCCAGATCATAAAAAATTATTTTCCGCCGCTATTGAGGGAATGATTAAAAGTGCTGACTCGATGGAAGTGACGCTAAGCAAAAATCCTGGCATCAATACTCTAAGATACAAAAACCATTCCACTCAATATAAACTTAGCTACAATAGAAGCCACGATTGGGATGAGCTCCAGAAAGTCTATTATTTCCTCCTCGATCATTCCCGCAATACGGCAACCAAGGAAACCCTGGAAAACTCGGCGATTGAAGGAATCATGAAGTCTCTCGACACCTACTCCCAGTATATGGATAAGGGTTCTTTTGACAAATCCATGCGTGACACCGAGGGAAAATACGGGGGTTTGGGGATGGTGATCACCATGAAAGATAAGCGGCTCTTTGTGGTCAAAACTATGGGTGATTCCCCGGCTGAAAAGGCGGGAATTCTTGCCGAAGATTCTTTTGTAAGCGTGAACGGGAAAAGTGTTACCGGACTCCATATAGAAGAACTTGCAAACTTGCTCAGAGGCTATCCTGAAACCAAAGTCACCCTTACGCTATCGCGACCCAGCGAAAATAGAAAAATAACCTACACCCTCACTCGAGAAATCATTTTAATCAATACGGTTGAGTACAAAACACTCGATGACGAAATTGGTTATATAAGGATAAGTAGTTTTTCCCAACAAACAGAAAAACAGCTAAAAGCAGGTTTGGAGCAGGCTAAAAAAAGAGGCGTAAAAGGATTCGTTTTGGACCTGCGTGAAAACCCCGGCGGACTGCTCACCCAATCAGTAAAAGTGGCCAGTCATTTCCTTTTCAAAGGACGAATGGTGGTTTATACACAGGGTAGAGCCGAAGATGACTACCATGACTACCGCGGCCTTTATAAAGACAGCCTGCATCAGGTGCCAGTGGCAGTTCTCATCAACCAATATAGCGCAAGTGCTGCAGAAATTGTCGCGGGGGCATTGAGGGACTCAGGGAAGGCCGTAATTGTGGGTGAAAATTCCTACGGCAAAGGTTCCGTACAAACCATCTTCAGGCTAAGCGATGGTTCGGGCCTACGCCTCACCACTTCGAAGTATTATACGCCCTCAGGAATCGATATCACCGAACACGGTATCGTCCCAGAGATTCACATCATCAACGATGACGCAGGAGAAGAAGTCCCTGACAAGGCCGCTAAAGGCCCCCTGCAACCCACATTAAATTTAAAAGTATCAAATCTTAACAAGTTTTTTGAAAAGCAGGGCGTTACTTTGAACACAGAACATGATGCAACTGTGGAACTGGCTCATCGCATCCTGAAAAATACTACTGTGGCCAGCAAAAAAAGATCCATGGAAAAAGCTCACGAAATAGCAGCTAATATCAATTACTAGTTCAACATTAAGATTAAAGGGATTGTCGGAAATGAACATCATCAATATCGATTACGAAAAAGGAACGGTCCAAAGCGATTTTTTCCATTGGAATATTGTTTCGAATAATGAGAATAAATTTCTCCTCCTGCAGCGGGAAGAAAATGGCAGGTTTCATGCCGCAGAAGCAGATGTCAAAAAGAAGCAGATATGGGAGGTCAAGGAAATATCCTACCGCGGACCAGACGGCAGCACCTTTTTTTATGACGAGGACAGCGGCATCGTTAAAGTCTAGTGCCAGGCTCACGGCCAGCACTCCATGGCCCGTGAAGCAGATAGCAAGCAACTCTTTGCTCGCCAAATAAACTGATGGCACGTTGGCCCCACGCCTGGTAGGGTTATTCAGATTGGAATATACGCAAAGATATCAGGTGAGCCAGGGTGGTTCTGAGAGTTTCTTTGGTTTTGCCAGCCAAAAAGTTTCCCCTTAAATCCAGCTTTTTTAATTTAGGAAAACTTTTTGAACCCGCCAGAGCTAGCGCTCCAGCATCCCGAATTTCATTCCACCCCAACTGCAAAACCTCAAGGTTAGGAAAACTGGAAGAGTTTGCAAAAGCCACGGTACCTTCATCAGCGAAAAAATTATGTCTTAGTATCAGTTTTTTGAGCTTTGGCAACTGCTGAGACTGCGCAAGGTTTTTGGCCCCTTCTGGACTGATGTCGTTATATCTCAAATCGAGTTTTTTGAGTTTTTTAATGAAGTCTTGTTTGAGCAGTATTTTCAGGCCTTCATCCCCTATCTTTTTTCCCGACAGGTTCAAAACTTTCCCCGCCCTTGAAAGGTTTTCAGCAAAGAGTTTCCCGTAGTCCACCGGCTCCGCCAGGTCAACTTGGGCATCGATTTGATTTGTTGACAGAAGAAAGAATGAGAAAATTAACAGGAGGTGCCACAATCGTTTCTGCATTAGGAAGATCAGTCCTCTGAATCTTTATTCTCGGCGGCTCGAGCCTTAAGTTCTTCCCAGCTATTAATTAAATCTTCATCATCATCCGAAACCTCTTCATAATAAAAATCTTTCAGGTTATCTACATGAAGATGGCAAAGCCGAGTGCGGCATTTTGCTTTTTGAAGAGATTCAATCCCTTCCCGTCTAATCCGGTTTGAGGTAATAAATAAATGCTTAAGCTTTGAAAGTGTCTGAGATTCAGCAATGGCTATAGCTCCCTCATCTTCAACAAGGTTGCCATAAAGGCTGAGTTTTTTTAGGTTGCTCATATAAGGGGATTCGGCAATCGCCTTGACTCCGTCATCGCTGATAACATTCCCATAAATATCAAGATCTGTCAGCTGCTTGAAATTTTCCGAATTGGCAATGGCAGCACATCCCTCGTCGCTGATATTGTTATTAGGAAGAATCAATTTTTTCAACCTGCGCAAATTCTTATTCTTAGACAACGTTATGGCTCCCTTGTCTCCAATACCCTGGTTACTCAAGTCGAGATTTTTTTTGTCTGGAGTCAAAAACTGCTTAATAAGGAAATCAACACTTGCCACGACCGGTTACCTCTTCTCAGATTGATGATAAAATTAAGGATGTCTAATTATAACACATCCCTGCCTTTAACCTACAAGCATGACATATCGAATCAAAAACAGCACAGCTATTAGGAGAATTTTCTGTCTCACGGTTTCAGGAATTGTTCTTTAACCAGTGCCAATTCTTCATCCCTTGTATTCACTTTACCCATCAACCGTGCCTCCCGAAGTACGCAGAATACGGACTGGAATACCGGGCCAGGTTCAAGGCCCATTTTCACCAGATCATCCCCTTTCAACGAGGGCTCAACTTTACCTTGATACTGCGTAAAATAGATATTCGCATATTGGTTGAGCCGGTCCGAAGAAGACAGTGCAAGCAAAAACAGGATCGTCTCAATAGATAGATCGGCAAAGGTATAGTAGATATCCTTTGGCTCCCACTCCTCTTTAGAGCTCAGCCGCTTCAAACTCTCACGACATTGAAACCTGCCTTGCTCCAAAGAGTTTTTCATTCGAGTTGTTAATTGGAGCCGATCCACAGCATTTGAGTACGCTTTTTCATCCAGGGAATAAAACAGCCCCAGAAAATAGACCTGCCAGACTTCCGGTGCTCTGGGAAGATTGATCATACCCGCCCAGGAAAATACCGCTTCCAACCTTTCCAGAATCTCAAGGTCTTTAGGATCTTTCATCATGTCCTGTGAGACAAACTGAAAAAGGTCAAACTCCTGCATTCTACGAATGCAATCCGTTGGGCGCTTCTCCTTGAGGAGCAGTTTGATCTCGTTGAACAAACGCGTTCCGCTTAGAGAATCAATGAGGCGCTTTCTAATGGTGTTTCGTATAAACGCCTCAGCCTGCTTGCCTATTTTGAAATCAAATCTTTGTTCGAATCTTATAGCCCTGAACAATCGGCAGGGGTCTTCAATAAAACTTAAACTGTGCAGGACATGGATTTCCTTGTTTCTTAAATCCCTTTCCCCGTTAAAAAAATCGATCAGGCAAAAAGCGTTTGCCCCGCTCAGCTTTACCGCCATACTGTTAATGGTGAAGTCACGCCGGAAAAGATCAGACTTCACCGAACTTTTTTCTACGGTAGGCAAAGCACCGGGATGTTTGTAATATTCCATGCGGGCGGTGGCTACATCTATACGATAACCATCGGGGAAAATTACTACGGAGGTTCCAAACTCTTCATGAGACTTCACCCTGCCACCAAATTCTTCCGCAAGACAAGCCGCAAAAGAAATCCCTTCGCCTTCAACAACAATATCAATATCCTGATTAGGAGTTTTTATAAACAGATCCCTCACGAAACCCCCTACGGCATAAACGGCTTTGCCCTCACGCTCTCCAAGTTGGGCAATACGCTCTAGAAGCTGGTAAACGTCCTTATCCAGTCTTTCTTTTACAAGGCTCTTCAGGCTCTTTTGGGCAACTGCCCTTCCCAAGAATGGAGTTTCAGATGAATCTCCATTTTGTGCCATGTCATTATGCATTACCCTGAGCAGGTCGCCTCGGCTCACAACACCTATCAAACTATTCTTAGAATCGACAACAGGAATAAGTTTCTGTTTTTCCTCAATCACCAGAGGAATCACTGACTTGAAATAGGCATCGGGAGTCGTGACTGAAAAGTTGCTTATCATCAAGTCTTCCGCACGATCCTCTTCCATTCCATGATGAATGGCTTTTTCCACAATCTGGCGAGTGATCAGGCCTGCAGTTTGTTCTCCTGCCAAAACAGGTAATGTATTTAAATTATAGTGAGTCAGCTTTTTTTCAACGCATCGAATCGTATCCTCTTTATCCACCGCAATAGCGGGAGCATGCATGATATCCCTGATGCGGCTCAATGGTTGAACAGTGCGTTCCAGGTTAATAAGCAGTTTGTCTTTTACCTGTGCAAGCGTGAGGCCCTTAATGGCGGCGGATGCAGCGCTTTCATGACCGCCTCCCCCGAAAACTTTAGCCAGTTCCGCAACATTGACTTCCGGAATACTGCTACGCCCGATCAAATAGATTCTGGTATCCAACCGAATCAAGGCAAGCACGGCAGATAAGTTTTCCAAGTCCATAACATTTTGGACCACATAAGCCAGATCCCTGACGAAATGATCGGAGGATGCTGTAGTGAGTGCCACTTCAATACCGTTAATCTGTTGGCATTCCAAACTGGATACCATTTCATTAAAAATATCCAACTGTTCGGGGTTCAATTTTTGCCGCATATAAATGGAAACGCGACTCAGGTCTGCTCCTCTTTTAATCAGGTTACCCGCGGCAGCAAGATCTTCTGGAGTTGTGGTAACGGTAATCAGGGAGTGCGTATCCTGATAAATTCCCAGAACCATCAAAGTACATTCCTCTGGAGTTAGAGGAACTTTCTTTTCGAGCAATATTTCGTGAAAGATAGTAGTGGTCGCCCCTCTTTTTTTTATTATTGCCCGACCCAATTTCAATTCTGGTTGTGGGTCCGGGTGATGATCATAAATATGAACCTCAATATTAGGATTATCCATCAGAGGACCAAATACCCCGATCCTTTCCGGGGTATGGGTATCGACCACCACTAAAAGGCTAATCTGATCTAAAAGAACATCCTTCATTCGCGTGAACTGCAGAGCCGGACTCTTCTCTTTCAAAAAATCTTCCACCAAGCGCTCTGTGGATCCCGGAAGAACCAAGTGAGCCTGTGGATACAATTTCTTAGCAGCCATCAAGGACGCCAGACAATCAAAGTCTGCATTCAAATGTGTTGTGATTATCTGCATTGTTCAAAAAGCACGCTTCTGTTGTTAATTTTTCTGATTGTAAACACCTTACAATCAGAGTTTATCCTATTACATCAAAATAAGGAAAGACGATTATCTGCTGTTCGGCTGTGGGAGAGGCTCTGCGAAAGATACTTCATACAGAGTGAAACACTACTATTTTATGACACCCACCTGTAGCCGGGTGGTAAAGGGAAGACTCTGAGGAAGGGTGCAGAGATTGTTATCACAGGCACGATAGAGAAATTTCCCGCTTAAGGAATAGTTTCCCGGGTTTATTTTTTCGGGCACATCAAAATCTTTTTGAAATTCAGCAAGTGCGATATGACCTTTGACCATTTTTTCTTGCGCACCATCCTGAATCAGGTGAGTTGAAGATTCCTTCCAGTGCCCTGCATTTTCGAAAATATCATCTCGCATTATAATTTGAGTTGCCAACAACTCATTTCCATCCATAGGTTGCAGGGAATAAATATGCCAACCCTCTTCAATCTGGACAGACAGATATAACCGAAACCGGTTTCCCGGAAAAACAGGATTTGGATCTATCAAAGGACTCAGTCTTATCCCAGGACTGGAAGGCAAAGGGGCCGAAAAAGGACTAGATTCGGCAAATAATTGAATCGGGAGAAGCATTCCAGCCAGAATAAAAATCAGTAGCCTGATCATGGCACAGGTAAGAAAAACTATCGGTTTAATTTAGCTTCGGTACGAGTGGAGGCAAGAAATCTTTCTATAACACGAACAAACTTTTCTTCAGAAACAGCCCCGGAAAACATTTTTCCTGAAACGGTTTTGGATTCGGGATCATAAGCTCCTAATATAAATGTCGGGGTTCCTTGAATTCCTAATGCGACTCCATCACGAATATCATTTTGAACCCGCTTTTCATACTTTCCATTTCGCAAGCATAGTTGGAAGGCCGGGATATCTTTGATCCCCGCAAGCCTGACCAGTTTCAAAATTTCATTTTCACTTGTGGAGTTAGTATCATTTTCATAGAAAAGTTCCTGAAGCTCCCAGAATTTGTTTTGATCTCTGGCGCACTCAACAGCTTGGGCTAACACCTCTGCCTCTTTATGAAAAGGAAGAGGGAAGTGACGATAGCCAAACTGCACTTCATTGGGATATTTTTTTCTGAGGTTTTGTAAAGTGATTTGCACCCGTTTGCAGAACGGGCATTGAAAATCAGAATATTCCAGCACAAATACTCGTCGGGATGAAGGAACCTTTTCTTCCGCCCACAACACAGCCGTGCCAACACCCGCCACCAAGTGAAAATCATTAGGGGGCGTCAAGTAAACCTTGGCCCAGCCTTTTTGAACTGCATGCTGATATTGCTGCTCAATATGAACTTGCCGAAAACTTTTTTCCAGATAGTCTCGGATTTCAGGACTTACCTTAGTCAAGCTTCCCAACTCTTTAATACCTGAGTTGCTGTCATAAAATTTTTTAATCTCCGCTTCCGTAACCTTGGGAACCTGATCCGCAATCAAGGCAGGATGTTTCTCTATTAGCCGATCGAGAATTTTTTCCTTCAATGCACGGGTCTGCATTTCATGCAATTGGTTGAGTGCCTCCTGGATACGGACATGTTTGAGCTCGTCCAGGTAAATGGGCGCTCCATCTACTTCCGCAACTATAGGATTGTTCGAATAAATGGAAGCTTTAGCCCCGTCCGCAAACACCTCAGCATTTCCCCCTACGAATAGTATGAAGGAAACTGCCACCAATTTTTTGATCAATAATTTGTAAGAAAAGCGAAAAATCATTAGGAACTTTAAAAGAAAGGAGAAGCCCTTAATCAAAGGGTCTTGGGCCATACAAATAAGTCTAAAATCTGGCTTATGTAATATTATCTCTTAATTCTACCTTGAAACGCAATGCTGATTATATTTAAAAAACGCACTTCTGCCCGGACTAATCCAGCGATCCGAAGGCAGAAAAAAACCCGAATTTGTCGCGACAGTTCATTTATCCATTAATTTTAAATCGGAAAGTTTTTACCAAACTATTCGGGATTTAGAAACTTGTGGCAGTTATCAGCCAATTTCAAGAAGGCTTTGGCGGCTACGGAATCTGGACGAGATAAGACAACGGGTTCCCCGCTATCGGAATTAGCAACAATTTCCCCATCCAAAGGAATACTACCCAGATAGGGCAATACAAGTTCTTCAGCTAATTTTTTCCCGCCGCCCTTTTTGAAGACATCTATGTCTTCATTGCAATGCGGGCAGGACATCGTGCTCATATTTTCGATCACCCCTACGATGGGGACATTGCTATCACGGGCAAAAGAGATCATTTTCCGGGCATCCAGAATCGCCAAGTCCTGAGGGGTTGTAACCACTACGGCCCCATCTACTTCACCAATAAAATCGATAATCGTGATTTGCTCATTTCCAGTACCCGGGGGAAGGTCAAACAAGAGATAATCCAGCGGGCCCCAGTTAATATTTCCTAACAATTCAATAATAAAGTCATATTTAACCGCATCCCGCCAGGCAATATGCATATTAGGGTCTTCAATGAGAAACCCTAATGAAGCCACCTTAAGACCATTACGAGTCTCATAGGGATCAATACCAACATCCGTGGCTTTCAATCGAACATCTTCGGCCTGTAATAATTTCGGGATATTGGGACCATGAAGGTCCGCATCGGCCAGCCCCACCGCAAAACCTTTTTCCGCCAGAGCAATAGCAAGATTAGTAGTTACAGTACTTTTTCCAACTCCACCTTTGTTACTGCCGACAATAAGCTTATGCTTAATTTCATTCATCCTCTTGTTAACAAGCCAGCGATTATGCTCGTTTTTGTCAGCTTTGCAGTCGGTCTCATTATTAAATTCACACATTTCACAAGTGTGAAGGAGTCGACATTCTCCAGTAACTACCATCTAAACCTCCTGAATAAATACATAATGGGCCTCTTTTTCCAAGAGTTCCCCAAGGAAATGAAACTGAACAATGAGGTTATGGAACTCAGATTACGATGTCAAGAAAAATAGGTTAAAAATTACCAATACCAGCCAGGGTTTTCTAATTTTCCTGAAACTTTATTGCTGTTTTTTAATCTAAACCGGGAACACCTGCTAGAAGTTAAAAACGTAGGGTATCTTAAAAAGCATGGGCGGTTTCTGAAATCGTCAATTTTGCCATTCTCATTGGAGCCTAGAAATAATGAAAAGTCTTTACTCGAAACTGATTATGCTGTTTGTTTTCCTTTTTATAACAGGAGCAACCAACACATTCGCCGGCAACGCCGTGACGATTACCGATCCACCCAATGGAGCTATGGTTTCCGGCCCTGTAAAAGTATGCCTGGCCACCGAAGGCGTTGAAGTTCAACCGGCCAAAAAGGGCGTTAATGAAGGCAAAGGCCATCATCACATTATCGTTGATGTTGATCTGCCCAAAGACCTTAACAAGCCGATAGGGAAAGATGCAAACCACATCCATATGGGAGATGGTTCCACCTGCAAAGAGATCAAACTTTCTTCCGGCAAGCACATTATCCGAGCTCTGTTTGCTAAAGGCAATCACGTCCCCTATAACCCGGCATTGACCGCAACAGTGACCATCAACGTTAAATAAAAAACCGTATATTAAGCCGAGTCGGCATTATGTCGGCTCGGCTTATTTTTACCACCTTGACGGTATTATCAGATACGTTTTACCTGTATTATCCCTTCTTTCAATAAATCTTTTTGAATTCAGTTGTAATAACTCCAATCAGTTTATAAAATGTTGGATTAATAAATCTTTTTTATTATAAAAATATTGGCCTTTTGCAATGGGCGAACCTAAATTATAAAGCATGCGAAACCAATTATTTCTACCTACATTTTATCTCTTCCTCACTGGCTTACTGATATTTTCTGGATCGGTCAGTGGTTATGAAGTCAACAAAAATGCCGTTGCCTTGCTCATCGCAAAGGACAAAGCAGGAAAAACCGTTGGGACAGGATCCGGTTTTGTAGCCAACCCCGAGGGCACTCTGGTTACCAACTACCATGTTCTGGTCGATGCCTATACGGTTGATGTGCATTTCCCCGATGGTTCACACTCCAATGTTGAAGGAGTATTCAAGGTTGATCGGGTCAGGGATTTCGCCATCTTAAAATTAAAAAAAGGGTTTTATTCCACTCTTGAGTTTGGGGACTCCTCTTCGGTGGGAGCCTATGACTACACCAGTGCTTTAGGATACCCCTCTGCGCAAGTGACTCAGCAGAAAGATGTGGCCGAGGGCCAACTTGTCCAGACCTATGGTTTTGTCCTGGGAGTTCATTCACAAGCCAATCCCAAGATACCTTTTATTTACACCACCACCCCATTTAGCCCAGGGTTCAGTGGAGGCCCGGTGGTCAACAGTTCCAATCAAGTTGTTGGAATAGCCACCGTAGAAGGGCGATCCATCAATCTTGCTCTTCCCATAAACTCTGTAAAGAAATTCCTGAATCATAAAACTGCATTTTCATTACAGAAACTTCTGGATGAAGACCAGACTTCCCTGGAAGCTATGTATTACCGAGGAAATTATTTTTTATATGGATTGGGAGATCCCGACAAAGCAATCGCTGAGTTTGAAAAAATACTAGCTAAGGACTCAAACTTTTCATTGGCTCATTATGATCTGGCCGTAGCCTACCGGGATTTAGGGATGCCCGACAAAGCAATCGCTCAATACGAAAAAACCCTGGAGCTGAGCCCGGGTTTTCCGGAAGCTTTGTCAAACCTGGGGGGGTACTATTTTCGCTCGGGAAAGCTGGATCAATCCGTAGCACTGTTTAAAAAAGCAGTTCAGGTCTATCCTAACTTTATCCAGGCCCTCTCTAATTTGGGAGCAGCATTAAACAAACAGGGGCATCCAAAAGAAGCAATTGAGCATTTGAAAAAAGCATTATCCCTGGACCCGGAATTTTCTATCGCCAATTTCAATCTGGGAAATTCCTTGTATGCGCTCAACCGTCTGGATGAAGCCCGGAAAATGTATGAACTCTCCCAACAACAAGGCATCGATTTTCTCTCCATGCATTGGAAGCTTTACGAAATCCATCTTAAAAATAAAAACCCCCTAGGGGCAGAAAAAGAACTGAAAACAATTCTGGAAATCGATCCCCTAGACGAAGAAGCTAAAAAAGCGCTTTCCGAACTTCCCGTACTTCATTAACTCTTCACTAAATATCTTCGATGGTCTTTACGACAACCGAGAAGATGGACATCATGCTCTCGATAGAACATTTATCCAGCGTGTCCTCCAGCGTGTGCCAGTATGGATAATCGAAATCAATCAAAACCGTAGAGGGAATACCCATTCGATGAAAGGGGTAATGGTCATCAAAAATCGTGTATTTCGTTTTATCTATCAATGACCGAACACCCTGATCCTTGGCGACCCGGTAAATTTTATCAAGAAAACTTGCACTGCCCTTTAGTGAATAAGTCTCCTTAAAAATCTGCAAATCTTTATCGCCGACCATATCAATCACCAACACCCAATAAGGCCATTCGGACCTTTCTTTCTTGGCCAATTCCTGAGCTAAGTAGGTCGAACCTAAAAGGTTCAGGCCTGACCCCTTAGCACCAAAATCCTCACCATCAAAAAATACTAGATGAACCGGCCTTTGAGCAGGGTGTTGATTGAGGTATTGGGCAAGTCCCAGTAATACCGCAGTGCCTGACCCCCCGTCGTTAGCACCCAATATAGGTGTTGACCGTTTTCCAGGATCCGGGTCTTCATCGGCAAAGGGCCGGGTATCGAAATGCGCCCCAATTAAAATTGGAGCACCGCCCTGGGTTCCTTCGAACCTGAGCTCCAGATTCACCATGGACTGAGAGGTGCCCGTTTCAGTGCGAACAAAAAATGGATGCTCCACCACTTGATCGGCGTATTTTTCTCCCACCTTGCGGATCAATTCCTTGGTCTTGTTATAACCTTCACTGCCAGGATATCTCGGGCCAAAGGCACAAAGGGTCTCCAAGTATCTCCAGATTACCTTGGAATATTTTTCAGAAGCCAAAATGTTGCCAAATCCAACTTGGCTCCATAAAAGCACAAAAACCATGATCCCAAACGCCGTAATAAATCGAACCTGCTTTAATCGTTCCATAGAGTTATCAAAACATATTTCCAAAAGTCTTGGTATTATTTTTGAGGCCTTTGCTCTCGCCCTAATTATTTGCTCTTATCGGGTGGCCACATCAATCCCCCTCCATTTTCTTGCCAATTAAAATAATCCCCCAATATAAGGGCGTGATCAAAGGCGATTTTTTCTGGAAGGGTGTTTTTTGTGAAAAACCTTGCTTTGAGGGCATCGGAACCCGCCTGGGGCTTTCCTACAGCTTTGGCGACAAAAACAGTGGAAATCGTATGTCTCCGGGAATCACGGCCGGGGTCTGAGTAGGTATGAAATTGTCCCAAAAGACTCACATTTAGGCTTGTTTCTTCCAAAGCTTCCCGCTGGGCAGCAGATTCAAGGGATTCACCATAGTCTACAAACCCTCCAGGCAATGCCCAGCCATGAGGAGGATTTTTCCTCTCTATTAAAATAATCTCCCCCCTCTGCTCAATGATGATATCTACAGTAGGAACAGGATTCTTAAAATTCATAGATCAAAGTACCGCATGGGCAAAAACCATTAATTTATTGTCATCTGCGTTCAATCAGGCTAAAATTGAGGGTAGATTATGGATCTGCCTATTCAAAGAGCAGCTTCAAAGCCCTTTTAGTGGTACATTGGAAAACCGATATTTTAAAAGGGTTTTGGGTAATAAATAATATATAATTTATTGATTATCGACTAAAGTATTTCTACCTGTTTCCGATAAACTAATATAGAAGATCAGGTTTTCAACTTGGAGGTTGAAAAAGGTCTCAGCTCCCAATTGATGAAATACAAACCTAATTGATTTATAAGCATTTACTTAAGGGATAGTGTTATGGAAATTCCTGGCAACGATTTTCGAATTAAAAGTAAAACGGTTCAAGACCGGGTCAAGGTTGGAGACAATAAGTCTGTGGCTAAAAGTGGAGGCGGTGCTCCCTCAACGGGCGGAAC
Source organism: Nitrospina sp. (assembly GCA_018673915.1). Classification (GTDB taxonomy): domain Bacteria; phylum Nitrospinota; class Nitrospinia; order Nitrospinales; family VA-1; genus LS-NOB. Next base: position 12,383 of record JABHBK010000012.1, on the reverse strand, counting down.
CGAGCAAATCGCTATTTCCTCCAAGGCAAAAGATATACAAAAAGCTACAGAAGTGGCCAATTCAGCTCCGGATATTCGTACGGAAAAAGTGGAACGCATCAAAAACGAAATCGCAAAGGGTGATTACCGCGTTTCAAGTGAAGACTTGGCGGAAAAAGTTCTCGAAAATATCATCACTGAGTCGAAGTTTCTGGGCTAGTTCCTTTTCTAAGCTCAACTCCTTACATATTCACTAGTGTAAGGATGCCCCTCTATGTGCGCATTCCCGCCCACGGAAGTTACAAAATCTAATCCCAGTAATAAAATAGAAGTCTAATACAGAAAAGCTATTTTTGTTGCGTGGAAGCGATAGGAGTAGGCAGGGTTTTCAAAAACTGTTGGAGTTGGTCAATCAGGGTGTTAACCTCCATGCCGTGCATCAGAGCCCCATTTTCCAGGGTATCAAAATTTACGGCAAAGCAACTGCCACAGGCCATTTGCTTCTCATTGAAAAACCTATTGGCCTCTGGGTAGGCATTTAGAATCTCGTTTATTCTGGTACTGCTTTTAATATCCATAATGATTACTCAAATCCTCTTGCCCCTTTAACGAGGGTATGCTAGCATCTAGCCATCTTTAAGACAATCTATTTCGGAGAATTTGATGTCCCTAAAATGTGAAGTTTGTGATAAAAAACCCCAGTTTGGCAACAATGTGAGCCATGCGAATAACAAAACTCGCCGACGCTGGAAACCAAATATCAAAAAGTTGCGTGTTGTGATGAAGGGCTCCATAAAAACCATGAAAATCTGCACACGTTGCATTAAGTCTGGGAAAATAACTAAAGCAATCAGGTAACGCTAAGTTCCTGCTCTCCTTCCTGAACCAGCTTTTCGCCTAAGGCCTCCAATCTATCTTTAATGGGTGCATTTTTATTAAAGTCCTTGATTCGCTCAAGGTAAATCACGCCATCTACCTGAAGCATCTTTTCAAGAATTTGGTTTAGATGCTCCACATCCTGAATTTCAATGGACAGGTCGAAATAAGCCCTTTTATGTGAGCCTTGCTGGACATTTGCCCGGGTAATATTGATCCCGCATTCTGCGAAAGCCTGGCTGATGGTAGCAAGGATACCAGGCTTGTCAGCAGCAACAATGGCGATATGGGCCTGGTAAATGGTTTTTATTCCAGTATCCCATTCAACACCCACCAGCCTTTCTGAATCATTGATAATATTTCCCACACTTGGGCAGTCAATATGGTGCACCGTCACCCCCCTGCCCCTCGTGATATAGCCAATGATCGGCTCTCCGGGAAGCGGGTGACAACATTTTCCGATGCGGATCAAAATATTTTCATTAAAACATTGAACCTTAATCGCGTTATGGGATGAATCTGGAGGTCGGCTTTCTTTAAGTTTGATCAACGTTTTATCACGTGGCCCTTTTCCTTCCAGCTTTTCCTTAGGAATCAGTTTTTCGATAACATGATAGGTAGACAACTTTCCAATTCCAATTCCCGTTAGCAAGCTATCGGTGGATTTGAAACCACAGGCTTGGGCAGCTTCTTCTAATAACTCATCCTTAATTTCTACGGTCGGATCCATACCATACTCGCGAATTTCTTGTTCTAGAAGTTCTTTTCCCAAGCTCAAACTTCTTGTACGCTCTTCGGTATTTATATAGTTGGATATCCGACTACGCGCTTTCGATGTTTTAACAAAAGCTAGCCAATCACGACTAGGAGACACCTCCTCGGAGGTATTAATTTCGACCCGATCGCCATCTTGCAATTTATAACGCAGAGGGACCACTTTCCCATTTACCTTTGCGGACTGGCAATGGCATCCAACATCTGTATGAACCTGAAATGCAAAGTCCACGGGTGTGGCATTGTGTGGCAAGGCAATCACATCTCCCCCTGGTGTAAAAACATAAACCGAATCGGGAAACAAGTTCACCTTAAAAGCGTTGAGAAACTCTTTCGGATTTTTCAAGTCCTTCTGATTCTCAAGAAGGTGCCTGACCCATAACAACTGTTGGTTCATGGTTTTTTCGGCACTATCCTCCTTTTCCTTATAACGCCAGTGGGCTGCAATTCCTCCTTCAGATACCTTATGCATTTCTCTAGAACGAATCTGGACTTCTACCCTCTCCCCTCTCGGACCAATTACCGTAGTATGAAGAGACTGATACATATTTGGCTTGGGCATGGCAATATAATCTTTGAACTTTCCCGGTATGGGTTTCCAGAGGGAATGTACCAGTCCTAAAACCGAATAACAGTCGCGCAAAGATTCGGTTAAAACCCGAACACCCACCAGATCATAAACATCTTCAAAGCTAATATTTTGATCCATCATCTTTCTATAGATACTGAAAAATTGTTTGGGCCGACCATCCACTTTTCCAGATATTTCCGCATCCTCCAATTCCTTAACCAAACGAGAGGTAACTTTTTCAACATACTTGTCCCGGTACTCCTTACCCTTCGCCACCTTCTCCTCAATGGTCCGATACTCTTCAGGATAAAGATAACGGAAAGAGCCATTCTCCAATTCGTTTTTCATCCACCCAATACCCAGACGATTGGCAATAGGAGCGTAAATCTCCAGAGTCTCCCTTGCAATCCTCCTTTGCCTTTCTTCTGAAAGAGACCCCAGAGTCTGCATATTATGAGCTCGATCAGCGAGCTTGATCAAAACCACACGAATATCCCGTGCCATGGCAAAGATCATCTTTCGATAGTTTTCTGCCTGGCTTTCCTCATGGCTGGAAAAATGTATTTTGCTGATTTTTGTCACGCCATCCACAAGCTGAAAAATTTCTTCGCCAAACAGTTCCTGGATTTCTTCTGAGGTTGAAAGGGTGTCTTCTATGGTATCGTGCAACAGGCCGGCAGCCACTGTGGTCGCATCCAGCTTGAGCTTCACCAGATTATTTGCCACTTCAAGGGGATGGGAAAAATAGGCCTCTCCAGATCTTCGGCTCTGACCGCGGTGGGCTTTGGCGGAATAAATATATGCGTTCAAAATGATGTCGACATCGGCATCAGGCAGATATTCTAATATCGCATCTGTGAGATCTTGAACTTTCATTGTGGGGAAAGAAACCTCCATTTTGTATCCACCCATTCGGCAATCTGAAAAGAGGCCAAGGGGGAACAATTAACCCATAGGATAAGGATACTTCCACAAATTTTCGCTGTCAACGCTCAATCACAACGGAACTCCTTGCCCCTACACGACTTGCAAGTTAATATTGGATCCATGAAACAAATTCCCCCACGTTCTTTAGAGGACCCGATACAATTTATAAAGGGTGTCGGCCCAAGAAAAGCAATTCTTCTTGAAAAACTTCGTCTCACAAGTATTGAAGATTGCCTGTATTTCCTACCATTCCGGTTTGAAGACCGGACCCAATTTAAAAATATTTCCCAAGCTGTGATCGGCGAGTACGTCACCCTTACCGGAGAAGTCTTGAATGCGGGAACAATGTTCATGGGGCGTCGTAAAAGAGTATTTGAAGTCATCGTTCAAGATAAGACGGGGGTCATCCGAGCCAAATGGTTCCGGTTTAATGAAACTTATATGAAAGAGAAGTTTAAAACGGGACAAAAAATTATTCTTTCAGGAAAATCCACACTTAATAAACGGTCCGGGCTGGAGATTATCCATCCAGATACTGAACAGGTATCTGGAGAGGATGTTAACTCGTTGGAAATTGGAAAAATTGTCCCCGTATATCACGTTACAGATGGCCTGCATCTTAAATCCATGCGAACCATCATTAAAAATGTTCTCGACAAATACCTGCATTTAATAGAAGAGTTTCTACCCAACGATCTGATCCAACGTCATGAATTTATTTCCCGCGCAGACGCCCTTTCGCAATCCCATTTTCCACCTCAAGGAACTTCTCTGAGTGAACTGGATGCCTTTAAGACCCCGGCGCAAAAACGGCTCGTCTTTGAGGAACTGTTCCTGATCCAATTGGGCCTGGCGTTCAGGAAAAAACATACGGGAGAAGTAAATACCGGCACTCCCTTAAAAACCCGGGGAGAACTTATCAAACGATTTGTAAAACTTTTACCCTTCACGTTAACGGGAGCACAAAAAAGGGTTCTCAGTGAAATTATGGAAGATCTTGAAAAAGAAAAATCCATGAATCGACTGATCCAGGGAGATGTCGGAAGCGGTAAAACCATTGTCGCCCTCACTGCATTGTTGACAGCGGTGGACAATAAAATGCAATCGGCATTAATGGTTCCAACAGAAATTCTCGCAGAACAACACTATTTAAATATCCGCCCCTATTGTGAAAGTTTGGGTATAGAACTCAGCCTGATAACCAGCGCACTTAAGGGAAAAGAACGGCAAAGCCTTTATGAGAATATTCGGACCGGCAAAACACAAATTATCGTCGGAACTCACTCCCTGATTCAAAAAGATATCCAGTTTAAAAATCTTGGGCTGGCAGTGGTTGATGAGCAACATCGGTTTGGCGTCCTGCAAAGAGATGCGATTGGGAAAAAAGGCGACCATCCCCATCTTCTCATTATGACTGCCACACCCATACCAAGATCTTTAGCACTCACTCTCTATGGAGATATGGATGTGTCGCTTTTAGACGAGTTCCCTCCCGGACGAAAGAAAATCACCACTGAAATTTTTTATGAGAATCGACGGGAAAAAGCCTACGGGATTTTAGAAAAACAGTTGCAACAAGGCAGACAGGCTTTTGTGGTCTGTCCGTTAATTGAAGAATCTGATGTAATGGACCTTAAAGCCGCTGTTACGGTCCTCGATTTTATCAAGGACCGATTCCCAGACTATGTCGCTTGCTTAATCCATGGAAAACTAAAAAAAGAAGAACGTCAAGACATCATGTCCCGGTTCCTCAAAAATGAAATTCAGGTTTTGGTTTCCACTACAGTTATTGAGGTAGGCATCGATGTTCCAAATGCTACAGCAATGATAATAGAACATGCCGAGCGATTTGGTCTCGCTCAGCTCCACCAGTTGCGGGGTCGTGTGGGTCGAGGAGCCCATTCTTCCCATTGCCTTTTGATGGCCTATCATCCCGTAACTGAGGAAGGTCAGGCCCGAATGAAAGCCATGCAAAACTCCGGTGATGGATTCATCATCGCTGAAGAGGATTTAAAAATACGCGGCCCAGGAGACTTCATGGGTACCCGACAATCAGGAATGCCACTTTTAAAAATAGCCAACTTACTTCGCGATATTCGAGTGTTGGAAACAGCACGGAAGGAAGCTTTTCTCCTCATCGATCAAGACCCCGACCTCAAGGCACCGGAACACCAACCTTTAAATAAAGCCATTCACCGATTTCTCGGTGAATACCTGGAGTTAATGCAAATCATTTAAGATAGCTTCGATAAACACCCTGCCATCACGATCATGGAGCAAAACAGGTAAAATTTTCTCAAATTAGGTTTTTATGCGCCTATTTAGTCATTTAATTAAATTGCTCATTACCCGACAAACCAGTCATTTATCGCTTCCAATAGCTTTACAAGGATTGTAATAAATTGTTACACCAAGTTAGCGAAAGAAAACAGTAATGATTGACTCTAAAGCACTGCCTGAGTTCAAGAACCATATTGCAACGATGGCAAATCAGTTAGACCTTTTTGAAACAAAGGTCAAAGATGCTCCCCATATTGAGCCTGGAGAAAAAGGCCCAGAGGAGGAGAGGGAGCGAATTTTGTCTGTGCTTAATTCCTATAAGGAAAAACTCAAAGACGTAGAAAAAGAAGCCAGTGGCCCACTTTGTAAAAACGGGGCCGAACCAATTGATTTGTTTAGAGTTCTAGATGGGTTAAAAGGAATCGACAAAACGTTCATAGAGTTGAAAAAGGACATAGAACAAATAGCCGACGACCAATATGAATGCAAATTAGAAGTCTATAAACAGGAAGTTTTTAAATCTGCAGATATCATTCTCGCCTCCTTAGATTTTATCCTCCCAAATATCCGGAATGAGTTGAGCTACATGGAAAAATATTACCGGGAACCTGCAAACATGGGGAAGACAGTGGTCCCCGAATTAAATGAGTTGGTTAGCAATCTGGAGGAACACGAAATTACTCTCGAAGAATTTTTTGGTGGTTACGGTTCAGGAGAAGATAAAACTTTGGGCTATACCGTATTGCGAATGAAGAACGGACTTTTTTCCAAGTACCAGTTCTTTGACAATTCTCCCGAGTCCTATAAAGATCTCAACGACATTTATTATCAGATCTGCAAATTAATGGAGTTCTTTCTAAAGGATAAAAGAGCGGAACCTGAATTAGGTAAATTTTATTTCCAGGTCAAGGAAATGAGTATGCTGATCTCACGCATGAGTGATATTTTTGATACAGGAGATTTCCTAACCTCTCTATTAAAAAAATCGAAAAAGAAATATTCGTATGTGGATGAGGTGAGAAAATCCGTCGCACTTCTGAAAAACTTCGATGAAATCAAAAAATCCCTTATCGTTTATAACGAACAGGAAATCAAGCGTGTACAAAAAATTTTAGAGAACAAACTATCCCAGGATGCAGAAAAAATAAGGCTTAAAGCAGTTATGGATGAAACCTGGAATTGTATCAAAGCTGGAGACATCAATTTTTCCAGGCTCGATATGATTTTTTCGAAATTACTAAAAAAGAATTTCAATATTGTGGTCCGGGAAAAAGACGCCGATGATATTACTATAGTTATTACTCCTCATCATGAAAAAAAATATGGACGGGATATCCTGAACCGAATCAACATCATCATCCAGGAAATAGATTTTTGGTATCCGCCGAATGAAAAACAACTCCTGTTCCAAAGTATCGCCAAAACTACCGAGAAAATTCAAGCCGATCAGCCCCTGGATAAAAAAGAATTTTTGGAAATGATGCAAAGCTATGACAAGAGTATGGAGAAAAACAGCAGACAAACCTACCCCAACAAAGTCAAAGAATTGGCAACCATTTATTCTGCGTTCAAAAAACTGTTTCCAGGAAAAACGCAACAAGTAAAACTGGAAAAAAGGCTGATGAATGACAAAATCTGGGAAGAAATTTCCGAAGACCAGGATAAAGTTAAAAGGAATATCGCCGTCTTATCATCTGACAACGCCTCAATGAAAAAAAATGTCAACAAATTCCCTTTTTTGCAGGTGGCCACCGAACACCTCTCGCAATTGCTCTATGACCTCTCTATGCAGATGTTTGTTTTATTTGAAGGGGTCGATAGCCGAAGTACCGCCAATATGACCAACATCCTCTCTACCTACAACGAATTTCGCGACTGCCCCAGCCTTTGGGCGGCATTTTCGCATTATTACTCTAAGACCAGCATGCAGAACTTGAGCGTCAACGAAAAAATAATGATCGAATTGACTCGTGAACCCCGATGCCAGGCCAGATTAAAAGAGCTATTCAAAAAAGACGACTGAGCTTGTTCAAAACTACCCCGAGTTCATACTCATTGATACTCATCAAGGTATCTCACACCGCCAGCAGTCTTTTCCGAGATCTAAATGATTAAGAAAAATCTGTTACTTATTACGTCAGCGATAGGTCTGTTTTTTCTTCTCCTTTCCGTAATTCCTTCTACCACCTCGGCCCGAATGCCCCGCTCCATCACCTATAACGACACAGGTGATCAGGGACGCGTCAAATTCAGTCACAGCATCCACCTGAGCTACGGAAACACTTGTGGTGATTGCCACCCTAAAATATTTAAAAAGAAAATTGGAATTGCAAGCCGGGAAATGACCATGAAAACTTTAGAAGCCGGAAAATATTGCGGGACCTGTCATAATGGAGAGCAGGGATTTTCCGTTAAAGACGACTGCGAGTTATGCCACTCCCATTAGGCGCAGTATAAAATAGGGCGTCGATCATGCCGAATCTTTATTTCAGTCTCAGCAATCCTGAATCAAAAACCGCAGTCGAAAATATTATTAGAGAATTCAGAATTAACCTGGAAGCTGAATGTATTGTTCTTAAAAATACCGAAGAATTCTCACGATCAAATATCCGAAGAAAAATTTCCCAATGCGACGCATTGATAATTGTTATTTCCAGAACAGAGTCTGCCACAAAAAGCCTGACCCTGCCCATTGATGAATCCATACTGAGCGAGCGCATCCGTTTTGAAATTATTTCGGCTATAAATCTCGGCCTAATGATTGTTCCAATCCTGCTGGATGGCGCAGTGCTCCCGGAAAGGGAAAACCTGGAAGGTGCGATGAAGCACCTTTGCGATTGTAAGTCCTACACCTTGCGTAGTGCTTTCCTGCATGAAAACCTGCATGAGGTTTTGGAGAATATTGAGGAAGAACTAAATTTCAAAAAAGAAGTGGAAGAGAAACTGTCCCTATCCGTTGAAGAAAATTTCCAGCGGCTTGCTGGTTACGACGCTAAACCTGATAAACCTCGTAGCCTGCAATCTTCCAGTTCACTCGAATTGCGCAGAGTCGTCGAATCTGAATCCATTTTTCTTAAAAAAGCCCGGGCAATAGGCGACAAAAAAGCAGAAACAAATGCGCTGTCTGCTCTAGCCATGGCTTATAGTCGACTCGGGCAAACTCTAAAAGCCATCGAGTTTTTTCTCCAGGAACTCGATATAACCAAAGAGCTGGGAGACAGTGAAGAACAATGCAGTCTGCTGGCCAATCTCGGCGATGCGTTTGCTGTCTCAGGAAACTTTCATCAGGCTCAAAAATATTTTGAGGAGCAAATGGCTCTTGCCAAAGCAAAAGGTTATGACGCCCTTATTGGGAGTTCATATAACGGCCTGGGGTTCACCTATGTCAAACAAAACAATATAGAAAAGGCTATCGAATGTTATATAAAAGCCCTGGCCAGCTACCGCCAGCAAAATAATCATGATAAAGAGCTGGAACTACTTGTCGGCATAGGTCTAAATTACCAGAAATTGAAACTATGGGAGCAGGCAACAGATTTTTTTACACAGGCTCTGGCCATCGCGAAATATGTTGAGAACAGGAAAGAAGAATCCCATATTCTTATCGACTTGGCCGAGAACTATCAGCATACAGGAGATACGGTACGCCTCAAACTTCTCCTGAAGCAAGCCGAAGAAACATTGAATGCACGCGATGCCAGCTGGACTCCACCTCTTAAAAAAAGGCTGATTATTTTAAAAGAATCGCTCATCCCGAAGTGACAACCCGTCACAGAAAAACATCTATCACCGGCTCATTGACAGATTCGGATTCCAGACCTAGATTAATCTTGCGAACCTATTTCATTAGAAAGTAGGTGAATTAAAGTGGAAAAAATCGTTAACTATATGGCGGAATCTCTTTTAAGCATTGGCGCCACAGCAAGCATTCTGGAAGCAACTCACTCCATGCACAACAATAAAATCCATTCATTGCTGGTAGAAGAAAGCGGGGAATATATCGGAATTATCACCAATAATGATATCAGCAAAAAAGTGGTCTCAGGAGATCTGGATCCAGAAAAGGTTAAGGTCGCTGATGTCATGAGCTTTCCTCTTATCAAACTCGAAAGTCAGGAAAGCATGGAAAGGGCCGCTCAGGTCATGCGCGATCACGGCACTCACCATCTAGTAGTGATGGAACATGGGCAAATGCTTGGAATCTTATCCATTACCGACTACCACAATTATCTGGTCAAGAAACATCCCAGGTGAGAGGCTTTTATTAAACCCGGATGATTAGGATAGTACCGCTACTCCACAACCAGGGTCTGAAGTTTGGGAAAGGCGGTCGATTCTTTGAGTTGTTTTTTGCCTTCATCGGTCAAGCCGCTGCCAAATATCTCAAGTAATTCCAACCCTGCCAGAGAGCTGCTTTCGGAGAGGGCTTTAGCTCCTTCATCGCCAATACTATTCTGAGCCAAGTCCAAACTTTTCAAATTAACCAGAGTGGTGGAGCTGGCAATAGCTTTAGCCCCTTCAGCTCCAACCTTGTTTTTCCAGAAGTTAATAAAACTCAAGTAGGAAAAGTTTGCGGAACCCGCTATAGCAATAGCTCCGGCATCTCCGATATCGTTTCTTTCAAGGTGCAGTTCCTTCAAGTTTGTGATTATTGAAGAGCCTGCCAGGGCTTGGATTCCCTTATCGGTAATCTCATTTCGTTCAATGTTCAGCATTTCCAGATCAACCAAGTCTGGACAATTAGCCAAGTATTCCAGGCCTTCATCTCCGATATATTTTAATCGCAAGTCCAGAACTGTACCATTCTTATCTAAAAGCTTCTTTACTAATACATCTACCGGATCATCATTAAAGGGTTTGTTCATTCCATTATCCTTTTTTCTTTTTCGATTTTTGTTTAGCGTCTTTATGTTTTTCCATATTGTCCACTCGGTCGCGCAGAGATTTATTCTCTGTCACCAAGTCATCGAGATCTGAACGAATCAACTGCATTTCCTTGGGTTTTTTAGCCGACTCAAAAAGGCGAACAATCGTTTCTTCAGCCCTCCGTTTCAAACGGCCATCTGTTTCACCCTCTGCCACCCTCCGCAAGGTAGGAATCACTGAAAGTTCTTCCAACTCCCCCATCGCATGAATGGCAGCTAGTTTACCGCGAAATGTTGCAGAAGGAGTCCCTCGTGTTTCTCTCGCAAATCGCTTAAGAGCATTGATAGCTTCAGGTTTGAGGTGTTCAAACCTCCCGGCAAGCTTAGCCAAACCCTGCACTGCAGAAAATCGACTGTTACGGGGCGCGCCATAATCAGCCCCCTGAAGTAAAGTTGCCCACGCCTCCTCTTCCTCTAAATTAGCCAAGCCTCTAAAAATTGCAGATCGCCCCATGTCGTTGTGGGAAGGCCTGTCCAAAAATTTTTCCAGAAAGGAACGGCAGTTTTTTGCCTTAATTCGGCCCAGAGAAGACAAAGCTTCTGCTTCGACTCTGTAGGAAGGATCACCCTCTGCAATTTTCTTTAAGGCTCGGGCAACTTTTTCATCCCCCATAAACTCACCCAGCGCTTGAACGATACCCCGGCGAATTTTCGCATCACGACTGTTTGCTGCTTTTAGCAGTCCATCGCGGGCAGATTCTCCACCTATTTTTCCAAGGGATTTAGCAATACGATGCGCCACACCCCAATGAGTTTCCCTTTTGAGACATTGGCTGAGCACCTTGACATCGGCCGTTTTAGCGGCCAGGCTTTGAGCCGCCTCTATCCGCCCTATGGGATCTTTATCTCTCTTTAACTGTTCATGCAGAAGAGAGCGAGAGATTTCCAACTTCACCTTTTTAGCCGGGCATTCGTAATCAGGGTCCAACCTGAAATATAACGGTTTGGATTTGAGATGGAAACAGAACTTCTCCTCTTTGTTTTTAATTTCCAACGGAAACTTTTCACTACCTCGGGAGGTGTAGAATTCAATCTTCAGGGGAAGTTTGAACAACATCTCCTCACCCTTTTTCTCGGCTTTTTGTGTTTGCTTAAGAGTCACCTCTGCCATATTTGAAACCGAACCCCATTGGTAACCCATCTCCAAAATGGGATAACCTCCGCGAAAAATCCATTGATCCATCCATTCGTCAAAATTTTTCCCGCTAACCTCTTCCAGACACCGGACCAAATCCACGGTTTCGACCAGTCCATACTCATGACGTTTCAGGAACCGGGTCAGAGCTTTGCGAAAAAGAGGCTCCCCAACAATATTTTTTAAATAATGAAGTCGTACCGCTCCTCCAGGATAAAGATGAGCATCGAACAAATCAATGGGCTCTTTATAGATATGGGTAACGATGGGACGGCGATAACGAACATCTTCGCTGAAATACGTTTCCGCGTCCTCCAGTAACTGATAGCGGAACTCATCCTCGCCTTTCGATTCCCGGGTGTAGAGGGCATCAAAATATGTTGCAAATGACTCATGCAACCATGCATGCGACCAGGTCCTTGCTGTAACAATATCCCCAAACCACATATGAGCGGCTTCATGGGCAACCAGTCCATTAGAATCCATATCCAGTCTGGCCCGGTCGTCATGTAAAGTCAGGTCTGTCTGGGTGGTTACCGTAAAATTTTCCATGCCACCGAATACGAATTCAGGAACCGCGATCTGAGTATAATGCTTATAGGGGTAGGGGTAACCGGTGTAATCAGAAAAAAAACGGATGATCCTACCCGTATCTTTAAAAGCATTCACTCCTTCTCGATCCCGGCCTTTTTGCACATACCATTTAATATCCACTCCCCCAACACGGCTCGAATGCTCAGCAAAATCTCCCGCTACAATAGAGAGAAGATAAGTTGAGTAAGGAATTTCTAATTTATAATGGTAAAAGGATTCCTTAGTGCTTTCACTCTTTTTAATGAGACGGCCGTTAGACAAACCAAACATTCCTTTAGGCAAATGGAGCTTAACTTCTGTGGTTTGTTTAAAATTTGGCTGG
>JABHBK010000013.1 GCA_018673915.1 Nitrospina sp. | reverse complement strand
GATACGAGTTCAATCCATTTTGTCTGCTATCAAAAATGATCCAGATGCCTTTTTAGAAGCGTGGGAGAATATCGCTGACCGCGTCAACTGTATTGCCGATGAAGCACGCGATTTGGAACTCATGGAAATGAATCATGACCCCGGGTACTTGTGCCCCACCCCTTGGGCAAGAATGACGATTGCGCATGATGGAAAGGTGCATCAATGTAAGGTTGATTACGACAGAAAAAAGGTCATGGGAGATGCTAACGAGCAAAGCCTTTATGAAATATGGCATGGAGAGAGTTTTAGTTCCTTAAGAAATGCTTTCAAGCAGCAAACGGCACTAAAAAATTACGCTGCCTGCAATCTCTGTACGGACAATGTGTTGACGGAAGAACGGTCCATTAAAATAAATGGGCGGGAACTGCAGGTAGGAAAGTTTAAAGGAATTCTTGATGTGGTTGAGGATGGACAAGTGGTTTCGCAAAGCGGGAGACGGCCTAAAGCCTTCGTGTCCAGCCCTTCTGGAGACGAGTGAAGATGCTCTCTCAAGACCAGCTACTAAATACCTACGATAATAACCTCGAGGCCACAGAAAGAACCCTGTTGAGTTTGTACGGGGAGCGCTATCGAACATACAGGGAAAACTATAAACTTGCGGGCGAATACAAGTATGAACCGGAGTTCCCCCTCTATCTTATGCTGGAACAGTCATACAGCTGTAATTTGAAATGTCCTTCCTGCATTCATGGCTTTCCTGAGGAAAAAAAGAAGTTCGATCCAGATGTGAAAATTATGCCCCGCTCTCTGTTTAACCAAATCATCGAAGAGGGCGAAAAAAACAATTGTCCATCCATTTCTTTTTGCGTCAATGATGAACCTCTGATCGTTCCAGATCTTCCCGAAAGGATTGCGTATGCCAAAGAGCATCAATTCATGGACTTGTTCATCACCACTAATGGGACCTTTCTCACCTTGGATTTAGCAAAAGAACTTGTCAGCGCAGGGCTCACACGCATTCTTTTTTCTATAGATGCGGCGACTTCTGAAACGTATGACAAAGTAAGGCCTGGCGGAGACTTTGCCCGTGTGGTGAAGAACCTGGAAGCCTTGGTGGAGTATAAAAATTCCATGGGTCTGGTTTTACCTGCCATCCGCGCAAGCTTTGTAAACAGCCAATTAAATGCTCATGAGCGCGACTTGTTCGTGGAAAAATTTTCTCCCTTGGTCGATTACATAGAAATCCAGGGGTTTTCTGCTTATTATGACCACAATACCGATTTGATTCCCGAGAAATCAATTCAGGTAACCGACTTTGCCTGCAATGAACCATGGAGGAAACTGATCATTCGGGCGGACGGAGACGTTCTGCCGTGCTGTAATTTTTACGGGTATGGAGTTGTTGTGGGGAATATTAATTCAACACCATTAAAAGAAATTTTTAACGGAAAACAACTTCGAAGCCTGAGGAAAGAGTTTGCAGAAGGCACTTATAGTCTCTCACCCTGTAATGCCTGCTCCAAAAGTTTTTATAGGGCTCCTCAATGAGGCCTTTCATAATTTAATTCAAAATAACAACCGCTTTCCCCAGATGATTGAGAATTGAGGGGACTCAAGCGAACCTACAATAATCCCTGTATGAAAGATAAACTGCAAAAAATCGGGCTAGTCTTCGTTGCTAGCATTTTAGGGCTCGCTTTATGCGAGTTTTTACTTGCTGTTCCTGTTTATTATTTCGTAAAGAAAAATGGGGAAACATTTTATTCCAGACCGCACCACCATTGGTATTACGTAGAGGACCCAAACATGGGTTTTTTGCAGGCTCCTAATATAAATGTTAAAAGGGAAAGCCGCCAAAAGGTATCCAACGCACCCAGATTCAAGACGTGGTACGACGTTCAAACAGACAGTAATGGATTTCGCTATAGCAGTGACCTGCCTAAAGAAAAACCTGAGGGTGAAGTGAGAATATTCTCTTTCGGGGGTAGTACCACTTTTAGCGCAGAAACATCTAACGCTGGGACCTATCCTCAGCAGTTAGAAGACATGATTGGTGAGCCCCAAATACGGGTGATTAATAATGGGGTAAATGGATACCGTAGTATTCACTTGCTCCTTAATTACAAGCATTTAGTCAGAGATTTTGATCCTGATATAATCACGATTTATTCAGGTTGGAATGATTATGAAGAGTTCATGTATTCCTACTGGAAACCCAAGGACCCCCATGGGCATGCATTCACTTCACAAATGAAAATGGGTAAAGTTCCTTTTGCTGATTTTGCTCTGATCTGGGCGGGCACAAGATTGTATTACCGTTTTAGTCAGTACAACCGGACCATAGCGCAGGGCCCCACTGAAGAAGCGAAAAAAAGGTATATAACTGTAGCAGGTAAAAATGGTTGGCAGGAGGAATATGAAAGCAATATCCAGGAATTGATTACCCTTGCAAAAGCAGATGGGGTAATACCTGCGATCATCATTTTCCCTGCCCCAGAATTTGAAAATGCAACACAAGAAATAAAGAACTTTTCAGACAAGGACCTGAATATGGCTGGCCGGTGGGATGGTGTTGTCCTGTTTTTGAAAAATATCAGGAGGATTCAAACAGACCTGGCCCACAAAAACAATATTCCTTTGATTGATGTGAGTGTGGAATTTGAAAAACTGAATAATGACTATAAAGCAAAATTCAAACTATTCACGGATAAGATGCACCTTACGTCAGAGGGTAATAAATTAATTGCTCAAACAATGCTCCAGCCGATGAAAGAAATCATTAATGAAAAATTTAAGGCCCTGCAGGAATTTTGATTTTCTGATCTTTTATTTCTGTAATTACCCCTCCCCTGCAGCTGAATTTTATTAAGTTAGTGGCGTATTCCGGAACAAAATCCCTTTAACCTCAATATATTATTATGTTTTTGGCTACAACTTCAGATCAAAGGTTTTGGAAAGCAGAAGAAAAAATTTGTTTTCTCGGGGAATGGTGCACGGCTTATGAGAAAAGACATATTTGGTCTAAACTGGATTTTGAGATGACAACTCATCCTTGGGTTGATCGGGCTAGAATGTATAAGGACTACAGGTATTTAGATGAAGTGTATGAACGTTCTTTGTCCTCTCTGACGGCGGCTCTAAATGAAGCCCATTCCAAAAATCATTCGTTGAGATTCTGGCGCACTTTGGTGGGTCCCTGGTTGAGTTTCTTTATAGGTGATCTTTATGAAAAATTTATTTTGCTGAAATCTGTTGAAGAATCGGGGCTGGTTACTAACACCTGGATTGCGCCTGACGGGGCTGGTGATATTGTGCCAAGAGACTATCTCCACTGCCGAAAACTGGCTACTGGGGATGTCTGGAATCATCGCTTGTTAAGCAGATTAGTAAAATCAATGGGGACCATCCCTTATGAGATAAAAAATATACCGAATCTCCATAATTTATTTGATGAAGAAGCGTTTTCATATCAAGCAGATTATATAAAAAGTACCGCAAAAAAGTTGCTTGGGTGGTATTCCCGGCGGCTTCCAAGTTGCTGGAATCGTGTCGTTATTGTTTCCAGTTACTTGAACCCGTGGGACTTGGCAAAATTGCAACTCTCCGTTGGCCAAATTCCCTGGCTTCTTGGTCCCAAAGTTGATGTTCATGAGAGCCCTGTGAACTGGGGGTTGCGCGAAAAGTTGAAGTTAACTGCCGGAAAAAATCAGTTTGAAGTTTTGTTGGGAAAACTCCTTCCCACGCAATTTCCTACCGGTTATTTGGAATCGTTTGCCGAAATCCTTGAAAAATCACTAAAAGCATTTCCAGGAAACCCAAAAATTATTCTAAGCACCTTTGGGCCGGCCAATGAAGGGTTTAAATTCTGGTCAGCCAGTCAGGCTGAAAGGGGGGTCAAGATAATAGGCAGTCAATATGGAGGGGGATATGGAATGCATCGCTGGTCGTGGCTGGAGAGACACGAATTTCATATTTTTGATAAATATTTTTCATGGGGGTGGAAGCCAGAAGATCAACCAAAGGCCATTCCACTATCATCTGGAAAATTGGCAGGCATAAAGAAAAAAATACGCGTTGATCCGAAGGGCGGAATTCTTTGGTTAGGATTGTCCCGTACTCGATATTCTTATATGATGATGACTGTTCCCAGAATGCCTGATTATCTTAAAGAACAGGAGCGATTTGTTGCCGCAATTTCTCCAGAAGCCCGCAGACTGTTATCGATGAGGTGCAATCCTATTGATTTGGGCTGGAATGAGGTAAAGAGATTAGCGGATGTGTTCCCTTCGCTAAAAGTTTATCGAGGAAAAAAACCTATGTTCTTTGACCTCAATCGAAGCCGATTGTGTATATCAACCTATAATTCTACGACTTACCTGGAAACCTTTGCAGCAAATTATCCCACGCTTCTTTTCTGGGATCCTGAGCAAAATGAATTGCGATCTTTGGCTCAACCTTATTTTGATGATTTACGACGATCTGGCATTTTCCATGAAAGTCCCGAATCTGCCGCCGCTAAGGTGAATGAAATTTATCAGGATCCTCTGTCGTGGTGGATGTCTCCCGAAGTTCAGGAAGCAAAAAATAAGTTCTGTCGCCAATTTGCTCATACCAGCGAGAAATGGATTGGCGAGTGGAAGGGAGAAATATTAAAAGCCAGCAAAGCCTAAACCTTATGGTAGACACCTCCGTTAAATCCTGATAAGACTGGGTTGAAGTTGAGAATCTTATAAGAATTCTTTCTTCTTGGGACCGAGCCCGCAACTTAAATTGTGTTTAAGGTAATTGGAAAATGCCCGGCATGTTAATTGTTTGAGCTTTCACCTTTATTTGTTTAATTCGAGTCCCTACGCCACTCGCAATTTTATTGTTAATCAGAATTTATAAGTTACGCTAACATAAGAAAATGAGTCTGCCTGATTAAAAAGACAGGCCGGAGGGTAATGGTCAGGTTTAAAACTATTTGAAATTAGTGCCTCCAAATATTGAGTATTTTGGAAAGATTTTTGGCAACGAAAGAGGTTTGAGGGTTTGATTCAGATTTTTGAATTGATTTTTAGTGGGAATTAAATGCGAGACCATGTAAACCCAAAAATTTTATTTGTGACAACTCCGATCAGGCCGGAACCGGACTCGTTCCCTCCAATTGGTAGCTTGTCAATAATCAGTGCTCTTAAAAGAGAGGGTTATGAAAATACCCACTTTTATAATATTGATTTGCTTCGCCCTGAGTATGATCAGGTTATTGCGCATATAAAGGATGAAAATCCGGATATTCTTGCCATCAGTGCAGTGGTTTCGACCGCATACGGGTACACTAAAAAACTTTCTTTAGACTTAAAAAAGAGCCTTCCCGATATTACTATTATCATGGGGGGAAACCTGGGGGCATCAGCCGAAGTCCTGCTCCATAAAACTGGTATAGATTTTGTTTGCACCGGTGAAGGCGAAAAAACAATGGTTGGTTTTGTCAATTGCTGGTTAAGAACAAAAGTTAAAGCCGACTTCGAAAATGTTAATGGCTTGGCTTTTTTAAGCGATGATGGAAATCTGATTGTAACCCCCTATGCTGAACCAGTGGAAGTTCATCAGGTCTATAATATTGATTGGTCCATTCTGGAAGACCTTAACCAGATGGAATTTTTCATCCGTCCAAAAGAAAGCTCCCCCCTGTATGGTATTAGCTTTTCGAAAGATTCGCGATCTGACAAACCTCAAAAAAAAGGTAAGTCCATCGCCACAATGGTTGCGAGCAAAGGGTGTGTGGCCAAATGCACGTTTTGCCATCGCTGGGACCCGGGTATTCGTTATATTCCGGTTCCAACTTTGATGGAGCGGATCGATTTTTTTATTGCTAAATACAACGTGGGTTTTATAGATTTTGGAGATGAAAATTTTGGCTCTGATCATAAATGGCTCGCAGAATTTCTAGACGAGATTAAGAAACGAGATTTGGTTTGGCGGGTGAGTGGAATGAGAGTGTCTACTATTTCTCTGGAGTGGACAAAGAAGATGAAGGGTGCAGGTTGTTCTTCCATGTATTTTGGGATGGAAAGTGGCAGTCAAAAAATGCTGGATGTTATGGGGAAGGTGACGACCGTTGAGCAAAATAAAAATGTCGTGAAATGGTTGCCTGCCAATGGAATTCATACTTGTTTGCAACTTGTTTTGGGAATGCCAGGTGAGTCTCAAGAAACTATTGAGGAAACTATGGCGTTTGCCAGTTTTTATGCGCAAAACTCTGAATATACTGACCCAAACAAGTTGGGTCTAAACTTTGCACAAGCCCTTCCTGGCACTCCATTATATGAGTATGCTCGGAGAAAGGGGTTAATAGGGCCATCCATTGAGGACGAAGAAAAATATTTACTGCAAATATCCGACCGCGATGCCAGAGATGGAGAGAGCTATATTAATTTCACTGGTTACCCCAGGCTTCTCCTGGAAAAATGGTATTTTGATATACAAAACAGAACCCGAAATGCGTTTATCGAAAAATGGGGAGTTCGAAGCTATCAAAATGTTGTAGGCGAGGCACATGGTCTGCCAGTTCTAAGAAAATTACAAGGGAGTGCTGTAAAAAGGGATAGCGGTTATTTTGCCTATCCTCAAAGAGCAATGGAACAAATTGAAGTGATGAAAGGTGAAAGTAATTACCAGAGTGGCCTGGTCAAAGGCCAGGATGCAGGTATGGAGGGCCATGAAAAAAATGAACCCAGTGCTATAATTAACCAGATATCCCTGTTTTTGTTGTTTTTTCGTAAAGACATGCTTCGTTACATTCCAATTTATTATCCTCGTTTTTTTTGGAGACTCAGGTTCCTTTCAGTTGTTCTTGTTTGGGTGAACGTAATTAGAAAACATGGTGTTAAATACGGCGTTAATATTTTGCTAGAGTATTTGGTCTGGAAAATATCTAACTTGTTTTCCCTGGCAAAGGGTAGGCCTATGGCTAAATATATTTCGTTGAGAAAGGTCATAAACAAGAATTTCCTTTCTGGTATTTCTACCGATAACCCTTCCATGGTCAAATTGAGGAAGGGCAGGTGAGGTGCTAAGTATCAGTGACACCTTTGATGTTTTGAATTATTAGTTGGCTTGAAAAGTATTTCATCCGGGTGGAATTCAAAAGTGAGTTAATTTGGAGGCTTTGCTACCTATTAGAGATATTCCCGCCAGCCCACTGCCAACAACCAAGTTAAGCATGCTTGGAAATTTCTGTATTGATATCAGAGAGAGAATGGTTCAATCATTTTTGAATATCCTTGCCTAAAGAAACTTGTCAAACGCTTGAGGTCTAAAGTCGCTTGCTAAAATTTTCTGTAAGATCTCGTTTTGCCATTTCATTTTTTTCAAATGCCCTTCGGGGCCTCTTGTCGCTTGTCACGGGTTTGTTGATCGGGAGAGGCCTGGGGCCGCAAAGCTATGGCGATTTTGTTTTTCTTTTAGGGACTTTTGTTGGTATTAAAGTGTTTCTAGATATGGGGTCAACCCATGCTTTTTACACAATTATGTGTCGAAAGCCTCGCGGGAGAAAGTTTGTCGCAAGTTATTTTATATGGCAGGGGTTGCAATTTCTCCTGCCCCTTATATTCATTGGATTGTTATTCCCTGAGCAATGGATCTATCAAATTTGGATCGGCCAGGAAAAAGGGATGATTCTGCTTGCGTTTGTGGCTGTCTTCATGAAGGACAATGCTTGGGTCACCATGAGCAACATTGGAGAGTCATTTCGATTAACCCACAAAGTTCAAATTTTCAATCTTTCCATCGTTGTGACGCATTTTCTTCTGGTAGTGGTTCTTTTTTGGACCCAGCATCTCTCCCTGTACGTTCTATTTGGCTTGATTTTTATTGAGTATCTGATAGCCACATGCGTGGCTTTTCATGTCCTTTGCGGTAATAGGCTGAAAGATGAAGAGTTTGATGGTAAAAAAGTGTGGAATGAATATTTTAACTTCTGCGCTCCGCTTATTCTTTATTCATGGTTGGGGTTTGGCTCTCTATTTGCTGATCGATGGTTTCTGCAGGCATTTGGTGGCAGTGAAGAACAAGGGTTTTATGGAATAGGCTATCAATTGGCAGTGGTGAGTCTTTTGGCTACCACCTCCCTGCTCAGGATTTATTGGAAAGAGATTGCTGAGGCCCATGAAAATAATGATCTTGAGCGGATGTGTAAATTGCACCAGAAGGTTTGTCGTTTTTTGTATATGGCGGCAACCTTGGTCAGCGGTTTTTTAATTCCCTGGAGCGAGGAAATCGTAAGACTATTTTTGGGGTCTTCTTATTTGGGAAGTGTCCCGGCGCTTTCGGTTATGTTTCTATATCCGATCTACCAATCCCTGGGGCTTATCGGCGGGTCCTTCCTGTTGGCAGTAGGGAAAACGCGACCTAAGGTAGTCCTGGAAGGTTTGGTAATAATAGTTGCTATTCCTGTGTCATACTTTATCCAGGCACCGGTTGATGCCAAATTGCCAGGTTTGGAATTGGGTTCCCTGGGAATGGCATTGAAAATGGTTATCCTTTGTGTGGTTAGCTCTAACCTAGTCCTCTGGTGGATTGCGCGCCATTATGGTTGGAAGTTCGATTGGGTATATCAGGTTCTGGCGTTGGCCGGGGTGCTGGTGTTGGGCCAGCTTTCA
Organism: Nitrospina sp.; assembly: GCA_018673915.1. GTDB lineage: Bacteria > Nitrospinota > Nitrospinia > Nitrospinales > VA-1 > LS-NOB. The sequence continues at coordinate 17,215 of JABHBK010000013.1, read as the reverse complement.
TTTGAGGGCGCAAATTTCCTTGGTTCGATGGTTGCCATGAACTTATTTTTTAAAGGTAGTATGGCACTATTAATTTATGCTCTTGTCGTAGGAATTTCCCTCTGGTCTGTTCCGTGGGTGGCAGGTTTGACACGGAATGAAATAAAAACACAATTTTTTCAAACCCTGCAGTTCCTAAAAAAATCATAGACTTTTGACAGGCTAAAATCATGTACCAACTTAATAAACCGTTTGTTCTTTGGCTTACTGGGTTGCCCTGTTCGGGAAAATCCACATTGGCCAAGGCGATTGAAGAGGAACTTTCTGTTTGTGCGGATTTTCCGGTAAAAGTTTTGGATGGTGATGAGTTTCGGAGTAAATTTTCAAAGGATCTCGGATTTTCAATTGAAGATCGCCATGCCAACAATCTTCGAGCTGCAAAACAAGCTATCGAAATTGCGAAGACAGGTCAGGCTGTTATGGTGGCGATTGTTTCCGCTTATAGAAAAACCCGTGAAGAAATAAAAACTTTGTTTGAGGATTTAATCGAAGTTTATGTTAAATGTCCGGTTGAAACTTGCGAGGACCGAGATGTAAAAGGCATGTATAAAAAAGCCAGAGAGGATAAAATTAAATATTTTACAGGTGTAAACGATCCATATGAAGAACCGTTAAATCCAGATATTGAAGTCAAAACTCACAAGCAAAATCTTGAAGAATGTTTAGAAGTGGTGATTAATAAGCTGGAAGAACTCGATTATATTTCGAGAGGAAGGAATTGAGTTTAACGGTAAAACCTGATACTTTCCTCTCGAATTAAATAATTGGTGTCTGGTTTGAAACCGAGGTGTTCAGAAGTTTGAAGGCGCTTGAGATATTGTGGTTGAGTGAAAATATGCGAAAATATTTTAACAATGAATATAAATACCTGTGATTATTACTGAGCATTTGAGAAATGGATTTTGATGAGTACATCGTTGACTTGGAAACCTATTACATTGGCAAGAAAGATTCTTGTTGGATTGTATCGTCGGTATGAATGGATTCGTTGCCTGGACTGTTTTCGCGTTGGGATCTTGGGTGTTAAAGATGCTTTGAATCATAAGTATCCGCACCGTATTCTCTTTATAGCCGGGATGGCGAAATCAGGGTCGTCGTGGGTTCATGCCTTTTTATTAAATATTCCCGGCTTTCAAAGGCCTCCAATTGTTGACAGGAGCGGTATCGCCGCAGGCCGGGTTTGGGATGAATCCTACTTCACCAATATCCCCAGATTTGGATTTTATGCCCTTAAGACTCATGCGGGGGCATCTTCGGAGCTTCTGACGATTATCCAAAAAATGAATTTGTTGACTTTGGTTACGTACCGAGATATTCGCGACCAACTCGTCAGTCGGTTCCACCACATTTTAGTGGATCCAAATACTATTCATCACAAACTTTATAATGAAATGCCCCAGAGTGAGGCGTTCAGCCACTCGATCGATTACGCCCTTGACCAGTATGTTGCCTGGATTGACGACTGGTTGGCTGTAGTTGAGAAAGAGCCGGACCGGTTTCTAGTTATCCGTTATGAAGATCTTCTGGATAATTCCTTCGAGGCGTTCAAAAAAATTCTATTGTTCTATGGTATTGATTTTCCAGACAATCAAATTCAAGAAATGATGGTTGCTGCAGATGCGCAGACTCGGGGTGGGGTGGATACTTTGGCGGATAGAGTCAAGGTGGGAAGAGGTGCGAATTTTAGAGCTGGCCGGAAGGGAGATTGGCGCACTCATTTCTCCGAACATGATGTCCAGGTTGTAAAAAGGCGTGCTGGGGATCAACTAATCCGTCTTGGCTATGAGAAAAATATGGATTGGTGCCTTTGACTAATTTTTATGTCTGGCCTGCTCAGAATGGCTAATACTTTATTTTTGTCAGAAATTATCGGAGCCATTTATACTATAGCCCTTATGGCATGGACGTATTTAAAGATATAAAATTATGAGCAAAGAAATTCTCTGTACAATTGGGCCGGCTTCCCTTAAAAAGTCTGTTTTGGAACGATTGAATGAACTCCCCGTTTCTCTGTTGCGGATCAACTTGTCTCATACCTCGATCGAAGACCTGCCGAAGCATATTCAGTACGTAAAAGAAATCACTTCAATTCCCATATGTATAGATTCCGAGGGTGCTCAAATCCGGACCGGAAAAATGTATAACGGTACTGCATGTCTTAAAGAAGGCGAATTGATAAAAATAGACCGACAATCGGTTGCCGGTAATTCAAGGCATATAAGTTTTTATCCTGAAGAATCAATAGGCCTTATTCAAATTTATGATCTGATTTCCATAGATTTTAATACGGCGTTGATCCAGGTGGTTGAAAAAAAATCTGATCATTTGATGGCGAAGGTTATCACCGAAGGATCCATTGGAAGCAATAAAGCTGTCTCGGTAAATAGGCGGATACGAATGAATCCCCTGACTAGGAAAGACGAAGAATCGATAAAGATTGCTATCGAATTTGGAATTAGGCATTTCGCACTTTCTTTTGCCAATCACCTGGAAGATGTTCAGGCAATCCGGAACCATACGCCAAAGAGCAGCTTTATTATTTCCAAGATAGAAAGCCGTGAAGGAATTAGAAATTTGGAGGCTATTGCCAATGCGTCAGATGCTGTTCTAATAGACCGGGGAGATTTGTCCCGTGAAGAGCCTATTGAATCCATCCCCCTTCTTCAAAAGCATATAATTGATAAAGCCAAAAGCACCAAGACAAAGGTGTATGTGGCAACCAACCTCCTTGAATCTATGGTGACTCAAACAAATCCTACCCGGGCTGAAGTGAACGATATTTTCAATACTCTGCTTGATGGGGCTGATGGCCTGGTTTTGGCTGCGGAAACGGCAATAGGTAGCAACCCTGTAGGTTGTGTCAATATGATTTCAAAATTAATGGACCAGTTCAATTATTTTAATAAATTTGATACAGATATTTCCAAGTATGAAAAAAGATCATTGTTGATCGAAGCCCATGGTGGCTCGCTGGTATCCAGAGTCGAAACAAAACCTGACATTAAAGAGCTGTCTAAACTGCCCACTCTCGAAGTAGATGAGAAAATAGTTTCGGATTGCGAACAGATTGCTACGGGAGTTTATTCCCCTTTGCAAGGCTTCATGACTAAAGAGCAGGTGGAAGGTGTATTAAATAATAATTTACTTCCAGAAGGTACAATTTGGACGTTGCCTATTATTCTTCCGGTCTGGGGCGATTCGATTAGAAAACTCCAAAAGGGTGATTCTGTTGCTTTAAAGAATGCTCACTCTGGGGAAATATTTGCTTTGCTACATCTTGAAGAAATATTTCCCATGCAGTTTGAATCTATGACCAAGCGAATGTTTGGAACAAATTCCCCGGAGCATCCTGGTGTAAAACAGTTAAAGCATTCAGGAGATACGTTGTTGGGAGGAAAGGTTGACTTGGTCAGGTTTTCCAGTAAATCCCAGGAGGTCGCGCCATTTATTTTTACGCCCCAAAATACACGGATGATATTTGAGCAAAAAAACTGGTATCGAGTAGCCGGTTTTCATACGCGTAATATTGTTCATGCGGCGCATGAATATATCCAGCAAAAGGCTCTGGATGAATATTTCTGTGATGGATTATTTATCAGCCCTGTGGTGGGCCCTAAAAGGAAAAACGACTTTAAAAATGAACCGGTTTTGATGGCATATCAGCGTATGATCGAACTTAATCTATATCCAAAGAACCGGGTGTTGATAGGGGCATTCTTTTCTTTCTCAAGGTATGCGGGGCCTAGAGAGGCCGTCTTTACGGCAATATGCAGAAAAAATTATGGGTGCTCGCATTTTATTGTGGGAAGAGACCATACAGGGGTCAATGGTTTTTACCCGAAGGAAGCAAACATTCGTTTTTTTGAGGAGGTTGGAGATATAGGAGTTAAACCAATTTTTTTTGATGAGGCCGCTTACTGTGATAAATGCGAAGCGATGAGATTATCCTGTGAGCACCCGCCCTCCTGCATTCACCCGGTCAGCGGGACGCTGATTAGAGACTTTCTCGGCAAGAATGAAAGCCCGCCTGACTGGATGATGCAAAAAGAAATAGGCGATATGCTGATTGAAATGATAAAGCGTAGAGAAGGGATTTTTATTTCATAGTATTTAATACAGACGGGTTTCTGGTGTCCCCTCCCGTTTTTTGCGGGCACACCTATCTGGAGAAAGGAAAATCCTCGCTTACAAAATACTACTGCTTTACCCATATTTCGCTGTAAGTATTTTTAAGCCTGCCAAGGTCAGACATTTCTGCAAGTCGTTTTTCTCGATATGCAAATCCGCGCTCATGGAGAACTTTAGCCCCCCCCCCTTTTTTTTAACCTTCATTTTAAAATCGGCATCTACGTCAACCGATGAGACGTTTTTATGAAAAACCAGCAATCAAAGGCCCAGAAAAACCCTTGTTTTCCATGCATCTTATGGGCTATTCTTCAAAGGATAACTTTGCCCCCGGTAGTAGTTTGCGAATTTAGTTCGGGTAGATAGCTTGGACGAGTTTTTCGATTAGCGGTAGCAGGGTCTGATATTGTTCGCAAGTGTTTTTCGAATAAAAAATAGTAAAACTTTATGTGGTTTCAAATTAGGATTCTCCTCTCAAAAACTATCCCACCGTAAAATGCAACTAAAGTCTAAATTAAAAAATAATATGCTTACCGTTGGATCGTGGATAACTTTAGCTCATCCTGCTATCGCAGAGATTATGAGCCGAAGAGGATTCGATTGGGTAACCATAGATTTAGAACACAGTATGATTAATATTCAGGAGGCGGAAGAGTTAATCCGGGTCATTGATTTATGCGGTAATACACCTTTGGTAAGGCTTTCCTCGAATGATCCGGTCCAGATTAAACGAGTGATGGATGCGGGTTCGGTTGGAATAATCCTTCCTATGGTTCGGTCGCTTGAAGATATTAATAAAGCATTTTCCGCTATTCATTATCCACCTACTGGAACTAGGGGTGTGGGGTTGGCGCGAGCTCAGGGTTATGGTGCCAGATTTCAAGAGTATAAAAACTGGCTGGGGGAAAACGCTGTTCTCATTGCACAAATTGAAAATATTGATGCCGTAAATAATATTGATTCTATTTTATCATCTGAAAAAGTAGATGGATATCTCATTGGCCCCTACGATCTTTCAGCTTCTATGGGAGTTCCCGGTGACTTGGATCACCCTGATGTCCTTACTGCGATAAAAAAAATAAAGCATGCCGGGTTGACCGCCAATAAACCTGGCGGTCTCCATGTGGTCGAAGCGGACCCAAAAAAACTTGATTCTTTGGTTAAGGATGGATTTCTATTTTTGGCTTATAGTGTGGATATTAGAATGCTTGACATATCCTGCCTGGAAGGAATAGAGGTGAGGGATAAAAAAATTGATCAATAAGTAGTCATTCTAAAAACGAATAAAAAACTTTATTAAAAGCCTTCCTTTCTTGGTCAAACTTGTCGACTTGCATCTAATTTGCAAATGCAAAGGCCTCCTTTCATGAAGGCATTTTCATTTGGCTCGGTCATGGAAACATAAGTAGATTTTTAAAGAACAATGAATGAACAAAACACTTCATCACCCAAGTTCTTTGATCCTGGTATTTTGCGGAAGTCGGCGATTGTCGACAGTGGTTTCGCCTTGGAAAACCGCCGCCTGCCTCTTCCTTCCATAGTGGAGCTGAGTACCTCTGGAACCTGCAACCGAACCTGTGTTTTCTGCCCTCGCAGCGATCCCACTTATCCTGACGTTGAGGAGTTCATGCCTCTGGGTTTGACGGAGAAACTAAGCACCCAACTGGCTGCGGTCGAATTTTCTGGTTTGGTCATATTTTCGGGTTTTGTAGAACCATTGCTAGATAAAAAATTATATGAGCATGTAGCCCTTTTCAGAAATCAACTTCCAACGGCCCGGATCGAGATTGTCACCAACGGTGATGTGCTTAACGAAGAAAGGCTGGGCCGCCTCTTTACCAGTGGTCTCTCAACCCTGTCGATTAGCGTTTATGACGGCAAGGAGGATGCGGACCGTTTCGAAAATATGTGTCGTAGCGTTGGCCTCCAGGACGATCAGTTTGTCATCCGGAACCGCTACCTTCCTCAGGAACAGGATTTTGGAATCACCCTGACCAATCGGGCGGGAATGATGGATAACGCGGAATTCAAGCGTCCTTCTCTGGTTGAACCTCTAGCCAAGCCCTGTTTTTATCCAGGTTACAGTTTCGTCATGGATTATCTTGGAGATGTTCTGCTCTGTACCCACGATTGGGGTAAGAAAATGGTCGTCGGCAACCTGTACAAGCAGGACTTCATAGAGATATGGTTTTCAAAGTTGTTGATGACAATACGGCACCGTTTGAACGATGCAGATCGAAATTTCAAACCCTGCAATGTCTGTGATGTAGATGGTTCATTGATGGGTAGGAAACATGCCGAGGCCTGGGCCGAGTTAAAAGATTCCTCTAATCAAGCTGGGCCGAAATGACACGCGAGGTTCTGATCATAGGGACTAGTTCAGATATCGATATCGCTATGCCTCTGGTATCTTTCCATATCGTTTTCTAGGTAGCGCATGACTGGGCCCTCACTGGGGGCTTCAATTTCGACAGTACTGTTAACTTTTTTTATTGAGAGATCGAAGGAGTTCTTTGGTCGGTGCAGATTTTCACTCATGCTGGAAATAGAGTTTGGAATTCCCTTGATCACCTGCTTATAAAAAAGGTTATAACCAGAACAGGTGGTTAGGAAGCATTCTAACTTTTTGGTTTAATTAGGTTCAAAAAGGTGTCGATTGCTCGCGTAGACATCTAATGAATGTTCGATGGTCCCCGGATTAAAATGGACAGACCCTCCGGCTCCTCCAACAATTGCAAGACCCGCCGCAACATCCCAGATCATAATATTTTGTTCTGAATACACATCAGCAGCCCCCTTTGCAATATTTATGAGAGAAATTGCTGCGGAACCAAGCATTCGAACCTTGGAATACTGTCTGACCATGCGCAAAAATTTTTGTATGGCGAGATCACTTTTGCTTTCGAACCTCACAGGAAATCCTGTGCAAATAGATGCCTCCGCCTTACTCAAGGTATCAGAAACCAGTATTTTCTGGCCATCACAGTAGGCGCCAATGCCAACTCCACCCCAAAAGAGTTGCCGCTCCGTCAGACTATAAATCACACCAAATATCGGCTTTTGATCTTGCCAGAGAGCGATGGAGATAGCGGATGGGCCCAGTCCTTTAACGAAATTGAAAGTCCCATCGAGCGGATCAACAATAAACCAATATTTGGATTCTCGCTCCCCTGAGATAAAACCAGACTCTTCGCTCAAAATTGGAAGGCCTTTGGGGATAAGAGCTTGCAGAATGTCCTTCTCCAACACAGTATCGGCTAACGCCTTGATCTCCTTTGGATGCTCACTGCTACAAACATACTCCTTTTTTCCCTGGTCCAGGCTGTTTAGTAGTCGTAGGCCCGCCCTGGTCGAAATGGATTTAGCCAACTCCAGAAGTTCATTGACTTCAAGCATGCCAAAATCCTCCTCCTAGCAAATTTTAAACGGAAAATCAGGTTTGATTCGGGTTCTTGTCCTAGGACAAATTGGAGTCTTGGGTGCTCTTATTTTATCCAATCGACAAGACAGAACCAATAAAATGGTTATGGATACGGGCATTGTCTAGAACAAAATTAATCAGGGTTTGGGATCCCATAGCTTTTGCGCCAGGCGGGGTCTGCATAGTAGATTTTAAAAACGAGCCGCATAGTGCACAAGGCCTCTTTAGAGTTGCCGTTTTGAACGGGTTTATCATTCAGGATACATTTGATAAAATCGGCGATTTCTTCATCCCATGATCGATCCTGGTTGTAACGAGTTAACTGTTCCATGGGGTCACCGCGATCGTTGTCGGGATCGGCTCGTACTACGGTCAAAGTCTCGGCACCATAGCTCTTGGTTTCAGAAAGTATACCGCCTAGAATAAGGCTACCCCGCTCTAAGTTGATATCTAGATTAAAGCGATGCCGCCATTGCGTTGCTGAGGAATTGAGCATCCCGATTACACCGCCCGGTGTTCGCATCAGAGCATAAGCGTTGTCTTCAACATCATGTCCCCAGTAGCTATTGGCGATAAAGCTGTGCACTTCGGTGAAAACACCCCCAAACAATAGCATGAGATCCACCATGTGTATACCTTGATCCAGCAAAACTCCTCCGCCAGCAATCTCTCGTTTGGTGCGCCAGACCGGTTGGTTGAAGGAAATAAGCTTTGCTTTTCCATATACGCCACGCATATTGATGACACTGCCAAGCTCTCCCGAGTCTAAAATCCTGAGAGCCTCCTGAACAGATTCATGGTAGCGATGATTAAAACCGTACTTAAGCTTAAGGTTGGGATGCTGACGTTCTTCGGCGATGACTTTTACCACGTCTTCGACATTGCGACCTGGTGGTTTTTCGCAAAAAACATGCAGACCTACCTCCAAGCCGGCAATCGTCACTTCCGCAGCAATATCGTTGGTCATGCAGACGACCAAGATGTCCATATCTTCCGTTAACAAGCGCCGATAATTGTTATAATAGCGAATACCATCGGCGAATGTGCCTTCTCCGTCAAGTGTCTTGTCGCATACCGCAACCAAACGTAAATTGGAATGACGATCAATACAGTCCTTACGGCGTTTTCCTACTATTCCAAATCCAGCTATGCCTACTTTTAATTTCGTCATGAGTCAATCCCTAAACACGTTCCATTGACAAAGCAGTTTTCTGCATCTTCAGTACTCAGCAGGAGTATCGATTCAGTGGTGCCGTTGGCCGGATTCCATGTTTTTTCATCGGACCAGATATTGGGCTAGAGTTGGGTCGTTATTCATCAGTTTCTCAGCATCTTTGAGTTCCTGAGGGGTATCGACACCAATGGTGACGGCTTCAGTCAGGACCATACGAATTCGACCACCCGTTTCTAGAACCCGGTTCATGTCCACGGATTCAATTTGCTCCAGCCGGGTCTCATCCATATTGTTGAAGTGCAATAGAGCGTTGCGGCGAAAAGCAATGATGCCGGTCTGCATATACATCGGTAAACCTTCCAGGCCTTGCCAAGAGGAAGGGATGGGTTCGCGGGAGAAATAGAGAGCATCGTTACAATGATTTACAACCACTTTTATATTATTTTTATCGACAAACTGCTCATAGGTGCTAAGGCGTGACATGATGTTTACGATTTCAACAGCGGGATCGCCAAAGTGTTTAAGGGTCTCTGCGATTGCCTCAATCGATATCAGAGGTTCATCTCCTTGCACCATTACCACCACATCGGCTCGCTCGCCGGTTTCCACCTCGATATGCTCCATCGCTTCAGCAGTACGCGTCGTAGCCCGGGTATGGCTGGTTGAGGTCATAGCGACCAAACCGCCTATGCTACGCACATAATCAGCAACTTCTTCGTCACAGGTTGCTACATAGGTAGCTTCAATCCCTGGAGTCAGGCGGGTACGGTGATAACAATGCCCCACCATGGGCATACCATGAATGAGAGCCATAGGCTTATTGGGATAGCGGGTCGCCCCAAGACGAGCAGGAATAATTCCTATCGCTTTCATCTTTCCATCTCTTTTAATTTTTTCATCTTGCTAAACAGGGCACTATAAATCATCGTATAATGGATTCAAAGAATTAATCGCACAAAATGCCAAGACATCTGTCCATCGAAAGTTTTCCTAAAATATATCTGGAATTTTATTATTATCCAAGCCATCAATTGCTGCCCTCCCCATGGCCAAAATTGCCTCGTGGGCACTGCCACCAATATGTGGGGTGGCAAGAAAGTTAGGTAGCGCCAGCAGTTCTTGATCCCGAGGTGGCTCTTCAGCGAATACATCGAAGGCAGCGGCAGCCAAACGTTTGTCCTGCAACATCCGTTTCAATGCCACTTCATCAACCAAACCTCCGCGGGCAGCATTGACCAAAACAGCGCTTGGCTTCAACAGTGCCAGCCTTTGGCTATCAAGCATCCCACGAGTGCTTTCGTCTAGAGGTACGTGCAGGGTAACAACGTCGGATCGCTTTAAGAGCTCCTCCAGATTGACCGCCTCGATCCCGTGGGCCGCATAGAAATCGGGGAAATCCAGAATATCGTTCACCAAAATTGGGCAATCGAAAGCCTGCAACAGGGAGACCAAATCTTTGCCAATATGACCACAACCAATTATGCCAACAGTCTTTCTTGTCAAATAGCTGCCCAATTTCTGGTTCCAGGATCCTGAAAGGACTTCGCGATGAGCCGCAGGCACATGGCGTAGCAGAGCTATGGAGAACGAAATCACCAATTCGGATACAGAGCGGCGGTTAACTCCGCCCGTCCATCCTAGGCGCTTACCATAAGTACGCATGGCCACTATGTCTATTCTGTCCATTCCAACGCCATATTTGCTGATGACCTGAAGCTTGGGCAGACGGGAGAGTACTGACTCATCCATTGCCTCAAGAGCGATTATTGCCTTGTCATGCCCCATTAGGAACTCGACCAGGCTGTCGCCCTTTAATTGAAGGCCTGCATCATTGAAGGTGACATGTTGATACGTTGCCAACAATTCGGAGCGCAGAATAGAATTTTGTGAAAAAGAACGGGAGCAAACGGCGACCTTTTTTGTGGCATTCATCTTATTTGTTTAGTTTGGCTTGAAGTTAATTTGTAAGTGCAATTTTGGTGATTGACCAAGAGGCAAGCTGTGAAAAACTCAACACTTTTCCTAAATCGGCAAATCAAAGGGCCACGGTAAGAGCTTACACCCAATTCACTCAAAAACAAAGACACCAGATTCATACATTTATGGAAGCCGGACTTATGTAAAATTCCGAGGCCGTCCAATGTAAAACCATCTTTTTGTCCTGCCATCGGCCCACGCTGGATCTGGACCTTCCCACTGTAACTGGCCATCGTAGCCCGATAGCTCGGCATCTCTTCCTGCGCCTCTATCCATAATGTGATAAGCTTGTCTCATGGTAGCCTCCTCAACGTTCAGCTACGAAGGTGCCATGGTTCACGCTCGGCGTAGATATCGGAATCTTCTCTACGGAAGACGGTTCTCATAAAAATGATAATAAAATATGCAGGCGAATTCCTCAAGTAGAATACTAGTTACAAAAAAACGAATTTTCAGAATCAAAGACCCCTTATAACAACAAGAATAGTGTCACCTAAATAAGGCATTTAGTTTAGTCTTTAAATTCTTTCACAATGCCCATCAAACAAAAAAAACATATTGCAGATCTCCACCGGGTTGCTAATGCAAGCTTCAACCGTTCAAGCTATCTTTCTTTAGATAGAAATGAAAATGTGATTGGTTTTTCTGGAGAAGTATTGCAAGATTTATGCAGTTTGATTACCCCTGATTTGGTTAGTTCCTACCCTGATGTAAAACCTCTTTACGCGAAATTAGCTGAAACATTGGCATTAGATCTGGGCCAAATATATCTTTCTTCCGGCTCCGATGCGGCAATTAAAAGTGTGTTTGAGGCCTATGTGGAACCAGGCGATGAAGTGATTTTGATCAGCCCCACCTATGCCATGTACTATGTTTACGTGCAGATGTTCCAGGCCCGGCTAGAAGAATGCGTGTATGGCAAGGGCTTTATTATTTCGCCAGAAAAAATTATCAACAAGATTACTTCAGCGACAAGATTAGTTTGTATTCCCAACCCAAATAGTCCTACAGGGACAGTTTTTTCGCAACAGGATTTAAATAAAATTATCGAGGCTGCAAGAAAATATGGTGCATTGGTTCTGATAGATGAGGCATACCAGCAATTTTACGGACAAACTATGCTGGATTTTTTAAGTGACTACGACAACTTAGTGGTTTCCAGGACATTTTCTAAGGCTTTGGGCCTGGCATCCGCTCGCCTAGGATACCTTGCCAGTTCCAAACAAATAATTAGTGATTTGTTTAAGGTAAGGCCAATGTACGAAGTTAATTCATTTGCCGTTAGTTTTGGTTGTTACCTATTATACCACCCTGAAATTTTAGATGATTACTTAGGGCAGATATCTGCAGGAAAACATTATCTTGAAAAAAAAATACCTGAGCTAGGGCTTCATATGGAGGAGAGTCACGCCAACTTCGTATTGATTAATGTTAGTAGTAGAAAAAGAGCAGAAGAAATAGTTAAACTGTTGTTCAGAGAAAAAATTATGATAAAAGGAGGGTTTAAGGAACTGTGCCTTGAGCCCTATATAAGGGTTGGTTTAGGTTCTGTTGAGCAGATGAAAGTTTTTATTGAGAAGCTTTCAATGGTGCTGAAAGAAATTTCAAGTTAGAGGCTAAATATGGGTGATCCAGAAGAATTTTTAGTGAAAACGCAAAATTTAGGGGTCAAGCAATATCGACCCGTCCATTCTGAAAACCTCTCAAAATGGATGCCGGAAAATAAATTTGAACTTTTTATGACATCTGCATCGCTTAAATTTCCGGTGACAACGCAATTATTTGAAGACTATCGTCAATCCCGTGAACTTCCAAACACGCACGAGTTTTTGGCAGTCTACCATATTGCTTCTGGTGAGCATATTGGTCACTTTGAGCTTAAAAATATTAGCCTAAACCACGAACATGGAACCCTCGCTCATGTTCTTCTGGGAGATAAAAAATTTCGAGGAACAGGTTATGGAAAAGAATTGTGCCAGTTAATGGCGGATTACGGTTTCAATATAAAAAAACTTCACCGGTTGAGTGCAAGTGTGCAGCTATGTAATATTGCGGCGATAACTGTTTACGTGAAGGGAGGGTTTGTCATGGAAGGGATCATTCGAGATGTTTTGAAGTTTGATGGGAAACGGTACTCCCTTTATCAAATGAGTCTTCTTCGGTCAGATTGGAGGAGTACCACAAGAGAGAAACTTGATCCTTAGAGGTTCAAATCCTCTCATCTTGACCATTAAAATCAATGGATCGATTGTATGATATATTTGTTGTTAATTTTCTCCCCACCTCGATCATAGTTCAGGAGATTTTGATTTAAATGCATGAGTTCATCCTTCCGAAGGAAATCCTTCAAAGAATGAGAGACTTTCGTGGCTCCCGCCAAGCTAGAGATATTCCTGATTACTCATTATCTGAATATTGGCAATACGAAACCGACAATATGAGTATTGATATTTTGCCTGACCGAGTCATAACTTCGGGAAGCTTAGGGTATTATGTGCCTCCAGGGAAATGGGATCTGTTTGTTAAAATTAGAAAACTATTGAAAAATCCTAAGTGGTATCTGCCAATAGCTCAGAAAAAACTTTTCCAAAAGTTTGCCCAATTAATGGGCGCCGAAGAATTCATGGCGACCATGAGTACTAGTGCAGCTTACGATGCGGTAATGAATCATTGTGATGTTTCCGATCCGGACCTCAGTCCATTTCGGATTAATTTTCTGGATTTAAAAAAAAATCTCGGGGTCGCATCCAACGTCAGAGAATTGGCGGAGCAATATACCCAGAAAACAGGGCTAAATTTAAGCGACCATCTGATTGTTACTTATTACCAGTTTAATATTATCTCTGGATTGATTGATTGGAATGAAATAAAAACGGTTTTAGAAATTGGTCCAGGAAACGGAAATTTAGCCTCCATTATATATTCAAATCACCAGAAGAACTTTATAGTAGTTGACCTACCAAATACATTATGTCTTTCCATGGCTTTCTTATCGAATTTGTTTCCAGATGTGAAAATCACTATGCCCCATGAAGCGAAAACTCCTTTATCTGAAAACAAAGGTTTTACATTCCTCACTCCTGACCAGATTCATTTGATTCCTGATGATTTTATAGACCTGTCCATTAACACTTCCTCTTTTCAAGAGATGAAAAAGGAACAAATTGAAGAATACTTTGAATTAATAGAGCGGACATCCCGAAACGGAGGATATTTCTACACGAGGAATCGTGCCGAAAAGATTCCTGGAGGACCTGAAATCTCGAGTGAAATATCAAATGAGCCTGTAATCAGGTTCTCGGAGTTCCCCTGGGATCCTAAAAACAGGGTGTTGGCCTACGAAATATGCCGGTTGGGTCGCCTGGTACAGAGAGATAATATGTTCATAAAAATGGAGCAAATTATTAAATAAAGCTGGTTTCACTCAATTTCATTTCTCTTGATAATAAAAAAGCCTGCTGGAGATCAGTATTTCCCTGTCCCGCTGTAAGCCTGTGCCATTTAATAGCTTCCTGATAGTTTTGTGTAATCCCCTCGCTATAAATCGTCCCAAGAGTGGGTTGGGCAACGGCATCTCTTGATGAAGTTAACCCCAGCACATTCAATCAACTCTCTGAATCTTGGATTCTCTGTGAGTCAACGATATCCATGCGCAAACGAAAAGCACCCAGGAAAAAATTGATATCCAGATCCCGGGTCGGTAAACAGAGTTGTCAAAGAAAAATTTTACCTTATGAGACCCAGGCGGTAATAATACACCCTTAAATATTCCGTTGGTTTTTAATATTTCGGTTTCATTGCCATCAATTTGAGCCCGCCATTGTGGATGCCATGCATCCGCCACCACAAGAAACTCATTTTCATTGCTGTTGTATTGAAACTCCATTTCCCCGTACTCGAACCGGGCAAGCTTTAATTTGCTTTCAGGGTCATGCAACTTCTGGGGAATCCGGGTTTTGCTATCGTCACTCCAAATATAGGCGGTCCCTTTTTCTCCATTATAAAGTTCCTCATAGCTTTCGATGGTTTTGAGGCGCTCTGCTAAATAAAAATAATCCCATGCTTGAAGGTTTTTGTAGAGGTAAAATTGCTTGGTCGCGTGAATTACCTTCAGTTGGTTTGTGTCGGGTAGACGGTCTTTGGATAGTATGTAATTCGTGGCAGAGAAATCATAAAGAAATGATGGGGTGTAAGGAGGGTAGTTTACCAGTGTTCTCAATAGCCCCTTGGTATTATTGTTTTCCAAATCGAAAAAGGTTGTTATTAAGTCTGCCGAATCTTTTTGAGTAAAACTTTTAGGGGCAGAAAAATCGAATATCGGAGACAATCTATAGCCTGTCATTTTACGTCGAGGGCCAAACTCCCCCTCTAGATATTTATTTTTAATGCAGTCTGGGTTAAAGGTTTTCTTGCAACCGGCAATGCCAACCCTCATCAATCGATCCGTTTTCTTAAAAGTGTTGGCCAATTTTACACCATTTAATTCTTGTTGGTCCCAAATCATAGGCTCCTTATTCAGTGGGAAAATGGACCAGGCAAAGAAAATACTATTTATCAAAATAATACTTGTGAAAAACTGACCCTTTCCCATGCGCATGGTTTGAGGCCAGCGACTTGTTGTGAATATGGCTATAATACTAAAGCTCAAAGTGTAGAATGTAATTGATCGCCAGCCCATTGTTTCACCAAAAAGGCGGATATTTTCAGAAATAACACTGGGCATGATTAGGGATATGTTTTCGGGAGCTTGAACCAACGTTGCCGCCCAAGGGTAGAGTGAATTCAATATCGAATTCAGAG
Source organism: Nitrospina sp. (assembly GCA_018673915.1). Classification (GTDB taxonomy): domain Bacteria; phylum Nitrospinota; class Nitrospinia; order Nitrospinales; family VA-1; genus LS-NOB. Next base: position 1,679 of record JABHBK010000013.1, on the reverse strand, counting down.
TGCTGGGCGTGGAAGAAGACATGATAGCAACAATTGCAAGGCCAATATAAAGGAGAGAGATAGAAGCCGCTACAACTTTTGTAACTTTCAAACCTAATGAGCCGATGATGGATTCGCCGGTTTGTATGCGGCGGATCAGAACACCCATCAATACTATCTGGTAAACTTGTATGACAGGTTGAAACTTGATAGGGGGGTAAAGGTTGATCGTAGATTGAACAATATTTAGAACACCCGGAGCCCAAAATTCCAGTTCCTGCCAAAAAAAGAAACCAAAGACCACGGTTTTAGCAAAAAATTCCCAGAAATTCCGGCTTTTGTAAAATACAAGTAATGCCAGCATAACGGGAAAAACGGGTGATACATGATTCCAGTCGCCTATTGGATTGAACCCGGAATGGTTAATTCCAAGGGCTGCAGACCACGGCGAAATTAATCCTGCATGAGCATAAGCAAATATTCTCTGCAATAAATATATCAGGGATGGTGACGAGACAAAAAAGCTGGTAGTGCTGTAATCAGGGTCTCGTACATAGCTTGTTAAGGACAGTTCTATGAAAACTGAGTAAAATACCCACGCTCCAAGAAGGAAAATAGTTGCCCCTGCTACCAGGTTCAACAAGAAAATGCGCCGTGCCCATAACAGCAAATCCTGAAACTTCTTATGAAGTTGGTGGTAGTACACATATATCAGGGAGAAGAAGACGGAAAAGATAATTGACTGAAGGAGGCTTATGGAACTCCCCAGGAAGAGGGTCAAGAACAGGGTTAGTGTATAGGGGAAGTAAGATTTTATAGAGGGGCGTTTCATGAAATCGTAAAGAATAAGTGAAAGCAATGCGGTGCCTATTGACAGCGTTATCCAGGTACGCTGAAAAAATAATTCGTGACGCAGAGATCCAAAAGCGATCAGGGTTGAAAGTAAAGTTGAATTAACCCTTCCCAAGTCGGGAACAGTTCTATTTAAAAGAAAGAATTGTGCAATGCACGCGAACCATAATAGACCTATGATTGAAGCATTATAAGCTGTGCGAGGATTGGAAAATAATTCCTGCCACCATCTCAGTGGAGCCCACACATGAAAGGCTCCAGGATCATGGAAAAAATAGCTCACACCAAAGGCGATGTCGGGTCTCCAGCCCCCGGATTGAATATTGCCCGCATGGTGAATAAAAATCCCGGCAGAATCCTGATCGTTGAAAAATGTATGCCCCAAAAACAATCCGTAATGGCCTAAAAGAAGTATGACTAGAAGAGCTATGGGGACAATTACTGTATTCAGGAACCAATCTTGCTTGAAGAGGGCAGGTTTTTCTATGGGGTGTGCTGTCATAATGCTGGATGGAAAGTTTTTCTAGAGTTTATGTGGACAAATTGAATCAGGAAGGGTGTGCGGCAATGATTTTCCTGTGTTTCCCAGCTAAAGTGTAATTTAAAAGCAAATTGCTTTTGAGAATGTATCAAATAATTTCGTGACGATAGAATCCCTGTGCTAATGCAAACCGGATTGGACTTTAGGCTCATCTTCTTCAGCACCGCGGCGTAGTCCCATTGTCAGTTGAAATTGAACAATGCCTTACGCCACTTTAATAATATTTTCTTTAAAATTCAAGTTCTTCATTGCCTCTCTGAGTTCTTTGAGATGGCGATATCCACGCACCGTTCTTAAATTGGGTTCG
>JABHBK010000045.1 GCA_018673915.1 Nitrospina sp. | reverse complement strand
TTTTTACAATCAGGCTTCGGATCGCACCAACCAATCTTCACTGATACCTTGAATTCCATGCATGGAATCATGCATGGAATCATGCATCCATGCACCAATAACTGTAATTATGCAATACCATAGGTGGAGGCATACACATAAAATTATTCACTATCAATCAGAATACTCGTTAATTTACCACCATTTACGCATTTTCTGTTCTATAATTTGGAAAACTCAAATAAATCTCCCTGCCCAATGTGGCCCGCTAACCCATGGCATGAAAAATGTAGTATAAAATATTGGAGAGGTTTTTAAACAGGCTCCATTTCTCAAAATTATTTATACATTATAAGGGTTTAAAGTTAAGCATTTTCTTATTTTGGTAAATCTGGGAGGAAAATAAAATGAAAAACGAAAACAGGTACTCATTATTTGGGGGGTTAATATTGCTCCTGGCCATGATTGGTGGCTGCACAAGCACCCCGGAACCCACGAGGACCACATTAGGGGAATATGAGCCTCCTGAATGGGTCATGAAAAGCTCTGGAGCCTTTGAAGATTCAAATGGCAAGGCGTTTTACGGTGTGGGTTCAGCATCAGGAATAAATAACTACTCCCTGCAAAGAACAGCAGCGGACGACCGGGCCAGGAATGACCTAGCAAAGGTATTTGAATTTTACACCAAGTCCTTAACCAAGGATTATATGGCTCACACCATGGCAGGTGATCCTAACACCTCGTCAGAAGAGCAGAATATAGAAGTAGCTATCAAGACCATAACTTCCGCGACCCTCACTGGTGTTTTGATTATTGACCATTGGGAACATCCTGGAAAAAATGTGTTGTTCTCCCTGGCACGGTTGGACCTTGTCTCATTCAAAAAGAACCTGGATCAGCACAAAGAACTATCAAAGGAAGTAAGGGAAGCTATCAAGGAAAGGGCGGACAAGCTCCATGAAGAACTGGAACAGGAGGTTCTCAAGAAAGAAGGGGCTTCATAATGAGATTCTTGGTCTCATTAATTGGTCTCAGCCTTTGTTTCATCAGCCCGGCCTCAGGTCGGGATTTTGATCCTAAAAGGATATATCAGGAAACTTCTAAGGCCGTAGTGCTGATCTCCGCAGTTAATCGTGGTCAGAGATTTGCCAGCAACGGAACGGGATCCATCATCAGTGAGGATGGTTTGATTCTCACCAATGCCCATGTGATATTCAATGAGGAAAGAAAGAAGCCCTTTGATACGATAAGAGTTTTTCTAAAGCCGGAACGGGTAACTGGCAATTTAAAGAATGACACTTCTCGAAAATTCAAAGCAACCCTGGTCCATTACTCCAACCAACTGGACCTGGCGATTTTAAAAATTCAAAACCCTAAATTTTCCAATTCGCTTCCTCTACTGGAATTGTCTGATTTGAGTAGAACTTCAATTGGTGATCCTGTCCTGGCCATAGGCCACCCCGAGCAAGGAGGGTTGTGGACATTAACCACGGGGACTATAAGTAGTTTGATTGAAAATTTTGATGGCACTCGCGGTAAAGATGTTTTTCAGACAGAAACGAGTATCAACAAGGGGAACTCTGGTGGTCCTTTGATCGACCAGTACGGTCATATGGTAGGCATCAACTCGATGATTGCCCGTAAGGGGAAGGGCGGACTAACTATAACTGATGTGAATTTTTCAATAAAATCTACCGTCGCGATGAAATGGATGCATTCCGTTGGCTATTCGCAACATTACGCAATGCATCAAGAACAGGAATCCTCCCCCCTTAAAGAAAAACATACTCCTACCGAGAACGCGGGGATAGTCCCTGTTCCGACTCAGAAACCAGAGCCAACTGAAATTAAGCCGGAGCCAAAACAAGACCCTCCCAAGGAACCGGAAATATTAACCGAGGTCCGACCATACAAGGAACAAGACCTGTTTGAACAGGTAGAGGACGAGTTGGAAGATATGATGGAAGAAATGAAGGGAAGGATTGGAAGCCATTAAAAGTCGAAGGAGATACAAGCCTTATGCTATCACAAATTAAATTTCTTCTAGCCGGCCTGGTAATATTCATGCCCGCCCTTGTCTCCGCCGATCAAATCAAGCTGTACCTCGATAATACCCAGACCAAACATATCATGGTCGAACAACAGGACTGCTCCGTCCATAAATCGGAAGACGGGCGTATTACCCTTGGCTTCAAGGTCGGAAACTTTCTATTCGGGGTGGGTCCGGAAATCAGTTTTGGAAAAAAAACCGGTATCGACTGGGATCAAACAGTGCAGGGTTTGATTGTGCGATACCAAGAACTTTGCGCCCGATTCAATACCGGGAGCATATCCAAACAGGAATATGAAGAACGATTGGCAAAAATTGAGAATATTGAAAAAGAAGCGTATGAATTGTACCAGGAATTCCTAAGGAAAAAGGCGCGCCGCAAACAGGATGCGTTCGATGAACTGGATAGAGAAACGCATAACTCGGAATCGATCAAAAAGGCTTACGACCGTATAAACAGTAAAATAAATACTTCTTACCTGGGAGAGTAATCCCAACTTTATCACTAAAAACATCTGAAGCTGACCAAGCCACCTGGGCGTAGAATATTCTGTCGTTAATTTTTTACCCCCCCCCCACTCCATTTCCCCCTTAATAAGACATAATAAAACAATAAATTAAACAAAATGCCTTACGAATGCCACTTTTGTGTCGAATAAACACATACACCCAATATTCCCCTCTTATTCTCTTGAAAATGCTATAACTAGTGCTAATTCTGTAATTTTTTTTGTACGCAAGGTTGGAGGTCAAGAATGACTTTGCTCTGGATGGTGGGGGTTTCAGATTTTATTGAAACTATTAGCGTAGGCATGCCGTGCTCTGATCATATCAGAACTCAAGTGTCTGCTATATATGCCCCGGCAGTCCGAGCTCAGCGCCAAAAAATTCAGAAGGCGCCAGGTTCTCCATCGCCAGGGAGATCCCAGAAAAGATTTCACTTTGCTCGTCAAGGAATAACCCGATGAACTGGAAATTTTTAATCAAAAATAATTCAAAGTCTCGCGATGTAGGTATGCCCACATTACTTTTAGTACTGTTATGGGTATTTATTTTGCCTTCATGCGCAAACATGAAAGATTATGTTCCAGACATTGAAATGCCTGATATTGAAATGCAGGATTTCGTAGCTGAGGAAACATCTAGTAAAAAGGAAAGGCTTTCAGAATTAGCTCTCCCTCTCAAAGAGACAGATTTCATATTTTCACCGATTATTTCTCTCAAGGATCTAAATAAAGACGGTGTACAAAAAAATAAATTCTTTTTAGCTGGCGAGATTTATTCTAAAAATCCGAAAGAACCCGTCAGCTCCCTTTCAGACGACAATTGTTTTTCCCCTCATGATCAAGGTTCCATCAAAAAACTGGAGCGGCTGTACCATGTTTTCATCAAAGACCTGGGCTTAAATTCAGTGAACGCCAATGAACTTGGGGCCAATGACAACATTGGCGCTCATTTTTTGATACAACCCGTTCTTTTGAAATACCAGTATTGCAAAAGGGCTTATGTGGAGATTCGCTACCTAATACAAAGTGATACCGGGGCACAGACTGCCAGTACCATAAAAACATCCCACAGAGCCGAAAATTTCAAATTTCCTGTAAAGGAAGAGTATCATCCATTTTTCAATTATAACCACCCAGGGGCTCAATTCCCAGGGTTACGGCATGCCCTCACTATGGCGTTCTATAAAAACGCAATGGATTTGATAGAAGTAATATCGGAGGAGCACAAAAAAGCGGAAACTAAATAGTATGAAATTTTTAGATTTTTATTTTGATCCTGCTACTAACGGGGTTCTTTTATTCCACAGCTTTTTGTCAGGAAAATCCTGGCCGCACTCTCGCGAAGAGGACTTATGTCTATGAGGCTAAAACTAAGGCAATTAATTTTATTTTTAGTTTTGTTTGGTATGACAACCCTTGTCATAGCTGGGTCTGCCATAGAGGCACACAGTGAAGAAGAAAAAGGCGCATACGACAAAGGGGTAGATCTCTTAGAGAGTGGAGATTACAGATCAGCCATTCCTCACCTAAGAGAGGCCATCCGATCCAACCCCAGCTATCACTTTGCACACTATTGGCTTGGAAATGCCTACGAAAAGCTGGGTCGCAATGATGAAGCGGTTGCAGAATACAAGGAGGCAATAAGGCTTGAGCCTAAATATTTTGACGCTCGTGAAAGTTTAAAGCAACTTGAGCAACAAATAGCTCAGGGGAAGACCTCGCCACCTGTCAACCAGCTACCGCCCCGCAAAAAACAGGGAATTGCTCAATTCAACTCTCCCTGGGAACTTCAAGCTCACCTAAAACATTTAAATGAGTATAAATTATTTTCCAGCCTGAAAACATTTCTTGAAAATAATTATTCAAACTCGTCATTAAATCTGGAAACTCGTTTGTACATTCTAGATGACCTCGCAAATCTTTATGCCACAAAGCTAATCGATTTTAAAAAGGCTGATGAGTTCAATAAAAAAGCGCAGGATTTATATACCTCCCTAAGCAGTAGAGATTTTAAGGAATTAGCGTTCTCAAACTATTTCAATGAAAATCGTCTTATATCAGATCTATTTTATTTCTCCCCCGATGCATTACAAAAAGAGGCCAACTCCGATGAGACCCAATTATCCATTATTGGTCTTGAGGATAAAACCCTTGCCGAGCGTTCTGACCTTACAACGGGGTTCTCTCAGGAAATGATCGATCATGTAAGAAAAGAGGATTTACTAGCCACAGGTGACCGGATTCAAAGAAGGGTAACCTTGCTGCAAACAAATCTGGGGATTCAATCCGTTCCGGTAAAAAATGTATCGCTGGAAAAAGGTGGAGTTCTCAAGGGGCTCGAATCTGAAAACCAGGAAAACAGTCTATCTGACCGCGAAAAAAATTATCTTCTTGCAAAATATTCCTGGTTATCATTATCACCCAACGCGTCTCCAGACCAATACCTACCGATTATTCAATTTGGCGAAAAGGCAATAAGCCAACAGGAAGAAACCAACCCAGATAGCCTGGTTTTGCTCTGCCGCCTGCATTACTGGGTTGGGATGTCACATTTAAAGACGGGCCAAACCCAGGCAGGCATCACCCACCTTGATAAATTTGACCAGTCCATCGAGAAACTTGAAAACGCAGTTCGACAGGGACATGAAGATCAAAAACTTTTTATCGATGATATCGAGAAGAAAATAAAGGCTAATCTTCAAGAAGATCAGCTGTCTGATGAGAAGTGGCTGGATTTCTGGACTGGCACGAAAAAGTTTGGAAGTGCGATGCTGGAAGGCGTTGGACAAGTAGCGCTTTACACTCTGCTGGGCATGGTGGCTGTCGCCGATGCTTACAGTGGTGCTTATGGAGGACAGACTCTTTCCTATTATGATTGGCACAACTTGACAGAAGGCACAGCAAAGCTGAGCACCGCGATGCATGAGGGCGGAACTGCACAAAGAGAGGAAATTGAATATGAGCATCAACTTGATGCGGTAGAACTCCAGGCAAAGTATGTCGATACTCAACAGGATATCGAAGAAAAGTTTTCCCTACAAAAGAACAACCTGACTCTTCAACATTTAAAATATGCCCGGTTTATGGGACCGAATGATCAATTGGACTTTTTTGTGGCAAGAGGGGATGGTTTATCCGCGTCGGGCGATAGCTCTGGGGCAAAAGAATTATACTTGAATGCATTGAGCCTGATTGAAAAGCAGAGGGCCACCATTGATTCGGACACAAAACGAATAGTATTTTCCGGCCATCGAAACTCCATTTACGTCAAGCTGATAGAAATTTACTCCCAGGAAAATGATGCGGAGGAGGCTTTTCATCTTGTCGAAAGGTCAAAAGGACGAGTGTTTGCTGATCTTCTGGAAAGCAAGAACCTGCAACTGGCAAGAAATGAAGAAAGTGATTTTTATCAGAGCTATTTGATGAAAAATTCTGAGATGAATGAAATCCTCTCTCATGGATCCATCAGCTTTGACCAGATCAAGTACCTGGAAGAGAACAGGGGAATCCATGTTTCATCCAAATTCAGGACGACCCCACTGATCGAATTCAATAATTTGGACGAGGCAAAGCCCATTACGCTTGAAGAAACACAGAGCCTACTCGCAAAACCGACCATTGACAGCGACTTTGTTCAGTATTTTGTCGCGCCTGAGAAAACCATAATTGTTTTGGCAGGGGGCACTCCAAATATAATGGAGGTTCCTGTTGGTAAAGAGCAGTTGATAAAAAAAGTCTCGCGGTTTAGAGAATTGATTTCCGCGGGGAGCGAAAACCAAGTTGAATTTCTCAGTCTATCCCAGGAATTATATGAAATACTGATCAAACCTATAGCCATTAAAATATCCAAAAATCGGGTCATTATCTCCCCGCACGGGCCCCTCCATTACCTGCCCTTCCAATTACTGCACGATGGGGAAAAATACCTGATCGAAAACCATACCTTAAACTATATTCCCAGCGCGACAGTACTGCGATATCTGGCCAACAAATCGCCGATCGGACCGCTTGACCCAGATGGAGAATCTGAGTTTAGCGCAACTACTGTGACCACTACTGTCGATGATAGTGAGTATTTACCAGGTTGGGGAGCTGAAACTGTCTCCGAAAGTGTCTCCGAAAACCAAAATTCAGGCCCGCCAAAAAGCATTTTGTTGCTGGGCAATCCTGAGCTGGACAATGAAGCATTGAACCTGCCCTATTCCGAAATTGAAATTGATAATGCTTCCACGTTTTTTCCTGATTCAGTAAAACTCTCGCGTAGCGAGGCCAGCGAAACGAATTTAAAGAACAAGGCCTCTTCGTACGACGTTCTCCATTTCGCAACACATGCGACCTTCGACAATGACGAACCCTTCAATTCATCCCTTTTATTAGCAAGCGATGGAAGCAACGATGGAAAGCTGACCGTGGAAGAGATATATCAACTGCAACTAAAGCCCTCCCTTGTTGTGCTGAGCGCCTGTGATACCGGACTGGGGAAATACTCTGCGGGAGATGAAATCATAGGTTTCTACAGGGCCTTTATGTATGCAGGGGCAAAATCCATCATAGCCACTCTATGGCCCGTTTCGGATGAAGCCACCTCATTTCTAATCAATGAGTTTTATCAGTCATTAAAGAAAAACTCCCTGGGAGAATCCCTGAGAATGGCTCAATTGAAAACAAAAGAAAAATATCCGAATCCTGCAAACTGGGGCGGGTTTATTCTCGTTGGAAGAAATTAATTAAAAACCCTACTCGAACTAAAGAATTAATTATTATCACTATAAACATCAAATTGGAGACAAGATTATGAAAAACTTATGGGCAATTCTGGCGATCTCAAGTATCTATTTGGGAGGATGTGCATTTTCTTCTATTTCTCATGGCACAGAATTAACAGAGAAGGATCTGGAAAGCATTAAGCCCGGCATCACTACCAAGAAAGACATTTACAGGACATTTGGCGAACCAACAAAAAGTCTGGAAAATGGATCCCTGCTATTTTACTCATGGACAAGAGGTGACCAACAAGCATTTTTAGGCATGGGAGCTACGGATACTGTAACCAAGAGTCTCATGATAGAGTTTGATAGTGAAAATATCGTTAAAGATCATCGCCTCACAAGAGGTTCTCCAGTAGGGTCAAACTAAATCATAAAATCAATCGTCAGAGTTTCAACAATAATAAAACAAATACCACCTAGCTACCTCGCAGCCTTACTGCGGGGCAGCTTAACGGAAAGATTAATCATGACAAATATCACCATACGAGTTAGCTGTGCATTACTAGTAATTATGGCTATGGGCTGCACCTCCTCACATAACCTCAAACCCGACAGAGACAAATACTCAAACTTTAGCTGTCAAGAACTTAAAAAAGAAATCTCTGTTGTTGTCGGTTATCTCAATGAAGCGGTAGGAGATCAAGGACTGTCAGGCAATACTGCCGTAGCGGGATTTCTTTTTGGTGGTATCGGAGCAAATATCAGCAATGAATCGGCCCATTCAGCTGCAAAAGAAGCTGAAGACCAGAAAGATTTTCTTTATACAATCTATGATGAAAAGAATTGTGCTGAAGAATTATATCAACTGGGCAAAGCTACTCATCCGTCACAGGCAAAGCCAGCAACAACCGAACCTTCCCAGGGCGCTACCCTGAGTTTAGTCAAGGGAACAGGGTTTTTATTTAGCTCATCAAATTTTGTCATCACCAATTATCACTTAGTGAAAAACCAAAAATCAATAACAGTAAAACTACTGCATGGGCAGAACATAAAAGCTGAGGTAGTCGCTATTGATAAAAATAATGATATTGCTTTTCTCAAACTGGATAGCGCCCCAGATATGAATATCGGGAAAATTGCTTTAGGCGATTCTGCAAAAGTAAGATCGGGCGATAAAGTTTTCACTGTGGGCTATCCATTAAGCAATATCCTTGGCGACAAGCCTAAATATTCTGAAGGCGTGATTAATGCGATCTCCGGTGTAGGAAATGATCCCAAGTCATTTCAGATTAGCATTCCTATCCAGCCGGGAAATAGTGGGGGACCATTGTTTAATGATGATGGAGACGTTATTGGAGTAGTAACATCTTCCCTTGATGCAGAGGCCACATCACAGGTG
>JABHBK010000041.1 GCA_018673915.1 Nitrospina sp. | reverse complement strand
TAGAAGTACTGGAGGTAAGAAAAAATTTTTCGCGGGCCAGGGCTTTAGACCCCACCGTACTTCCGAAAGAAGGCGATGGAGTGCGGAGCGCGTTTCAAAAACTCTCATTCCTGGTGGCACCCCCTCAAGTAAAAACCAAAAAGAAAATCAATATTGACCGCCTGCGTTTCAACCTGGAATCCCGTATAAACAAGCACCCACGATTTGAAGTCCCTGCTTTCGACCTGGGACTTTGGATGATCGATGAAAAACTTAACATCAAGTCTGCCTTACAGTCCAGGAACCTGAAGAAACTGCATGGCAAAGTTCAGGCAAATTTCATTCTGGTTCCCAGTATCCGGACTGTTAAGGGAAAAATGGCGCTGAACTACAAGCTGGTTTCCGCCGTGGATGGGTCCCTGAAAAAACAGGCCAACATCATGTCCGATGACCTCCCGGCTCAGGATGCCCCCAGGGAGAGCCAAGCGAGAACGCAAACCAGCTTTCAAGGGAAGCAAGACCTGCTCAAATATATCAGCAAACAGGAATTCCCTTATGAGGTGGTCGATTTTGATGTCGGCGATTTAAACGGCGATGGTAAAAACGAGTTCGTGCTCATCGACCGTTACCGGGTCATGATCTTTGAGAGCAAAAAAGGCATCATGAGGAAAATCGGTACGGTCAAGACCAGTAAAATCTCTAACCATTTTCTCGCCGTAGATGTAGCAGATATAAACGGCAATGGCCGGGATGAGATTTTCGTTACCAATCAGGTTGGCGATAACCTGCAATCTTTTGCCTTGGAAACCAAGCCAAAACAAAAAGGTTTCCACTATATATGGAAGGATGCAAACCATTATTTTCGGGTCATGAGGCCAATGGGAAAGAAACCCAGTTTAATGTCCCAAAGTCCCGGATTCCAAAACCCATTTCAAGGGCCGATAAAAAAGGTCATCTTTAAAAATGGAAAATACCGGCAAGGCCCCGAACTGAATACACCGGAAGTATACGGCAAACACTTTATCCTCTATGGGCTGACGCAACAGGATTTGAACAGAAATGGGATTACTGAAACGATAGTGCTTGACAATAATTACCATTTAAGAGTATATTCCTCGAAAGGGCGACTGGTAGTAAAATCAAGCGATTACTACGGTCACGACCCCCGCCTGATGGATCTTGGGGTCAAAGAGGAAATCAGTGGAGTGATCCGGCAAGGTGAGCCGGTCCGCTTTAAGGGCCGCTTGCAGTTTGCAGAAGTGGGGGCCGATCGTTACCTGTTTTTACCTATGAACAGTAACTTAGGTAATGGCTTGCTAGACAGGCTGGTGGTGGTAGAGAATTCAGGCTTGGCCTTGCTGAGGCTCACCGGAGAAGGTTTTGAGAAAGCTTTTGAATCCAGTAAACAAAAAGGCTTTCTGGCATCGTTCCGGGTGATCCCCAATAAAAATGGGGCCGAAGTTTATATTCTCAGGACGGATAAAGACCTTCTTTCTAAAAAGGTCTTCAGCACCCTTTCCAGTTATAATTGGCCTGTCAAGCAATAATAACCGGTTTGGGGTTTGAAAAATTTGGTGAAAAGGTCAAATAACCTTTGATTTTTATTTGGCTTAGTGGTATCTTTTTAGCGATTTATGTGGTTTTTCATAACTATTAGATTTTAGCGCAAAGTTTATTTAAAAGTTTGCTGGATTTATAAACAGTTTATCGAAGTAGTTAGTCATCAACAAAACTTGGAGGAGACAAGCATGAAAAAGAATTTTTTGACAGCAGCCGCTCTCACGGTCGTCGCGTTTTTTGTAGCGACCGAGATTGCACAGGCCGCAGACGTAACCTTTAGCGGCCAGGTTCGCTCTCGCTGGGGGTACAACGAGCACACCTCTGCAGCTAACAACTCAACAAGGAAGTTTCTGAATGATTCGGACGGAGATGATTTCATCGCTACCCGAGTTCGTCTTAACGCTAACGTCAATGTGAATGACAGCACCAGTGCCTTCATTCAGATGCAAAGCAACAGAACTTGGGGTAATGACTTGAACACAGCCAATGCAGGTTCAGGCGGTGGTTCTGGAAATTCTTCTTTCTCACCGAGTGACGCAGATGCCAGCGTTGGTTTGCATCAGGCATATTTCACCCTGAAAAACTTTGCCAGCCTCCCTGTAGATTTGAAATTGGGACGGCAACAAGTTGTTCTGGATGGTCACCGCCTCTTCGGACACACCGGTTGGACCACAGGTGCCCAGACGCATGATGCCATTCGTTTGGATCACAAACATGGCAATCATACTTTGACCTACGCTTATGTTTTGGCTAATGAAGATGGTCGTACTGATACCACAGAAGATGATAATGACATTGACGTTCATCTATTACGCGCCAACTTCCAAGGTATTCTCGGCGGCAATCTTTCTGTCTATGGTGTTTTTCTCAGTGATGAATGTGGATTGACCACTGGAACGGTATGTAGCGGAACAGACAACAATATTTACACCGTTGGTTTTCGCCAGGCAGGTCAGCTCTTCGGAATTGACTACCGTGGTGAGTATTACTACCAGGGTGGAGACGCTATTGCTGATGCAACACGATTTAATACTGCTGGCGGTTTAGACTACGTTCAGGCAGGTGGAAGCTTAACTGCAGTAGACCGTGACGCTTATATGTTCGGTGTACGCATTGGTAAAAAGTTCAACAATGTTGCCATGAAACCAAGCCTGACCATCTGGTATGACCAGCTTTCTGGTACCGATGACAGTGACCTTGCAAGTAGCGATTATGGAACTTTCAACACCCTGTTTGATACGGGTCACAAGTTCTATGGTCACATGGATCTGTTCTTGAACAACATCACTCACGGAACACAGAACCTCGGTCTGACCGATTTGGCTGTCAAAGCTTCTCTTCAACCTATGCCCGGCTGGACGATCAAAGCTGCTTGGCATAAGTTCGAAACTGAAGTTGACCCAAGTTCTAACCCGTTTGCTCGTCAACAAGCACTAACCAATAGTGTTGATGAAGACTTGGGAACAGAGATCGATCTTGCTCTCATTCACAAGTACAATGCGAACACGGTTATTTCTGCGGGTTATTCTATTTTTGCTGCAGAGGAGCTGTTTAATCTGCAAACCGGCGCACCTGCAAATAGCGCTGACTGGGCTTATGTCTCATTTGACGTAAAGTTCTAAGTTACCTTTCTTTACCCCCCGGCCTTTGGGCCGGGGGTTTTTTTTTGCCTTGATTCACCATCCAGCTTCATTCCAGCATTGATAAGGTATAATATGATTCATACCTCAGCGTTGGAGTTATTTATTTCAACCAAAGCAGTTTCACAAATTTTCATATAAAGTCCTATGACTCGAAAAATTCTAATTTTTATTTTTTTTCTTTATGCCCTTGTCTTACCTTCAGGTCTGATCGCAAAAGAAAAACCCTTTACCCTGAATGGAAAACCTGTTCCCAAAGTGGTCGCTAAGGTAAACGGAGTCTCTGTAACTTCCAAAATCCTGGAACGAGAGCTATTTGCTTTTCGAATCCGTGCCCGGCAAATGGGGAAAGAAGTAAAACCCATGGACGAACCCACCATCGGCCGTGAATTGCTTAAAGAAGTGGTTGGGCGGGAATTAGTGGTACAAAAGGCCAAGTCTCTGGGTATCACCATTACCGAGGAAAAAGTAGAATCGCAGATCAAAAATATAGAGGATCAGTTTCCCAGCCATGAAGGCTTTCTGACGGCCCTGGCTTTTCAACATATGAGCATTGAGGCATTGAAAAATAAAATACACAGAACCTTGCTGGAAGACGAATTGATGCGTCGGGAAATTGCTCCAAAAGTAGATGTCAACGATGAAGAAACCCAAAAATATTACAAGGATAACAAATCCCGCTTCACCAAACCCGTTTTGTACCGGGTAAACCACATCCATTTAGCGACTGTTAAACCTTCGGGAGAAGCGGAGGATGAGGCCAGCAAAAAAAAGGCTGCACGCCTTACAAAGATGATCAATGAAGAAGCAAAAGAGAAAATCAACTCCCTCCTCCGCAAAGTGAAAGCCGGTGGGAATTTTGCGGAATTGGCAAAAGAATTTTCAGAAGACGAGGCTTCCCGAGAGCAGGGAGGTTACCTGGGTGACCTTCACCCCGACAGCACCATTCCTGAAATCGGCAAAGAAATGCTAAAGCTCAAAGAAGGGGAAACCAGTGGAGTTATTCAAAGTCAGTTTGGCTATCATATCCTCAAACTTGACGAGATTATTCCCAGCAAGTTGATCCCATTTGAAGAAACTAAAACGGATATCATGAATCTTCTGTTAAAGAAAAAAACCCGGGAACTTTTTACTAAATATGTAGAGGATCTGGGGAATAAAGCTGATATTCAGGTCTTCATTTAATCGATCTGATTACTCTCAGTTTTTCGTAACAAATAAGTTAAGGGGAAAGAAACCACCTCTTCTAATACCCTCCATCACGCTGGAAAAACATGACCACTTTGGTTACAGGAGCAACCGGGTTCCTGGGCTCAGCTTTGGCTCGGGAACTACTTAAAAATGGACGCAATCCAAAACTCCTGATACGCAAAAATTCTGACACGCGCAATATTGATGACCTCGATTGCGAAGTGACGCATGGTGACTTGCGAGACCGGGAATCCTTAAAGTCTGCCTTAACAGGTTGTAAAACCCTCTACCACACTGCGGCCTACTACAGCCTTTGGAGCCGGGACAAAAAATTGATCTACGACATCAATGTTCAAGGAACCCGCAACATTCTTGAAACCGCTTTGGCAATGGGTATTGAAAAAGTCGTTTACACCAGCACCGTCGGTTGCATAGGTCTCTCTGAGGATGGCGGTTCCGCAAATGAAGATCAACCCATGAACCCCGCCACGCTTTGCAATGACTACAAACTTTCCAAATATGAAGCAGAGCAGGTTGCCCATGAAATGTTTGATCGGGGGCTTCCGATCGTCATTGTGAACCCAAGCACTCCTGTTGGTCCCCGGGACATCAAGCCCACGCCGACAGGGAAAATAATTCAAGACTTCCTGAACCGGAAGATGCCCGCTTACATTGATACGGGACTCAACCTGATTGACGTTGCCGATTGCGCTCGTGGACATATTCTGGCAGAAGAAAAAGGCCGGCTTGGTGAGCGGTATATCCTCGGTAACAAAAACATGTCTCTTAAAGAAATCCTTATGACTCTTGAAGCTCTGACCGGCCTCAAAGCACCCCGAATAAAGATGCCCTACTGGGTTGCCTACGGAGCCGGACTGGCCTGTGAATGGGCATCTGACAATATTACCCACCAACCGCCTGCAGTTCCTCTTGCAGGTGTGAAAATGGCAAAATATTTTATGTATTTTGATCCTTCGAAAGCGATCCGGGAACTGGGCCTGCCACAAAACCCGGTCGATAACGCCCTGAGGCAGGCTGTGCAATGGTTTAAGGAAAACCAAGCTTACTAATGGAAATAATTTCTCTTTTATGGGGCACCGTTCTCCTGAGACCCTATGTATTCGTTTTTCTCGCGTTTTATCTTGTAGTTGCTATTCTCAACATGGGGGTGGTTCGATCCCTTTTATTTACGGTGTTGGCCTATTTGATTGCTTTTCTCTGCGAGTACTCTTCAACTCGAAACGGATTTCCATTTGGATTTTACACCTATATTGAAACCACCCGCGATCAGGAATTATGGATCAGCAACGTGCCGTTCATGGATTCCCTATCCTTCTCATTTTTAATTTATGTTAGTTATACGGTGAGTCTTTTGCTTTGGGCTCCTCTTGTAAAAAACAGATGGGATATTCGCCTGGGCAACATTCAACCTCTGAAACACTCAATCCGAGTCATTGCCTCGGCTGCCATCTTGTGCATGCTGCTGGATGTTATTATTGACCCGGCCGCCTTTTTAGGAGACCGCTGGTTTCTCGGAAAAATTTATTTTTACAAGGAAGAAGGGGAGTATTTTCACATCCCTCTGACTAATTTTGCTGGCTGGATTTTTGTGGCAGGAGTGACACTGTCATGTTTTGCTATTCTGGACCGTTGTCTGGATTCAAAAATTCCTTTCAACCCTCACTACCAACCATCGGCTTTACTTGGACCAGGGTTGTATTTTGGAGTGCTCGTCTTTAATCTCGGTGTAACGTTCTATATTGAAGAAATCTTCCTGGGTTGCCTGGGAACTCTGATCAGTCTTGGAATATTATTTTTAATCCTTTTCAGGATAAAGCGGTTTGAGGCGTAGGTAGGAATGATAAATATTTTTCTACATGGTTTTTGATCCCATATAAATTCCATATGCAATCGCGGCACCCACTAGAACCATAAGAAGGTTATCGATAGCTACCGCCCCCCAATCTGGTTGCCGTGCCCAGTTGAACCAGGGAACAATAATTATGAACAGGGAAAAAAAGCCCAGGATCAGAAGACCTGCAATTATTAAAGCTAATTTTTTTTCGTCCATAAAATAGGATACCCGCACAATTAATGCATTTTGGTATTCATATAAAACCCATACACAAAAAGAGCCACAGCAATGATTACTATTCCACTATCTAAAAGAGATTCCTTCCAGTTTGGCAGGGCGTAATTGACGAGCCAAGGCACCGCAATGAAAAATACTGCAAGGATACCTATCCCCAGCAGGCTGAGAATTGAAATAATTAATACCTTATCATTCATAAAAAATTCCTTCCACCCAGCGTGACGCTGAGCCCTGTAAGCAATGGATTTTACTGGCAAACCAAGAGTTATCTCGGCCCAAGAAGCTTTTTCCCAATCCCCTCCCGGGGTACTGGGGGGTTGGTGAACATCGAATTTCCCCCGACCTGAAAAGCTTTTGCCAGTTGCCCTTGCGGCTAGTAGTGATTGTAACAATTCTATTCAGCGTATGAAAACATTTGCTTCCACTAATTTTTGTTTTAGAATCTGCAGGACCCTTTCAACCCACTATCTCCTGTTTGAAAGGAAGAGTGTAAAACAATTTCCATTCATCAATAAAGGCGAATATGAAAGATGAAGACAGCAAACTGAATCATCCCCGCATTGAGGCTTTAATTAGGGAACTCTCACAACTGATGGGTCCTGGTGCCAAAGCGGAAATGTTTGAAAAAATATTCACTGATCTCGCATTGATTGGAAGAAAAAATCCGAACCTTGGCGATCATAAGCTTATCCATAAGACGTTGCACGAGTTGCGCAAGTCTTTAACGCTGTTTTTACCGCATCGTAATAAGCGCAAGGTCGCAATTTTTGGATCCGCTAGAGTTAGCGATTCCCATCCCAATTATGAAATTGCATTAGAGCTTGCACAAGGACTGGTCAAAAAAAATTATCAGGTAATAACTGGGGCAGGAAATGGAATCATGGAGGCGGCTAACCGGGGTGCCGGGCGAGAGAAAAGCTTCGGACTGAATATTAAGCTGCCTTTTGAGCAATCGGCTAATTCCTACATTGAAAACGACCCTCACCTGATTGAATTCAAGTACTTTTTTACCCGCAAGCTTATGTTCATCAAAGAATCTTCCGCCACCGTCCTATTACCAGGAGGATTTGGAACTCTGGATGAAGGATTCGAGAACCTCACCTTGTTTCAAACTGGGAAGTGTATGCCCCGCCCTATTGTTCTTTTGGATCATGAGGGTGACAATTATTGGGACCATTGGATGAACTTTATCCGTTCGGCAGTCATTGAAAAAGGGTACGCTATCGAGAATGACTTAAGTTTTATATACCGGGCACGCTCAAGCCAGGAAGCTATAGACCGGATTACCAATTACTACAAGGTTTTTCATTCATTGCGCTATATCGGTGATTTGACTGTTTTGAGGCTCACCAAACCTCTTCCCCTCGACCTTATAAAAACGTTGAATACCGAGTTTCAGGATATTGTAGTGAAAGGCTCCCTTCAATCCACCCCGCCTCATAAACAGGAATTGCAAAATAATGAATATCCAGAATTGCCTCGTTTATCCCTTTATTTTAATAAATCTGCATACGGCAGGCTTAATCAACTGATTGAAGCCATCAACCAAGCTTAATCCCCTCCAAATCGTCAAATTAGATAAATATTTTAATATATTTATCTAAATTTGATCTTTTTATCCACAGCCCTCCAAATATAAAAATATTTTAACACAAAAAATCTCTTTGTTTACCTATATTTGCGAATGATCGTCCTATGTTGCCCATTTTTGGCCTACTAATTGCAAATACTAGTAATTAGAAGATCCGACTCAAAGTTTGAAAGTCCAAATGAGATCGGAGAATCTAAGAAAAAACTTTTATTTAACAAAAGGATGGTGAGTTTCCATGAAGAAAGTTCATTACAAAAAATATGATTTAATCTTCACCGAAGGCGATCCGGGCAATTCTGCCTACATGATCGACGAGGGAAAGATTGCGATTATATCGGGTAAGGGCATGCATGGAAAACACAAGGTTTTGGCTATATTAAATAAGGATTCCATTTTTGGGGAGATGGCCTTGATCGATGAGAATGTTCGAACTGCAACAGCCTATGTTCTTGAGGATTGCCAGTTATCCATCATCACCTCAAAGACACTTCATCATTTAATGGAAAAGGAACCCTTGTCATTAAGTCCACTACTTGAAACTTTATCGCAACGATTGCGCCAAACCACAAAATTATTAAAAGATAAATTAAGAGGGCAAGATGTGCGGCGGCGCGATTTTGACACCTCCTACAAGGAGGGATATGGCCAACATTCTTCAAATTATCAAACCTTTAGTAACGGTGAAACTATTTTTCAAGAAGGCCAGCCTAGCGATTGCGCCTACATCATTAACTCTGGCAGTGTCGGAGTTTACAGGGAAGATTCACTGGGTAAACGATCATTGGTTCAAGAACTAGGCGCGCATGCCATGTTTGGGGAAATGGGCCTGATCGATAAATATCCCCGATCCGCAACCGTTGTTGCCTTGGAAAATACTAAATGCATGGTCATTGAAAGACCTCGGTTCGATTATCTAAAAAAGTTTAACTCGCATTTTATGATCAAACTTATTAAATCGTTTACGGAAAGATTAAGAGCTACCATCGCTAAGTTGAACCAGAGGGACCCTTCAAGCAAAAACAGTCCCGCAAACAAAATGGTAGCAATTAATAATTTTCATTAAAAGGAGATTACGAATATGAAAATTTTAAACTTTAATTCCGGAGAAGTGGTGTTCGAGGAAGGCAGCGACAGCAATTGTGCTTATCTCGTTGAAGAGGGTAAGTTTGAAGTATCGAGAATACATAATGGGAAAAAGCTGGTCATGGGAATTCTCAAGGCAAAAGATATTTTCGGAGAAATGGGAATTATTGACAACCAGCCCCGGTCAGCAACCGTTATCTCCTTGGAAAAAAGCAAAGTATCCCTGATCACTCAGGAATGCTTCCATTCTCTGGAACAAACTAACCCGCAAGCCCTGATGCCTCTTCTACGGGTACTTTCAGCACGTATCCGTGACACCTTCAAGCTGTCAAAAATGCAGCATTCCTCGTCCTAATCCTCGAAGCACACCCACGATCGACCAAGACCCGCAACCCATGTGTTTACAAGGGGTTATATTTCGTATAAAATATACTTGGATTATGGGTCAAGTTTATTTCCGTAATAACCGTTTTATATGTTGTATACACCAATATTAAACGGTTCGGCCCCAATTCGTGGACAGTTTGTATTTTGGATTACAAACATCCCGAAGGCATCTGGCTGACTCTTAAATGATTTTTCATTTTGTGCCTACTTGAAAGATCCCCTGTGAATGAAAACTCTTAGTTACCAAACTTTCAAATCAGAGACACACAAAGAGACAGCAGCTATCCAGAAGGATGATTTAGAAACCTTTTCGTCCCAGGAGCCCTTGACCCAACCACCTAAAACCCTGATCATCATTCCGGCCTACAATGAAGGAAAAAATATAGGCGCGGTTCTTGAGGGCATCCAAAAACAGTCACCCGGAATTCCTATATTGGTGATTGATGACGGCTCTTCTGACAACACAGAGAAAATAGTTCGAGAGCACAATGCCAAGGTCATTTCCCTGCCTTACAATTCAGGCTATGGCGTTGCCCTACAAACTGGATTTTTATATGCCGTAAAAAATAATTTTTCCATCGTAATACAAATGGATTCTGATGGTCAGCATGACCCTGCAAACATTAAAGACCTGATGGAGGAAGTTCAGAAGGATAATTGCGATGTGGTAATCGGCTCCCGTTTTTTAAGTAAAGACTCCTATAAAACATCTCTCGCCCGCCATGCAGGTATGTTTATATTTGGAAATATTGCGTCTCTGTTTTGTGGACAAAAAGTAACCGACCCTACTTCAGGATTTCAGGCATTAAAGGGACGCGCTATCGAGTTTATCGCCAGCGATAACTACCCTCCCGATTATCCGGATGCAGACTTTATTATTTTGATGAATCGCTGTGGATTTAAAATAAAAGAAATCCCGGTAACCATGCACGCTAGCCCAGACAAAGAATCCATGCATCACGGGCACAAAACAGTTTACTATGTGTTTAAAATGTTTCTTTCAATTTTTGTAACCCTTTTAAGAAAATCTCCCAAGAGGTAATCCATGCCCCCACGAATTCAAATAATCTCAATTTTGATATGTGTTTTTCTGGTCGCATATGTTTTCGAATTAGTTCGAAGAAAGCACTTGAGCGAGGAATACTCAATGGGATGGCTGCTCACCGGAACTTCAATGCTTATCCTATCTGTTTCTGAAGGTGCCATAAAATGGGTTTCAGGACTGGTTGGAGCCACTTTATTTACCTCAACCTTATTCTTTTTCGGACTTCTATTTCTCATGGTCATTTGTCTGCATTTTTCTATTCGCATTTCCGCTTTGACCAAACAAGTGCGAACCCTGACCCAACATATTGGAATCCTGGATCACGAAAAAAAAGCGCTGGAAGAGAAAGTTAACCAACCCCCCTGGCAAACAGGCACTTCCGGTCTGGAGCAAATTTGAAAGTCTTACGTACCATAGAAACTTTTTTACCCTACATTTGTGGGCCGACCAATCAGGCATTTCAAATTTCCAATCGCCTTGAAGAAAGAGGCATTCACTCCCCGGTTTATACCACCTACTCCGATGTTGACCCTGATCTGGCTCCTCATGAAAATTTTGAGCAGGTATCCGTATTCAGGTTTCGCCATCAGTTCAAGGTAATGCGCTATTCCATGAGTATGGGCATGCTTCCTCATTTTAATAGTTTCGATATTTTACATAGCCATAATTACCGAAATTTCCAAACGGATAGTAGTTTTTTTTTGCTCTCTTAAAGAATAAACCTTTCATCTTGAATACCCACGGTTCCCTTCTGGGTTTCAAACATTATCTCCCCTCATTCTTCCAGAAATTTCCATATTACGCATACGATTTGATAACATTGAAAACCAGCGCAAAAAGAGCCCAAGCCGTCGTTGTTTCCTCAAAATTTGAATATGAAGATGCCCTCGAGTTTGGAATCCCTAAAGATAAGCTTCATGTCATTCCCATGGGTATCAAGGTAACCGAAGGCATTAAGAAGAAAGCAGACAATGAAGTTCTGCAACTCCTGTTTGTCGGTCGAATTGCAAGGGTCCGGCGAATCGAATTATTATTGCAGGCCATTGGAAAATTAACATTCCCCTTTCATTTAACTATTGTTGGAGGCGAAGAAAAAACCAGTAGCCTCAGCCGATCGGGCTACCTTGAGGAGCTAAAGACACTTACCCAAGAGCTCAACTTAAAAAACAAAGTGACTTTTGTGGGAAAGAAATCCCCAGAAGAGTTAAAGGCCTATTACCAAAAAGCGGATGTGTTTGTATACCCTTCTAAGTATGAAAATTTTGGGCAACCCATCCTTGAAGCTGGGGCTCATGGCCTTCCGGTTGTAGCCACTGCAGTGGGTGTAGCTCGAGATATTGTCTTAGACGGAGAAACCGGATATTTAACTTCTGATGATCCGAAAGAAATGGGCCACTGCATTCAATTATTACGGGAAGGTGATCTCAGACAGAAAATGGGAGTGCAAATTAAAAATCTTATCAGGGAAAAATTTGACTGGGATAATATCATCAAACAATATATTAGCCTGTATAACTCATTTTGATTTTAATTCATGACAAAAGCATTCGACTCTTTTTCTAAAAACTACAATAAAGATTTAAATGATGCGCTTCGCCTAACGGGGTATGACTCAAGTACCCTGACTAAAGCAAAACTATTAAAACTTCAAGCTCTCTTTCCTGAACTCGTCCCGCTCCATTTCAATTTACTGGATTTTGGCTGCGGGATAGGGAACCTTTATGAATCTGTTAAACAGTTTTTTCCAAATGCCTCATACACTGGTGTTGACGATTCTGGAGAATCTATTAACAAAGCTCAATCTCGTTTCGGGAACAATTCAATCTTTCACAATCTCAACTCTGAAAACTGGAAAAAGACGCAGTATAACCTGATTTTCTCTGCAGGAGTTTTTCATCATATTCCTCATGATGAACATAAAAATATTTTAAAGGAACTTTCCGGACTTCTTAAGCCTAATGGGAAACTAGTAATCTGGGAGCACAACCCTTTCAACCCTATCACTAAAAAAATTGTCACCGATTGCGTTTTCGATCAAGACGCTGTTTTGATTTATCCACATCAGATGAAAAAAAATATGCTGGGAATCCCGCTTACAAATATTCGGATTGTCTACACCACATTTTTTCCAAAATCCTTATCTTTCTTAAACGTTCTAGATCCTTATATGGGCTGGCTTCCGTTAGGTGGGCAATTCGTGACCTATGGAGAAAAAATAGAATAATCCGGGATATTTCTTACAAATATCCACTCAGTCCGTCTTCCAATTTTCTCGGGGAATATGAAATTATCGTTGAGGTGTGGCTAATATCCTGATTCTTCCTGCATAGCAGTCGGGGAATTTGATCGGGGGTAAAAGAGCCCGGTTTCATTGATGATGCCAACGACACCCCCAATCTCGCAACCCATACAGGAATAAAAACCTTATATCTGCGAACTTGCAAAAAGCACGACAATCGATCTATCACATCTTTAAATGGAATGATTTCCGGTCCGCATAAGTTTAACTTCTGGCTTATCAAGCCAGGGCTCATCACTACCTGCGCCATTGCCTCTACGACATCATCAATGTATACAGGGCTCAGGCAATAAGAACCATCTCCAATGACAGGAATGCATTGTAAATTCTTAACCCATGAAATCAGTTTGCCAATGCCCTCTTCCATCTGCGGCCCGTAAACTTCTGAAGGTCTCAAAATATTCCACTCCAGTTTCGATTTGCAAACCAACTCCTCTGACTTCAGCTTGCTCAATCCATAAGCTCCACCTTCACCACTTGCAGCCGCGGAGCTAATGAATATAAATTTTTTCACATCATTCTTCTTGCAGGCCTCTAAAAGATTTTTGGTTCCCTCTAGATTAACCCTGAAATATTCAGCATCATTGCTGGAATGTGTCAAAGCTGCCAGATGGAGAACCCCATCCATCCCCTGGCATGCACGATCCAGAGACTCAGGATCATTCATATCCCCAGACACAGTTTCACACGATTCTATTTTGGCTGGCGAACGATGCTCCAGAAGTCGGAAAGAGAATCTACCCCTTTCGAGTAATAGGAGCACCAGTTTTGAGGCCAACGAACTTGATGCCCCCGTGATTAAAAGTTTCATTCACACTAAACCGGTTCAGAGGGTTTACTTCGCCCCGAATTCTTTGATGCGATACCAGATCAAATTTGCCAAGAATTCCAAAACAGCAAGAGGTTTTACAAAAGAAGGGCGGGTATCAATACTATGAAAAGTTGTTTCTATTGTTCCAATACTCATTTTCAGGCGTCGGGCAATTATCATGATTTCGGCATCAATAAACCAACCATTAGATCCCAGATTCATATTCTCATATAACTCCCGCGTTAATATTTTAGGCTTGGAGTTAACATCTCGGGCATCCATTCCCGGAAACAAAACATTAAACAAACGGTTGTAATTTGTAGATATAAGTTTTCGATAAAAACCATCGCTTCTTTCAACGCGAACTGTTTTTACCAAATCGTGTCTCTTTTCTTTCATGAGCTGATAAACACGAATCACATCTGTGCACGGCATTTGCCCATCCCCGTCAATAACCGCCAGTGTTTTTCCTGTTGTGGCTTGAAGGCCAGATTTCATATCCCATCCCATCATTCCCTCTTTAACGCGAACTACGGGTTTTATCCGAGAATTTCCAGCAGAAATCTTCTTAACCACTTCAGGCGTCTCATCACCTGTTCCTTCAAAATAATTACCAACCAGAATGATCTCCCAATCCAGTCTCTCATTCTCCAGCGAAGCAACCAAGGAGGACACAAATCCTTCAATAGTGAAAGCACTTCGATAGGCCAAAACAACCACTGAAATATCAGGTCTCTCCACTTCTCAACCCATTTAAGGCTAATATCAAATTCTCAGATGCCGATAAATCTAATAGACAAAAAAAGATCATACCATAAGGACTACTTGGAACTAACCGCATTATTTTTCAACCATGAAAGATCAGTTATCCTCTACAACCAAAGTTTTATATTCTGAGCACTTAACCGTCGAGTATAATAATCAGTCCAGATTTCTTCAATGGTTTGCAAAAGTGGCCCTCATCCCAAATTCCCTAAAATCCCATTTCCCCTTAATTTTTCTCATTCTTTTTTCTTTCCCTCTCATTTTCACAGGATTGGACGACACGGTATTACAGCTAGATGAGGGTGCAGATACATTTGTATCCACCACGATTTTAAAAAACGGATATCCCAAGCATTCCGATGGAACCAACTACACCATGCCTTATGCAGATATTTATGACGGCATCTTTGTATATCGAACATGGATTCCATATTACCTTCAATCTGCTTCTCTCCTGGTATTTGGGCAGAACACATTTTCGGCAAGACTTCCCTTTGCAATTATAGGGATATTTTCAATTTGGGGTATTTACAGTTTTACTTTACGATGGACCAATCAAAAAAATATTGCCTTCTTTGCATCTCTGTTACTCGCAACTTCCATTCCTGCTCTGCTCTATTTTCGCACTGCCCGTTACATTGCCATCCCCATCCTGCTGACCCCGCTTTTGCTAAAATTCTATATCACCATTTTTGACAAAGAAAAATGGAACCCGATACCTATTACAGTGGTATCAATTATTTATTTCCACACCATGTATGTTGAGTTTGCGGGACTTATAATAGGAATGTTGATCCACCTATATGTTTATCGGAGCCGAGTTTCAAGCAGCAACCTGTCCAAGGTAAAAGGTTCAGCAATTATCACTGCCGCGTTCTGCCTTCCATGGCTGGCTATCATTCCCGCTTTGATGGACAAGCTTTCCGAGTTTTACACTTCCGCCAGCCCATTGGTGGACACTTCATTGTGGCGTTTTCCAAAACACTTTTTTGCGTTCTTATTCCAAATCAATAATTATATTTTTCCTTTTATCCTGGCCCCATTTTTATTCATCACATACTTAAAACATCAGCGGTTCCAGGTTTCCCTGTTATCATTCTGTTCCATCTCAGTTCTCATTACTGCTTCTCTGCACTCGATTCCGCTCATGCAGTATATTTCCGCATGCATTCCTCTTTTATTGGTTCTTCTAGCCATGATCGTATTTTATATATTTGAGAAATCTATTGCCCGGCAATCCGCTCTTCTGCTGGTTCTAATTTTCACCAATCTCATTCACGTGGGCCCTCTTCTTCCCGTTAAACAAATAGCCCTCCGTTATCCCGAAAATTTTGTAGTTTCTGATTACAGACAATATGCCTACGAGACCTTCTTGAGGGAAGCAAACCTGAAGTCCGTATTTTATCAGTACTGGGAGGAATTGACCCATCGCTACCAGGGACCACTGGATAAATTGGTATTGTTTTTTGAAAAGAATGGAAAAAAAGGAGCCACCTGTTATATCGACAGCGAGTTCGAGTCGTTGACATTTTATACCGGGATGGAAATGATCCCAAATCAGCATCTTAGTCCACAGCATCCGCCTGACTGGATTGTACTACGAGGAATAGACAGGATCTTCGAGGGGAACCTTACTAAAGAGGCTCGGAATGTAAAAGAAGTCCTTCAGGCCAATACATATACTCGAATAGAATTGGACGCGCCGGCCATTCAGGCCAATAATACCTACGACATACAAATACACCAATTCCGTTCACCCTCTTCTAACGACAAAGTTTTCATCTATCAATTGTCCCAACACAAGAAGGCTCTCTGAGCGCCATTCTCCTAACCACCTATTTGCGAGACAATACATAATCCATTGCAATTAACGCATATGGAATCACAAGAGGAAACAAGATATACAACATGCGTCCTGCACTGTCGCTTAAAATCGTATACCCAAATGCTACAGGCACCATCCAAAGTAAAAAGCGTGGGATTTGGTAATCCGTAACCACCTTCTTATACTCAAGCCACGCACCAAAAATTGCTATCACCCAGAAAACTGAAAAGGGAGCAAAAAGACCGTGCCACCCTGATAAAGTGAAATAGCTTTGACTGAGGTTTTCTAATGCTGCCGCCATATGGCTTGTGATTGTAGCCAAAATCGGATCATCTGGCTTGACTGCCTCGGGCATAGTGGCAGTGACCAAGTTTCTCACCCAAAATAAAGTAGCAAATGAAAATGTCAAAGATAGAAGAATAAGTTTGCGGTTCATCGTCTTTATGAGGAGAGGCAGGAACAAAAATGGGACGACTGTTTCTTTTGTAAGAATTAGAAGAGGATGTAGCAAGCTGAGCAACAAGGAGCGCTGAGTCAAACATAAATAGACGATGATAATAATCGCCAGGTAGTATAAGGACTCAACAATAGGCGCCCCTGTTGAAAGGATTGTCATTCGACTCCCCAGAAATATGAACACTCCCAACAAAGACAATCTGGAGTCAAACTTCAATTCAACCAAAAAGAAAAAGAGAAATAAACCAGCCAGACTTGTAATGAGATAATTGACCGCATAGAAGCTAAGCGCATCAATCATAGGCAACAGGTCAGGAGTAATTAAGGGATGAATTACTTCCCGGACAATATCCACAAGAAAAGGAATAATAATTCGGTAACGATGGGTTGGGGAAACATTATAATCCCCATTTGACATGGCAAGGTAGTTTGCGGAATCACTCAAGCCTCTTGGGTCAGCCCAGTCAAAATGAAGAAATTGCTGGAAGCTCACGCCATAGTTAAACCCAAGGATGAGGGAAAATATCAGAAATGTTCTGGCAGTTTTGGAGATATCCACAATTTTTTCTATCCTTGAAAAGCCTCCTGGGCCTCATTATAGAATTGTTCCCGGCAGTCTTTATGTCGGGATGAAAAGTGAAAAACTTGAAGTTGTTTAACGCCGGCCTCTTTGGCCAGGGTACCCGCTTGACGAGATGTAAGATGATAACGCGCTTGTCCCCGTTCCTCTTCATTAGCCAGAAAAGGCGATTCACAAAAAAACACATCCGCGGATTCTACCAATTCCACAATCTTCTTTCTATTCCGGTCATTAAAAACCGTATCCACCACATAGCCAATTTTTTGTCCTGGAAAAATCTCGACCAATTCGATCTTTAGGTCGCCCAGTGGAATATCTTCTATTCTGAAGTTTCCTGACTCCTGGAATGGCACCTTTATGAGCGAGGAATCCTGCTCGCCTCTTGACACACTTTGTTTCAATTCATTCAACCAAGGACCGTGTTCGGCCTTCATTTCTTCCAGCTTGTCTTTATTAATATTGATATGAGGTTTTTCTTCCAGCGCAAACCCCAAGCAGGGAACCCGATGCTCTAATATCGCTGCACGAACCGAGAAAACTGGATTATCCACGATTAAGCCATCCACAAAAGGCTCTTCTATTTCATCGCAAATTTTAAATTTATCAATCGCCCGGAAGGACCCTTTGAGCAAACTGTTTTCGCGCACTTCAACCACTTCGATGGTGAGCGATTCAGAATACAGCTCAACCAGATTCCAGGTAAATCCAGCTAGTTTGCCTTTCACGTTTTCAATAATATTTTCCGGGCCAAAAATTGTTAGCGTTTTATCCCGGCCAAAAAGCGTTCTCAATAATCGATCAAAACCAATGAAATGGTCAATATGGGTGTGACTGACGAAAACATGGGAAACTTTAAGAAGGGTTCCATTCGACACAGCAGACAAATCTCCCAGGTCAAATAATAGTACCCGCTTTTCTAGAAGGAACTGCACCAACAGACCTGGGTCTCCAAATGGGTCATTGATCAAAGTAGGCTGAATCCCCGATTTCATTCCTTTTCTGTCTCCGCATTAGTTTTATCGTAACGCAAAAAAGCCTGAATGAAAGATTGAAGATCTCCATCAAGAACAGCATCTACATTTCCAACCTCGACATTCGTCCTCAAGTCTTTGATCAAGCGGTAAGGATGCAAAATGTAGGAACGGATTTGACTGCCCCATTCGATTTTTCTTTTTTGTTTTTCCATTTCCTTTTTTTCTTCACCCTGCTTTTCCTGCTCCAATTCATACAAACGGGATTTAAGAACCTTGATCGCCGAGTTCTTGTTTTTATGTTGCGACCTTTCATTTTGGCATTGGACTACAATTCCAGATGGGACATGCGTCAGCCGAACTGCAGAATCGGTAGTGTTCACCCCCTGACCTCCCGGCCCAGAGGCGCGGTAGACATCTATCTTCAGATCCTCTTCTTTAATTGCAACATCAATCTCTTCATCAACTTCTGGATAGGCAAAAACCGAGGCAAACGAGGTATGACGTCTTTTATTGGAATCGTAGGGTGAAATGCGTACCAGCCGATGAACTCCGATTTCTGCCTTCAAATATCCAAAGGCATAATCTCCTGTAAACAAAACCGTAGCACTTTTTATACCTGCTTCATCGCCATATTGCGTATCCAGAACTTCCGTTTTATAGTCATTGCGATCTCCCCAGCGCAGGTACATTCGCAAAAGCATTTCGGCCCAGTCCTGAGATTCTGTACCCCCCGCTCCAGAATTAATAGCGATGAAAGCATTATTAAAATCATTTTTGCCTGACAGCATGGCCTTCATTTCCGCCTGGGCAACTTGTTCTCCTAACTCAGCTAAAGCAGACCGAATCTCCTCATCCATGGAAGAGTCTTCTTCCTCTGCAGAAAGTTCCAGCATCGCACCCAGGTTTTCACCTTCTTTTTCCAGATTTTTCCAGATTTCTATGGAGCGTTGCAGACCAGACCTTTTTTGCAGAATCTTTTGGGCAGATTCATTATCATCCCAGAACCCAGATTGAGCCATTTTTACATCTAAGGGCTCAACTTCTTTCATCTTCCGATCAACGTCAAAGATACCTCCGGAGCAAATCAATCCTATTTTCGATATCTTTAAAAGCTTTTGTAAAATCATCTTGCATTTGAATCTCCTAGATCATTGACGTTTCAACCATTTTCCTCAATCTCGACCTGAAAAGCAAGCTGGCCATAGGATCGTTCGGGCCGAAATTGAAAGGTTGATACTACTTGCTCTGTTCTTTATACTCAGGGTGATTTAAATCGGTCCCTTTCGTAAAGTCGTCCCCCTCTTGAGCTAAAGATAGCTCTAAAATTAGCCGATTAATAAAGGATAAGGGAAATTTTTGCCCTCTAGCCAGAGAGGCTGTGATATTCCCTCCTTAGGTTTCATATCCCATCCTCTTCCTTATTTTTTGCTGTACGGGTAGAGGGAGTAAAAGGGCTAGAACCTGTCAAGCTGAACCAACACTATCATGGACCTGCTGACCCCGACATTTATAGTCATCATTTCGTTATCCGCGATCCTGTGCCGCAGACCCTTTCAAAATTTTCCCCTGGACGATGATTTCGCCATCTACACATACCGGGCTCGTTTCGCGTCACAAGGGTTTAAGTGGAAAAAAGATCTGCAAATCATCGGAATCCCCATGTGGAAAATGCTCCTGCTGGACAGGCTCTATGGCTCTAAAGAAGGAGGCGTTCAGCGTATCCGCCATTTGCAGACGGCATTTCATCTTGCCGCTTCACTGATCATCTATGGAGCTCTGTGGAGTTTCACTCATAACCCTTGGGCCAGTTTCACCGGTGGGCTGCTTTATTCCTTTTATGGCACCTCTCCAGACCTGACAGCTGGCTCCTTTAACTTTGAGCAATTTTATATTCCCTTTGTCTTTTCCGGATTGGCTTTGCTGCAAACTGGGCCTGAATGGGTGATCCTGGCCGGACTATGTTTTGGCCTTGCCACCATCCCAAAATACACAACCGCTCTATTCACCGCTGCCCTTGCACCTGCGGTCTGGTACGAATTTGGCTGGCTTGCCTCAGTCCAGTTTTCTCTAGCTTCGATTGGAGTTATGGCGCTTGCCAACCTGACAGAATGGAAGATGGGATTCTGGGACGCGGAATCGCGCAAGCAAATGAAAACCCGAATGGCCACCACTCTCAGGCTGACTCGCACCAAAAGCATGCACTTTAGCGTCTTGTTTGAAATCGGCCAATTGTTCAAGCAGGCCCTGCCTGTCTGGCTGGGTCTCCTTCCACTGGTATTATTTTTAGTCCAGAGCAAAAATACCTGGCTGGCAGCATTCACCCTCGTCCTGTTTAGCATGATCATTTTTCAACGAGCATTTTCCAGATACCACTATCTGCCCTTATTTGGTCTGCTTTCCTTGGCCTGTGGATTAGGAATGGATATGGTGTCGAGCCTGGAACCCACAACAGCGGGAATGATTCTTGCCAGTTTCGGAGTTTTGTTGGCATGGAATTTAAAAACTATGGCCTTTTATTATCTTCGACCCACTGAACCGGAAACTCTGGCCCAATACGAAAAATTTGACCAATACCTTTATCTACCCCGGCTGGGTAAAATTCTCAAACGTCTGATGAGAAGGCGCGGCGAAAGTGGTGAACGAATTTTTGTTTGGGGCACTTTTTCACAACTGTATCACCTAGTCGATTCACCAGCTTCCGACAACTTTCTGCATTACACTATTGGCCCCTGGGACACTCCGGATCTGGAAAGTTTTTATGACAGTTTTATAGGCGGACTATTGCAGCATAAGCCAAAATATCTAATCAAGAGTTTTCCCGATCTGGATATCCAATATCTTGAAGAAATTACCGGCCTGCGTTACAAACTACTAAAAGTCATGCTGGCCAGGTTTCCAGTTTACCGATTGGAATCTCAAGATTCACCCGCAGTTAATCCACTGAACTTGTCCTGGCAGGAAAAAATGGGGCAAATGGAATCCCTCACCCAAGCAGACTGGCATGCTCCAGGAATAATTCGTGCCGATGCAGATCAGGGCAAGCTGATCACTGCCCTCAGGGAATGTCGCAAATTGACAAAAATAAATCCTAATGACGTTGAAGGATATATTTATATGGGAGAGGTTTATGCTTTTCTTGGTCTTCCAGGAAAATCTGAAACGGCTTTTGAAACTGCCCTTCAACAAGCTTCAAATTGGCCCGACCTAAGAATCAAGCTGGCCCACCAAAAACTCCAACTGGAAAAGCTGGATGAAGCACTGACCCTAATCCAGGAAGAAATCAGGCAGTTTGATTACCATCCTGAAGACATCTTTTTACATGGCCTCATCATGAAACGGGAAGAAAGATATGAAGAGGCATTAATACGCTTTGATAAGGTAAGGAATGAAGGGCTCCGTCGACATGATTGCTGGGAACTATCTATAGAATGTCTTGTGAAATTGGGAGACGGAGACAGGCTCAACAACCTTTACCAAGAAACCTTGGGAATTAATGAACCCAAAGACCGTGAATGGTTACAGACTCTGATCATAAAAAATCTTGCTCAAATGAATTCCAACCAGAGACCAGAACATGAAACACTGGAATTTTATCTACAAAAAAACCCGGGAAATGGAATCCTGCGCTATGCATTCGCTTCGGCCTTGGAAAAATTTGGGGATCGACTTGAAGCTTATAAGTTATTTGAAGAGCTAGCGAAGTCGAAGCAGAATTACTCCCATATTCAAGCCAATGCCTGGTTCAGAATGGCTTTACTGGTTTCTCCTGATAAACAAACGCAATTCCTCCAACAATGTCTTAAAAAACAACCCTCTCATCAGGGAGCAAAAGATTTGCTGAAAAACCAACCTCAAGCAGAGAACACCCTGAAAGTTACTGTTCAGGATTTCGGAAAAAACACCGAAAAGGCAAAGACAAGCTCAAAACTCCAGAAAGGTTATCCCTTGAAAGTAAGCATTGTAGTCCCCAATTGGAATGGAATGCGGTTCGTCGGCATGTGCCTCGATTCCCTTGCCCAACTCGATTTCAAAGACTACGAAATCATCGTTATCGATAATGGCTCAACAGATGGCTCCCGCGAAATGATCGAAGAAAAATACCCCGAAGTGAGATTACTTAAACTTCCCGATAACATGGGGTTTGCCATTGCCTGTAATGAGGGTATTAAGGCCTCTAATGCGGAATATATTGTCCTGCTCAATAACGATATCGAGGTGACCCCCGACTGGCTAAAAGAACTCTATGAAGGCATGGAACGCCATCCTGAATGCGGCATGGGCACCACCAAAATGATGTTTCTCGACCAGCGCGATGTATTCTATAACACTGGCGACCTGTTCCACAGCTGGTCATCGGGTGGAGGGAGAGGACAGGGAGAAAAAGATCTGGGCCAGTATGAAAAAGAAGAATATGTTTTTGGGGCCTGTGCAGGTGCGGGTATTTACCGGCGAGAATTCTTCAAGCAAGTGGGTCTTTTCGATGAAGATTTTTTTATCTTCGCGGAAGATGTCGATCTCAATATGCGGGGGCAATTGCAAGGACTGAAAGCCGTTTACCTGCCTAAAGCCAAGGTCTACCACATCGGCACTGCCACGGTAGGCCTGTACAGCGACCGTTATGTTTATTTATGCAAGAGAAATGACATATGGGTATTCATCAAAAACTATTCCCTCAATATGTATTTTAAATACCTCTATTCCATCTGGAAACATCAGTTTTCAGATATCAAATACTTCACTTATCGAGGACAAGGTCAGGTTTTGCTGAAAAGTAAATGGGATGCATTGAAAATGCTCCCGCAAATGCTTTTTCGCCGATTCCAGATTCAACGAAATCGAACCTTTTCAGACTCCGAAATCAAAGAACATATCATCACCGATTGAAGAAAATTTCTTTCAAGGTAGCATCTATCCTATTTTGCTTAAAACCTCAAAGCACTTTCAGCTACCTTATCCAGAAGCCAAGGTATAACCCTTTATACTAAACCTGTTTTCACCCCTCCTCTTTTCCAAAAACTTCCCTCCAACCTATTAAGGTTTTGTTCTATTCCCCGATAAGATTATAATAACTCTTGTGTCTGTAGCTAATGAGTAACAGATGAAAAATTAACCATATAAGTGATCAAAGGATAGAAACTCTATGCCCCAAGTTGTCCTTCTCAAGCAGGAAGATCAGGTTGAAGAAATTTTTAGTGATCCCAATGATCCACGCCTTTTCGCCCATGATTTGCACCTGCAAGTAAAAATCAAGGGTCATTTATATGAATCACAATCCACAACCATTGATTTAGGCAATGACTCCGCGTGGAACAAGAACTGGAATGTTCTTCAGGTTCCAGTCACCGACAACTGCAATTTACTCTGCAAACATTGCCCAAGGGAAAGCAAATACCTTCGAAAAGACATCTCCTTGGAAAACTTTAAAAAATATCTCTCCAGATTTTCTCCTGAAAACTTCGAAAGCCTGTTACTCAGCGACTTTGGAGAGCCTCTGATAAGAACAGACTTGATGGATATATTGCGTTACGTCAAGAGCCGAGGCTTTAAACATGTACAAATCGTAACCACAGGATCTCTATTAACCGAAAAGTGGTGTAAAGCAATTGTTGAAGAAAACCTGCTACACCAAATCCTGATTTCCATCGAGGCTTCTTCAAAAGAACTTTATGAATACATTCGCGGTTCTGATTTCGATTTAATGAAAACCAATATCAAACACTTGACGGATTATAAGAAGTCCATGGGCTCTCCCTATCCTGTTTTGTATTTTAATGCGGTTTGTTTGAAAAAGAATATCGATGAACTTCCAGGCATCATGGACCTAGCCCATGAATTGGGTCTGGACTATGTCTACTTCGTTCATCTCAACGCCGTTCCTTCGGATATTTATAAGGACCGGAGAGAAGAACTTAGCGATAAATTGTATTTCAAGGACCAGCATTTGAACACCTGTGACAGAGAACATATTGAGAAGGTATTTGGAGAAATTGACAAAAAATCCAAAGAATATCAGATTCCTTATTTACCTCCTGAGGATTATCTCTCGCTTCCGCAAGCAAAACCCATTAGCGAAGAAAAATCTTCAGAAGAAAAAAAGGGCTGCCATATGCCCTATTCATGGGCCCAAGTAGACCCTGAAGGGAATGTTTATCCCTGTTGCCAGATTTCCCGCCGTTATTCTGTAGGGAACTTAAATGATCAGGACTTTGAAGGCATCTGGAACAGCAAAAAGTTCGTTGAGTTTCGTGAAGGGCTCACCAATGGAAAACCCAATAGATGGTGCGAGGTGTGCAACGTCTATAACGGTAAACGGTTTTAATCCTCATTTACATCTTCAACTGAGTATGGAGCAGCTTAAAAAAGAGATTATCCGTTTTATCCTTACCGACAACCTTGAACAAGCCAGCAACCTTTTCTCTCAGCATAACAATCCTGAGCTCAAAGACCTTGCCAAACTTCTCGACAAAATCCCTAGTCAGAGTCTCCCTTTAGCGGAGTGGAAATCGCCGCTTCCAAAATTCATCACCACCTCGGTTTCATACACCTGCGGTATCGGTTGCGAAATGTGCAATGCCGGATTTGCGGATAAAACTTCCCTGTTTGAAGATTACAAATACCTTTCCCCTGATGAATTTGAAGCCTTAGCTCCATGGATTCACAATGCCACCCATGTTGCCCTGGTAGGGCTAGGAGAAACTCTGGATTCCCCACACCTGGAGATTTTTCTGGAGAAACTTAGGGATAAGATCACATTCATTTCGACAAGTGGGGTACCACTGAATAAGAAAACCATCGAAAAACTAATTCGCGCCCAACTGCATTACCTCAACCTTTCGTTTGACGGCAAAACTACAGCCGGACATGGCGGAGGCCGGGACAGCTATATCAATAAATTCTGGGAAAAGGTTGGGCTCATCCAGAAAACCAAACAAGTTTTGAATGTTTCACATCCTATCCTTCACCTCACCGTGGCGGTCGATTCTGAAAACATCAATCAACTCGATGAAATCATAAAAACTGCAAAATCGCATGACATACCTTCAGTTGACCTTATCTATATGGTGCCACACAACCACTCTCTATACCAAAAATCCATTTTCACGGACCTGAAAATTTATCGCGAAAAAATCAATTCTGTGATGGCAAAATGGAACGCCCTGGAAATGCATGTGCGATTTTTTGAAAAAGCAGAAGTAGAAACTTCTCCCGAAACTTGCTATTTCGTGGACAAACATCTGATGTTTAATTTAAACCGGCAAAAGCCAGACTTGTGTTGCGGCTCACTCGACATCCCTCTGAATATTGATGAGCTTCTTCCCGAAGAGTACTGGAATTCCTTTCCCTTGCGTTATTTCCGCTCCCTTCATTTTTCGGGAATCCAGGAAAACCTTCCTGAAGTCTGCCAAACCTGCTGGGTGCTTAATCCTGAACAGTTGAAGGATTCCTTCGCAGGCGCGAAACCCAACGATGAAGATTGCCTGCCCTGGTATCGCGAGGCCGGACAGTACAAATCGGAAAATAAAATGGATAAAGCCGAATCCCTCTATCGAAAAATCACCCGGATTTCCAGAGATAGGCAATTGATCGGGAAGTCATGGTTTCATCTTGGAGTGATAAGCCTGAATAACAACCGACAAAAAGAAGCCCTGGAGCATATGAAAAATGCTGTGCGGTTCTGTTTCGACCATACCCTTGCTTTTGCCTTTCTTGCTCTTCTCATGCGTTACCCAAACAGCATGGAACCCTCTGTTTCTGCTAGAAAGACAAACTATGAATTCATCGATTTTTTCAAACCCGCTGTCTTTTCAAAAGTGGAAGAAGTGACCCTCCCTCAGTCCTCCTAATATTTAAATATTGGCTCGAAGTTAGATTTTTCTTTGAGTCAAAGCACTCCCAATATGATTTGTTTTATCATTGCAGTTATGATTAAATGCGGATGAATTCATTAGGCATTCCCCGCACGAAACCTCCAAAGGTTCACTCGTTCATGACAACCTCTTTGTTTCCCATGAAATTTGAAAATGCTTATCGGGCTGAAGACTCTTCCAATGAAGAATTGTCACCCCCTTCAGGATTATGTTTTTCCCATGATGGCAACCTTTTACTTTCCGATGATTTCAACCATCGTGTTCAAATTTATGATTCTCAATTTAACCTGCTAAATAGTTTTGGCTCGAAGGGGAAGGAGCCGGGGCAATTTCAATATCCCAAAGGCATTGCGGTGGACCCTGAAGGAAATATCTATGTTGCTGATAGTTGGAACCATCGTGTACAGAAATTTGATGCCAAGGGGACTTCTCTTCTTACTTTTGGCACCTGCGGAGATGGAAAAGGGGAGTTGAATGAGCCTTATGACATCATGGTGGAGCCTTCGGGGAACTTGATTGTCGTAGAACGTTACAACCATCGGATTCAGTTCTTTGACCCCCAAGGTTTGTCTCTGGGTTGGTTGGGAGATCGGGGAACAGTTTTAGAAAGGCAATTAGCGGAACTTCTTGGAACCCCCGAAAACCTGCTGGACCCTATTTTATTTGAACTCCCCACTTCCATCGCTAAAGACAGCCATGGAAATTTTTTTATCACCGATAGCGGCAACCATAGAGTTCGAAAATTCAGTCCTCAATGGCAGGAAATTTTATCGTTCGGAGAACAAGGTACCAAACCCGGACAGTTCCAGTATCCCCTTTGCGTGACCGTAGCTCCCAATGACTTGCTTTATATCGCAGACCTGAATAATGAACGTGTCCAGGTTATTTCTCCCTTTGGCCAGTATTTGTTTTCTATAGACCCCAGCAATTCAGGCCAGCCTTTTGAAGCGCCGTGTTTGACCGCAATAGATCCAAAAGGTTGCCTGCATATTGGCTTCACTTTCAATACCCGAATTTTTAAATATCTTATTCCACTTGTTTCACAGAATACTCTGGCAGAAAGTTT
The DNA here is from genome assembly GCA_018673915.1 of Nitrospina sp. Classification (GTDB taxonomy): domain Bacteria; phylum Nitrospinota; class Nitrospinia; order Nitrospinales; family VA-1; genus LS-NOB. The sequence goes on along the minus strand of JABHBK010000041.1, from coordinate 30,433 downwards.
GGCTTCGGTTCCTGAGCCAGATCCTGCTCACATTTTATACCAGGCCCTTACTCTGGAAGATGCGAATGACAACCTAAAATCCCTGACAGCTATTGAAAAAACCCTGACCCTTTTGACCGAAAATAAATCAGAAACCACTCCTTTTAAAGACTCTAAGATAGACGCATCGCTTCCGCTCAGTCTCCTGTCTACCAAGGGAACAGTCATTACCGACACCGCCTTGGAACTTGCCTGCCAAGGGGCTGAACAACAATTACAAGATGCAAGGAACAAGGTTCTAGAATGTTTTCATTCCTGGCAGGATGTGGTTGCAATATTTACCGAGCATCTATATGAAGAGCAACGCAAGATTGTTAAAGACCCGGATGGAGTTCGTGATTTTAACCGCGACCTATACGTAGCTGAACAGGAAGATAAAAAATATTACCGCTTGACCCAAAATGAGTTTTATTGCTACCGAAAGAAGGTGCAAAAATTTTCCCGGTTTATTTGTAATTTAACTGAAAGCCATTTAGCCGAGACCCCATTAAAACCTGTAAAAGATGTTCTTCTCCAACAGGCGAAGGAAACCCTGAGCCTGATGAAAGAATTTTTCGAGCAAAAAGAAAAAAGCGAAGAATCCATGGTTCAGATTTTGGGAGAATCTCAAGGAGAAAAGGACAAACTATCGACCTTCCTCACCCAATATTATTCCAACTGTCGCATCATGGATTTGCAACAGCATCTGCTGTTTGAATTGCAATCTCACTGGTTCAATTTTAGAAGCCTTGCACGTAATACCGAACAGAATGTCAGTCCTGAAAATCTAGCCGGAAAAACGGCAGGCGATCTTTCCGGCTTGGAAGATCTCCTCAAAATTCTGATCGGATTTCATGAGGATTGGTTGACCTATCCCCGATTGGATCAGAAATTTTCAAGCACGTTGGATGCTCTTTTCAAAAATCATTCTTATAGTAAACCAGACCACATCATAGATCTCACCCTCGCAGACCTTGCTCCCATTTCGTATGACTCCGAGAACCTGGATTTAGAAGCAACTTTTAAAGCCTTTATTACAGAGGCCTCACCATTAATCAGTCAAGGTGAGGGACTGGTTTGGGGACAGGACGAGTTCCAGTTTCCCGGTTTTTCGGACCACAAAAAGGAGCTTGCACGTTGTGCTTTAAATTTGCTGGAAGCTCAAATTACCTACCAAGAAAAAGCCCAGGAACTCATTCAACAATTGGAAGAGTTGTCACAGAAGCGGAAGGATTTAGATGCCCAGTTGATAAAGGCAAAGGTCGAAGACAAGGTCTCTCCTATTACAATAAGTGACAATATCGCCATTGTGCAGTTTCAAATCAACCTGATTCGCAGAATGGTCATGAGCCTCGACATTAACCAGTCGCTCAACTTAAACCGTCTCGTTCTCGCCGGCGCCTTTTTGTCTCTGGCTGATAACGAAGGCCCAGAAGCAAAGCAATTTTTTGAGTCCTTTGATGATTTCCATTGTCAACGGGATCAACTAATTCGTGAAACCTCAAAATCCCGCAAGGAAAACACCTTCAAGCTCTCTGATTTGAATAACCAGTTGACGGACCTGGCTTCTAAATATCAGATCACGGAGATCTCTGATTCGATGAGCATTGAAAGGAAAATCGAGCAGGTAAAAATTGACCTCGATCAACTGGAGTTAGAACATCATAGGAACTCCAGAATAAAAAATGTTTTGGACAGGCTGGTAGAATTTCGCACTGGCCTTTCCTCTTCTGCAGAAAACCTGGATACAGGTTTTCTGGAAGTTCAGATTGTTGAAAAAGCCGGTGGAGAGATCGGTCAAACTCTGGCCCCGCAAGGAATCCACCATAACCACGAGGGTGATTTATTGATTGCCGATTATGAACATCATCAGGTATTCAGCTATTCACAAAAGGGGAATTACCAATTCCATTTTGGCGGATGGGGCAATGCGCCGGCCTGCTTGCAATACCCCGTCAATCTTTCGACCGACAGCGAAAATTCGATTTATGTTATTGACGAAAAGAATCGGGAAATCAAAAAATTTGATCGGGAGGGTAGATTCCTTCTCCGGTTCGGGCAAGGAGATTTTGGCCCCATCTTCTCACTTTCAATCGACACGAGTGATCATATCTGGGTAGCGGAATCCGAACACAATCGGGTAAGGATATTTGATGGGCAAGGTAAAATCCAAAGAACTTTGCAGAATGAAAATCTGAAAGAACCCGTCAGTGTCCATTGCCTGCCAAATGGTGAATACATTATCGGAGACCGATCAGAATCTTTGCTGAAACATTTTGATGCGCAAGGCACCCTGATCCACGAGACCAGCAAAGCCAATTTGGGTGTGGACGAAATTTATTTTCTGGCCTGGCATCCCACTCACGGCATATTTGGATCCGATTTCTGGAACAGCCAAATCGTACACCTCAATAATCAACTCGAAATTCAGAATGTTTACCACAAACCGGGCAGAAGAACCGGACAGTTAGGAAAGGTAGGAGGACTGTCCATCTTCAACGACCAGTTAGCCGTGGCCAATTTTGATGGAGGAAAGGTGCAGATTTTTGACCTCTCCAACTTCAAATAAAAATCAGTTCGTATTTTAATGGACGTTCGTGATGGGATAACGTCGATCTTTAGAGCTTTGCAGGTTTTCTCGCTCTACATCATGGAGAAATCCATTGCCCGAAGGATGGTCTTTAAATATTGCGGATGAATCTTCCCGGAATTTCCCCGGTCGATAAGTTTTCGCCACTTCTTCCATAGAAAAAGGTTCTGGCAGTTTTTGAAATGTTAGGGCCTTATCGCAGATTTTTTCTTCGCTCCAACGTTCCCCATCCGTAGCAATTGCCACCGTTGCAACCTTTTCATCATCTTCAAAACAATAAATATGAGGAAATACCGAGAGAAAAGTTTTGGTATCCCGGGGTTTCAAAGTGTTGCCTTTGCCATAAAGGTTTGACCCCACCACGCCCCCTGGCGCCAGTACCGCACGAATTTCCTGGTAAAACTCCTGGGTCTTCAAATGATAGGGGATCGATCCACTCTTAAACGCATCGAGAATAATCCAGTCATAGGGCTCCTGCTCTTTACGATTTTGAATGAACACTCTCCCATCTTCCTCAAAGACTCTACAGTTGCTGGATTCGCGAAGAGAAAAATATTTTTTTGACACCTCAATGACCTTTCCATCCACCTCCACAATATCTATTTTTAATTTTGGAAACCACTCGCCAAGACAGTTGGTGACTGCGCCTCCACCTAAACCCACCATAAGCATTCTTTGGGGTTTCGGGCAAAACAGCAAGGAAGCCATGATCATTCGAGAATAAACCAGGGCAAGTGGGTTTTGTCCCAGGGTGTCCACCCGGCTTTGCAGGTAATATTCCCCATCGCCTTTGAACCAGAGTTCACGGTTCACCCCGTTCTGAATGACATAAATATCGTTATATCGAGTATTTTCTCGTGCCAGAACCTTTATCTGAGGTTCCTCTTTTTTTTCGCCGAATAATCGAAACATTCTAAAACCTTAAAGTTTTATTTCTAAAGAGCTGTTTCCAGACCAAAAAGCGTTTTTCATTCCCCTTAAATATGATAAACTTTGTTATAAATCTGTGATTTTATCAGCAAAGCAAGGCGAAACGAAAAAAATCATTCCCTTTCAATAGGTTACAACCATCACCCTTATATCATAAAGGAATCTTTTCCATGCCGCAAAAAGTTTTAAAGCATAAAGTTGGGTTGGAAACGCATGGCCTTAAAAATCTGAAAACGATTCACTGGAATTTATCTACTCCGCAACTCTACGAACACATCATCAACAACCAAGAGGGATTTCTATCCCATTTAGGACCAGTATGTGTGACAACAGGAGAACACACAGGACGAGCCCCTAACGACAAGTTTATCGTCCAGGAACCATCCAGTCAGGAAAATATTTGGTGGGGAAAAGTCAACCGACCTTATACCGTAGAGCAGTTTGAAGCCTTATATTCCAGGGTTCTGGCCTATTTACAGGGCAAAGAAGTTTATGTTCAGGATTGTTGCGCAGGCTCTGATCCCAAGCACCAAACCCATATTCGTGTGATTACCGAGCAAGCTTGGCACAGCCTGTTTGCCAGAAATATGTTTATCCAGATCAGGGATATGGAAAAACTGGAAACTCATGAGCCAGCGTTCACCGTCATTCAGGTTCCCGGCTTCAAAGCTGTGCCTGCCATTGACGGAACGAATTCAGAAGTTTTTGTCATCGTTGATTTTGCCAAACAGTTGGTTTTGATCGGTGGAACAAGTTATGCCGGAGAAATCAAAAAATCTGTTTTCTCAATTTTGAATTATTTGCTTCCGCAAAAGCAATCCGTTTTATCAATGCATTGCTCAGCGAATATCAGTAGTAAAGGGGATTCCGCAGTTTTTTTCGGACTTTCCGGAACAGGGAAAACCACCTTGTCCGCCGATCCTACTCGCAAATTGATTGGCGATGATGAGCATGGATGGAGCGATCGGGGCGTTTTTAATTTTGAGGGGGGCTGTTACGCCAAGGTGATCCGCCTGTCCAAAAAATCTGAACCTGAAATTTATGACTGCACCCGTCGATTTGGCACATTGCTGGAAAATGTGGTGCTAGACCAGGATTCACGCCGCCTCAATCTGGATGATGGCAGCCTCACGGAAAATACCCGAGCCAGTTACCCCATCACCCACATTCAAAATGCCGTGCTCAATGGCATGGGAGGCCACCCCAATAACGTGATCATGTTGACTTGTGATGCCTATGGAGTAATGCCTCCAGTTTCCAAGCTCACGCCGGAGCAGGCTATGTATCATTTCATTTCCGGGTACACCGCTAAGGTGGCAGGCACCGAAAAAGGGATGGGTCGCGAACCCACGGCAATATTCAGCACCTGTTTTGGAGCTCCATTTATGTCTCTCCACCCATCTGTTTATGCAGATATGCTTGGAGAGAAAATTGCCAAGTACGACGTTTCCTGTTGGCTTGTAAATACCGGATGGACGGGAGGACCCTATGGTGTGGGGCACCGGATAGAAATCAAATATACTCGAACTATGATCAAGGCTATCCTCGAGGGGAAACTGGACGATGTGGAAACCCAGGCAGACCCAATATTTGGCGTACATGTCCCCCTAAAGGTCAAGGGAGTTCCAGATGAAATCCTTCAGCCCAGAAACACTTGGAAAAATCAAGATTCCTACGATGAAAAGGCTCGGGAACTTGCCATCCAATTTGTAGAAAATTTCAAAGAATACCAAAACAACGTAGACAAGAAAATCTTGGATGCAAGTCCAAATCCTTCCGGGATATCAAAAAAGAAAAATGGAAAAATTCATAAACTAAGAAAATGATCTGACTTAGGATTATGATATTTCTAATCTTTTAAATAGAGTTAAATTTGTGGATGTAGCACCTATTATTGCATTAACCATGGGCGACCCAGCGGGGATCGGTCCTGAGGTCATAGTTAAAGCTTTTCAGGATGACACCCTGCCTCTCCAAGCTCGGGTAGTAGTCATTGGGGATGCTCGCCTGATTCAAGCGACCGCAAAAGAATGTGCCTCGGAGATTCTAGTTCACAAAATTAATAAGCCGGATGAAGGCTGGTACCAGACCCGCACCATTGACGTCATTGACCTAAATAATGTTCCCGAAAATATTCCCATTGGCAAACCCAGTGCGGTTGCCGGACAGGCCAGTTATGAGGCGATCAAAACCGCTGTGGACCTGGCACTCCGCGATGAAGTCTCAGCCATCACTACGGCACCCATTAATAAAAAGAGTCTTCATCTGGCGGGCTATCCTTTTCCCGGACATACCGAATTACTGGCCCATTTCACTAAATCAAAAGAGTCCGCCCTCATGATGGCAGGCAACACCATGAGGGTTGTTCTTGTCACCACCCATGTTCCTTTGGAACAGGTCAAATCTCTTATTACCGAAGAAAAGGTGCTCAACGCTATTCACCTGACTCACAACTGGCTGGCTCAACATGTAACAGATGTTCCCAATATCGCGGTGACCGGACTCAATCCGCATTGCGGCGATGGAGGCATTTTTGGACAGGAGGAAAATGATTTCATTTTGCCCGCAATAAAAACTGTGCAAACACAAGGTATTCAGGCTAGTGGGCCTTTTTCTGCCGATGCTCTGTTTGGTAGACCCGGTTCCCAGAAGTATGACGCAGTGGTCTGCATGTATCATGACCAGGGAATGATACCGGTAAAAATGGACTCCGCCGGACAAGGAGTAAACATCACACTGGGAATACCCATATTGAGAACCTCCGTAGATCATGGCACGGCATTCGATATTGCTGGAAGAGATAAAGCCTGCTCCGAAAATCTTAAAATGGCTCTGCGGACAGCGGCCCGATTGTCTCAATCCACCCTATCCATGCAATGAAGAAGAGGCCGCTCGGGCAAAACTTCCTGATTGATCCCAACATCGCTCAGAATATAATCCAACTCGCTCAAATTCAGCCGGGCGAACCTGTGGTGGAAATTGGACCCGGAAAAGGTGTCCTCACCCAACTCCTGATCAACGAAGCAGATTCACTAACCGCCATTGAGTTGGACCCTAAGCTTTCCCGCGAGCTTCAAAACCGGTTCAGCAAATCTCCCTCATTTAAATTGATAGAGGGTGATGCCGCTAAGTTTGATTACGGCTCCCTGGGAACAGGGCTTAATGTCGTTTCCAATCTTCCCTATTACGCCGCCACCCACATTATGAAAAAACTGATCCATTATCGTAACAATATCCGCTCCATGACATTGATGTTACAAAAAGAAGTGGTGGATCGCTTAACCGCTAAACCCGGCTTGCGGTCATATGGTTCGCTCTCCGTCTACGTCCAGTATCATTGCGAGGTTCAACGATTGCTTGAAATTCCCAATACTGCGTTTTCGCCGAAACCAAAAATTGATTCTTCTCTAATAGGCCTTAAGCCTCTGCCTCAACCTCGGGTGCAGGTGAAAGATCCACAACTATTTTTTAAAATGGTGCACTCAGCATTTTTTCATAAAAGAAAAATGCTAAAAAATAATTTAAAAGATTGGGAACACTTGTTTAATGAGGAAAATGGGCAGGCCCAATTGGCCGGCATTGATCTTAACCGCCGCGGAGAAACCCTCTCCCTCAACGATTTTGCAGATATTGCCAACCATGTTCACACTCTCACGGCCGCCTGAGTTGGGGAAAAACAAAGCCGATTCGATGGATGCCATGGAAAACCTGATTACTGATGAATAACATAAAAATACCCACCCTCAAATTATGACCAATAAAAATAAAGGACTAGTGGTTCTGGTCGGTGCTGGGCCAGGGGATATGGGTCTTTTGACTTTGAGCGGCAAACAGTGGTTGCAAAAAGCCGATGTCGTTTTATACGACCATCTGGTCAACCCTGACATGATTCGCTTTACGCAAAAATCGGCAGAAATGATCTATGTGGGAAAAAAGGAAGGCGTCGCTTCCATGGAACAGGAGCAGATCAACAACCTGCTCATTAACAAAGCTCGTGAAGAAAAAATTGTAGTCCGGTTAAAAGGAGGAGATCCTTTTATTTTTGGACGCGGAGGAGAAGAGATTCAGGCCATTCAGGCAGTAGGCATCCCTTTCATCATTGTTCCGGGCGTGACCTCGGTGACAGGGGTTGCCGCTTATGCCGGCATCCCGCTCACGCACCGCCATCTTTCTTCTACCCTTTCTATCATTACCGGGAGTAACGAAAAAAATCAGGGTGATATTCATATCGATTGGGAAAAAATCGCCTCTCGATCCGGGACGCTGGTCTTTCTCATGGGCGCACGTAAGCTTCCCTTGATTGTCGAAAAACTCATAAAATTTGGCAAAAGCCCGGACACTCCTATTGCCGTTGTGCAATGGGGCACAACAGCCCGACAGAAAACCTGGACCGGCACACTTGGCACCATTGTGGAAATATCTGCTGAAGATAAAATTTTGCCTCCTGCATTGACCATCATCGGAGAAGTGGTAAATCTGAAATCCAAAATTGAGTGGTATGAGCATCTTCCACTATTCGGTAAAACCGTTGTCGTTACGCGAAAAGGCGACCAGGCTGATTCAATGATCGATCGTCTGCGGGAACTGGGAGCAGAGCCCTTCTTTTTTCCTGTGATTGAAACCATTGCCCCGGATGACTGGTCACCCCTGGATAATGCGCTGAATAACCTCTCTCAATACGATGGCCTGATATTCACCAGTGTTAATGGCGTTCGTTTTTTTGCTGAACGGCTCAAGACAATTGAACAGGATATTCGCGAACTGAAAGGCGCTCGTGTCTATACCATTGGCCCCAAAACCGCCGAGGCCGTTCGGGACCTGGGAATTCGCGTAGATGTGGTTCCTGAAAATTTTATTGCAGAATCCTTGATCGAAAGCATCGGAAACGCAGAAGGTAAACGGTTTCTTATACCCCGTGCTACCGTTGCCCGGGAAACCCTGCCTGAGCAACTCCGAAAGATGGGAGCACTCGTCGATGTCGCCCCGGCGTATAAAACAGTCCTGCCATCCCAATCGGTAGATGCCTTGGAAAAAAGACTTAAAGAAGGGAGTGTTGATGTCATCACCTTTACCTCCTCGTCAACCGTCACAAATTTTTTGACTCTCACTGGCGAACAACTCCTCCCCGCAATAAAAAACACAAAGATTGCCTGCATAGGACCCATCACCGCTAAAACCGCCAGAGATGCAGGCTTAAATGTAGAGATCATGCCGGAACAATACACCGTATCGTCCCTCATGGATGCTATCGAAATATTTTATCAATGACAGGGATTGAGTAATAGCTATCTTTAGTGGCCGTGATATTTGTGATTACAACATTAGCCTTCATGCCCGGCACGGGTACTTCCTCCACGCTCGTGCCCCAGTTATATCTTCTTCATTTGTCTTCATGCCCCAAATGGGGAGGTAAAAAAGTATAGGCGGCTTGGCGAGTTTCTGCTATCTGCTTCCCTCGCTAGAGGTTGGGTTGCCACCCATTTGTGTAACGGGTATAATAGCCACATACAGAATTCCATTTACTAACAACTACGCAGGACGGGAACGCCGATATGTCGATACGATCTATTCGAGTCAGCCACATTGTTTTGAGCACCGAGGATCTTGCCAAAGTACTTATTGATCACCTCAAAGAGGATGAGTATAAGGACCGCGAGATGCTGTTTAAAGTATTTGCCAAAATGGCAAAAAAATACAGCGCCTGCGGTAGCCGCCATAAAGGCGGTGACCTCGGATTTCTTGAGCACAATACTTCTGCTCCCGAACTGGAAAAAGCCGCCATGGAAGCCCCTGTGGGTGAAGTTCGAGGACCCATTAAAAGCAAATTTGGTTTCCATATTTTTGTTGTGACCGAGGAAGAAGAAATGGGAGATCTGGGTATGGACGGCCTGGAATCATCGATGGCCTCAGGCCCCGGCACCCTTTAACAGTTCAACATGCAACTCAAAGGCATTCACCACATCGCATTAAATGTGACAGATTTGGACCGCTCTGAGCATTTTTACACAGACGTACTCGGGTTCAACGTCACCCACCGGTTTTCCAAAGGATTAAGACATATCATGCTGGATACGGGCAACGCCCTCCTTGCCCTATTTGAAACTCCCGATCTGAATATGGAATCGGCTTTGGAACAACTCAGCGATAAAGGTTATATGCATTTTGCCTTTGAAACCAACCGGGAAGAATTTATTAAAATCATCGATGAGCTGAAAGATAAAAAAGTGCCTGTCGACAGTGGCCCTGTCGTACGCGGTGAAGGAGAATCCATTTATTTCAAAGACCCGGACCAAAACCACCTTGAAATCCGGTGCGATGCCAAATCATGATAGAACCCGTCCTGGAAAAAGCTCTTGCCGGCCAAAGAATCGAGCCTGAAGAAGCACTAAAGCTATTTTCCACCACTGATATTCTTCTTCTTGGGAATGTCGCTTCCAGATTGGCCCGAAAAAAAAGAACCGATAAAACCGTCACCTATATTGTAGATCGCAATATCAATTACACCAATGTCTGCGTTACCGATTGCTCTTTCTGTGCATTCTATCGTAAGGAATCGGACACTGACTCGTATGTCCTGCCCTTTGAGACTATCGCACAAAAAATTGAGGAAACCGTAGCGGCAGGAGGCAATCAGATTTTGCTACAAGGCGGGCATCATCAAAATTTGAAGATCGATTATTTTGAGGATTTGTTTCAAAAAATTAAACATCGTTTCGGCATTCACCTTCATGCTCTGTCCCCCTCCGAAATCATTCATACCAGTCGAATATCTAAAATTTCTCTGGATGAAACTCTCACAAGACTTAAACAGGCAGGACTCGACTCCATACCTGGCGGCGGTGCGGAGATTCTTGTTGACCGAGTACGCCAAATCATCAGCCCAAAAAAATGCACATCGGATGAATGGCTGGAAGTGATGGAACATGCTCACAACATGGGTATCCCCACCACTGCAACCATGATGTTCGGCCATGTCGAAACTCTCGAAGAACGCATCGAGCATCTTGAAAGACTTAGAAAGCTACAGGATAAAACCCAAGGCTTCACTGCTTTCATCGCCTGGGGATTCCAGCCGGGCAACACGCAACTGCAAGGGGACACAGGAATAACGACTGCCGTGACAGGATTCGAATACCTCAAAACCCTTGCCATCAGCCGCATTTTCCTCGACAACTTCAGTAACCTGCAGTCCTCATGGGTTACTCAGGGTCCAAAAATTGGACAAGTCTCGCTCTATTATGGAGCCAACGATATGGGCAGTACCATGATGGAAGAAAATGTGGTCGCCGCTGCGGGCACAGTCTATTGCATGGATGAGGAGGAAATCAGACGACTCATCACCGACGGCGGATTTGTACCTCAACGCCGAAACATGAAATACGATTACCTCCCCCACTAGGCGGGGGAAACTGGGAAAGAGTTTGATTTAGCCGAGGTAGTTCTTTTACCCCTTCTACCCCATTCGGAGCATGAAGTAAGAATATCACGGCCACCAAATAAAGCGATGGCACACGGGCTCCACGCCTAGTGGTTAGAGTGCTCTGCGGCCTAACAAGTTTTGCACCGCTATACGGTCGGTTCCTTTTGCCAGCATAAATGCGGTGAATGATTGACGAAGTGAATGTGGAGTGACCGCTTTCTCCACTCCTGATGTTGTCAATGCAATTTTAAAAAATTTGGTGACACTGCGAGTTGTCAGCTTACCCCCGCGTTCACTGGGAAATAAATAGTCGCCCGGGTTCTTATTTCCAATCTGCCTTTGCAGAGCATCTTTTAGGCTGGCAGAAAAGATTGTGGTGCGTGCGCCCAGCTTTCCAATTCCCGGAACAAACAACATCAATTTATCGAGATTCACATGTTGAACCTTGACCCCGACCAGTTCAGAAACACGTAATCCCGCTGTATAGGCGACCTCTATCATCAGACGGTGCTTCAAGTTCTCCGCCGAGATTGCTATTTTTCGTACTTCACTAACTGTTAGCACCACCGGTTTCAACTTTTTCTTGCGCGGCCGTTTAAATCCATCCAGAATCAGGTCATGGTTATAGACCGCCATATAAAAATAACTGAGAGCGTTATAAGCTTGGTCCACAGTTGACCTCGATTTCCCTTCCTCAACAAGACCTTCCAGGTAAGCTCTGATATCGTCACTGGAAACGTTTTGCGGATTGGTCAGGTTTTTGTCTCGCACAAAATTCCGCAACTGACCCAGATAGGCCTTTATAGTTTGCGGGCTGTATGCACGTTGTTCAAGGTTACCCTGAATAGCGCTGAATAGTCTTGTCAGGGATAAAGGACTGGTGGTAACGCGGTTCATGATGAATTCTCCAGGTAAGGCGGCCAGCGTGATGCTGAACTCAATGGGTGATGGCGCATAAGGCCAAGAAACGGTTTGAGCCTAGCAAAGAGTAACTGCCAAGCTTTCCAGCGGGCGAGAGGCCCGGGGTTAGCGGAACACTGATTTCCGCTATTGAAGACCAATATAATCAATGCGTTACAAAAGGTCAAGGGGAAAGATCAGAAAAAACAGTGAGTTAGGCCCGATCTCTAACTCTCAGCTAATGGGAGGAGTACAACGAAGAAGCTTTATATTGCACAATGCCTCGAGACAGGAGGACATTCAGGACGGCGACTCCGGGGACACCAAGGATCATCCCCGTAATTCCAAATAATTCCCCACCCAGCAATACAGCAAAAATAACAGCTACCGGATGGAGCCCAATATTATCTCCCACAACCCTTGGTGTGATGAACATGCCTTCCAGAGCTTGAACAAATGCAAAGACCCCCACGACACCGACCACCGGTAACCACTCCTGAGTGTGTATAAAAGTCAAAACTGCTGAAGGCACCAAGCCTAAAATCAGGCCAAGATAAGGAACCAGGTTGACCAACCCGGCCATCATCCCAAGCGACAGGCTCATCGGGGTATCGCACAAAAACAAGCCTACCGAATACAGAACACCCATCAAACCGGCAACCAACAATTGTCCGCGAACAAAACGTGAGAGAACCTGATCAATTTCCAAAACAACATCTTTGGTTTTTTCCTGAAACCGTGTGGGAACCAGCCGTAACAATTTTGCGTTGATTGAATCAAAGTCGCGTAGCATATAAAACATCACGACAGGAATGATCACCAGGTTGGCAAACATTAAAACAATATTGAAGAGGTTGGAAATCGATCCCCAGATAAATTTACTGGAAAATTGCAAAGCTTTCATTGGCAATTCGCCAAAACGTGACAACCCTTCATTGAGGAACTCTTCCACCCGCGCAGGGTCCAATCCACGGATCAAATCCAAAGCCGGGCGCATCCACTCCTGAAAAATTCCAACATAGGCAGGAATATTTTTTGCGAGGCTTTCCGCCTGCATGCTAAATACCGGGATAAGCAATATCACCGAACCCAGCACCAGTAGGAAAAAGGCCAGCATCAAACCCAAAACGGACAAGGTTCGTGAAAATTTTAATGAAGCCAATCGGTCTACAAGAGGGTCCAGCAGATAGGCCAAGGCAAAGGCTATGAAAAAGGGTGCTACCACACGCCGCGAAAAATAAAGGGCAACGCAGGCCCCAAGAATCAAAGCAAAAGTAATGAAAAACAGATTTTTATTATTTTCCTGATTCATTTTTACATATCCGACATGGACATGGGTGGAGCCTCTGGGGCCTTCTTCGTGGGCAACTCCACCCCCTTTTCCCGATAACGATGGAACGAGGGAGTAAGAAAATCTGAAAGTTTTTTACTAGCAATATCAAAAGCTTCTAGTTCTGCCTGCAAAGCCTGCCCATGTTTGATGGTCGAAAATTCAGTCTTCGCAGTAATCAACGAAGATTCTAAAGTGGATACCACCTTAACATTAATATTGGCCTGAACGGTTTTAGTGCCTTTATTAATATTTTCTTCGCGCAGGCTGGACACCGCCGTACCTACGATAACGATATCGGCACCGGCTTTCAACCCTATCTTTCTGGCAAAACTCAAATCGCCTTGGATCGCTTTCAAGACCGTTCTTTCAGAAACTATATCCCGCAGATTTTCTCGGTCTACAACAGTTATTCCATTTTCAGTAAGGTTATTAGCAAGTTGGGTCTCCGAAATGGGAATGATATCCCAAAACGAGGTAACCGGTGCTGAAGTAAAACTTTTTTCATTGATTAGAAGAACCACTTTATTTTCGTTGACAGGTCCTGCAATCACTCCTAATCCAGCCAGGGTCTGGTTCACCGCAGAGGAGAAGAACCGCATTTCCAACCTCACCTCACTGGTTAGATTGGCCGGATCATCATAGGCTTCTAAAAAGCGATAGCTTTTTACATAATGCGAGGCGTGTCTCAAAATTTTTCGAAGGTCTCTCTGACTCGCTTCAAATTCCTCCTCTCCCATTATTTCTTTTAACGCTTCTTTCAATCCATTCTTCAAGGCAAGCTGTACAGCCTTATTCCGGGAGACCACATAGTTTTCTCTCTTCACCTCAACGGTTGCGAAACCCTCATAAACATCACGCATCCTTTCTTGCGCAAGAACCTCAACACTGCAAAACCCAGCAGAAATAAAAAACAAAAAACCCATCCAAAGAGCCGAAACACATCTCAATGAAATCATTTTTTTCCCCGCTTCTTTCTACTTACTTTCACCGGATCGGGTTCTTTAGCAACAAGACTTTTAAGTGTTTTAATTTCTTTAGGACTGAGAAAACGGCAAGCCCCTAAAGGAAGGCCTGTCAGGTTCAATCCCCCAAAATGGGTGCGCTGTAACTTGATCACCGGGTGCCCGATATGCTCACAAACTCTTTTGATATGACGATTTTTTCCTTCCGTCAGAGTCAATATAAGAAAACAGTTTTTGCCACTGGCTCTATGCACCTTTGCTTCTATAGGGCGAAACTGGCTGTCCTCAAGGTGCACCCCGCGCGCCAGTCTTTTTAAAGTTTTTTCAGTAGGAACGCCTGACACCTTGACCTTATAGGTTCGTGGCACACCATATCTGGGGTCCAATAGTTTTTTTGAGAGAAGACCATCATTCGTAAATAGAAGTAGCCCCTGGGTATTAAAATCCAAACGCCCCACGGGAAAAACACGGGTCTGCACTACCCGAACAAATTCCATAACGGTTGTTCGTCCACGTTTGTCATCATCTGTAGTAGTCAAGCAAGATGTAGGCTTATTCAGGATGAGGTAGGCGGGTTTCTGGTGCCGGGGTATTGGTTTCCCATCAATCTCGATATTATCCTTGGTCGGGTTCGCCAAGGTCCCCAACTCGGTGACAACCTGTTTATTGACACTAACCTTGCCCTGCTCAATCCATCTTTCCGCTTCACGGCGAGATGCGAGCCCAGCATCGGCGATTATTTTTTGCAAACGAATTTTCATAATATTAGAGAAGTATGATTAGGGAAGGAAGAATACCACGGCCCCACAGATGGTGGGAGGTTTAATCGTCTGTAGAATCTTCCCCGCTTTCGGGGACTGATCCAGCCACGCTGGACACGTCCGTCTTGGAGGTCGAAAATTCGATTTGGGTCTGAAGCGGAGGATCTTCTCCCTCAATCTCTTCCCTCAAATCTTCCAGAGTGGGCAAATCGCTCAAATCTTTCAAGCCAAAATATTCCAAAAATTTTTGGGTCGTACGATACATAATAGGCCGACCGGGTACCTTTTTCCGTCCTGCAGGACCTATCACCTTTTTTTCTAAAAGAGTCTTCATCACTCCACTTGAATCCACTCCGCGGATGTCATCCACCTCCTGCCGGGTGAGTGGTTGTTTGTAGGCAATGATCGACAAGGTATCCAAGCTAGGTTGAGATAACCGGGTTGACCGGTCAAGCTTCAAATACTTCCTGATAAAATCATTATATTCATGTCGGGTACAAAGTTGATAACCATCCGCTACCTCCACGACCTGCAAGTTGCGCGAATTATACTCTTCCTTCAATTCCTCAAGAATGGAATGTAGTTCGTCTTTATCCGTTCCATCCAGGAAAATCTTGGAAAGCTCATTGGCATTGATCGGCTGATCTGCCGCCAAAAGAACATTCTCAACAACCGATTTTAATTCTTCTCGTTCCATATTTATTTTAATACCATTGGTTACTAAAACTGCCGGCTTATGCAAACCCCCTGATTCCCCCTTATCAGGGGGAGACATTAAAGTATTGCGATTCAGTCCGCTTTACGGGCAATGCAGTGCTGGCCCCACGTCCAGTAGCTAATGGTCGGGGTCGAAATATTTACTTAAAGCCAAACCTTGCGAGTGGTAATTAGAATTCAGAGCCAGACCATACACCTTTTCAGGCCGTTCCACCACTTTATCAAATTTCAAGCGACAAAATGTCTGACCATGTTCTACCATAAAAGGGACATCATGGGGTCGCACTTCCATCACCGCCCGGGTACCCTGATTCATGAGTTCATCCGTTCCATTCCACCCAAAGCCTGAATCAAAAAAACCGGCGTAATGCGTCCTTAATTCCCCGCTGTTGGGCTCGTAGGCAACCATCTCAGCCAACCAGTCGGGCCAGATGCAGATTTTTTCTTTCGACATCATTATATAAAAACTTTCCGGCTCCAAAATCAATCGATTCTTCTTGGGACGGTAAATCGGTTCCCAGAAATCGTCCGCCTTATAATGCCGAATTTTGGAAAGGTCGATCACGCTGGAATTGGTCTTGGCCTTATAAGCCACGATGGAATCAGGCTGGTCACCCGACACATCCACCCCGACATAGACTCCCCCTTCCACCTTTACCTGATCGTATGGAATGACGAATCCACTTTTATCAAATAAAATCGGATTCTTTTTGTACTTGGCCTCCAAGCCTTGTTTACCCAGGGTGTCTAATTTGACATGCGCCAACCTTAACTGATTCAACGAAAGCCCTGTCTTGACTTTTACGGGAAAGGAACGGGGAATGACTTCCAGATATAGCTTGCCCCGATAACCTCTCGGAATTTCATCGAAACGATGCCCCTCATCCACAATGACACGAGTGAACATATCCAGTCTGCCGGTCGAGCTCTTTGGGTTGGCAAGACCATAAAACGCGGGAGGCAAATTTAACTCCTCCATAAGGGGAATCAGGTAAATGGCATTTTTTTCTAAAATTCCCCCGTTGGCGATTTCGAAATCATAAAGCGTTACTTCTTTTAGCTTGGTTTCTACCGACTCATTTTCAGGTAAAAAGCTACACTGAATTCGATAAGCCTTGGTCCCCAGCCGCAAATCCAAACTCACAGGTTGTACCTGCGAAGCCTCTATAGGTACTTGGGAGTGGATTATTCCTTCTCTGAGAGCCATTTCAATCAACTGGCAGGGAAGATACCCCGACTTCCCTTTTAAATTGGCCAACAGTTCTGATTCCAATATTTTATCTTCCGCCGCTGAGCTCATTAACTTTTAAATCTCACGATAGTGTTAAAAAACCTGCCCGATTCAACCATTTTGGCTAAAAAACTTCCTCATTACTTCCTTATTCAAAGACACTCCCGGTTGACAGGCCGTTTGAGGCTATGATTTAATCGTATTCCTCAACATAATTCAACTTGATTATTTTAATAAGCATAGCAAGCGGGAGTATGGAAGTTTTTAACCGTTCCTTAAACCCGCCTGCAAACAGAATTATGGCAGAAAGCATTTATTAAGGAATAAATTTCATTTACCGACGATCTTTAGTCGATTAGTCCTATTAACAAAGGTTTCCCCCTAAGTAAGGAAAGTTATGAGTTCAAAAAATAAAATGATTGAGTCACCCAGCAGTCCCCTGAAACGCACCTTTCTGACATTGAGCTGGGTGGGCATATTAGCTGTAGGGCTGTGGGCCTTGATGCACTATTCCGCACCTGAAAGCAATCTCGAACCTTATAACAAATTCCAGGAAGCCAAAGCGGAACGTGAAAAAGCAGAACTTGAGAAAGCGGAACGCGCAAATGCGGAAAATATAAAAGCTCAGCCGAATAATAATAAGGAATCGGAAAAACCCGAACTTAAGCTCCCCAGTGACTTTGATACAGGCAATCTGATTAAGGCCGCCACAACCCTTCCGACACCACGTTCCCAACTTCCCCGGCGAACACTGGAGCATATCCAGAAAGGCATGCTCTTTACCGAAGAGGGCAAGTTCAACGCCGGAGATATTGAGTTTGAAGAGGCCTCCAAAATCAGCCCCAATTCACCGGAACTATATTCTATCTGGGGTGCGGCTCTACGGATGGCGAAAAAGTATGAAGGGGCCAACAGACGTTTTGCCCGAGCCCATGAACTCTCACCCAATGATGAGGAGATCACTTTTAACTGGGCCATGTCCGAGCTGGAAGCGGATCACCCTGAAGAAGCCATACGTCTGTTTCAAAAAACTGTAAAGCTTTCACCCGATAATTATATGGCCTACAGCATGCTGGGAAAAGCTTTTGGCCGCAAAAAAATGTATGAAAAGGAGAAATCTGCCTACAAAAAGGCCCTGGAAATCAATCCGGATTTTGCACAAGGACATTTCGATCTGGGCATTGTATTGGGTATCCAGAAAAAGTTTAAAACCGCGGGTCCGCATTTTCTCAAAGCCATTGAAATGGACAAACAATTCGAAAAACCCTTCGTCATCCAGATGCTGACCGCCTTGGGACTTTATGATCCAGCGGCTGAGAAACCGATCAAAAAAGAAGCAGCCCCGGTTCAGCAAGCGAAGATCGAAACCCCTCCAGCAGCTAAAAAAATTGCTGACGATAAAAAACCCGAGGGTTCAGGCTCCGATCACAAGATGGAAGAAGGATCCAAGAAAGTTAAAAACTCCACACTGGTAACAGGCAATATCAAGATCAATGGTCAAAAACCCGGTCCCAATACCCTGGTGTTTCTAGAAACCAAAAGTAAGCTTCGTGTTGGCAATCAAAAAATGCAGGAGTTGACCATCGACCAGAACGGCTTGAGTTTCTTCCCCCAACACTCGGTAATAACGGTGGGGTCTACCGTGACGTTTGCCAATAAAGACCGAGAGGTTCACAATATTTTTTCCAAGTCTTTAAGCAATCAATTCAACCTGGGGGCCATGGCATCCGGCTCTTTCAAAACCATAGAGTTCACGCAGGCCGGGCCAGTAGTACTAAGATGCAATATGCATAAAGATATGATCGGGACCATCTTCGTCGTCCCCAATGGTTATTACACCAAACCCGATAATAACGGCGACTATAAATTCGATAGCGTAAAAAGCGAAGGCTACATCATGCAGGTTTGGGACCCGATGCTGGCTCCCGGCGAAGTGGAAGCCAACCTCACGTCCGCAGATTTGACCGGCGTTGACCAGACCTTCGATTTTGATATCAAGTCCGCTTCGGTTCCGGGAGAAATCCATGACATGACCGACCCGACCGATTACAACGCCATTGTCGACAATATCGAAAGAGAAATGTTCCAGGCAATTGAAGACTGGAAAAACGGCAAAAAATTCATTTCCCGCAAGCGTATGCTGATGGCTGTGACCAAACATTATGCAGGAGAAGGATTGAAAGGCGCCATCGCCAAAAGTTTCAGTTCCAAACGCAGTATCCTGCTGGAACAGAAACTCGATACCATCCGCAAAGAAATTTCCGGGTACGGCAAATCAGAAGAACCTATAACGGAAGCATCACTGAAGAGTCAGGCCAAGTTCGCTGTCTCGCAACTGCGCCTGAACGTCAAAGAACTCGAAGAACGTCTCAATCCCGCTCCCGTGGAGAGGAAGTAGCAAAGCTTTTGCTCGCCAGATGATTGACCTCCCCCTGACTAAGGGAGAAGATTTTTTCAAACCGCCCAAAAACTAACTTTTCGCCAGAAATGATTGCCACCTATCCGCATCCGGTCGCTGGGCCGGTTGCTTCCCTCGCTAGAGGGTGATATTTTATCTGCATGAGCCTATTTATCTATAATACCATGACCCGGAAAAAAGAGGAATTCGTTCCTTTAAAAGAAAACCAGATCGGCATGTATGTATGCGGTGTCACCGTCTACGACTACTGCCATGTCGGTCATGCCCGCGCCGCCATTGTCTTCGACACCTTTTACCGTTATTTCCAATACCGGGGATATGAAGTCCTTTTCGTGCGCAACTTCACCGACATTGATGACAAGATCATCAATCGCGCCAATGAACAGGGTGTGGACTGGCAGGAGATCAACCGCAAATATATCGATGCGTTTTACGAAGACATGGGACGCCTGAATATCGCCGCGCCCACCGAAGAACCGAAAGCCACCGACCACATTCCCGAAATGCTAGAAATGATCCAGTCCCTTGTAGATCAGGACAAGGCTTATGAATCGGAGGGTGATGTTTTCTATTCCATAAAGTCCTTCAAAGAATACGGTTGTCTTTCCGGCAAAAACAATGATGACCTGCAATCGGGAGCCCGTGTCGAGGTCAACGAAACCAAACGCAATCCGCTGGATTTTGCCTTATGGAAAAAGAGCAAACCCGGCGAACCTTTCTGGGACAGCCCCTGGGGTCCGGGCCGACCCGGCTGGCATATTGAATGCTCGGCCATGAGCAAAAAATATCTCGGAGACACCTTTGACATCCACGGCGGTGGTAAAGACCTGGTCTTCCCCCATCACGAAAACGAAATCGCGCAGTCCTGCGGTTGCACCGGCAAACAGCCGGTTCGTTACTGGGTGCATAATGGATTCGTCAATATCGATAAAGAAAAAATGTCCAAATCTCTGGGCAACTTTTTTACCATTCGCGAAGTCTATAAAAAATACCACCCTGAAGTTTTGCGATTGTTTCTCATCAGCAGTCATTACCGCAGTCCGATCGACTTTTCGGAAAAAAATCTGGAAGACGCCACCAAAGTGCTTTCCCGATTTTATGAAGGACTGGCAGGGGTGCAGGAAAAAATCGGCAGTCTGGATTCAGCAACCATCCCGGACTTCTCGAAAAAAGTGAAGGACCATCCTTTGACGCAAAAGTTTGAAGCGGCGATGAACGATGACCTGAACACCGCCGTGGCAATGGCCCTTATGAATGAAGAACTGCGGAAACTCAATACCGCAGTGCAGATAAAAAACTCTGACAACCTGGGAAAACTTGCGGTTGCCGTAACAGCCTGGAAAGACGCTGGAAAGATCCTGGGAATCTTCTGCCTCACCCCCGAAGAGTTTGAAAAAGAACTTTTCGAGATAAAAAATAGTAACCTGGGTTTGGATGTTGAAAAAATTGAAAAATTGATCGCGGATCGCAAATCCGCACGTCAATCCAAAAACTGGGCCGAAGCGGACCGTTGTCGGGATGATTTGACCGAAATGGGAGTCCTCATCGAAGACACCCCGACCGGCACCGAGTGGAAATTAAAATGACTGCGCCTGCTGCATTTTCCGATGCATACCTGAAGTTCACTCAAGTATACAATCAAATGCAGGTGCGCGAAGAAGACCACACCATCCGCGTCCCGGAAAAAGTCATACGCTGTATCTGGAACGACCAACTGTTTTGCACACCCTCCCTCAAAACTCAGGACGGCCAGAACCTGGAAATCGTTTATCCTGGATACTGGAATTTCGGTAAGGGTCCCGACTTCACCAGCGCGACCATCAAGGTAGACGGAAAAACTTATGAAGGCGATGTTGAGCTACACGTTCACTCCACCGATTGGAACGCTCATGGGCATTCCAGTAACCCGGACTTCGATAACGTTATCCTGCATGTCTATATGTGGCAGGGCCGAGGTAAAAGCCCTCGGGCAAAAGGGGAACACCTTCCCTTCCAGTTTGAAATCAAGGATTACCTGACCAAAGGAATTCTCGATCTCAATGACGAACTCGATTTCGAAACTTATCCCGTACTCAATCACTGCAATGTCGGCCTATGCCATCAACCTTTGGCGCAACTTTCGCAAGAAAAGCTCACCCAGCTTTTGAATGCGGCCGGTGAAGCCCGGGTATTCACTAAGATGGAGAGGTTCCACGATTCGGTCATTATTGAGGGTTACGAACAAACTTTTTATCGGGGCGTTGCCGAGGCAATGGGGTATCCCGAAAACAAGCAGGCTTTTCAGACATTGGCCGACGCTTTACCTTTGGCCGAATTAAAAAACCTGTTGCCTGCAAAACAAGCAGAACGAGTTCTGCATACCCAGGCCTTGCTCTTTGGCATATCCGGTTTGATGACTGACGATAAGAAAAACAAATCCGGGTTCGCAAAACTCTTGCCAATATGGAAGTCTTACCGTGACAGGATTCCCCCCTCCCCTCTTACGGTAAAGGATTGGAGCTTCCGCGCAATTCGTCCTGCCAATTATCCTTACCGGCGCATTGCAGGCCTGGCCTATTTAATCGCGCGCCACGAAAGAGAGGGAATGTTTGCCGACTTTATAAAATCATACCAAAAAATCCTCGTGTCTTCTGGCAATGAAATTCCTGACAAAAAAACTCTGAACACGTTCAATGATTTCTTTTGTGTTTCCGCCGATGATTACTGGGCAAACCATTACACTCCAGACGGCAAAACGCTTGCGCAATCCCAGCAACTGGTTGGCTCGGCGCGGTCACGCGAAATCATCATCAACATTGGTCTGCCCATCGGCCTGATCTTTGCCCGGGCAGGAAAGTTTAAAGAATTGGAAACGGGACTCAACGCTCTTTTTCAAATCGGTAAAAAAGCCAGCGACCACAAACTGCTCCGCTTCATGAAGCACTATATTTTTGGCAATAAAGAGGATATGCTCCGCGTATTGCACTCCGAAAAACAAATTCAGGGGTTGATGCAGGTTTATCAGGATTTTTGCACGTAAAACCAGAATAATTGCCTGCATTGTCCTTTTCCCGATGTGGTAAACAAACATTTTTCATAAAATTTGCCGCAAAAAGCGTCAAACTCATTGATCTATCGCTCTATTTCCTCTAAAATCGACATCCCCCTTGATTGTATTGAACTTTCGAGATAAAGTGGTTGTTTCCCCATTCAGTAATAAGGAATAACGGTGGATCATTTAGACGAGCTGGAAAATCAAAGCATATTCATCCTACGCGAAGCGTATAAGAACTTCAAAAACCTAGCAATGCTATGGTCGATTGGAAAGGATTCCACCATTCTGGTCTGGCTGGCGCGCAAAGCCTTTTTTGGTCATTGTCCCATTCCTCTGGTTCACATCGATACGACCTACAAGATTCCTGCAATGATTGAGTATCGGGATCGGGTTGCTAAAGAGTGGGGACTGAATCTAGTAGTCGGAAAGAACCAAAAAGCCCTGGATGAAGGCATGAATCATGAGAAGGGGCGATTGGTTTGTTGTGAAGCATTAAAGACCCAGGGTCTGCAATGCATCATGGAAGAACACGGTTATACCGGACTGATTCTGGGTATTCGAAGGGATGAGGAAGGCACTCGCGCCAAAGAACGCTACTTCTCACCCCGGGATAAAAATTTTGAATGGAACTTCAAAGACCAGCCGCCTGAATTATGGGACCAATATAAAACCAGTTTCGCCGATGACACGCATATCCGCATTCATCCCATCCTGCACTGGACAGAACTGAATGTCTGGGAATATATACAGAGGGAGAAAATCCCCATCATCGACCTTTACTTTGCGAGTCCAGAAGGAACGCGTTACCGGTCTTTAGGTTGCGCCCCATGTACTGGCACCATCGATTCCACAGCCAAAAATGTGGATGAAATTGTAGAAGAACTTAAAAACTGCACCACATCAGAGCGCTCCGGCCGGGCACAGGATCAGGAAAACACCTATGCCATGCAGAAACTGCGAGCCCGGGGATATATGTAAATGGGCAATAACGGAAACGCTCCAGATCTTTCCAGCCGTCTTTTACGGCTGGTCATTGTGGGTCATGTTGACCATGGTAAGTCCACCCTTGTAGGACGTCTTCTCTCCGATACAGGAACCCTGCCCGAGGGCAAGCTCGACTTTATCCGCGACATCTGTAAACAACAAGGTAAGGATTTCGAATACGCCTTTTTGCTGGATGCTCTGGAAGAAGAGCAGGAGCAAGGCATTACCATTGATACCTCACAGATTTTTTTCAGTACCGCAAAACGCAAATACGTCATCATCGACGCACCGGGTCACAAAGAGTTTTTGAAAAATATGGTAACAGGTGCCGCCGATGCCGAGGCCGCCCTCCTGCTGATTGATGCAAATGAGGGAGTTCAGGAACAATCGCGCCGACACGGCTACATTTTAAAACTGCTGGGGCTGACCCAGGTTGCCGTGGTGATCAACAAAATGGATCTGGTCGGTTACGACGAGAAGGTTTATTCCAATATCAAAAAAGAATATACCGCTTTCATGGAATCGCTGGGAATTGAAGCCCGGGAGTTTATTCCTGTATCCGCAAAACTCGGTGTGAACATTGCCGCGTTGAAAGATGAAATGCCCTGGTACAAAGGGCCCTCAGTTCTGGATATGGTCGATCAGTTCGAGAAAAAACCCCCACCGGATCATCTGCCGTTTCGGTTTCCGGTGCAGGATGTTTATAAATTTGACGAACGGCGCATCATCGCCGGGCGGGTTGAGTCAGGCAAATTAAAGGCCGGGGACAGAGTAACCTTCTCCCCTTCCAACAAGCAGGCAGTGGTGAAAACCATCGAAGCTTGGAGCGTGCCAGAGCAACCCTCTGCTGCCACATCTTCAGAGTCCATAGGGTTCACTCTCGATGAGCAAATATTTGTAGAGCGCGGGGACGTGTGCACTCTGACGGACCAGTTACCGATTGTCTCCACCACTTTCGATGCCAACGTTTTTTGGATGGGAAAACGCAACCTGGAAAAAGGCAGGAAGTTTGTCATCAAACTAAATACGCAGGAGGTGGAATGCGAAGTGGTTGATTTCAAAAAAGCCATTGATGCCTCTACCCTGGAGACGCTGACTAATCAGGACTATATCGCCAAGAATGATGTTGCTGAATTGACCTTGAGTACGAGAAATCCGGTTGCCTTTGATCTATTCGGGTCTATCGCCACCACCGGCCGGTTCGTTCTGGTTGATGAATTCGATGTCTGCGGAGGCGGAATCATCACCACCTACACTCCGGCTACGAAGGAAGATAAGCTTCGAGACGAAGTTCGTACACGGGATTTCAATTGGATCAAAAGCGAAATCAAGCCGGAAGAAAGAGCCTACCGCAATGGGCACAGGGCAACATTGATTCTTATCACCGGCGACCCCGGTACCGGTAAAGGCCCGCTAGCGAGAACCCTGGAGCACAGCCTTTTCCAAAATAATTTCCAAAGTTATTTGCTCGACCGAAGGAATGTTAATCTCGGACTCGGAGCCGATCTGGATGATCCCAAAAGCAATAGCGAAAGCGAATCGGCCCGGAGGTTGGGCGAAGTAGCTAAATTATTTCTCGATGCCGGCCATGTGGTGATCTCCACCTCCAACGCCTTCCATCAGGAAGACCAGGCCGATCTCAAACTATTGGCGAACCCTTACCCAGTGGTAGAAATACAAGTGGCCTCGCAACCTACAGGGGAACCGGATATTGCCCTCACTCTAGAGGAGGCGCAAAACGCAAAAGATGCATCCCATAAAATTCAGGAATTTCTTAAAGAAAAGAAAATCCTTATGGGCCACAATTACTCCATTTAACTGCTCACCGCAGGAGCAATCAGGATGGGCTCGTTGACCTCGCGACTAGTGGAAATAAGGATTGACATCGACCCAGATATGGGGCATTAATAGCTTTCCTTATAGGCCGGAAAACCCGAGTTGGAGCTTAGATTTAAATGCCAAAAATCAAGGTTATAAACACCGAAACCGAAGAAACCATTGATTTAAAAGCTGGTTATGGAGCGAACCTAAGAAAGGCCGCGCTGTATAACGATGCCGAGGTATATAAAGGACTCAGCAAGTTTTTAAACTGTCGCGGACATGGCCTGTGCGGAAAATGCGTGGTAGAAATTGAGCCTATGGAAAACGTCAACCCACGCACCTTTTTTGAAAATCTCCACAAACTCGAACCCCACCAGAAACTCGGTTGTCGCGTTAAAGTTTACGGCGATATCACCGTCAAAGCCGCCATCGTAGACTGACCCCAGAACAACCCTCTCAACCCCAAGCACTTTCTCCTTGCAGTAAATTTCCTTTCATATCCTTAGAACAATCAGTAGTGGCAGGAGTATCAGTCCCATTGCTGCAATGAAAGCGTGGACTAGTATGTCCCAGCGTTTGCTGAATGGAACGATTGTGATAAAGTATAGACAGACCAAATAATCCAGTAGCGTGTTCTCATCATGAGTCTGGTTCATGAGCAGGTAATAACCCAGACAAAATGCGATGGTGTAAAACAAGAGCCGGTGAACTTTCAGGCTTTGGGCTGTCCTCTTTCTGAAAGCCATAAATAATCCCAGAAAGATATTGATGATATAAAATCCAATCGCGGCTACTACCCAGACCAGCGAAGGGGAAGACGTGATTTTTGGGATTAGCGTTGGCTCCATATATTAAAAATCTCGAAAAGGTCAAATTAAGGAAGGCATCTTAACATGGGCTCAAATTTGAATAGTCGAAAAGTGATCATCACCGGGGCTGGTGATGGAATTGGCCGAACGCTTGCCCTGGCTTTTGCCAAAGAAGGTGCCCAGGTTGCTGCCTGCGCCCGCAGCCAGGATCGCCTTGACTCCTTATCTGAGGAAATGCAAGGGACCGGTCATATTTGCTTTTCCGCTGATCTTGGCAAGGTAGAAGGAGTCGAAGCTTTTTACGAAAGCGCGATGAAAGAACTGAGGCAGGTCGATGTTCTGATCAATAATGTCGGGGCGATTTTAAAATTGGCTGATTTTTTTGAATTGACCGATCAAGACTGGGAAGATTCGTTTCAGATCAATCTGATGTCAGCCGTACGGCTGAGTCGGCACTGCATTCCCTCTCTAAAACAATCTGCTTGCGCCAGAATCATAAATATTTCATCCATAGCGGCGGCTAGTCCGCAAGATGTTTTCCCCCATTACAGTGCTATGAAGGCCGGACTTTCCAACTTTACTGTTTCTCTCGCCCAGACCCTGGCAGCGGATAAGATTCTGGTCAATTCCATTTCCCCGGGCCCTGTGTGGAGTAAATCATGGGACAACGAAACACAAAATAGCGATTCTTCCCCGGAACAAGCGAAAAAAGAAATCATGGAACAGACTGGCGCAACCATTCCTTTAAAAAGAATGGGCATGCCGGAAGATTTAACTGGACTGGCCCTGTTCCTGGCTTCTGACCAATCCGGGTGGATCACGGCCACAAACTTTGCTGTAGATGGTGGCTTAACCCGGAACCCATTTTAAAAAAT
The DNA here is from genome assembly GCA_018673915.1 of Nitrospina sp. Classification (GTDB taxonomy): domain Bacteria; phylum Nitrospinota; class Nitrospinia; order Nitrospinales; family VA-1; genus LS-NOB. Next base: position 3,629 of record JABHBK010000041.1, on the reverse strand, counting down.
GCCTTTATGAGAACTAGAAAAACTAAATTCGGCTTGACGCTCATTATTTTTCTTGTCCTGCTTGCCGGGTGCTCGGTTTCCCGAACCGCCAATGTGGGTAAAATTCTGGTTGATAAGGAATCCCCTATTTTTGACAAACGATTTGAGACCGTCGCGCTAAAGGATATTAATCTGGATAAATTCTGGGATCATGGCGATTCGTCGGATGACCGCGAACCGGTTCCGTTGGACAACCACACCTTTTCCCGCATCACCACTAAAGTAAAACAAGCGGTAGTAAATATTTACACCATTCGGATTGAAGAGCGTGACACCAAATTTGGTATTTCTCCCAACGATCTTCTACCGATACGAATTCCCATTGTTTCCAGCATTCTGGATATCGTTCCCTTTCAGGTCCCTATCCCGTTTAAGTCAGAAGGATTCAGCCTGGGCTCGGGTTTCCTCATCAACCGGGAAGGCTACATCCTCACCAATGCTCATGTAATTTCCAACTCAGTAAATATTCGTGTTGTTCTGGCAGAGGGGAAAAAAGAATACCCCGCAAAAATTATAGGAATTGACCGACTGACTGATACCGCCCTGATTAAAATTGAACCCGACTTCATTCCCACCATTCTCCCCTTCGGCGATTCAGACAAGCTGAAAATGGGCGAGGTGGTTCTGGCAATGGGGAATCCGTTAGGGTTCCAACATTCCGTAACATCTGGATTGATCAGTGCTAAAGAGAGAGTGGCTCCCCACGCCGGAGACCGTTACGTAAACTTTTTGCAAACAGACTCAGCCATAAACCCCGGCAGTAGCGGAGGACCCCTCATCAATCTTTATGGAGAAGTGGTGGGAATCAATACAGCTATTGTTGAACAGGCGCAATTGATCGGATTCGCAATTCCTATCAATACTGTGAAGGATGTCATGGGTATGTTGATCATCGGCAAAACAGAAAGAGGATGGTTTGGAGCCCACGCAACCCCTCTCACCACTGAAGAGGCCTTGGAACTAAACTATCCGGATTCACTGGGAATGGTCATTAAAGGCTTAGAAAAAGACAGCCCGGCTGAACAGGCCAACTTAAAAATAAATGACATCATTACAGGAATCAATAAAGAACCGATCACCAACCTGGCCATCTTTCGGCGCAAACTATTGGCTCTCATGCCGGGACAGGAAATTCACCTAACCATCTACAGGGATGGTAAAACTTTCGAAGTCACCAGCACTCTAGCCCATAAAAAATCTGAGGAAGAAAACGTAACCGAACCCGCCTCCTGAAACCATAGCCAGCCTGACTTGCGTTTTTGGAAAAGTCGCAGTATTCTCACATCCTGAAGCTAATTGCCCTGTGTATTTTTCGCAGGTTCTATCGATAACTTTTAATCACAAATCGTATATATTATGACCACTGAAATAAATCCTCAAATTTTTCGTGAATATGATATTCGCGGCGTTGTTGGCCCAGACCTTACCCCTGAAACGGTTCAATATATCGGTCAGGCTATCGGCACATATATGAAACGCCAGGGAGGAAAAACCCTGGTGATGGGATGGGACATTCGTTCCAGTTCAATAGAGTTCCGCGATATTTTATCCAAAGCTTTGACCTCTACCGGATGCGATGTGGTAGACATTGGAAAAGTCCCTACACCCGTCTCCTACTTTGCCCTTCACCATCTTAAGGCAGATGGCGGCGTGATGATTACGGGTAGCCACAACCCTCCGGAGTTCAACGGCTTCAAAATCAGCCAAGGCCAAAACAGTTTGTATGGAGAAAAAATCCAAGAGTTAAAAAAAATGATCGATGCCAAAGATTTTGAAACCGGGTCAGGAAAAGTTGAACAAGCAAATATTATGGAATCCTACATGGATCATATTTGCTCCATCCTGAATATATCCAGAAAAGTAAAAGTGGTTGTAGATGGAGGTAACGGATGCTTCGGAATTGTGGGACCCGAACTCCTGAGAAAACTTGGACAGGAACCCATAGAAATATTTTGTGAACCAGATGGAACCTTTCCCAACCATCATCCAGATCCGACTGTAGAGAAAAACCTGGAAGGATTGATCCAAAAAGTCCGTGCCGAAAATGCAGAGTTGGGTATCGGGTTTGATGGTGATGCGGACCGCATTGGCCTGGTTGATGAAAAAGGCAATATCTTATGGGGCGATCAACTGTTGACTATTTTCGCAAGAGATATTCTTTCGAGAAACCCGGGTGCCACTATTGTGGGCGAAGTTAAATGTTCTCAGAACCTGTATCAAGATATCGAAAAGCATGGCGGGGTCCCGGTCATGGCACCGGCAGGCCACTCCCTGATCAAAAAGAAAATGAAAGAAACCGGCGCACTTCTTGCCGGGGAAATGAGCGGCCATGTCTGTTTCGCCGATAATTATTTAGGATTCGATGATGCGATTTTTGCCGCAGGCCGGATATTGCAGATTGTTGCGCAGTCTAGCCAAAAAGTTTCTGAAATGCTTGCCGACCTTCCAAAAACTGCCTACACACCAGAGATCCGCATTGACTGCCCCGATGATAGAAAGTTTGAAATCGTAAGTGAATTAACCGAACTGTTCAGAAAACAATATGAAGTCATTGACATTGATGGCGTGCGGGTCAATTTTGGTGATGGCTGGGCTTTGATTCGCGCCTCCAACACTCAGCCTGTACTGGTATTGAGGTTTGAGGCTGAAACCCAGGCCCGTCTTAAAGAGCTGGTAGCTATCATAAAAAAACAAATGGATCATTACCAGCCGGTTGTTCAATTCGACTACCAGGCGTAATTATGCGGCGAGCCGGCGGGAGCAAAATGGTGAAAAATTCCCTATGTATATCTTATCTTTTTATGGTGTTTCTGTTGTCAATTTCTAACGCCTTTGCCGATGAAGCTTATAGAGCGGTAAAAATTATAAAACCAGCGCATAAAGCTGTGGTCTCTAATCCGGTTGAGATTTGCATGGAAGCGTACGGCTTGGAAGTGGAATCGACAAAGAATGGAGTGAATGAAGGCAAGGGTCACCATCATATAATGCTAGATATGTACGCACCTGTCTTCTCTGAAATGGATAAGCCTCTTAAAAAAGATTCTAAGTTTATTCATATGAGCGATGGTTCCGCATGTATAAAGCTGGATTTGCCCACGGGTCGTCATTTCATTAGAACTCTGTTCGCAAGAGGAAACCACATTCCATATAGTCCTCTAATTTCGGACACCATAATTATTCACATAAAATAATCTATGGTGGTTTGGTATGACCCTATTAATATTTTATCAGGGATTAGGTCTACTTCCGACCCATAGCAGACGTTGCTACAAAGATGAGATTCTCCTAGGAGGTAGAAGTCTACCGCCTTGTGGACGGCGACCATAATATCGACTTCAAGATTACCGGTATCGGAGCAATGATGTTAAAGTCGGAATTTGTTAAGAAGGCCTGAGATGAAAGCAAAGCTCTCCAAAGATCGAGTTGTCTACTCCACCGAACAAGGTAGAATCTGTCCCGCCTGTGGTAATCCCGTTAACCAATGCACCTGTCGTAAACAGACATCACCATCCGGTGATGGTAACGTTCGAGTCTCCCGTGAGACCAAGGGCAGAAAAGGTAAAGGTGTCACGTTGATTAAAGGGCTAGAT